>CAMVIT010000016.1:0-49635 GCA_947167635.1 uncultured Bacteroidales bacterium | reverse complement strand
ACTCGTCCCGTTTCCCTCTCAATTGGGACCGCAAAAATACACTTTTTCCAATACATTGCAACCACTACCATGCACTTTTTTTTCATTTTTTTACTATTGTTCTGATAATCAGTGAAATAATTTTTTTTCGAGGCTACTTTTTCAACAATGAATTGTGGAAAAAGCACCCTTTTTGTTCATTTCCAAGGGGGTGAAAGGAGGGCGTTTGGAGATTCATTTCGGAACTTTTTGGAAAAAGACCGCAAAAACCGACAATTTCATGCTGCTCATTGCAGACTATATTCCTGCAAAAAAAAGAGAAAAGCCGGCACTTTTGGAGTACCGGCTTTCATCATGCAATCGAGGAAGTGAACAGACACAGGCTGCTGTGGCCCGTATCTTATGTCCTATGACTATTTCACATAGTAAGTCTGGCGCATATTAATGCTTACATGTTTTTGCTTGGAGGAGGTATTGAACGCACCACCCCATGAATAGTCTTCATCGGCGGAATTGGGTGCCGTGATCTGAAAGACGCCCGTAGTGGCGGTTTTCAGGTCACCGAGTCGGCCACCAGCGTTCTTGGTGATGGTCTCCGCACGTTCGCGGGCATTCTTGGAAGCCTCAGCCAACATCTCAATCTTCAAGTCGGCCAGCTTGGTGTAGTAATACTCCGGATTCCAGCTGTCAATGTTGATATTCTGCTCGTAAAGCTCGGAGATGGCGCGGATGACTTTCTCGATCTTGTCCACATCCTTGGATTCGATGCGCACAGTCTGCCTGGATTCATAACCCACAAACCTTTCTACCCAATGGCCGTTTTCCCAATGGCTGTCCATCTTGCGATCCGTGGAGATGTTCTTGAAGTCCATTTCGGAATCTTTGATGCCTTTGCTCTGAAGGAACTCCTTGACAATGGCAGCCTGCTCTTTGATTTTGGTATAGGATGTCTTCATGTCATTCTCGATCACATCGTACTGGATATTCCAGACAATAAGGTCGGAAGTGAAGTCCTTTTCGGCGAGACCGACCACAGAGACCGTCTTGACGGGTTTCTTGGTCTGATAGAATGCGATGCCCAGAGCCAGGGCGGCGAGGAAGAACGCAATGCCAACGATGATGGCGATGGTGACAGATTTGTTGTTCATTGTATTATTTTTTTAATGAGACTATTTCTTATCAGCAACAATGATAAACGTATGGGGAATTATATTATTGCAAGAAGAGAGAAAAAAACTTCGCTCTCCCGGAGGATGCACCTCAAGGAGAGCGAAGCGGTTATCGTGATGGTAGTATTCTCGACGTTATGGCATGTTGGCAGTCTGTTTTTTGCCGTCTCGGGCAGGCAGTCATCAAGCCTGCTGAATCACTACCGTTTGGTCTGTTCTTTCTCTTTTATTTTGACTAACTGCTTTTTAAGGGCATCGACTGCCACATCGACTGCCTCTTCGAAACTTTTGGCGGTTTTGCTGGCGATGGCGTCATTGCCGCGAATCATAATGCGGATGTCGGCCGTCTTATTCTCGGGCGCTTCGGTGTTCTCCAACTTCAAGGTCACCTCGGCGCTGATAATCCCGTCGTAAAGTTTGCTTAATTTTTCGACCTTTTCGTTGATGAATTCTTCTAACTTTTGATCCGTTTTGAAATGTACGGAAGAAATGTTGATAGTCATAATAACCTCCTTTGTTTTATGCCCTAGGATGGGCTTGTTTGTAAATTGATTTGAGTTGTTCCATGGAATTGTGCGTATAGACTTGTGTGGCGGCCAGACTGCCATGGCCGAGAATCTCCTTGATGGCATTCAAATCCGCGCCATTGTTGAGCATGTGCGTCGCAAAAGTGTGGCGGATCACGTGGGGACTTCTCTTGTCGATTGTTGTTACCATGTCCAAGTATTTTCGCACAATTCTATAGATCGCCTTTGGATAGAGTTGCTCTCCATTGGCGGCAACAAAGATATAATAATTTTGAATATCTGTTCCAAATTTTTTTTCATAATTTCCGATATGCGTTGTTAATAAGTCATGCAGCCTGTTACCGAACGGGATGATGCGTTCCTTGTTGCGTTTTCCCAACACTTTCAAAGTGTTACTGGAGAGGTCGATGGAGCTTTTCCGCAGGTTGAGCAGTTCCGAGAGACGCATGCCGGTGGCATAAAACATCTCCAGGATCAGCTTGTCGCGCACACCTTCATACCCCTCGCCAAACTCCACATCGGAGAAAAGGTGCTCCATGTCGCGCTGCTCCACATACACGGGCAAGCGTTTCTGGAACTTTGGCGACCGCACCTGCCGCATGGGGTTGTCTGTCACGGCCCCCACTTTCACCTCGTGGCGATAGAACGCCTTCAAGGCGCTGAGTTTACGGTTGACCGTCCGTGCCGTGTTGCCGCTGTCTTCCAGCAATGTGATGACCCATGTCCGGATGTCGCCCGCCATCACATCCTGAAGCGCACCAATGCCCAACGATTCCTCCATATATCGCGCAAACTGCTCAAGGTCACGACCATAAGCCGTGACCGTATGCTCTGAAGAACGTTTTTCATACCGCAGATAGTCGATGAATGACGAGTAGGAAATCATGCTCTTATAACTGTAGTATATATATATTATTGTGTTGGACGGGCAAAAAAAAACAGGGCTGGACCCTGTTTTGTGTTGATTGTCAAAAACCTCTTATTCGTTCTCAGCGTTACGAAGCTGCTGAACGTAGATGGCCTTGCGCAATTGCTCCCTTCTGATGACACTCTTTTTGGTGAACTCCTGGCGCGTACGAATCTCTTTCTTCACACCAATTTTGTCGAATTTCTTTTTCAGTCTTTTGAGCGCTTTGTCAATGGAATCGCCCTCTTTCACGGGAACAATAATCATAGGTAATACCTCTTTCTTTTTTTGGTTAATACTAATTTTTTAAAGGGCGGCAAAAATACACTTTTTTCTTGAAACATAGTTTTTTATCCGATTTTTTTTATTCGTGTTACATTTGCCGGTTTGAAAGGGCCGTGATCACCGACATCACAACTGGCCCTGAATGGCTTCCTCAACCCTGGACATGGAGTATGCCGGTTCAAATCGCTCAACAACTTCGCCATTGCGATTGATGAGAAATTTGGTGAAATTCCACTGGATATTACCTGGCTTTTTGCTCTTAAGCCATACATAAAGCGGAGAAGCATGGGAACCATTGACATTGATTTTGGCAAACTGCGGGAATGTGATGCTATAGTGATCGGTGCAAAAGCCATGTATGTCGTCATAGGACCCTGGAGCCTGGCCACCAAATTGGTTGCAAGGGAAATCAAGAATGACGAAGCCCCTATCCTTGTATGTCTCATAAATTCGTTCGAGGTCTGTATATTGCGGAGTATAACCACATTGTGTGGCAGTGTTGACAACAAGGAGCACCTGACCTCTATACATAGAAAGCGAGACACTGTCGCCATCGCCGGTTTCAACCTTGAATTGGTAAATGTTGTCTTGGGGCTCCTCCGGCACCACAGTGGAGTCGGGTCCCACAATGGGATCGTCGTCAATCGCGACAGGCGGATCGTTTCGGTCACAGGCAGCAAACGCCATCACCGCCATCAGTGCAAAAATGAGTGTTTTGAGTTGTTTCATACTTTTGGATTTTAGTTTACAACAAGTTAGACATGGTCACTTTATCAGCGTTATGGATCCGTGCAAAGGATAGGACAACATGCCGGTGAGGGTGTTGACATAAACATTGCAGGCATAATAAAACACCCCGGCGGAGCAAGGTTGGTGCGTCATCTCATCAGTGCCGTCCCAAAGTATGGCAGGATCCTGAGTGTGGAACACCCGCTTGCCCCAGCGGTTGTAGATGAATATTTCCACCTTCTCAACCCCATGATAGGGTTCAAAGGGCTGGAACAGATCGTTGGAACCATCGCCGTTGGGTGTGAAGACATTGGGCAAACGATAGTCAAGGCAATCGTAAATGTCGATGCAGACAGAATCTGTAATCCGCGTGCGATTGTGGTTGGTGTCGGCCACAGCCATGGCGAAGCATCCCACGATCACGTCGGGAGCGGACACCTGATAGGTGCAAGGTGCCGGAAAACAAATGTGGCCCTCCGTTGTGAATGAATCAATGCATGTGAAACTCCCCTCAAGCGTGGGCTTGTAATATATGTAATAGTAGAATGCATCGGAGGCGGCGCTGTCGGACGAGAAAGACCAAGTGTAAGTCACTACGGAGCAATCCGTGGTGATGGCGATTTGCGGAAGCTCCGGTGCCTCGTCATCGATGGGCGTGTCACAAGCGATTTGCGAGCGATTGAAGAGAGGTCCTATGGTATCCGGGAGCCAATAATAGCCCTCCGCACGCACATAGTAACAGTAACACTGTCCGTTCTCCAACCCGAAATCCGTATAGGAAGTCTCCGCCACCGTCGCGATGGAATCCCACAATCCAGAGCCATCGGTGCTTCTATAGACCGTGTAGGCCACGTTGCTCCAAGGCTGTTGCACCTGCCAACTGAGCGCGATGCGGCGATCACCGGGAGTGGTGGTCACAAAAATGGAGGTGGCAGGGTCGGAATGTTCGATAACAGTATCGGCATTGAAAAAGTCCACGCGATAGGTATAGGGAAAATCGCGTGTATTAAGATCATGGTCAAGACATTCGGATGTATCCGTGCCGACAAACGGATAGGGGTTGGCATTGAGCAACGTCCACTCCGTTCCCTCCGGGCTTTTCCGATAGAGATTATAAAAATGCGGTGGTGGGAAGGCCACGGAGTCAATTTCGGGCGGGGCTATCCAACGTACTTTCAACGTGCCATACAGGGAATCGGTGGTCACCACATCGGCATTGATCAGCAACGGGGCATCGTTGAAGATGTGGGTGCAAACCTCATCGGAAACATAGCTTTCAGCACCATCGGGAAATATGGCCACCACGCGATAACAGTAGTCATTAGCATGATACAACGGCAGTTGGGCACCGTCGTCCGTAAAAAGCGTGTCCTCCCATGCATTCGTGCGGCCAATCCATTGGTAGCCAGTCCCGTCAGGCATGCCAGTCTCGCAATGCGATGGTTCAAACGGGTTGCTGCCGTTACGCCGGTATATATCGTAGCCGACAGCATTGGGACAGGAGTCGGGAGACCATTGGAGGTGGACGACATTGCCCTGCGGTGTTGCCACAAGGTTTTCCGGTTTGGGTGCCACAATCGTGATACGCAAGGTTTTGAAGGAGACCAGCTCCACCTGCGGACCATTATCGCGTGCCTTGAAAAGCACCTCGTAGGGAGCAGTGCGCACATGGGAGCATTGTATGTTCCAGTTGAAATGGGTGGTATAAGCCACACTGTCCGTGATAGTCATAAATTGCGCGGGACCGTCCTCAAGATAGAGAGGTTCGCCCGTGGCGGTGAGGGTGACATGTGTGGAGGTATTGTCGAGAACCTGCACCGGAAGTCTCAGCCGAGTGCCGGCCAACACGCAGGTGTCTTGCACCAGCACCACAGGCGGTTGGTTGTTGCACGGCGCAATGGTGATCTGCATGTCGCGCACCACGCTGCTGATGAGAATGCCGTTGCGCCATTCTTGCACAAGGATGGCAATGTTGAACTCTCCCGCCATGGTGGGCGAATCCCACACCAAGTCGCCCGTCACAGAGTCGATGGCAATGAAATTGGAGGCATACGGCAGCTCATAGCCGGGAATCACTTCTCCGTTATAGCCACGGCAGTCCACCAACGAATAGGAGAGGCTGTCGCCGTCGGGGTCGTAGGCCCCGGGGTTATGGTAATAAATCACACCCGTGCAGCCGTTGTCAATGGGCGGATTCAGCAGTTGCGGCGAGGAGTTGCCCCCGACAAAGGGGTTGATGACGACCATGGTCTCAATGAAGAAGGGAATCTCCACAGAACTGGGAATGTTGACGATGCCGGCATTACGGTTGGGATCCTCGAAAGAGACATAAAAGACACCCGACGCGGGAAAGGTATGCTGAGTGACATAGACATTCTTGCTGATGTCGTTGCCCAAATCCGTCTTGAGGGTTCGTTGCACCGTTGTGACAGTACCGTCGCCCCAGATGATGTCAATTTCGGGGCGGTCGGCCAAACTGGGCGTGTAGGTATAAGTGGTGACAGTGAACTCGTAGGTGAGGCCCGAAACATAGACATAGCTGATCTCGCCGGCACGCTGGTGTGTGGCGTAGGCTGAAAGTGCGCCTGTCAGCAGGCAGCACAACAACAAGATGCGAAGTCCATATTTCAAAAGAATCTTCATCTACAATTCAATGACCTGATTATTCTTGAGTTGATACTGTTTTCCACTCTCCGGGCAGGTGGCCATTCCAGCTGCATCGAAAGCAAGGGTGTGGCCGAAGGCACTCACCCACCCTATTGGACGGGCCGGGTTGCCGACCACAAGGGCATAGTCCGGTACCGACTTGGTGACCACGGCTCCTGCTCCAATCAACGCATAACGTCCGATCTCGCACCCGCACACAATGGTAGCGTTGGCGCCTATGGTCGCGCCCCTGCGCACAAGCGTCTGTTTGAATTCCGACTTCCGCTCAATGAAACTCCTGGGATTCAATACATTGGTAAACACCATCGAAGGGCCCAAGAAGACATCGTCTTCCACCTCAACCCCCGCATAAATGGACACATTGTTCTGCACCTTCACATTGTCACCAATCGTAACACCCTCGGCCACAAACACATTCTGGCCAATAATGCAATTTTGGCCAATCCTGCAATGCGGCATGAGATGCGAAAAGTGCCAGATTTTGGTACCTTCGCCGATTTGGCAATCAGCATCGATAACAGCGGTAGGATGGGCGAAATAATCCATAAATTATTGAAAATTGCTAAGTTAAATATCAAAAGTATTGAACAATATATTGAATCTGCTCTTCGGTCAGCTCGGTGTGCATAGGCAACGAGAGCACAGACTTGGCCAGAAATTCGGCAACAGGAAAATCTCCTTTCTTATAGCCAAGAGACTGGTAAGCGGCCTGAAGATGCAGCGGACAGGGATAATAGATCATGGAAGGGACTGCGGCGTCTGACAGTTTTTGCCGCACGGCATCGCGGCACCCCGAGTCTAAACGTAAGGTATATTGGTGGTAAGTATGAGTAGAGAAGGATGCCTTGGCGGGCGTGATGATGGATGGGCGGTCTGCCAGGGCCTCGTTATAGAGACAGGCAGCATGCTGCCGCGACTGGATATATTCATCCAGATGGCGCAACTTCACCTGGAGCACAGCCGCCTGCAGCGTGTCGAGGCGGGAGTTGATGCCCACCTGATCGTAATAGTACTTTTGCGTCATGCCATGGTTGGCGATGCTGCGGATGCGTGCGGCAAGGTCGTCATCTTGAGTAAAGACCGCCCCTCCGTCACCGAAGCAGCCCAGGTTTTTGGTGGGGAAGAAGGAGGTGCAGCCGATGTCACCCATGGTGCCGGCCTGATGGACAGAACCGTCGGAGAAAGTCACCTGTGCGCCGAGTGCCTGGCAGGCATCCTCCACCACGAAGAGATGGTGGGCAGAAGCACTACGCATAATCGTCTCCATATCGGCACATTGGCCGAAGAGGTGGACTGGCAGGATGACTTTAGTGCGGGAAGTCATGGCGGCCTCCAGTTTGGATACATCCATGCAGAATGTGTCGGGGCGGACATCCACGAACACGGGCTTGAGTCCGAGCGCGGCGACGACCTCGACGGTGGACACGAAGGTGAAGGGCACGGTGATAACCTCGTCGCCTGGCTGGAGCCCCAGCGCCATGAGGGCCAGTTGGAGGGCATCGGTGCCGCTGGCGCAGGTCACGGCATGCGACACACCCGTGTAGGCAGCCAGTGCCGAAGCAAAGTCCGACACTGCAGGCCCGTTGATGTAGCAGGCCTCCGCGAGCACACGACGCACCGCCTCATCAATCTCTTCCCGTATGTTTGCATATTGACCTTGCAGGTCAACCATTTGGACAGGTTTCATAATCCATAAAAAAACGTGCAAAAATAAGATAAATTTTCGATTCCCTAAAATTTGCTATCTTTGCGCCACTTTTCTAATGAAAACCAATCTTGAAAATTATCATAATTAATTAAAATAGTGAATATTATGAAACACATTTCACTCTTCATCCTCATCTTCGTCACAATATGCCTGACTCTGCCCTGCCACGCATACGATTTCAGCGCCGTGTCACCGAGCGGACATACACTGTATTATACAGTGGTGAATGGTGAAGCCCAAGTCGTAGCCCCATTGCCCTCCAGTTACGGTAATAATTTCACTGGGAATTTAGTCATTCCGGACAGCGTACACCACGACAGCCTCACATATCCTGTCACCGCCATTGGTGTAGGCACTTTCCAATATTGTCACTATCTGACCGGCGTCACTATCCCCAACACGGTCACCACCATCGGCAGCGACGCTTTTTACAGCTGTTCGTCCCTTGTTTCCATGATTGTATCGACAGGGAATCCTGTATTTGACAGCAGGAATAACTGCAACGCCATCATTGAAACCAGCAGCAACACCTTGATGTTTGGTTGCAGCAGCACCATCATCCCAAACACCGTCACTTCCATCGGCGAGCTTGCTTTCTCCGGTTGTTCATCCCTGACCAACATTTCCATTCCCAACTCCGTCACCTCTATCGGCAATAAAGCTTTTGCCTACTGCACATCGCTGATCAGTGTCAACATTCCCAACTCCGTCACCACCATCGGCCAGGAAGCTTTTTGGAATTGCAGCACCCTTACCGGCATCACCATCCCCAACTCTGTCACCACCATCGGCGACAGAGCATTCAAGAGCTGCACCAACATAGCGAGTTTCGATATACCCAACTCCGTCACCACCATCAGCAATGGCACCTTCTACGGCTGCCTTTCGATGGCCAGCATACACATACCCAACTCTGTCACCGTCATCGGGAACTCCGCCTTTTCGAGTTGCAGGGCCCTGACCAACATCTCCATTCCCAACTCCGTCTTCTCCATCGGGGAAGACGCTTTCAATGATTGCACATTGGACACCGTCACTTTATTTTGGGAAATACCCATCAGCCGATCATTGGCTTATGCCTCACAACTTCTTTCAAACACCAACGTTTTCTCCATTCCATGTGGAAGCATGTACTATTACACCTTGCTTTGGAACACCTCCTATAGTTCCCATAATTATCTGGAAAGGGGTGTGGATTTTCAACTGAACATCTCTGCTTATGAAAGCACTTGGGGCACGGCATCCATCATTCCGCAAGACGGCAGCAACATACGGTGTTCGGACTCCACCGCCATCATCCAAGCCATTGCCAACGACGGCTACCGGTTTTCGCATTGGGACAACGGGGACACTATCAATCCGGACACGCTGCATCTTGTCGGTGACAGTTCCGTAACCGCCATCTTCGCCCCCATCATAGGTGTGGAAGACGTGGTTATGAGCGACCTGCAGGTGTACATTCGTGACGGACAAGTCATTATTAACGGGGAATGTGCCATACGGGACGTGCAGATTTACGACATCTCGGGCAAGTTGATGAAGACCGTCAATGTGGAAGGAGACCATGCCGCCATTGACATCACCCCTTTCGCCACAGGTGTTTACATTGTGCGTGCCGACACTGCCAACGGTCTCGTCACACGCAAGGTGGCAAGGTAATCGCAAAAGTCCCTGTTATGCCAACAACCGACGTTCTTCCTTGAGCAATCCCTGATCAAAAGCCTGGCAGCCAGGGGTTAAAGCGTATGGGACGAGCGCTGCAACTAACGCTGGTCCACATGCTCCTTGATCTTTTTCTTGTCCTTGATCCAGAAACCGTACACCTCACTCACATTGCCGGCGGTGATGAAAGCGTTGATGTTGTTCTTGTTGATGTAGGCCATCAGCTGGGTGAACTCATCCTTGGTGAGCAGGCTCTCCAGCTCGATGCTGGGCTCGTTGGTGTAACCGCCAATCACCTCGTACAGAGTGCAGCCGCGCACCAGCTCGTCGATGATGTAGCGGCGGATACGGTCGTAGTCCTTGGAGACAATGCAGACACGCTTCTTGTTGTTGAGACCGGCCGTGAAATAGTCCACCACCAGACCGTTGATCCAGGTACCGATGAGGCCGATGACCACCATATAGAAGGGGTTGATGGCGAAGGCCGTGCAGCAGATGATGGCGCCAGCCACGGAGACGGAGGCGCCGATGTCAAAATGCAGGTACTTGTTCACAATCTTGGCCAGGATGTCCAGGCCGCCGGTGGAGGCGTTGATCTTGAAGAGGACCGACTGTGCCGCACTCAGCAGCAGCACAAAACAGACCAGGTCGAACCAGATGTCGCCCATAATGGAAGGGATAGCCCCGTCGGTGCGGATGAAATTCTCGTAGGGGAAATAGGTCTCCAGCACGCGCATCATCGGGCCGAGAATCAGGGCCGTATAGACCGTCTTGGCACCGAACTCCTTGCCTATCAAGAAGTAGGCCAGTACAAGCAGGATGGCGTTGATGACCAAGATGACCGTGGAGACGGGCAACGCTACCCCGAACAGGCTTTCGGAAACGCCGCTCACCACGATGGAGAGACCGGAGATAGTGCCGATAATCAGCTTGCTGGGCACCAGAAAATAATAGACCGCACAGGCCGTAATCATCATCCCTATGGTCATGATCAGGAGTTCAATCCAGAACTTTTTTGTCTTCAAAATGGCTAACACATTACTCATAATATATTTATTTTTAATAAGTTGTAATCAAAAAAACGGTTCTTTAGAATGCGGGTGCAAAAGTACATTTTTTACAGTCTCGTCAAAGCAGGACACCGTTTTAAAAAAACTGGTATCTTTGCCCGCTGAAAAAGAGTGATTCAGATGCAAGAATACAGTGAGACATCCCAGTCCGGCGCCGTCACGGGTTCTCTTGACGCCTTGTCGTCCATCTTCTCGGGCCACGAGCTCCTGCCCACGCGGAGCCGGCAAACGGGCAATGTGCTCTACCGCGCCCGCCGCTGGGGACGTTACTATGTGCTCAAAGGCCTTGCGCCCGAACACCGCAACAACCCTGCCATGCGAGAGTTCCTCTCCAAAGAGTACCAAATCGGGGTGCAACTCGACCATCCCCACATCGTGCGCGTGAACAGTCTGGAGGAAGACCCCAAGGCTGGGCTCTGCATCGTGATGGAGTATGTGGACGGGCAGAATCTCGACGACTGGTTAGCCACAAAGCCCTCCGCTGCCGCCCGCAAGCGCATCTTCCGGCAGATTCTGGATGCCATGGAATATTGTCATGAACGGCAGATCTGGCATCTCGACCTGAAACCCTCCAACATCCTGATTACCAAAGACGGGATGACGGCCAAGATTATCGATTTCGGGCTTTCCGACAACAGCGGGTTCGCCTTCCGGCAGACGGGCGGCACGCGCAAGTACGCTGCGCCTGAGCAATTGGAGGGACGGCAGGTGAGCCACCGCAGCGACATCTACGCCTTGGGCGGCCTGCTGAAGCGGATGTTACCGCACCGCCATGGCCGCGCCGTACACCACGCGCAGCACCCCGACCCCAACAAGCGCCCGCAGTCAGTGGCCTCGTTGGCCAAGCTGATGCGGCCACGATGGTGGTTGTGGCTGCTGCCCGTGGTCATAGTCGGTCTCTTCTGTTGGTGGATGCACCCCGACGGCAAGAAATTCCCCGTCACGTTAGACTCCGGGCAGACGGTCTATGCCAAGGTACTGTCGCACTGGCACCGCACGGTGGCCTTCGTATGCCCCAGCAATGCGAGAAGCTGGCACGATATCCCCAACGCCCCTTCTGGCGATATGGTCATCCCTTCGCGAATCCGATGCCGAGGAGTCAGCTACCGCGTCACAGAGTTGGATTCCTGCGCATTCCAGGGCTGTATTGAACTTACCCATTTGACGCTTCCCGAAGGCCTAACGGATCGGGGAGGGGGCTTTCTCCGGAGACAACAGAATTGCTGACACACTCGTCATCCCACGTTCCTTGAAAGTGCTGGAAAGCTCCCCTTTTGCAGACTGTCACTCGCTGACTACTCTGATATGGAAGGCATTGGACTGTAGCACAGGCATTCCACCCAACCATTCCGACCAATTCTTCTATCGGTGCAGTTCCTTGAAAAAAGCCATTGTAGATGATTCCGTCTATGTTTTGCCGCCACGTGCATTCAACGATATGAGTTGGTTGGAGGAGATTGTGCTCCCGAACCATATAGTTGAGATACCCAGAGATTTTGCAGCTTACTCCTATAGCCTCCGCACTTGCCGCCTTCCCGACTCGTTGCGAATACTCAGTCACGGCGCTTTCTATTTGAGCAACATCGAACAAATTGTCATTCCTGACAAAACAGAATTGTTGGGGAGCTATAGTTTCTCATACTGCCGCAAATTACGTAAGGTGGAAATCGGAAGCGGGGTGAAGCGCATTGAAAGCTATGCATTCAATGAAAATGTAGCCCTACAGACGATGATTATCCATTGCGATGAACCGCCCACAATGCTACCGAACTCTTTGTTCAACATCCCCGACAGCGCGGTGCTGTACGTACCCGCCCAGTCGGTGGAGAAATACCGGAAAAACGAGGAATGGGGGAAGTTCAGGAGGATTGAACCGATAGATGACATTCCTCAAGCAGCCCCGTTAGGGACAAGAGCTCAATAGCCCAGGGCAAGGCGGAGCCGCCGCCCTATTTACAGGAAAAACATAATCATTTCCCCATTTCCACCATAATTTGCGTCACACCGCTCTTGCGTCCGATTTCGTAGAGGGGCGCGAAGGAGTCGTCCTGCACGAGATTGGAGAGGATGAGGGGCGAGCCAGTGGCAAAAAAGGCAATCTGGAAGGTGTTGCCGGGTTTGAGCTTGGTTTGTTCGCTGCTGAGCACGCGGTAGGCGTTGCTGCCGAGGTACTCCACGGTGCAGCGGCGGCCGGGGTCCCAACAGAGTGTCACACGGTCACCGGGACGCAAATCCTGACTGCTCACCACCTTGCCGAGCACCTTGTCGGAGGATTCGTTTCCTTCGTCGCCGTAGAAACGTTTCATGTCTTCGAAGTTGCGGTAGCCGATAGCCTTGGAGAGGACATCCAGCGTGAAGATGCGCGGTACCACGGGCGCGTTGCCGTAGTTCCAGATCCGTTTCAGCGTGTTGATGCCGATGTTCTCGCGAGTGCGCTCGAAAATGTAGGCCTGCAGGAACACAAAGTCGGAGGCGCGGTTCATCTGCCGGTCCACCGCCTCGCACAGGAGTTTTTTCAGGTGTTCGATGTAGGTCTTGTCGCCGTCGTCCATAGGGAAACCTTTTTCGGCGACAAAAGTAAACAATTTGCAAATACCCCACACTACCCATTTTGACCCATTGCAACATATCCGAAAAAATTGTAGTTTTGCGGGTCAAAATGGACGGGCGGAATTTCATCCCGTTTATCAGTGTCACCAAAATAGATAGTAGAAAAAGAAAAGAAACAATCGAACATATAAAATAGCGTTTGCAGCTATCCTTGACTCTCAATTTCCACACGCTCTCCGTCAAATCGGGGGCAACACACATCAAGGGCAGATTCCGCAAGCCGTTTGTAACGGCGTGGAATGTTTGTCGGATGTGTGGGAGTGGAAACCCGAGAGTCGGACAAGCGAAATTCCACGCCTTTTTTATGTCACAAACGGTAGAACAATGAGCGAAGAGGGTCTGCACATAGGGCAAGTCATCCGTCGGGAGGTAATCCGGAAGGGGATCAAGGTGCCGTGGTTGGCGCAGCAGTTAGGCTGCCACCGCAACAACGTCTATCTCATCTTCTCCCGCCAGTGGATTGACACGAACACGCTGATGAAGCTCGCCCAAATCCTCGGCCACGACTTCTTCGCCGACCTGAGCCGCTCCTACCGCGAGCAGCAGGGACAGCTTGGGGATATATAAACGGGATGGGGAAAAGTTAAGTAATCATAACCCCAATTCGAGGCACCAGTTGTAAACGGGCTGTATCTTTATCTTATGTCCGCCTTCCTCAACCATTTCACTTTCGTGGTCTGTGAGTAACAACAAATCGGTGCATTTGGTTTGTTTAGCCGCAAGCAGAAGCCCGTTGATTTCTCGTTTCCGCGTTTTCTCCGAACTGATGTCATAAGACACTTGTATCGCTTGAACAACCGTATTTCCCTTGCAAATCACAAAATCACATTCGCCATAACGGTCGTTCAGATAATAGACATCCATGTCTTCCATTTTGCATTTCCTAAACAGATGTATCAAGACGACAGTCTCAAGCCGATGACCGAGGTTCTCGCCCGCAAAGGCGTTTTCGCGCTGGTCCATCATGGCAACATCAACGGCATAGACCTTTTCTTGAACTGCTCTCACCTTGCTTTTTGGGGAATATTTCCTTACCCCAATCAGCAGGTATGCCTGTTTCAAGTACCCCACGTAATTCTTGGCGGTGTGTTCCGATTTTATGTGAAAGGTGTTGGCAAGATCCGTTGAAACCACCATTGTCGGCGAAACGTTCAGCAGATGGTGCGCCATATTTTCAAAAGCGGCTTTATAGGAAATCTTGTAACGTTGCTCAATATCGCGTTTCAAAATGTTGTCAACGAGTGTGTTGACGTAAGCTTTTTTGTCTTCGACAGAAAAAAGTTCAGGGAATCCCCCCTGTTTCATATATTCGTCGAAAGCTGCTCTTCGGAACGCCTCCGCCTTGGTGGTCATACGTTCGGTATCAACCTGTTTCATTGTGCAGAACTCCTTGAAGGAGAACGGGTAAAGTGAAATCTCCTTGTTCCTTCCCGAAAGGTGTGTGGCCAATTCACCGCTCAACAGCTTGGCATTCGACCCTGTGATGACAACATGCATTTTTTTCCGAAGCATCCGGTTCACAAACAGGTGCCAGCCTTCCACATTTTGAATTTCGTCAAGAAAAAGGTAGTTGAAGTCCCCGTATATCTTATATAGAACCTCCAGCACATCGTTCAACTGAATAGCCGCGAGTCCGTACAGTCGTTCATCATCAAAATCGGCATACGCATATTTCACCCCTGCTCCTCGCAAGGCCTGGTAGCAAAGGGTTGACTTGCCGCTACGCCGTACGCCAATAACCACTTGGGCCTGTGAACTTTTGGTGTCAATAAGAACGATCTCTTTTCTTTGGCACAGTTCATCTTGGGCTTTCTCTTCCAATTCTTCTTGCTGGTCGGTAAGTATGAATTCCAGTGTTCTTTTGTCTATCATATCGACTGTTTTTTGTTTCTTCCAAACAACTAATAATGGTTGTTCTTAACATCATTGTCCTCTAACCAAAACGACGGTGCAAAAATACTGATTTTTTTCAGACTGCGATATTTTACTGTTTTTCATACTTTCAGACTGCGATATTTTACTGTTTTTCCACCATCCAGACTGCGATATTTTACCATGCCGCTAATCCAGCGGGGCCGACTTCGCCCATTAATTCTGTGCAATCCGCCAAGCAATACTTTGCTAAACTATTGATAATCATAATTATATATTGTATATTTTTGACCCCTGATAAGAACGGGAAAGAAAGCGCCATCCCATGAAGCGCACAACCCATTAAAATGGGTCAAAATGGGTTATGGCGGTTTGACGGGAAAGTTTTTATTTTGCGGATGGAAAAGAAGGGGGTTGGTATATTTTGATTTTGTGCAAATACAAATCAATAATAATAAAACAATGACAAAAACAATGACAAACTTAACAAAAAAAGTGAAATTGGACATAGAGGACTTCTTTAAAAATATAGGAGCCTCGCCAATTCTACTAAATAACGAGCTACATTTGCAGATGCTATTGGCACAATACCTCCAAAACAAGGGTTACAAGATATTTTATGAATACTTTGTCCCTACAGATAGTTTGAACGGAAAATATCCTTGGAAAAACAAAAATGGAAATTTGCAGGAAATGTACATAGACTTGGTAGTCTCAGATAATAATCAAAAAGAGTATGTGCCTATAGAAATCAAGTACAAAACACGCAAGTTAAATCAAACTGCCGTTATTTTCAACAAAAAACAGAATGGGGTGGATGTGCTTCGTGACCAAGGAGCACAGGATCTCGGAAGGTATGGATTTTGGAGGGACATCTATAGACTGGAATTAGTCCGAAACAATTATGCAGCTGTGCGAAACGGTATCGCTCTTTTTGTAACGAATGATCCAGCCTATATTAACAATACAAACGACCCCCATGTTAACTACTATGACTTTCACATGAAAGATGGCAGGACAAAAGTCACAGGTCGTTTGGCTTGGCAAGACAAAAAGAGCAAAATTGCTAAAGGAAATCCTGATTTTACACTTGCTGGAACGTATGATGTACAATGGACTCCAATTGGATCGCACAGCAATCCTCGCAGCCGCGCCGACTTCAGTTACTGTCTCGTAGTTGTTTAACGAAAAAAGGATTCCTGTTCAGGGCATGGAAAACAGAACAGACATATAATAACGAGAATAATATGAATAACACCCCCACTGATCCAAATGTGACATACTCGACAATTCGGGTATATAGCAACACGCAAAACAGAATGGCACTCGGCATTTTGCACGCGTACCTAAAAATGTTTCCGCAAACCACGTTGAAAGACTTGTGCAAAGCGTTTCCTGAAAAGTTGAACCCAGATTCCGGCGTGAAACGGCTGTTCATCCCCATAGAAAAGATGGTGGATGAGCCGAAATGGCAAGACTACTTCAGGGAAGACGAAGAACTGCTCTGTATGAGTGACGGTTCAAAAGTGGCTGTCGCCTCTCGGTGGTCAAGTTCAAGTCTTGAACGTTTGTCCGACCACGCCAAACATTTCGGGATTGAGCTGGCAAATTTCGAATTCGGTGAAAAGTATGACAAGTGCGGCTTCCGTCTTGAATGTGTGGCTGAAGGAAAAAAAGTTGATCCTCAAGAGAAAAAGCAAGAGGAGGCAAAAGCCCAAGTCCAGACCCCGGTTCCTCCAATTCCTCCGAAGGAACAAACATCGTCAGATAAGGACAAATCAAGTAATAATAAGAAAAAAGAGACGAAAATGGAAAAAAGCAATGAAAAAGATGATGGAACCCGAACACGGATTCCGTGGTGGATGTGGCTGCTGTTGCTGTTATTGGCAGGCACGGCTGTAGGTGCCTTCTTCTTAGGTCGCTACACCAAAGAGGCCGAAATCCAAGTACAAGAAGTGGAAGTCGAAGTTCCATACGAAGTGGAGGTCGAGAAAGAGGTCCTAATCCACGACACTGTCACTGTAACGGTTTTCAAGGAAAAGATTGAGGAAATCGAGAAGAATTTCAATGCCGCCAAGTTCAAATCCGGCAAAGCCGACTTGAACGATGACGCAAAATTTGTCTTGCACGACCTTGTGAAGATTCTGGAGAAACAACCGGATGTCAGACTGAAGATTGTGGGCCACACTTCCGAAGAGGGCAGTCCTTCATTCAACCAGAAGCTTTCCGAGAAGCGGGCCAAAGCAGTGGTGGACTTCTTGGTCGCCCGCGGCATCAACCCCGACCGATTGGAATACGAGGGCAAGGGCAGTAGTGAACCGCTTGAAGCAGGCAACAACGAAGTGAACAGAAGAACACAAATCATTGTATTACAGTAAATCAACAATATTATTCACTAAAAAATTTACATCATGGATGAGAAAAAAATTATTGTCATGTCAGAAAGCATCGTAAATGCAATCGTGGACATCAGCATGGGCAGATCCAAATTCTCCCTGACAAACACTGTCCTCAAAAAATTATCCAACAATCCCGCTTTGTTCGAGAATGTGAGAAACTGCTATATCGAATATTTGGGAACAATCGAGGACAAAATTGACACTACGATGGAAGTCAAGCGCTTGTCTGATTTCCGCTATGAGATTGTGGACATTTACGAAAAAGCCGTGGGTGCTCAAGAATAGCAATTCATTTGGTGAGTCAAGGTGCTGTACAAACACCTTGACTCTTTTCATTAATTATCAAGATTATGAGAAAAAGCATTTACATCATAACAGTTTTGGCAATGCTGTTGAATGTTTCGTGCGAGAAAATCTCGGATGTGAACCCGTTTAAGAAAGAGACTTTGCAGGAAAAGTTCAACAAAAAGTTGCCTGAAATAAAGGAAATGTCGGAATTGAGTTGCGTAGAATATACCGTAACCAAAGTTATCGCCTCCGATGAAGACTCAAAATGGTACGGAGATCGCAAAATCATATACAACTGCATGGCCACTTTTAAAGTCGGTTTTGATTTGAAAAAGCTCAAAGCAAACATCGATGAGAACAATAAGTCAATAGAACTCACTTTGCCCGAACCAACGTATCAAATACTTATGCCCGTCAATAAAATCAAAGTCGCCTATGAGAAAAAAACAGGAGTCCGATCCAAATATACAAATGATGAACGTCTAAAAATCAAACAAATAGGTCAAGAGAGCATAGAGAAGGACATCCCTAAAATGGGCGCATACGAAGAAGCAAAAAAGAATGCGGAGGCCTTTTTTAGAACATTATTAGTAGAATTGGGATTTAATGAAAGTGGTATCCAAATAAAATACGAAAAGTTATGAAAAATTTAATAATTGGAGCTATTATCGTAGCCTTGTTGGCGGGTGCTGGTTTTTATGTATATAAAGCTGGGTATCTCAACAAATATTTGAACAAGGTATCAATCATGGACACACCTACCGTGGTTAAAAACATCAAAAGCATACAGGAACTCTCCACCGCGTGCTTCTACGAGGAGATCATTCAAAGTGAGCCTATCAAAAAGAAAGATTCTCTTATAATTATCGCCAACGGGAAAGTTCGCGCCGGTTTCGATCTAAAAGAGCTTGGCGAAGAAAACATCACGATTGAACACGACACGACATTATCCATTGTTTTGCCCGATGTCAAGATTTTTACTTTTGCCATCAATCCCAATGACGTTAAATTCATTGAAGGACAAAAAGCAAATAATGACAAAGTATTTAACAGAGCTATCGCCAAAGCCCATAAACGTATTGAAGAAGATGCCCTGAAGGATGGGATTCTCGATAAAGCAAGGGAATCCGGCAAAAAACAACTGATAGAACTATTCAAGGCGTTCGGCTTCAAGGAAGTGTATGTGGACATTGAGTAGCCGTATGCTACAAGGCATTTCATTGGAGGAAGCCGAAAATCCGAGAAAGAGTAGGCAAATCACTAACAAACAGAAATCATGCATCTTTATAGACTGACACCGAGGTTAACTGCTATTTCAAAATTTCCCAAAGGGTTTATTTTGCAAGTCATTTCCCGCCAAAGACTTTCCCCGACACCCGATGAAGTGAAGGAAGCTCTGATACGTGTCGGTTTCACTGATCCTGAAGCGTTAAGAATGTTGACCAGCTACTACTGGAACATTGAGAAGATATCGTAATTTGAACGAGCCATACATTCTTTTTTGAGTGTATGGCTTTGATTTTGTAACACATTGCGGAGGAAGCCGAAAATCCATAAAAGAGTAGGCAACTTAAAATCGTATTATCATGAGGTATAAACTTTTAGTAACAGGAAAGGGCTTGTCTGCATTGCAGTGGATAGAAAAACCCGATGGGAGCACCGTCAGAAGTTCCAGTGAAGAATGGAGCTTTGTGGTTGAATCAAACGAATCAAACGGTATTTCCGCTGATGATTTCTTGAAGCAGACTGGTTGTAAATGGAGAAGCGGCTTCGGCAGGCCTTCTAAAATCACAAATGCCAACGGTTGGACGGTAAAACAATTATGATACTTCAATGAGTACAATCCTTGAAAACACTGGCCCGTGTGGCAAGTTGAATGTCCAGCTCTTAGAGTTGTTGAAAAAGTATGGCGGGACATTTTGCATCAATGAAGACGAGCAGTTCACAACGTGGGCCGTCACGCTCTTCGACAAAGATGGTGGTGTCCCGCTGTCGTTGTCGTTGGTCGGATCCGTTGCGGAAATAGCGGTGAAGGACATGGGTTGGGGTTATGATGTGGTGGAAATCACCCGTTGCGAAGACTTTGCAGAAAGAAACGATGACTACGTTTTTATTTTGGCCGCAGTGGATGGAAACAAAGTGACGATTGACGGGGTCAAAACGGTGATACAACTGTTGAAATCCGTAAAATGATGGTAAATTCCCAATTACTATGACCGTCCTCCTCTGGCTCATCCAAAAGATCGCGCCCATCACGAATATCGTCGGGCTGTTAGTTCTGCTGTCGGAACTCGCCTACGGCGACATCGGTATCGGGACGCACGTATATGCCCTCGCGGGCGGGCTCGCACTCGCGGGGTTCATTCTCGGTTTCACGAATTGGGCCTTGGACGTTCCCCCGAAATTCTTCTGGACCAAATCGCGGGTGCAACTTTTCGACAACCGCGTGGGCAACGCCTTCGGTTACGCCGTCATCTTCTTCCTGCTGCCGTTCTTCGTGGCGGTGGTGGCGGTTGTGGTGGAGAGGTTGTAATGGATTATTGTCTGCAGCAAAGGTGTTGTTATCGTGTAAATCTTACATAAAACTAACATATTGTAAAATATATCGTAATATTTTTATATTATTGCAGCCAGAAAATTAAATACTATGGATTCTGGAAATGCAAACCAATTTGAAGACCTCAGCAGCCTCATCTATATCATTCGGGGTGTGAGGGTAATGCTTGACGCAGATTTGGCGACGATATATGGATATACCACAAAAGCCTTCAACCAACAGGTAAAAAATAATATCGAAAAATTTGACGATGACTTTCGGTTCCAATTGACCAAAAATGAATACGAAGAATTTTTGAGGTCAAAAAATTTGACCTCAAAACTCCTTTCAACAAGCGAAAAATCAACAATTTATGAAAAAACATCATCTTTGAGGTCAAAAAACTTGACCTCAAACGCAGGGAAAAAGGGCGGCCGCCAACACCTTCCATACGTCTTTACAGAGCAAGGCATCTATATGCTTATGAATGTGTTGAAAGGCGGATTGGCAACAGAACAAAGCAAAGCGCTGATTCGAACATTCAAGATGATGAAGGATTACATTATCGAAAACAGGTGCTTGATTGGGAATAATGAGTTGGTCCAGCTTTCCCTTCAAACCGCCCAAAACACGGCGGACATTGCTGAAATCAAGAACACGATGATTACTCAAACCGACTTGGCCAAAGTGATGCACGACTTCACATACCCTATGATACGACGCGAATACTTAATCCTTAACGGCGAATCGGTGGATGCCAATATCGCCTATAGTACCATCTATAAATCAGCCAAGATCAGTGTTTTCGTTGTTGACAATTATATCGGTCTTAAAACGATGGTGTTGCTTAAAAACGTAGCGAGTGGTGTGTCTATCAATGTTTTTAGCGACAACATTGGGAAAGGGCTTCATCAGGCCGACTTTGATGATTTTCACAGACAATATTCGGACATTCAAATCGGTTTCCGCAAGACTTGTGGCATTTTTCATGATCGTTATATTATTCTTGATTACAATACTGACAGCGAGCGGATATACCATTGTGGGGCGTCGTCGAAAGATGCCGGAAACAAAGTGACGACCATCACCGAGGTGTCCGACCGCTTGGTTTACCATCAGATAGTTGACGCTTTGTTGGATAATCCTATGCTGATATTGTAGGATTTCAGAATAATTGCGCTCGCGGGGTTCGTCCTCGGGTTCACCAATTGGGCGTTGGACGTGCCGCCCAAATTCTTCCGGACCAAATCGCGGGTGCAACTCTTCGGCAACCGCGTGGGCAACGCCCGATAGGAGACGCGCCATGGCACGTCTCTACACGCCGTCATCCTCTTCCTGCTGCCGTTCTTCGTAGCGGGGGTGATGTGCGTGGCGGGGAGATAGTAAGAATGTTTGTACGGTTGCTACAATTTCTACAGTTCATTTTGTGCCAACGACAAGCTCACCTTGTTACCGCTTCGTGTCGGAAACGCCAACGTGGCATTTCCCTCTATCAGCAAACGTAATTGTCTCTCACTCACTATACTGAGATCTACATCGTTCGCCGACATCATGTCAGATATTGCCGGATAGTCCGCAAGCAGGCGCATCCGCTCGGTCATCGTTTGGTTTGACAATATGGGGGACAACGCAAAAAGCTCAAGGTTGGAGGCGGTTTCTTCTATCAAATGGCTTTTCACGAACGATTTTTGCTTTTCATCCCCAATAAGCTCGCCGATTCCCTGCATCAGGACTTTGGGACTTGTCTTCCGAACACTTTCTGCACACTGTGAGGCATAGTCTGTAACACTCATACCCGTACGCAGCCGGACAATATTCGGGTTGATAGCCGTACCC
The DNA here is from genome assembly GCA_947167635.1 of uncultured Bacteroidales bacterium. Classification (GTDB taxonomy): domain Bacteria; phylum Bacteroidota; class Bacteroidia; order Bacteroidales; family WCHB1-69; genus F23-D06. The sequence goes on along the minus strand of CAMVIT010000016.1, from coordinate 27,391 downwards.
TTCTGAAGGAAAAACCAAACATCGAAAATGTCTCGTGGGGTGACGCGCTCTCCTAATGCGCACAGCTTATGGGCAAACATGTCTGGAAGTGTCATTACCCGTATATCCGTACCTGCCAAAGTCTTGATTTCGTAATGATTATCGTATTGCCGCGTGGAGACCTCTACTTTCAGCATACGATTACCTCCACCATAGTTGAGAACGAGCAACGGACCGTAAAACTTCATTGCTTCGTCATCGATTTTCCCAAACCTCAACAGCAAGTTGTGCAACACACGGAATACAATCTCCACTTTCGTGTCATCTAACAAATTGAAATCCAAGTCTGTGGAAAACCTGGGCAGCTGATGAAACAACATCAACGAGGTTCCGCCTTTAAAGGCCAACTGGACAGACAGTTCTTTGTCACGGAAAATGGCAAGCAAGACTTGCATCATAAAATAACGATGTTTGGCAATATCCATAATATCAGATGTTTAGGATTTTATTTACATTCTGTTCCAATGCTTTTGATTGATATGTCGGTATCAAGTCCTTGACCTTCTTTTTGTTAAGAGGCCTCAGGTTGTCAAAATAACAATTCCCGGCACTTAAATACATCATATCCAAGAAGGCCCGTTCCACCGAAGCCGTACAAATATTTCCGTTTTGCACAATTCCTTCAAAACCCAACCACAATTCGGGCTTTATTTGTCGGAAAGAATACGTTTCCCCGCCAATTTCCACCGTTCGGGAAAGATAGCTCACGGAGGTCAGTGCAGAGTCATATTGGAAAATCACCCCTGCCTGCCCCAGAACATACTCCAGTGAGAGATAAGAGGGATGGTAAATGGAACAAGCCAACTCTTCCGCATTGAAAGTGCGTTTGGCGTATATCCCGCGCCTCGGATTGAGAATCTCTCCTTTCTTGACATAATAGTTCAGCATTTTCGTCAGTCTCACACCATCAGCAATACCTGTCATCATAACCAAAGACTGGATGGTAAAGACGGTCCTTGGGGATTCCCATATTAATTTCAGCACATTATTTTGAGAACTCATAATACGAATAATTTGTATTTTCAGTTTGCAAAAATACAAATTTTCAAATATCGAATCTGCTTTAACTGAAATTAATCCCCCCGAAATTCTTCCGGACCAAATCGCGGGTGCAACTCTTCGACAACCGGGTGGGCAACGCCCTATGGGAGACGCGCCATGGCACGTCTCTACACGCCGTCATCTTCTTCCTGCTGCCGTTCTTCGTGGCGGGGGTGGCGGTTGTGGTGGGGAAATGGTGATGGAACCGTTAGTGCCACCATTCTGAAAGCCCCCTGACTATTAAAAAAACAATAGGGTAAACACCTTAAATCTCGCTTTATTTTCGAGATTTGAGGCGTTTACTTCTGATATTTTATTAGGTACTTATATACATGATGGCACAAGGCCGGCAGTAACAGTTCTCCAAGCAACGCATTTTTTCCAACGCCTCCCTTTCGCGGCGAGCAATGCCGACTCCCGCGCCGCGAGAGTCTTTTGCTACGAAGCAATGTTCCATCTCGGTGCGAAAGGGAGACAGTTTGTAAGATGCCCTATAGCCCCGGCAGGGGCAAGAGCTCGATAGAAACGGAGGGGGCGTGCGCGGGAAAATCGCGAATGTGTAGAGACGCTCCACGACGCGTCTCTAGATACGTGACAAGGGTGATGCGCGTGGTGGGGAAATGACGATGGCCTTCTCGAGTTTACCTTCTCCCAATGTCTTGCCCCAAAAAGCAATCGGCAACCACTGGTTCGGGATTGACATCCTATTCCCTAAAATTTACTATTTTTGCACCGCGAAAAATAAAAACAACAAATTAATTTAAAATATTAATACTATGTCCATTATCAAACCGTTCAGAGGATTCCGTCCTCCCCAATCCATCGTTGAAAAACTCGCTTCCCGCCCGTACGACGTACTGAACTCCGCCGAGGCGCGCAAGGAATGCGAAGGCAACCCCTACAGTCTGCTCCATGTGACCAAGGCCGAAATCGACCTGCCCGAAGGCACCGACGAGCACTCCTTGGAAGTCTATCTCCAAGTGGTGAAGAACTACAACAGCTTCAAGGACTACGGCTGGTTAGTGCAGGACAAGGAGGAGAAGCTCTACATCTACGCCCAGAGCATGAACCCCACCGATCCCAACGCCCACTGGCAGTACGGCATCGTGGCCTGCGCCTATAGCGAGGATTATGTGAACAAGATCATCAAGAAACACGAGCTGACCCGCAAGGACAAGGAAGAGGACCGCATGAAACACGTGCGCATCACCAACGCCAACGTGGAGCCGGTGTTCTTCGCCTACCCTGCCGTGGCCCGCATCGACGAGATCGTGGCATCCGTGACCAGCAAGGCCCCGGTTTACGACTTCATCGCCAAGGAAGACGGTTTCGGCCATCGCTTCTGGGTCATCGACGACCGCGCCCTCATCGACGAGCTGGTTGAACTCTTCGCCACCAAGGTGCCCGCCATGTACATCGCCGACGGCCACCACCGCAGCGCCGCCGCCGCCCTCGTGGGACAGGAGAAGAAGGAGCAGAACCCCCACCACACCGGCAAGGAGGAGTACAACTACTTCATGACCGTCATCTTCCCCGACAACCAGCTCAACATCATCGACTACAACCGCGTGGTGAAAGACCTCAACGGTCTCAGCAAGGAGCAGTTCCTCGCCGCCGTGGGTGAAGCCTACACCGTGGAAGACATGGGCACCGACATCTACAAACCTACCAAGCTGCACGAGTTCAGCATGTATCTTGACGGCCATTGGTACAAGATGAACGCCAAGCCCGGCACCTTCGACGACAATGATCCTATCGGCGTGCTGGATGTGACCATCCTCAGCAACTTGGTTCTCGACAAAGTACTGGGCATCAAGGACCTTCGCACCGACAAGCGCATCGACTTCGTAGGTGGTATCCGCGGTCTCGGCGAACTGAAACGCCGCGTGGACAACGGCGAGATGAAAGTCGCCTTCGCCCTCTATCCGGTCTCCATGCAGCAGATCATCGACATTGCCGACACGGGCAACATCATGCCGCCGAAGACCACCTGGTTCGAGCCGAAACTCCGCTCCGGCCTTGTCATCCACGAATTGGCATAACCAACTCTTTTTACGATGTTCAAAGTTCCTATATTGCTCGTCCTCTATAACCGGATAGAGGTGACGCACAATCTTTTCCAGATTCTTCAGACCATACAGCCCACACAGTTGTATGTGGCTGGCGACGGTTGCAAAGCAGGCAACACCCTTGACCGCACGCATGTCTATCAGACGCGCGCGGTCATTCAACCCGCCTGGCCGTGCCAAATGCACACACTTTGGCAGGAAGAGCACCTCGGCAAGTCCAAAATGATCCTCAAGGCCATGCAGTGGTTCTTCGAAAACGAGGAAGAAGGCATCATCCTCTTCGAGGACACGATACCCACATACGATTTCTTTCCCTATTGCGAAGAACTCTTGCGGCAATATAGGAACGATGAACAGGTTTTCAGCATCGGCGGCACATACCTGCGGCATAGAAGCAGGCAGAAATACAAGAAATGTCTCCGACGGGGCGGCAGCTCCTACTTCTTCTCCTCGTACGCCACCAGCTGGGGCTTCGCCACCTGGCGTAACCGCTGGCAGGATTTCACCTACTCCATGGCTCAGTACGACAACGAGAAAATCGCCAACATTGTGGCCCGCCACATGAAAAAGCCGAGGCACCGCTCCTACTGGACAAACCGCTTCAACATCATCAAGAAGAGCAACGCTCCCTATTGGGACTACCAGGTCAACCTGCACGTCTGGGCCCATGACGGGATCTGCATCCAGCCTTACCTCAACCTCGTCACCAACGTGGGCTTCAAAGGGAACGACAAACGCCGGATCCGCCATCTGCGCAAGAATGCCTATCCCATCATGCCGCTCACCCATCCCAAAGAGAAAGAAATCAACCACAAAGAGGACAGATTCATGTTCAGGCACATCTACAAAAGGGCCTATTTCTATCTTTTCAGGGATTGGTTGAAAGATATTTTCCCCAACAAAAAGGACGAAGAAAAATAGCACTGTCTGAGATAGAAAAAAAAGTGTATTTTTGCGCCCTCAAAAAATAAAGTAAAGAATTATGGCAAGCAACGAAAAATTAGGCAGCAAGAAAGTTGAAAACGAAGAAGTTAATGATAATTTCGTAACCAAAACCATCGCTTTCTTCAACAAATATCAAAACATCATCTACGGTGTCGTTATCGGAATTTTACTCGTAGTGTTGGCGCTCATTCTGTTCAACCGTTTCTATATCCAAAAGAAAAACGCCGAGGCTTCCGCCAACATCACCTATCCTGTCAGCATGCTGATGGCCGGTGACAGCACCTCCCTCAACCTCGCCCTCGAAGGCGACGACGAGAACGACGGCTTCCTCGCCATCGCCGACAACTACAAGATCACCAAAACGGCCAACACCGCCCGCTACTATGCAGGTCTGTGTTACCTCAAACTGGGCCAGAAGGACGAAGCTCTCGACTGTCTCAAGAAATTCAAGAAAAGAGAAGATGTGCTTTGGTATGGTTGCCAAACCCTCATCGGCGACCTGTATGACGATCAGGGCAACGAGTCTGAAGCCATCAAATATTATCAAAAGGCCATCAAGGGCAACGATCCTCTCAACACGCCGATCGCGCTCTTCAAGTTAGGCCAGATGTACGAAAGACAAGAGAATTGGAATGAGGCGTTGGCTGCATACCAGAAGATTGAAGACAACTTCTTCGCAGAGTACAACAAGATGAGCATTGCCCAATACAAGGAGCGTGCCCAAGCAAAATGTAAATAAACCCAATGTCAGAAGAGAAAAAGAAGAACCTGTCTGAGTTCATACCTTTCAGACTCAATTCTCCTCAAGATATCAGAATCGGTATTGTGGTCAGCGAATGGAACGACCACATTACCGATTCTCTTTTTGAGGGTGCCCGTACCGCGTTGTTGGAGCAGGGTGTTCTACCCGAAAACATCGTGACGCACCATGTGCCGGGCAGTTATGAGTTACCCTCGGGTGCCGACATGCTGCTGCATTTCAAGCCGGATCTTGACGGCGTGATCTGCATCGGCTGCATCATCCAGGGTGAAACACGCCACTTCGACTTCATCGCGCAAGCCGTGGCCAACGGCATCATGCAGGTGGGACTCGCCCACGGCAAGCCAGCCATCTTCAGCGTACTGACCACCAACGACATGCGGCAAGCCGAAGAGCGCGCCGGCGGCAAACATGGCAACAAGGGCGTCGAGGGTGCCATCAGCTGCCTCAAGATGATCGCCCTCCGCCAGTCTCTGTCCAATCCAAAAGCCTGATGCTATGAGAGTGGTCTTTATGGGCACCCCTGAGTTCGCCGTCGCCACCCTCGACCGCATCATCGCCGAGGGACACGACGTGGCCGCCGTGGTCACCACCCCCGACAAGCCCGCCGGGCGCGGGCAACAGCTCAAATGCTCCGATGTCAAACAATATGCGCTGGAGCATCATCTGCCCGTTCTGCAACCCGCCCGGCTCCGCGACGAGGACTTTGTCGCCCGACTGCGCGATTTGCAGGCCGATGTGTTCGTGGTGGTCGCCTTCCGCATGCTGCCCACGGAGGTCTATACCCTTCCCCCGAAGGGGACTTTCAATGTCCACGCCTCGTTGCTGCCCCAGTACCGGGGCGCCGCCCCCATCCAATGGGCCATCATCAACGGGGAGAAAACGAGCGGCGTCACCACCTTCTTCCTCGACGAGCACACCGACACCGGCGCCATCATCCGCCAAGCCGAAGTGGAAATCACAACCGACGACACAGGCGGCACCCTGCACGACAAGCTCATGGAGGCCGGGGCCGACATCGCCGTGCGTACACTGCGCGACATCGAAGCCGGCGACCTACACCCTGTGCCGCAGCCTTCCGCCACAGAACTCAAACCCGCGCCCAAGATTTTCAAGGATGACATGCTACTGCATTGGGACGACACCGCCGAAAATCTCTACAACAGGATTCGCGGGCTCTCCCCCTACCCCGGAGCCTATACCCGTCTGCACACCCTTGGCGACGCGGGCACCCCATCCGCCCATGAGAAGAACCCGGCCCGGGAAGTTATCCTGAAGGTTTTCAAAGCCTCCATCTGCGACACACAAAGTACTTCAAAGCCAGGCACAATGCGCGTGGAAAACTCAAAAAAGTTGATAGTTTCCACCAAAAACAGAGAAATTTCCCTTGAAATCGTACAAATCGAGGGCAAAAAACGCATGAATATCGAAGATTTTTTAGCAGGATTCAGAAAAAATAATTACACAAACACGCTTTCTTAGTGTATTTTTTTTTTAAATAAAAAATATCTATTCAACAAGCAGGTGTTTTTTTTCACATTGCAAAAAAAAAGGCTCCCAAAAACGGTTTTATTCACAAAATCCCTTACATTTGCTGCTCATTAATCTAACTTATAAACCTTTTAATTTTAACGAGTATGAATAAAAGCGAATTAATCGATGCTATGGCTGAAAAAGCCGGTCTGACCAAAGTTCAAGCCAAGAGTGCTCTTGACGCTTTCATGTGCACCACAAGCGAAGTCCTCAAGAAGGGTGACAAGCTCTCCCTGGTGGGTTTCGGCACTTTCGAAGTGAAGAAACGCGCTGCCAGAAAGGGTCTGAACCCCGCCACGAAGAAGGCCATCAAGATTCCCGCAAAGAACGTGGTCAAATTCAAAGTCGGTTCCAAATTAGGCAACCTCAAGAAATAATTTGAAGCGACAAACCATAGAGAAAGCCCTGAACAAGGGCTTTCTTGCTATATAGAGATCCATGAGACAGATAGAAGACCTGCGGCTACGAGACAAGCTGACCGCATATTTGGAACAATTTGTAACCGAGGAGCGCAAGACGCGCCTGTTGGAAGTCCTTGCCAACCGCACCCGTCACGTGACGGTGGTGCTGGAGGATCTCTACCAGACGCAAAACATCAGCGCGGTGATGCGCAGTTGCGAGTGTTACGGTGTGCAAGACGCCTACATCGTGGAGAACCGCAACACTTTCGAGATCCACAAGGACATCAGCATGGGGGCCGACAAGTGGCTCACTTTGCACCACTACCCGCACGCCGGGCACAACATGCGGCAATGTATCGATGACTTGCACGCGCAAGGCTATTATGTGGTGGCCACGCTGCCCGACGAGAAGCGGACCACCATCAACGACCTGCCCTTGGACCGGAAGACCGCCTTCCTCTTCGGCACAGAGCTGACGGGGCTCTCGGATGAGGCTGTCCAGGGCGCGGACTGTGCCGCCCTCATCCCGATGTACGGCTTCACAGAAAGCTTCAACATCTCCAACTCCGCGGCCATCATCCTTTCCCACTTTACCGAACGGCTCCGCCACTCCGACATTGACTGGCGCCTGTCGCAAGAGGAGCGCGACGCCCTCTATTTCGAATGGCTCCAGAAAAGTCTCCGCGACCCCGACGGGATGATCGCGCACTTCATGAAGAGCGAGACCGGTTGTCAAGCCACTCAATCATCAAACTATTAAGTTATTAAGTGAAGATGTCAAGGGAATGGGGAAATTAAAAATGAATGGTTCCCACCCCAAAACACCAACTTTTACTTCCAATCACTATTTTTTGTACTTTTGCAAACTTAAAAAAACACATCTATGGCAAGCATTAATTTCGAAGGAAAAACTTATGAATTGGACGGCGACGGCTTCATGCTCAAGCCCGAAGAATGGACCGAAGGCCTGGCCGCCGAGATCGCCAAGGTTGACGGCATCAACGAACTGACTGAAAACCACTGGAAAATCCTGCATTGCATTCGCGAGAATTACGAAGAGAAAGGCATTGCGCCCATGGTGAGGGTCATCTGCAAGACTTCAGGACTGAAGCTCAAGGAAATTTACGAGCTATTCCCGTTGGGTCCCGCTCGTGGCGCCTGCCGCGTGGCTGGTCTTCCCAAACCCGAAGGCTGCGTGTAGTGGCCTTTAGCGGTTAGCTATTAGCCATTAGCAATTGGCCTTTAGCTAACCGCCAACAGCTAATAACTCTAAACTTTATTCATTATGAGTATAATGCAATATCTGGCGATTGCAGCGGCAGCCATCTGTCTCTGCAGTCTTTTTGTGTTTTTCCTCAAGATTGTCAAACTCGGCAAGCCCAACGACCTGTCCGAGAAAAGCGGCGACACGAAGAAAGGGGTGATCTACTCCAACACCACGGCGATGATGCCGCAGAACAAGGAGTCGGCCTACCTGCACCTGCCGGCCTACGCCTCCGGCATCCTGTTCCACGTCGGCATCTTCCTCTGTTTGCTGGTGTTCGTGCTCTCCTTCTTCCCCTTCTTCAATCGTTGGATTTCGGGAGCCGACAAGATTCACTACATCATCCCCTGTTTCCTGGCCATCTCCGCCACTTGCGGTTACGCGCTGCTTCTGCGCCGCGCCTTCTCCAAGGATCTGCAACCCCTCTCCAATCCCGACGACTACATCTCCAACGCACTCGTCTCCACCTTCCAGCTGATGACGATGCTCTATTTGCTGATGCCGGCCAGCCATGCTGTCGTCACAATCTATTATGTGGCGGCCATCCTGCTGTTCCTGTACATGCCGCTCGGCAAATTGCGCCACGCAGTTTATTACTTCGCAGCGCGCTATCATCTTGGATTTTTCTACGGCTGGCGGAATGTCTGGCCGAAACATGAAAACTAATATCACCTTAACCCTTCAACAATGAAACTTGACTTTTTAGGCGCCACCGAAGAGGTTACGGGCAGCAAATTCTTGCTCACCAGCCAAAAAGGCGTCAAAATACTGCTTGACTGCGGCATGTACCAGGGCAAGGGCTTGGAAACCGACCACATGAACCGCGACTTGGGCTTCGACCCCAAAGAGGTGGATTTCATCCTGCTCTCGCACGCGCACATTGACCATTCGGGACTCATCCCTTACATCTATAAACTCGGCTTCCGGGGCAAGATCTTCTGCACGCCCGCCACACGCGACCTCTGCGCCATCATGCTGGCCGACTCCGGACGTATCCAGGAGGCTGATGCGAAGCAATTCAACAAGAAAAAGGAGCGCATCGACAAGGAGCCCATCGAGCCAATCTACACCGAGAAGGATGCCGCCGAGTGCATGACACAGTTCATCAGCATCCCGAGGGAACTGAAATTCAACATCACCCCCGACATCTCCATCGAGTTTTTTGAGACGGGTCACATGCTCGGCAGCGGTGCCATCCACATCACCTTCAAGGAGGGGCGCAAGACCCGCACGCTCTGCTACACCGGCGACATCGGGCGTTACGACAAGCGCATCCTTCCGGATCCCGTGCCGTTCCCCTTCGCCGACTACATCATCACCGAATCGACCTACGGCGACCGTCTCCACTCCACACTCGACGATGCCGACAAGCAGCTGATGCTGATTGTGCGCGACGCCTGTGCCAAACGCCTCGGCAAGCTCCTTATCCCCTCCTTCGCCATCGGAAGAACACAGGAGATCGTCTATGCCCTCCATCGTCTCAACAAAGCCGGCGACTTGCCCGACATCGAGATTTTCGTCGATAGTCCCTTAGCCTGCTCCGCCACCAACATCTACCGGCTGCACGACGAGAACTTCAACGCCGACCTCAGGCAATTCATGGAAAACACCAAGGATCCTTTCGGATTCGACAACCTCACCTATGTGCGCAGCGTTGATGATTCCAAGCGACTCAACGAGTTCAACCGCCCCTGCATCATTATCTCCGCCTCCGGCATGATGGAGGCCGGACGTATCAAGCACCATCTGGCCAACAACATAGAAAACCCCAAGACCACCATTCTCTGCGTCGGTTACTGCTCACCCAACACCCTTGGTGCCAAGATCATGCGTGGCGATCCCGTTGTCTCCATCTTCGGCGAAGACCATCAGGTCCGAGCGCACCTTGAACGCATCGACGCCTACTCCGGCCACGCCGACTATCAGGAGCTCATCCGCTATCTCTCCTGCCAGAAAGGCAACCGCCGCCTCAAGAAGATCTTCATCGTACACGGCGAGGAGGGCGTGCGACAGGCATACGCCAAGCACTTGGCCGAGGCAGGGTTCAAGAAGACGCAGGTGCCAAGGTTCAGAGAGAGCGTTGAATTGAGTTAAGAGTTAATAGTTATGAGTTATGGAGAGGCAGAGTATCGTTGGGGAGAAGAGTTTGGCCTTTGCGAAAAGAGTGGCAAAATGTTATCGTTTTTTGCTGGATAAAAAGAAAGAGACAATCCTATCCAAACAAATTCTTCGGTCAGGCACGAGTATTGGAGCCAATATTAGAGAGGGGTTGTTTGCCCAAAGTCGTAAGGATTTCATCAGCAAAATGAATATCGCCTTAAAAGAAGCAGGAGAAACAGATTACTGGCTTGAAATAATTTATTCTGCCGACTACTTAACAGAAGTGGAGTACAAATCATTAAAAAAGGACACCGACGAACTCATCAAAATGTTATCATCTATAGTCAAAACGACCAAGGAAAACACTCAGAAATCCCCAAGAAACTCTTAACTCTTAACTTTTAACTCTTAACTTTTTAGACAATGCGTCACCTCTTCTTCCTTCTCCTCTTTCTCTCCGTCGCCACGGCCTTCCCCAACGGCGACCCGGTGGCGGTGACATCGGCGATTACCCTTTCGTCATCGCCGGTGGCCGTACACGTGCCGGAGGTGCAGATTCTCAACGAGCAGGTGAAGTTTGTGCCCAATGGCAAACACACCGACGTGGTGGTGCGCTATCTCCTTCAAAACCAGTCAAAGAAGGATTTCAAGGAGTTGCCTTACGGTTTTCCGATCGACTATTACGGCACCGGCGAGGCCCGGTGGGGCTGGGTGGACGATTACAGCGAGAGCCGAAGAGCAATCGGCTGGCGCGACGATTACGTGCAAAACGTCGTCTTCTCGCTCGACGGGCGGCAACTGCCCTGGCAGTGCTCGAAAGATACGGTCATCAAGCCTTCCCAGAAAGTCATCGCTTTCGATTTGCAAGTGGATTTGGAACCCGACAGCGCGGACACCTACTCTCAGGCACTCATCCAGAAATTGTACAAAGAGTGGGGGGAAGAACTTTGGTTTCACACCAACCCCGTCTCGCGGCGATGGTTCTACACCCGGCTCGACATCCCGGCGGGGCAAACCGTGATGCTGGAGGTGCGCTATACCGTGGAGCATTTCTATCAGGAGGGATTGTATGATCACTCCGACTACTTTGAAAATTACAAGGCTAACTATTATTGTGACGGAGCCTTCGAATACGACTTCGCCCCCGCCGCCCACTGGGGCAACGGCAAGGCGCAGCGCTTCATTGCCGAACTGGACGCCTCCCATATTGAAATCCTTTCCGACGAATATTATTTCCGTGGAAAGGACAGGAATCATTCCGGCATCCAGGGGCTGAAGATGAAAAAAGGTGCCAACAACGTGTGGCGCTATGAGGCCACGGACTTCGACTTCGCCACGGCCAAGCCCTTCACGGTGGACTTCCATTCGCGGCAGGTCACCCAACCAATCGCGAAAATCCTGAGTCACCGCGTGCCACAAGACCGCTACACCGTGACGCTCTCCGGCGCAGACCCGAAGTATCCCGTCCGGAACCTCGGCGACGGCGACCTCTCCACCACGACGGTCCTCACTGCCGACTCCGCCGGCAAATACTATATTATAATAACAGTCAATGACACCAATTTCATCCCAAATGGGATTTTATTATACAACGGCTATTGCAAGAACCGGGATGTGTGGCGGAACAACAGCCGGATTGAAACAATGTCAGCCAGCGAGACCTATTATTGCAAGAAATTCAACGACCATGCGCAAAAATGGGTCGCAGACAACCAATCAAACGAAGTGTTTAACCGTTGGAGCCATTTCTACGAAAACGGGAAACGCATCGACAGACCCAACAAAGTGTCGGCAGAGCCTGTCGCATTTGACTGGCAAAACCTGACCGACAACGCCATCATCTTTCGCACCGATGAAAACAGTCTGTGGGGCTATTATGCAAACTTCGGGCATATCGAGAAATATCAGCTGCGCATTGACATCGGAGACATCGCCCCCGGCCTGAAATACAACGACCTCTGCATCTCGGAAATCATACTGATCAGATAATAGTTAGGAGATATCGTAAACCGCAAAACGTAAATCAAAAACACACATAATGAACCACAAACAAAACATCCTCATTACCGGAGCCAACGGGCAACTTGGCAACTGTCTGCGCGATTTGGCAGAGGGATACCAAGACCGCTTCTGTTTCTTCTTCACGGATGTGGAGGAGCTGGACATCACCGATGAAGCGGCTATAGAGAAATTCGTCACCGGTCACGATATTGACGCCATCGTCAACGCGGCGGCATACACGGCGGTTGACAAGGCCGAAGACGAGGTGGAGACCGCATTCCGCATCAACCGTGATGCCGTGGCCCTGCTGGCCGCTGCCGCCAAGCGACACAGCTGCCATCTGGTACACATCTCCACCGACTATGTCTTCTCGGGCGAGGCGTGCCATCCCTATCCCGTGGACGCACCTGTAGAGCCCAAGTCGGTCTATGGCCGCACCAAGGCCGAGAGCGAGAAGGCCATCCGGGAGAGCGGCTGTAGCGCCACCATCATCCGCACCTCGTGGCTCTACTCCGAATACGGGCACAATTTCGTGAAAACGATGCTGAAGCTGGGTGACGAGCGCGAGGAGGTGACCGTGGTGTGCGACCAAGTGGGCGGTCCCACCTACGCGGGCGACCTGGCCGCGGCCATATTGAAGGTGCTGGAAACAGACATCTGCAAAACGGGAGTGACCATATACCATTACGCCAACGAGGGCACGGCAAGTTGGTTCGACTTCGCCAAAGCCATCATGGAAATAGGTGGAAAAAAATGCCGGGTGAACGCCATCTTTTCGTCACAATATCCGGCAAAAGCGTCAAGACCTGCTTATTCTATCTTTGATTTGAGCCTTATCAAGAGCGAAATTTCAATTTCAATACCCTATTGGCGTGACAGTTTAGCACTGGTTATCAACAAATTACAAGCAAAATAAAAAAAATAGCACCAAAAGTGGGCGTATTCAAAAAAATAATGTATTTTTGCACGCTCAAAACGACACACGAAGTGTTCTTTATTTAATGCACAAAAAAAGCCGTTGTAGCTCAGTGGTAGAGTACCTCCTTGGTAAGGAGGGGGTCACGAGTTCAACTCTCGTCAACGGCTCTTTTTTTTATTGTTAATCAAGACCCTTCAACTCAAAAATTATTCACAACAAATTTATAGAAAAAAATGGCAAAAGAGAAATTTGAACGTACTAAACCCCACGTTAACGTGGGTACCATTGGTCACATTGACCACGGCAAGACCACCCTTACCGCTGCCATCACCACCGTGTTGGCTGAAAAAGGTCTCTCTGAGCTCAGATCCTTCGATTCCATCGATAATGCTCCTGAAGAGAAAGAGCGTGGTATCACCATCAACACCGCTCACATTGAGTATCAGACCGCCAATCGTCACTATGCACACGTTGACTGTCCGGGTCACGCCGACTATGTGAAGAACATGGTTACCGGTGCCGCCCAGATGGATGGTGCTATCCTCGTTGTGGCTGCTACCGATGGTCCGATGCCTCAAACTCGTGAGCACATCCTGTTGGCAAAGCAGGTCGGTGTGCCGAGAATGGTTGTTTTCATGAACAAAGTTGACTTGGTTGACGACCCTGAGTTGCTTGACCTCGTTGAAATGGATATCCGAGACCTTCTGAGCTTCTACGGCTTCGACGGTGACAACACCCCTGTTATCCGTGGTTCCGCCCTCGGTGGCTTGAACCTCGAGCCGCAATGGGTTGAGAAGATTGTTGAATTGATGGACGCTGTTGACACTTGGATTCCGCTTCCTCCGCGTGACGTTGATAAAGACTTCTTGATGCCTGTTGAGGATGTCTTCTCCATCACCGGTCGTGGTACCGTGGCTACTGGTCGTATCGAGACTGGTGTCATCCACACCTCCGATCCCGTTGACATCATCGGTATGGGTGCTGAAAAGCTCAAATCCGTTGTCACTGGTGTCGAAATGTTCCGCAAGATCCTTGACGAAGGTGAAGCTGGCGACAATGTCGGTCTGCTGCTCCGTGGTATTGACAAGGACGAAATCCGTCGTGGTATGGTTATCGCGAAACCCGGTTCCATCCACCCGCACAAACACTTCAAGGCTTCTGTGTATGTCCTGAAGAAAGAAGAAGGCGGCCGTCACACCCCGTTTGGCAACAACTATCGCCCGCAATTCTACTTCCGCACCACGGACGTGACAGGTGCTATCACCCTGCCCGCTGGCGTTGAAATGTGCATGCCTGGTGATAACGTCGAGATCGATGTCCAACTCCTTTCCGAAATCGCCCTCAACCAAAACCTCCGTTTCGCTATCCGTGAAGGCGGTCGTACCGTGGGTGCCGGTCAGGTGACTGAAATCCTTGACTAAGACCTAAGTCAACATTACAAATCTTGAAAAGGGCATTGTATCAATGCCCTTTTTCAAAGGGGAATAGTTTAATGGTAGAATGACGGTCTCCAAAACCGCAGATGGGAGTTCGATTCTCTCTTCCCCTGCCACCACGCGAGTCTCCGGATTCGCGTTTTTTTGTCTAAATACTATTGACCATGCGAATCAGCGACATCCTGAAAAAGAAGAAAACCTTCTCCTTCGAAGTCTTTCCCCCGAATCCCGAGAATAGTAGCATCCAAGACATCTACGCCACCATTGACGCCCTGCAGCAGTTCAGGCCCGACTTTATCAGCGTCACCTTCAAGTCATCGGGTGACTACAGTGAAAACACCCTCAATCTCGCCAGTTACATCCAGCGGCATGCCGTGGCCGAACCGTTAGTGCACCTCACCTGCGGCGCCCTGGACGAGCGGGATGTGGACAATCTCGCCTTGCGGATGCGGGAGGAGGGACTGGAAAACGTGCTGGCCCTGCGCGGCGACAAACCCGTGCACTTTGAGGGCGACTATCTCAAGCATTTCAAACACGCCACGGAATTGATGGAATATCTGCGTCAACGCCTCGATTTCTGCATTGGAGGCGCTTGTTATCCGGAAGGGCACATCGAGTCCGTAAGTTTACGCGACGACATCGCCGTGTTAAAGCTCAAGCAGGATACAGGGGCGCAATTCCTCATCACACAGTTGTTTTACGACAACAACTACTACTACCGTCTCGTGCGTCTGGCCCGCAAGATGGGCGTCACCATTCCCATCATTCCAGGCATCATGCCGCTCACCAGTGCCGCGATGTTCAACAAAATCAACAACATGGCGGGCGCCACCATTCCTTTTGAACTGCGCGTGCTCATCGACCGTTTCCGCGACGACAAGCAAGCCATGTATGAGATCGGCATTGCCTACGCCGTCAACCAAGTGTTGGAACTGCTTGCCAACGAAGCCGACGGCATCCACATCTACACGATGAACAACGCCCGCGTGGCGGAAGAGATATACAGAAGAATAGGAAGTGTCATTGAGAAAGAACTGAGATAGCATTCCTATTTGCCACTATACTACAAGGTCCTGCTCTTTTTTGGGCAGGACCTTATTATATACCAGCTGTTGACAGGCAACTGCCCGCAACCTTAAAATTATTTCTTGATTTGAGCCTTCACCGCTTCGGTGAGGTCGTCGCTTTGGCTATGGAAGGCCAAGGTGGAAACATCGAAGATGTATGTATAGTTGCCGGCGGAGGCCACCTTCTTGATGGCTTCCAACAACTTGTCCTGGAACGGTTGGAGCAACGCCAGCTGCTTCTGCTGCAAGTCTTGCTCACTGATAGAGGCAAACTCCTGAATACGCTCGTAGAGCTTCATCATCTCGTCCTCCTTGACCTTCAAGATGGCGGAGGAGGCACCGGAGTTGGTCAGCTGCATATAGGCGGCCTGTTTCTCCTTGAACTCGTTCACCATCTGCTGGCCGGTTTCCTCCAGCTCCTTCTGGTAGTCAATCAACGCCTGCTGAGCGGTGTCAATGCCCGGCATCTCCTTCATCAAGGCGCCGTAGTCCACATGCCCGAACTTGGCCTTCTGCGAGAATCCGGCCAAAGTTGCCAAAAGGCAAAGTATGATAATGGTCAGTTTTTTCATCGCTGTCCCTCCTATTTAATACCCAACTCTTTCTTTACCAACGGAGTGATATCCTCACCGCTCTCATAGTAAAGCAGAATCTTGGTGTCGAAAATGTAAGCGAAACCATTGGCCTTGGCCACCTTGTCAATGGCGTTCTGAATGGCATCCTGGAAAGGTTTGGCCAGTTCGTACTGCTTCTCTTCAAGATCTTCCTGGGCGTTGGCCTGGAACTCCTGAATGCGCAGGCCAAGGTCTTCAAGCTCCTTTTCGCGCACTTGGCGAACAGCGGAAGACATGGTGCCCACCTCACGGTCGAACTTGTCTTTCTTGGTCTGATATTCGTTCATCATGCTCTCATACATGGCCTGAAGGTCGCTTTGGAAAGCCTGCAACTTAATTTGAAGGGAGTCCACACCCGGCATGACTTGCAGAATATCACCGGAATTCACATGACCATACTTCTGGGCATTGGCCGTGCCTACAGAAAAAAGCAGGGCTGCGGCTACAAGTAACAAAATCTTTTTCATCTTATTCGTTCGTTTTCTATTTATTGTATAATCTGTTTAGTCGTCCAACTCGCTGTTGACCGAGATACCGAGTTTTTGGAGGATGGCATTGTTGATATCCCACTTTGGATCGGCATAGATGATGGTCATCTCCCCGGCCGTGTCGAACACAAAAGCATATCCTTTCTCTTTGGCATAGTCATTCACCGTGGAAATGACACGGTCTTGAATCGGTTTCACCAATTCCTCTCTCTTTTTGAAGAGGTCTCCGTCTTGTCCGAAACGTTTTTTCTGAAGATCTTTGGCAGCTTTTTCCTGAGCGATGATGGCATCCTCGCGGTTCTTTTTCATCTGCTCCGGCATGGTGACGGACTCGACTTGGTATTTGCGGTACATGGAGTCAATGGAGGCGAACTTGGCCTCGATCTCTTTTTGCCACATCACGGCCACGCGGTTCAACTCGGCTTGAGCCTCTTTGTACTCGGACATATTGCTGAGGATGTATTCGGAATTGATATAAGCGTACTTCTGTGAAAATCCCGTCAGGGCAAGCAGGACGATCATAGCGGATAAGAACAGTTTTTTCATAGCTTTAAATTTTTACGTGTGATTAACGTGACTATATATTTTTTATTTTAGTTGAAAACAACAGGTGCATAGACTATCAATCTATGGATTGGTTTATTGAGATGTGGAAATGACTTCCCCAATCGGACTTGGAGCGGCCTGGCACATCATCGAAGCCATAGCCCCAGTCGAAGCCCAACAGTCCGAACATAGGCAAATACACGCGCACGCCAAGGCCTGCGGACTTGTACATGTTAAACGGGTTGTACTGCCGTTTGTCGAGCCATCCTTTGCCGGCCTCGATGAAGGCCAGCACATAGACGGTGGCTGACGGATTGAGGGTAATGGGATAACGCAACTCGGCCGTGAACTTGTTGTAAATGCTGGCTCCCGTGGAGCTGCCGTCGAGATAAGGCGACAACACCTCGTCTTCGTAACCGCGCATGCCGATGACCTCACGACCGTCGTAGCTGAAGTTCGACAGCCCATCGCCGCCCAAATAGAATCGTCCGAACGGCGGGATGCCGATTTCCTTGTTATAACAACCCATGAAGCCCATCTTGAAGCGGACGTTAAGCACCAAATTCTGCACAATGCGCGTAAACCAAGAGGCACTGAACTTCCACTTGTGGAACTCCAGCCAACGGAACTTTTCCTGGTCGGTCATGGAACTGTAGTCCTTATGGCCGAACAGCGAATAGGGCGGGGTGAGCTGCACGCTGAAGCTGATATTCGAACCTTCCCGAGGATAGATCGGCGCATTGACAGAATTGCGGGCCAGGGTGAATATGTAGCTCAAACTGTTGGCATTACCATTATTGAAGAAATAGTAACCCGACCAGTTGGTGACGGTGTAGTATTCGTAGGAGAGCGTGTGCGACATCTGGAAATAGTCGTCCGGCCACTTGAGCTGGCTGGCCAAGGATATGGAGGCACCTGCGATGCTGGAGGAGCGGAATCCAGTGGTATCCGTCTTTTTCATGCCATTGGTCTGACGTTGGTAAAAGACACCGATAGTGAGCGCGTTGGGCTTGCGGCCTCCGAGCCATGGTTCTGTAAAGGAAGCATTATAGTACTGATAGAGCGCACCCGTGGTGGAGACGTTCAAGGACAGGCGCTGTCCGTCGCCACCAGGGATGGGTGTCCAGGCGTCCTTCTTGAAGAGCTTGCGAGTGGAGAAGTTGTTGAAGGCGATACCTGCCGTGATGACGAAACCAATGGCGCCATAACCCGCACTCAGAGAAAGCTGGTCAGAGCTGGTCTCCTCCACCACATAATTGATATCGACCGTGCCGTCGGCCTCATTGGGCTTGGGTTGCACATCCATCTTCTCCTGATTGAAATAACCAAGCGACATGAGCACCTGCTGTGTGCGGATGATGTCGGCACGGTTGAACAATTGTCCGGGAATGGTGGTCACCTCACGCAAAATCACGTTGTCGTTGGTCTTGGTGTTTCCCGTCACCGTGATCTTGTTGTATCGGGCCTGTTTGCCTTCGCGAATGCGGATTTCGATGTCAATGGAGTCGTTTTCCACGGCGACCTCCACAGGATTGGCGCTAAAGAAGAGGTATCCATTGTTCATGTAGAGCGAAGCCAGATCCTCACCGTCCTCCTTCATGGTCAGATTCTTGTTCAAGAGCGTCTGGTTATAGACATCGCCCTTGCTGATGCCAAGCAGGCGCGAGAGCATGCTGGTGGGGTAAATGGTGTTGCCCACGAATGTGATGTTGCGGAAATAGTAGCGCGGGCCCTCTTTCACATCGATGTCAATGTGCATGTCGCGACCATCCAGATAGAAGGTGTCGCGCGTGATGACAGCATCGCGGTATCCCAACTCATTGTATTTGTTAATGAGGTTTACTTTGTCGTCCTCATATTTCTCTTTGATGAATTTGGACTTTTTGAAAATGCGCAGTTTGACGCGGTCGGAGAAGTAATCATCCAAGTGCTCCTTGATATCTTTCGACTCATAATAGCCCTTGTGCCGCACGCAGTAGGCAATGGCCGTATCCAATTTATAGAAGGGCATGAAGAGGAATTTCTCCTTGGTCTCCTTCATGGAGCGGAGCAGGACGGCACTGGTTACCTCTTTGTTGCCCCGGATGTCGATTTTGGAGATGTGGACACGTTTGTACTTTTGGATATCGAAGAGAATGCTCTTGGCATTTTTGATTTTCTCATCCGGGATTTCCTGCACGTTGACGGAGCAAGCATAGAAACCCTTGTCCACATAATAGTCACGAATGATGTTGGCACAAGTGGTCTTCATGTTGTCGTTGATGATGTTGCCTTGTGAGATGTGCAGTTTCTCACGCAACTCGTTCTCTTCTGTCTTCGTGGTTCCCTTGAAGCCAAAGGAGACAAGGCGGGCACGGTCTTCGAGGCGCACATCCAGAAACGCGATGTTGCCATTGATGCGGGTGACCGTGATTTCGACATCGTCGTAGAGGCCGCTCCGCCATAAAGTTTTGATGCTTTTGGTAATCTCTTCGCCAGGTATGAGAATTTTGTCACCCACATGAAAAGAGAGGAGACGCTGGTCCAAGGGAGCAGTTCCAGAGGAGGTGATGCCGCCGATTTCATATTCCGTGGGGTTGGCGTAGTCGATCTTCACGGGCTTGTCAGGACCGTCATTACCCACCACAACCTGTCCGTAACTTGCTATGTTGCAAATCACTGACAAAAAAAGGAGGATCGTTGCTACGTATTTTGTGAATTTCATTCGCGGTTTTAGAAAATTGGCGGCAAAGATAGTGAAAATATCATTGTTCACGGACCTGCTCTCCCGTTTTTCCATAACGACGTTCCCGGTGTTGGAAATCGAGCACAATTTCGCGGAGGTCCTTTTTCCTGAAATCGGGCCACATGGTGGGTACGAAGAAGAGTTCAGTGTAAGCGATTTGCCAGAGCAGGAAATTGCTGACACGGCAGTCGCCACCTGTGCGTATAAGGATATCAGGATCGGGAATTTCGCCGTGATAGAGGCAGTGCTGCACGGTCTCCGTGGTGACCGTCTCGGGGTCGAGGGTGCCGGAGGCGGCTTCTCGGGCCACCTTGCGGGCCATATCGACCAACTCGGCACGTCCGCTGTAGCTGAGGGCGAGCACCACAGTGAGCCCGTCGTTGCCAGCCGTGCGGTCGATGGCGTCCTGCAGGACGGCGCGACTGTTGTCGGGCAGGTCGCCCAAGCGGCCTGTGACTTGCAGCCGGACGTGGTTTTTCATCAGTCCGTCTAGCTCGTTGTGAATGGCCTGCACAAGCAGTCCCATGAGCATTTCGACCTCCTCGCGGGGCCGGTTCCAGTTTTCCGTGGAGAAGGCGTACAGCGTCAGGTAGGGGATGCCCATTTCACCGGCACCTTCGATGACACTACGCACAGCCTCCACGCCATGCTTGTGGCCGTATGTGCGCTCGCGGCCTTGCTGTTGCGCCCAGCGTCCGTTGCCATCCATGATGATGGCCACATGCCGCGGCAATCTGGCGGGATCGAGAACTCTTTCCGTCTGGTCCATCCTGCGAAAGATTAATGGCGGGGGTGACGAGGTTTGAGCAGGTCGCAGGTCTTGGACTCGTTACCGAACTTGACCGTGAAGAAAATGCCCGCAAAGGAGTAGATGTCGGTCGTACGGACATTACCGCGCTGTGTGCCGGCGACATTGAAGGGATAGGGCTCGTGTGTCGAGGGGTTTGTGAGCTCGGGGGTGCGGTCGGCCAGGTCGGCAGGGATGCTGCCGCGCTGCTCGCGGATGATCTCGTTGTCGAAATAGACTCCACGCACATCGTCGAGATAGTCGGTGAACGTGTATCGGATGCCCCATTCGGCGCCGATGGTGAAGTGGCGTCCGATATTGACCTTGATGCCGATGCCAAAGGGGATGGCGACGTTGGTCAGGGAGTAGCGCTTGGTGGCCAGGCCGTTGGTGTCGGCAATGCCCTGCCCTTCCGTGCCGAGGCTCTGCAGCTCATACCATGTGCCGGCGGAGTCCAGCTGTGCCTGCGGGTTGAAAGAGAAGAGCGTGATGCCCGCGAAGATATAGGGCGTGAAGTGGTTTTTCTGCGGCACGTTATACAGTTTCAAGAAGTTGAGTTCGGCCACCGCCGAAAATTCCGTGATGGGCGACATGAAGCTGAGATTCCGCGTGTTGTTGAAGGCGGCGTCGGAGGCGGAGACTTTCCCGAACAGGAAGTTGCCCCTGACGGCCCATCGGGGCGAGATGTTGTACCGGTAGGCGAAGCCGCCGGCGAGGTGTGAGTTCTTGAACAGCTTGGATTGGTTGATATCGCCAAGATAGAAGGTGGTGCCGAAGAGAGCACCGAATTCGGAGCTTTGCGCGCGCGCCGGCGTGATACCTTGCAGCAGCATGCAGACGACACAGGCGATGATGATGGATATCCTTTTCACTTTTAATTGATTTTGGGTTGGATTTGCATCCGTGACCATTGATTGAACATGTTCCAAAACGAAAGGCGGACAAGTCAGCCTTCCGTTTAACGCTGCAAAAATAAAAAAATTACGGTTACCAATAGAATAAATTAAAAAAAGTGTATTTTTGCCGCCCAAAAATTTATAAGTAAAGAATTTAATATTAAAAAGAAAGGAGCCTTGATTAGCACACCGAACAACAAGCCGCGCAATCCCATGGGCCCGCGTCCGAAAAAGGAGAGCCAGCACAGAATCAACGAACACATTACCGCCCAGACGGTTCGCGTCGTCGGCGAGAATTTCGAGCCCAAGATAGTCTCCCTGCGGGAGGCTTTGGCCATTGCAGACCAGTACGAACTTGACCTCGTGGAAATCTCCCCCAACACCACCCCGCCCGTGTGCAAGGTGATGGATTACCAAAAGTACCTCTACGAGCAGAAGAGGAAAGCCAAGGAAATCAAGGCCAACAGCGCCAAGACCGTCGTCAAGGAAATCCGCATGGGTCCCCAGACCGACGACCACGACTTCAACTTCAAGTGCAACCACGCCATCAAGTTCCTGCAAGACGGCTACAAGGTGAAATTGCAGGTCTATTTCAGAGGGCGTTCCATCGTCTATAAGGACCAGGGCGAGTTGCTGTTGCTCCGTTTCGCCGAGCGCCTCGCCGACTACGGCAAGCCCGATCAGATGCCGACCCTCATGGGCCGCAACATGACGATGATCATCAGCCCGAAGTCGAAGAAATAAACACGAAACACAGTAAACGCATCATAAAAACTTTTAAAACTCAAAGAAATGCCAAAAATCAAATCCAAGTCCGCCGCCAAGAAGAGATTCACTCTGACCGGCACCGGCAAAATCAAGAGACATCACGCTTATCACAGCCACATTCTCACCAAAAAGAGTACCAAGAGAAAACGCAACCTGGCCTACAGTGCCATCGTGGAGCACAACTTGGACCGCACCGTCCGTCAAATGCTCGGAATGTGCTAACAACTAACATCAATTATTAACTAAAACAAAAACTTCACGCTCAGCCAAACAAGAGTTTAGTCATTAAACCGCTGACGGGAAAAGAAAGGAATCAATTATGCCAAGATCAGTCAATCACGTTGCTTCCAAAGCAAGAAGAAAAAAGATTTTGAAACGTACCCGTGGGTACTTCGGCAAACGTAAAAACGTTTGGACCGTTGCAGTCAATTCGTGGGAGAAGGGCCAGCAGTATGCCTACCGCGACAGAAAAGCGAAAAAGAGAAATTTCCGCAGTTTGTGGATCACCCGTATCAACGCCGGTGCCCGCATCAACGGGATGTCCTATTCTGTCCTCATGGGCAATCTGGCCAAGAAGGGTGTCGCGCTCAACCGCAAAGCCCTTGCCGACCTCGCGATGAACAATCCTGAGGCATTCAAGGCTATCGTTGACCTCGTCAAATAGTCATATAGCCCGATTTTTAATTAGCAACCTGCGTTTACTGGATACAGATGGCACCCGCACGGGTGCCATTTTCGTGTTAATTCCCCGCTACTCACGCGGACAAACACAAAAGTGGCAGTGTGGTACGTTTGCTGTTAAACAAGCACGCAGCCTTTTGTCATCATCTTTTTCAAAGTCAGGACAGCACAACTTGATATCTCATGGCGTTTTTATTCGGGCACGTAGATAATCTCACCATTCTCCAACTCATAGGCGGTGCCGACACGTCGTCCAAGTTTACCGTTGTCAGCATTTTGCTTGTCGGAAGGGGTATATCGATTAATCTTCTCGCCCTCCTTTGTGATGATTTCCATATTCTTTTCTCCAGGATTCTTGACGATGGTGAAGTCGTCCTGGCTGAACATCTCCGTCATATTATAGCGGCTGACAAGGGCAACCATCAGAGCCACGGCAAAGACCATCGCCACATCGAAGAGGTTGCTGACGACACTCATCGGATCGTCATTATCTGAGGATCGTAAAAAATGCCTTCTCATCTTATTGCATGTTTTCTCTTATCAATTGGGATATAAAATCCAAGTCGTTGAATTCTTCCACAAACCAACGTTGTTTCACCTGAAGGGTTACAAAACCGACGGCACTGCTGAAGAGGCCTACCACTGTTGTGGCAAAGGCCACCTGCATATTGTAAGCCATAGAAGCAATGTCACCGGAGGAGAGACCCACCAAGGCTGGTCCCATCGGGATAAGAGTACCCATAAGACCGAGCATAGGCCCCATCTTCGTGAGGAGTTTGGAAATGGAGAGATTATTCTCTGCCGCAACCTCAAAATCCGCCAACACCTTTTCCATCTTGGCGGTACTATCAGATGATGACAGAAGTTCCTGAAGATGAGAGACAAACAGAGAATGATGTTTCTTGGGCAACTGTTCCGACAAAGCCTTTATATTCTCTGCAGAGAGTTTGTCAATAGTCGGGCTCAGTTTCTTCAACACCTTCTGACGATCGAGATACTGACCGAAAAAGGCACCGGCGAGCAAAAGGGCGCGGCAGAAGAAATAAATCAACAGGATGATGACAGGGACCAGAAGTCCTGTAGATATCCAATAGAGCACATCAGATATATAATGCATTGTGATAATTATTTATTAGTTGAATGATTATATTTTTCTTTCCGAAAACAGCTAAGTCTATAAAGTCCAAATCCAATGATAGCGGTGATGAAGAGGAGCAGTGTCAATCCTGTGAAGTTTCGCCAATTCACCTCGCCGAAACCGGCCACTGCTGTTTTTCCGTTAACAGTGGCGATAATACCCACGACAGCTATCAAGACATTGACGAGAAAAAGCAGCTCAAGGCGTCCCTCCTGAGAGGGTATCAGCTTTCTGAAAAGCCATGTCAGAAGAGGCATTAGCAACAGAATGACAGCAGCCCATGACCAGGCTATCAGTGAAAATGAGGTACCGGGAAGAGCAAAAACAAGAGTGACAAGGACAGAGAAGAGAACAATGAGATAAAGGATGCCAGGGAAACTGCTTAAAAGAAGGAACAGCAAATTCCTCCATCTTCCCGTGGAGAACTCAGTCATACGGGACAGTGACATCAGACAGAAGGAGAGTTGCAGCGCCACCTCCACGGTCAGCAGGACAGCGGTGTCGGCCATCAGATCGGGAGTGGCGAGCCAATCGGCGATTTTGGTTTTAGACAACCCGACAGCCCATGACAACGAGAGGCCTATCAGCAGTGCTGAGAGAAAAGCGACAAGCCAAACGCTCCATTGGCGGAAGAAGGTCATTTTCAGCATCACACTCCAAAGGAGCAACACCATCAAACTGATCACCACCGTCTGCATCTCCTACTCTTCTTGATCTTTACGACGACGCATGACTACTATCACGATAGCCACGATAGCGACAAGGACGGCAGAGGCGACTGCCACATTGCTAACAATATGCTTGGTTCGCTCAGCCAAAGAGAGTTCTTCCTTCTTCATCACCAATTGGTCTTGGCGATTCGTATTACTCTGAGCCTGGCGTATCTGGCGAATGTTCTGCTTATACTGTTGAGCGGTCTGTTCATCAAGATGTTTCGACATGAAATCACGCAGTTTTGCATTATCGCATACAGTACCGGTGCAAGCAGCACCATGCTCTTTCACCAACTCAGCGTGCAACTGCGCTATATCAGCCAGCTGTAGTTCCGTGGCAGGCCACAGCCCCTTACGTGCTGTCTCCATCATCACAGCAGTCATCTCCTGCAATGCAGCGTGATTCTCGGTCTCAAAATAGTTTCGCACCTGCAGACCATATTTGTCTTTAACATAAACTTCATATATTTCATCCCACATTTCATGGTCTATAACCCTGGGTTTCATAACGTTCCACCCATAGGTATTCGTCACAAGCTCAGAAAAGGTATTGGCTGAAGTGGCACCACCTTTCATCATCTCCGAAATATAGTTAGGATTCAAGAGTGTCGTGCGGCTCTCAATGCCTATAGCCTCTTTCACCTCCTGCATATGCATATTGGAGTGGTTACGGTAGTCGCTAAGGTAGGCATCGGGATCTTTGCCTGTCACGTTACGCACAGCAAGGTTGAGACCACCCATGAACTCATACACATGGTCGAGGCTCAGCGCACCCCAGACATTGCTTTGGCGTGGTTGTATCACGGCATCCGTATTGGAAAGGGCCACCTCAAAGACATACTTTTGTACCTGCTCCCACTGGGTCTCGTCACCGTAGAAGGCACCCATATTATTGAGATAGACATCGGATATCTCCTTTTCATTCTCCCATTGAGCGCCAGCTTGGACCATTGCCTGAATGCCTGTACCATAGCCGCCGTTCACACCGCCGAAGACACGTCGGGTGGACATTTCACGAGCGGTCTTGGGAGAAACGCCCTTGTCCACAAGGTTCTTCTCGGCGTCCACCACCCCTGTGGCCACCAGGTTCTCGTATTCATCGTCAGTGGCTGCAGCGGCCATATTGACAGCCCTGTTGATGAGGAAGAGTCGAGAAGCCGCGATATCACGGAGTTGTCCGCTGGTCTGCACCACCACGTCGATGCGAGGACGTCCCAGCTCCCTGGAGGGGATCAAGCGCAGGTCGGTGACGCGGCCGAAAACATCACGCACGGGTTCCACTCCAAGCATATAGAGCACTTGAGCAATAGTGGCACCCTCCGTCTCGATAAACTCACCGCTCCAGAGAGTATAGCTGACCTTGCGCGGAATGCTGTCGTGATGACGGTCCTTATACATTTTGATGGTATTTTCAGCCAACATTTTGCCCTTCTCCCAAGCAGACTCCGACGGAGTGTTCTCAGCATTGATGCCGTATAGGTTGCGGCCAGTAGGCAGTGCGTTGGGGTTAACGATAGGGTCACCACCCGGCGAAGGTGCCGTGAAGCCTCCATTCAACGCGTTCAAGAGGGAGCGCATCTCCATATCGGGGCTCTGCATAAGCAACTCAGAATAGCGACTGACATTGAGGATAGTACGTTCTACTGCCATAACTGCCATAGCCCATTGAATCTGTTCTTGCGTATATCCATTGTTATCCGACATCATTGGGGATTCTACAACATTGTTGTCAACCTTCTTCTCCCCTGCCTTCTTCATCTTGGCGAGATCCTCATCGCTGGCACCCATCATCTTAGCCATCTTCAGAGCCGTCTCCAGTTTGACCTTGCCACCCATTCTTCTCATCATTTGCATCCTGGATGAAGAGACATCAGAAGATTTGCCCTGGGATTGCATTTTGTCGGCTGAACCTCTACCCGGCATATCACGGGCCATCGACTGCATCATCCACATCATATCCATGGGAACCTGCAGGGCAGCAATAGCACGGGCAGAGTCCAATTCCTTCACTGTAATGCCAATTGTCTTACAGACAAACTGGTCCGTCCCCAATGCTGGGTTGGCCATTAATCGGGCAACAATATCCTTGGCACTCGTCAGATAACGAGTGGTAAATGTTGTCTTATGCTTTTCCGCATCAGCAGTTGCACGTCCACGAAGCTTGTCCAATGCCAACAAGTTGTAGGCAATCGGCTCGGTGGACATCGCAAAGACACTACTACGGATATATTGTGGTTCATAAGGGGTTCCTAAGATGTAAAGGCATCCTGTCATCTTCTCGTTAGCCAACTCTTCTGCAAAATTCTCCACACGGTTTATTTCTGCTTCAGAATAGGCCACGGTCCTGTTGCTGTCCAGTTCCAAACAACGATGGATACCCAGCCGTACGGTGTATTCCTTCACCCGGAGAGAAGCCTTGCGAATTTTCTCAGCATCAGAGTGGTTCATTTCGAGAACATG
>CAMVIT010000015.1:0-50201 GCA_947167635.1 uncultured Bacteroidales bacterium | reverse complement strand
CGGGTTCTTTCGTGCGGTCGAGGACGCAGATGCGCTCCACGCTCTTCGGCATCACAGCCATGAGGTATTTCACGCTGAACGGACGATAGAGGTGGACGCTCACGAGACCGAGTTTCTTACCGGCTTTGTTCTCCTTGTCGATGACGGTTTTGATGACATCGGTGATGGAGCCCATGGCGATGATGACATCGGTGGCATCTTCTGCGCCGTAGAAGGTGAACGGAGCATATTCACGACCCGTGATCTTGCTCAGTTTCTTCATGTATTTGGCCACGATGTCGGGAAGAGCGTCGTAGTACTTGTTCTGCAACTCTCTGGTCTGGAAATAGATATCGGGGTTCTGGGCGGTACCGCGGGTCACGGGGTGTTCCGGATTCAGGGCGCGCTCACGATACTCCTTGAGGGCTTTCCAGTTGAGGAGCTTCTCAATCTTGCTTTGGTCAGCAGCTTCCACTTTCTGGATTTCGTGGGAGGTGCGGAAACCGTCGAAGAAGTGCAAGAACGGGACACGACCTTCGATAGCGGCCAAGTGAGCCACAGGAGCGAGGTCCATGATCTCTTGCACGGAGCCGGTGGCCAGCATGGCGAAACCGGTCTGGCGGGCGCTCATCACGTCGGCGTGGTCGCCGAAGATGGACAAAGCCTGAGCGGCGAGGGCACGTGCGGAGACGTGGAAGACGCCGGGAAGGAGCTCACCAGCGATCTTGTACATGTTGGGGATCATCAGCAAGAGACCTTGTGATGCGGTGTAGGTGGTGGTCAGAGCACCAGCCTGGAGGGAACCGTGGACGGCGCCGGCGGCACCAGCCTCAGACTGCATCTCCACGACCTTCACGGTCTCACCGAAAATGTTTTTTCTGCCGCCAGCAGCCCACTCGTCGATGTACTCAGCCATCGGGGAAGAGGGCGTGATAGGATAGATAGCGGCGACTTCGCTGAACATGTAGGCAACATGGGCCGCAGCCTGGTTACCGTCACAAGTCATAAATTTTTTTTCTGCCATAATTTTTTATGTTTAAGTTGTTGTTTTGTTGTTGTATTATTTAATTTCAACAATTTGAAAATCAAAACATAACAATTGTTAGGATGTAAATCCGCAAAAGCGCGCAAAGGTACAAAAAAAGTGGGCACATCGCATAGTGCGCGTGCCCAAAAAAGCAAAGTGATGAGAATTGTCTTAAAAGAAAAGCCCCAAAAGCTCTTTGGCGAAGCGGTTTTTGGTCGTTAACGGGTTTGTTCCAGCCATTGCAGCACGTTGCGTTCAATGCGGGCGGCTGCGTCGGTATTGTCGGCGGGCACGAACTTTTCGCCCAGGATGTGCTCGTAGAGTTCCACATAGCGGTTGGTGATGCCGTTGACCACCTCTTCGGTCATCTCCGGCACTTGTTGGCCTTCCTGTCCTTGGAAACCATTGGCCATGAGCCATTCGCGTACAAATTCTTTGGAAAGCTGCCGTTGCGGAAGGTCCTTGGCGAAATTCTCCTCGTAGCCGTCGGCGTAGAAATAACGGGAGGAGTCTGGGGTGTGAATTTCGTCGATAAGGTAGATTTTGCCGTCTCGCTTGCCGAACTCGTATTTGGTGTCCACCAGGATGAGGCCTTGTTTGGCGGCGATTTCGGTGCCGCGTTGGAAGAGTTTCATCGTGTAGTCCTCGATGATGGCGTAGTCTTCGGGCGAGACCAGTCCTTTGGCGAGGATTTCCTCCTTGGAGATGTCGGCATCGTGTTCGCCCTGCTCGGCCTTGGTGGTCGGGGTGATGAGCGGGGTGGGGAACTTCTGGTTTTCGCGCATGCCCTCGGGGAGGATGTTGCCGCAGAGGTTACGTCCGCCGTTCTTGTAGAAGCGCCACGCGCTGCCGCAGAGGTAGCCGCGCACAATCATCTCCACGGGGAAGCCTTGGCATAGCACGCCGGCGGTGACTGTCGGGTCGGGGGTGGCGAGCTTCCAGTTCGGGCAGATGTCACGAGTGGCATCCAGGAACTTCGCCGCAATCTGGTTCAAAATTTGCCCTTTGCAGGGTATGCCTTTTGGCAAAATGACGTCGAAGGCGGAAATTCTGTCGGAGGCGACCATCACAAGCACCTTGTCGTCGATGTTATATACATCGCGCACTTTTCCGTGATAGACGCTCTTTTGTTTGGGAAAATTGAAATCGGTATGGGTTATTGCTGACATAAGACACGGGGTTTTAATGAGGGCGCAAACATACACAAAATTATCGGAACAGAATCAAAAAAAATGGGAGGACCTTGCCAGCCTCCCATAATAGATTGTTGTCATCCCCTTTTATCAGGCGACGAACCCGATGGCTTTCCCCTTGTGGTCGCCCATTCTCTCCTCGCTGCACCATTGGGAGAGGGTCTCCAGGGTGGAACGGATGCCGTGGATGACATCGTCTTGCGCGCCACGGGATTTTATGGTCACACATCGGATGTGATATTAACGTCAACATGTAAGGCCCTCAGACAGAAGCATGGCCACTGTTCGTGTATATCCGAAAAAAATGTACCTTTGCACCCCCGAAAAAACGATGGAAAATTTCGACGATATAAGACCCTATAACGAGGATGAAGCCCCGGCGGCCTATCGGCGTCTCATGGATGACAGACGCTTCCAAGACGCTATTGCCAAATGTTTGCCCGACTATACCATCGACGATTTCCGTCGCGACTTCGACACTTTCCATAGCATTGATGAAGTACAGGCCTCTTTTATCCGCCGTTTTATTGAAGTGTTCATAAAACAGTTTACAAAAGGTCTGGAATTCAGGGGAATCGAGAATGTGGATCCTGACAAGGCCTATCTCTTTATCGCCAACCATCGTGACATCACGTTCGACACGGCGATGTTGCAATATTACTTTTTCATTGAAAAAAGAAAAACGTCCAAAATAGCGTTCGGTGACAATCTCACCACGACTCCTGTGGTCGGCGAGGTGGCCCGCCTCAACAAGATGTTTCTGGTCAAACGGTCGGGGACTATGCGGGAGAAGATTCTCAATTCGCAGCATCTTTCCGCCTACATCCAAAAGAGCATTCTGGAAGATAACGAGTCTGTGTGGATTGCCCAGCGCGACGGGCGTACCAAGGACGGCTATGACCACACCAAACAGGGGCTGCTCAAGATGATCACCATGGGGCATACTTCCGAGTTGCTGGAGATGATCCGCAGTATGCGTGTCACCCCGCTGACCATCTCCTATGAGTACGAGCCCTGCGACGCCCTCAAGGCCCGCGAGCTCGCCTTGAGCGAAAACGGCCACTACCAAAAACAGCCCGGCGAGGACTTTGACAGCATCAAGCAGGGCATCTTCAGCGAAAAAGGACACGTCTCCCTCGTCATCGGCACCCCTGTTGACGCGGAATTGGACAGCATCCCGGATGAACTCAACAACAACGACAAACTCTTTGAGGTCTGCAAGCTTATTGACAGACAAATTTATCGTGACTATAAACTTTACGCCAACAACTACATTGCCCACGACCTGATGAGCGGCAGCGACGAATATCGTGATTATTACACGGAGGAGGAGAAGGAGAAATTCCTTGCCTACCTGCAGAGGAAAGCCATCGTGCGTGACGTGGCCTCCGACAAGATGATGCATTACCTGCTGCATATTTACGCCACACCCGTGGACACCCATTTTGGAAAAAACATCAACCCTATAGCAAATTCCTGACACTATGGATGATATTCAACCCCCGTCGAGAAACAAAATCCTGATTGTACGACTGAGCTCCATCGGCGACATCGTGCTGACCACCCCCGTGGTGCGTGCCGTGAAAGAACAAGTGCCTGATGTGGAGCTGCACTATCTCACAAAAAAACAGATGAAAGACGTGATGGTCTTCAATCCTCACGTGGACAAGCTGCATCTCTACGACCCCGAGGATGTGGACGCAACCATACAAGAGCTCAAAGTCGAGAAATTCGACTTTGTGGTTGACTTGCAGGGCAACCATCGTTCCCGGCAGTTGGTGCGCAAGCTCCGGACCCCCTCTTCCTCGTTTCCAAAAATCAATTTCCGCAAATTCTTGAACGTTACCCTGAAGTTGGATGTCCTTCCCGACCAGCATATTGTGAGCCGATACTTTGAGGCCGTGGTCGGACTGGATGTGCACGACGACCAAAAGGGACTGGAGTTTTTCATCCCCACCGAAGGCGAGTTCGACGAGGATGATTTGCCGATGGTATTCGACGACGGCTTTGTGGCCGTTGTGCTCGCAGGCGCGCATGCCACCAAGCGCATCCCTGCCTCCAAGGTCATCGAAATCGGAAGCATCTTGCATAAACCTGTCATGTTGCTGGGCGGCAAAGATGTGTTCGAGGCTGGCGAGGAGATCGTCGCCGCCCTCGGCGACCGCGCCTACAACGGTTGCGGCAAGTACTCCCTTTTCCAGTCTTGCTCCATTTTGAAACAGTCCGATGCCGTCATCACGGGCGACACGGGGCTGATGCACATCGCCGCCGCTTTTCACAAGCCTATCGCTGTGATTTGGGGCAACACCGTGCCCGAATTCGGCATGTACCCCTATATGCCCGACGAGCGCAACCTCTTTCGCAATTACGAGGTTTGCCCCCTCTCCTGTCGCCCTTGCGCCAAGCTGGGCTACGACAAATGTCCCCGCAAGCACTTCAAGTGCATGAACAACATACCCGCCCTCGAAGTGGCCGAATGGATTAACAAATTTTAATAATGGAATATCCCGACTTCCGACATCCCATCACCATTGAAGGCAATGCCTGCTTCGTCTCCGACGCCCACTTCGGATGCCCCTCCGAGTCGGAAAGCCGGGTCCGGGAGGATATGCTTGTCGATTTGTTGCAACAACAGAAGGATAATATGCAGCACCTCTTCCTTTTGGGCGACATGTTCGACTTTTGGTTTGAGTATGAGGATGTGGTGCCCAAAGGCTATTTCAGATTTTTTAACAAGCTGTCGGAACTTCACGCGAATGGCGTTGAGATATACTATTTCACGGGCAATCACGACATGTGGGTGCAGGATTATTTCACCCAATCTTTTGGTTGCAAGGTCTTTTTCCAGCAGCAGGTCTTCAACCTCAACGGCAAACGTTGCATAGTCGGGCACGGTGATGGCATCGGGGGACACCAGCGCCGTTATCTGTTCATCAAGCGCATTTTTGGCTTCAAGCCCAACCGCGTGCTATACAGCATGCTGCATCCAAGGCATGCTTTTGCCATTGCAAAATTCTGCTCCCGCAAAAGCCGTGCCTCCCACGACGAGTCGCTTTTTACTTTCCAGGGCGAACAGGAGTTTCAGGTGCAATATGCCCGCCAGATACTCGCGCAAGAGCCTGTGGATATGTTCATCTATGCACACCGCCACACTCCCGCCGAATACGCCCTCTCCGACAACTCCCGATTCTACAACATCGGTGACTGGCTTACCCATTTCAGTTACATGGTTTTCCCCGCGGACGCCGACAAACCCTCATTACTTTTTTACAAACAATAGAAAAATATGACTGTTCCCATAATAGAAAACATTGAACAACATCGCTCCGGTTTTGTCAACATCATCGGCAACCCCAACGTGGGTAAGAGCACGCTCATGAACCAGTTGGTCGGCGAAAAGATCTCCATCATGACCTCCAAGGCGCAAACCACACGACACCGCATCAAGGGTATCGTCAACGGCGACGACTTCCAAATCGTCTATTCCGATCTTCCCGGCGTGCTCGATCCTGCCTACATGATGCAGAAAATGATGATGCGCTTCGTTACCGACTCCCTTCAAGATGCTGACATCATCCTTTATCTTATCGAATGCGGGGAGACTCGCTATAATGAGGAACTGGTGGAGAATATAAAAAAAATAGGGATTCCTATTATTCTGATCATTAACAAGATAGATAAATATGATGAGGCGCAGGCCGAGGAGGCACGCACCTATTGGAAGGCGGTCTTTCCCGATGCGGACGTTTTTGCCATCTCTGCCCTCAAAGGGCTTCACATCGATGAGCTGCGCGACCGCATTGTTGCCCTGCTGCCCCTCAATCCGCCCTATTTCCCGAAAGATGCCCTCACTGATCGTCCCATGCGCTTTTTCGTTTCCGAATTGATTCGTGAGCAGATTTTGTTGCAATACAAGAAGGAGATTCCCTACAGCGTGGAGGTGGTGGTGGACAGTTACAAGGAAGAGGACGACATTGTGCGCATCGGTGCGACCCTCTATGTGGAACGCACCACCCAGAAGGCCATCATCATCGGCAGCAAGGGCTCTGCTATCAAAAAACTTGGCACCGATGCCCGTGCCTCTATCGAGGAGTTTCTCCAAAAGCACGTCTATCTCGACCTCTCCGTCAAGGTGCTCAAGGACTGGCGTAACAGCGAGCTGCAGATGAAGAAGTTTGGGTATGATGTGAGGGATTAGAGACGTAAGACTTGAAGATTCACATTAAATAAATTAATAGTTTAATAATTCAATAGCTTAATAACCTCATAAATGGCAATATTAGTAAAAAACATCAAGCAATTGGTTCAAGCGGAAACAAAATCCGTGAAGTGGCGCGCCGGCAGGGATATGCAGACGCTGCCCGTCATTGAAAACGCCTTTTTGCTTACGGAGGGCGACAAAATCAAGGACTTTGGTCCGATGGAGGAGCTGACGGAGGCCAAATTGTCGCGTATCAAGGAGAACATTGAGGAAATCGACGCCACAGGGCGTATGGTTTTCCCGTCGTTTTGTGACTCGCACACGCACATTGTCTATGCCGGCAGTCGTGAGGTGGAGTACATCGACAAGATCAAGGGCTTGAGTTACGAGGAGATAGCCAAGCGCGGCGGCGGCATCCTCAACTCGGCACAGCGTTTGCACGAGACCTCCGAGGAGGAGTTGTTCGAGCAGGCGTGGGGCCGTTTGGAGGAGATGGCCTCCTTCGGCACCGGTGCCGTGGAGATCAAGAGCGGCTATGGCCTCTCCACCGAGGACGAGTTGAAGATGCTGCGCGTCATCCGCCGCCTCCGCGAGGAGTCGCCCCTCACCATCAAGGCCAATTTCCTCGGGGCACACGCGGTGCCGTTGCAATACAAGCAGAACCCTGACGAGTATGTGGACTTGATTATCAATGAGATGATCCCGATGGTGGCCGCCGAGGAGCTGGCCGACTACATCGATGTGTTCTGCGACAAGGGCTTTTTTACATGCGAGCAGACCGAGCGTATGCTGATGCAGGGCATCAAGTACGGCTTGCGGCCCAAGATCCACGCCAACGAGATGGCCCTTTCCGGTGGCATCCAGGTGGGTGTCAAGTACAACGCCCTGTCGGTGGACCATGTGGAATATACCGGTGACGATGAGATTGCAGCCCTCTTGGGGAGCGAGACGATGCCGACCATCCTGCCCGGTGCGGCCTTCTTCTTAGGGATGCCTTGCGCACCCGCCCGCAAGATGATGGAAGCCGGCCTGCCGGTGGCACTCGCCTCCGACTTCAATCCCGGTTCCTGTCCTTCCGGCAATATGCAGCTGGTGGTGGCGATGGGCTCCATCATGTACAAGATGCTGCCCGAAGAGGTGATCAACGCCACGACTATCAACACAGCCTACGCAATGGGCGTGCAGGAGCAATTGGGCACGATTACCAAGGGCAAGACCGCCAACTTCTTCATCACCAAGCCGATGAATACTATCTATTTTATGAATTACGCTTTCGGAAGCAACAAGGTGGAACAATATTTCCTGAACGGCAAGCGCTGTTAGTTCTTGTCCCACTCGTGGGATGTCACGGGTTCGTTCTCCAAATTGAAACGGCCTTTGCGATATCCCCGCATACCGTGGTAGTATTTCTCAATCTCCACCATATCCTTTTCGTAGTCGCCGGTGGGGTAGAACATCTGCCCCACGCCTAAGGTGCGGGTGCGGAAGTCGATGTGGCTTAGCCCGATGGGCACGTTGGCCTCCATAGCAATCTGATAGAAGCCCTTTTTCCAGCGGCTCACCAGTTTGCGGGTGCCTTCCGGACAGATAATGAGCGCCACCTCGTCGCGGCTTTTGACGATGTCGGTGGCAAACTCGGCGAAATGGCGCGAGTGATGCCGGTCAACGGGCACCACACCTATCCATTTCAAGGGGTATTTGATGGGAAAGACGAAGAACTCTTTTTTCATCACCATCACCATCTTGAGTTTGAGATAGCGTATCATCATCAATCCCAAGAAGAAATCGACGATAGAGGTGTGGGGCGCCATAATGATGACGCACTTCTTGGTTTCAAAGGGGTAGATACCCACGGGTTTGAACCCGCACATTCTCATCAGACATTTATGTATGTTCATTGCGGTTAGTTTTCGGTTTGTATATGGTTGGCGAACGGGGTGATGCGCATAGGTTGCCCCATACGGATGGCCCGGTTGTCGGGCAGGTGACCGGCGGGGAAGTTGAAGAAACAGGGGAAGTTGTATTTGTAGGCGTACTCGGCCACAATCTCCTCGGCGTTTTTGCCGAAGGGGATGGTGTTGTCGTGCATCTCGCTGAGGTGCCCGACGAGCAGGGCGGCAATGGGGCGCAGTTTGCCGTTGCGGTCGAGGTTGGCCATCATCCGGTCGATATGGTAGAGATATTCGTCAAGGTCTTCGAGGAAGAGGATTTTGCCTTCGGTGTCGAGATCGGAAGGGGAGCCGAGCAGGGAGTAGAGCATCGAGATGTTGCCGCCCACCACGGGGGCCTTCACGAAGGCGGGGCGGTTGAAGGGGTGCGAGGGAATCTCATAGCGCAGGGGCTTGCCCTGGAGGGCGTCCAGCAGCGATTGGTTGGCGGCGTTTTGGAACTCGCCGTCGTGCACATTCACCGGCATCGTGGCGTGCAGGGTGCTTATGTCCAGCCGGTTTAAGTGTGAGTGGAACACGGTGACGTCGCTGTAGCCGCACAGCCATTTGGGATGGTCGGGGAGGCGGCGGAAGTCGAGGCGGTCGATGATGCGCACGGAGCCGTAGCCGCCGCGGGCGCACCAGACGGCCTTGATGTCGGGGTTGTCGAGCAATTCCTGCAGACAGCTGCCCCGCAGGGAGTCGCTGCCCGCAAACTGGTGATCTTGCGCGAACAGCCGGTCGTCATAAAAAACGTTAAAGCCGGCCTCTTCCAGCAGGCGCACGGCGGGGGCGACCTCCTCGGGGGAGATCTTGCGCGCGGGGGCGGCGATGGCCACCGTGTCGCCGGGACGAAGATACTCAGGCACTATCATAGCTCTATGTGGTTGCGTTGCAGTGCCTCGCGGGTGATGCGCCGCAGCAGTTCACGCTCTTTCATATCGGTGTGGAAACTCCTTTTGCGGTTCCGTATTTTCTTTTTCTTGAAATAGCAGCCCGTCACGCCCTCGAACTCGGGGTTAAGGGCGGCGGCCAGCATCGTAGCGGCACCCTGCTCCGGCGTGTTGATGATGGGGCGGAAAAACCAGTCGCACAGCTTGTCCACCACAATGTTGCCCTGCCGGATGATGCCGGTGCTCACGATGTCGGGGTCGGCGACGTTGATGCAGATGCCGCGATCCTTCCAGGCCTCCGCCGCGTCGAGCGTGAAGTGGCACAGGGCGCGCTTGGAGTTGCCATAGGTCGTGAAGCGGTTGAACTTCTTGTCGTTGGTCTCCGACAGGAAGTCCTCGTGTATTTTGCCCACCACGTAGGCGATGGAGATCATACTGACGATGCGGGTGCCCTGGCCCATAATGGGGAGCAGGGCGTTGGTGAGGGTGTAGTGGCCCAGGTAGTTCACGGCGGCGGTGTATTCGATGCCGTTGACGCTGTTCTTGGCGCCCTGGCAGAGCACGCCGGCATTGTTCAGCAGGATGTCCAGCCGGCTGAACTGCGCCTTCACCTCGTCGGCGAAGCGGATGATGTCTTGTAAATTGCCCAGGTCCACCTGCATCAGATGCAATGTGGCGCCGGTTTCGGACGCTATTTTTTCACATACAGGTCTGGCGATTTCCTTGTCGTAGCAGGCCATAATGACCTCATAGCCCGCTTGCGCCAATGTGCGGGTATGGATGGTCCCCATACCGCCGTCGGCCCCTGTCACAAGTGCAATCTTATTCATTTATATTTTGTTTTTTTACGTTATACCACAATCTAAGCAAGGCTGCAAAAGTACTAAAAATTGTGGAAGCGCAAAATTACAAAGTTATGAAATTCTCTCTCTTAAGAAGAGTCATATTATTCCAACGCCACCGACATCTTCCGAGATGCTGCTGACCTTAGAATGAAGACCAAAGACCGAAGACCATAGACCTTTTTCGTAAATAGCAAATCACCCGTGTCCTTGTCGGGGCGTTGGGGACTTTATACCAATTTCTCCAAAAATACCAAAATCTTTTATGCCTGTTTCTCCAAAAATACACATTTTTGAGAACAACAAATTGATTCAGTCTAATCTTTGGCAACTGTCACCGTTATGCGACTGTTGTATTTCATCGCCTTGGATTTTTCCTTGGCGGAGAGATTACGTATAAATTCCTCATCCAAAATGTCCTTGAAAAGAAAATATTGGTCGAATTCCTCCGGGTATAATATTTGATAAGGTTCAAAAGGATGCATAAGGATCTCAATCTTTGACGAATCTACACCATATTGAACCAATATGTTTTTCACGCAATTTATTCTTTGTTCGCACAGTGCTTGGTCTTCTGAATGGCAAAAAGTATTCAGCTGTATGGTATAATCTCTGGATTTTTGAATGTATCCCAACCACAAGACAGGGTCTGTATAAATAGCGTTGAAATTTGTGTCGGGAACGAGGCTGGCACTGTCGAAAAAGAACATTGGCAGCTGCGGTTCTGAAAAAATGTAGTTCATTTTAACTTGAACAGTTGTATCAGATAAGGTCTTTGGCATCTTTAAGTCAAAGATTCTGTCATAATAGTGGAATTTGTGCACTCTGATTCTGAATGTGTGGTCTATGGCATTGTCCAACACAAAGTGTGCGACATTGGTTTCATCAAGAGAGGGGAAAACAATGGAGTCGTCGATATAAACACTATAGTTTGTAACACTCTCTTCTGTCAAAGAGTCTTTGACAAATAAAGTTAATTTAATCGATTGTGTTCTTGCTATATTTGGAAATATCAACAGAATACATAATCCGATCCACACAAATATGTTATTGTTTTGACTCTTGCTCATCTTATTGTTGTTTATTTTTTCAGCACAATGATTGGCAAGCCAAGTCCTATGATGCCACTAAGACAGAGCAACAATGTCCTATAAGGCCTGATAGTAAACGTTCCTACAAGAGAAAAAAGAATGATGACACATATGATGGACAGAACAAGAAGCTTGTATTTTTCAAGTTTCACAGAAAGCATACCAATTGCTATGGCCAAAATGATAAAAAAGAATAGGGCAAAGCGTAAAGTCATCTCCCAAGACAAATCAATTTTATGCACGTCAAAACACCATCGTGCCGTCCATTCCCCGAGGATATAAACTAAGACGGCAAGCGCAACAGAAGACAGGATTTGCAGAAAAACTCGATCTTTCATTTTTGTCTTTTCATTCTTTATCTTATTTATAACGACAATGGGGACAACATTTAATTATTCTACAGAAATAGTGACTCGCCGACCGAGCGGTGAATTAGAGACGGGTCGTATTGAATCCGCCTCAATAGGCTGAGTGTAAAACAGGTAATCAATTGCACAATAATCAAGTATCTTAAATGTCATATAAAACAGAACATCTGAATTACCAGCGTCTTTTGTGATTGCACGACAATTTGTTTTTTTTAGATTCGAGTATAATGTTTGTACCTTCTTGTAATCAATTCCCCTGGATTGTAATTGTTCTTTTTGGTCTTGGGTTATTTCAATGTTGGAATCCCTAATCGGGAATACAAGTTCCGTCTCGTTTTCTGTAGAAAAGAACAAACGAAACATAAACTTGTCACTCGATTCGAGAATACTGAAAAGAAGAGTTCCTTTTAATGAATCCGGCAAGCAGCAGTCGGCAATTTCCAGAAAGCAGTCTTCTGTTTTCTCAAAATATGGCTCATTCTTGATGAAATTTTGCCGCGTGTCCTCATACGAAGGGCTTTTCCCGAACACGTCATAGTGTATATACACCATAATTCCCATATAGGCTAAACCTACGAACCCTATGACGAATAGAGATGTCAGGACAATAATTTTGGGGACACGTTTCATGGCGCAATGGAGTTTTTACGGCTAAACGACAGCTTTGTGCCACAATTACCGTGGAATGGTTGTCCCCATCTCATTACATCAAAGTCACACGAGATGATTGAGTCGGAGTTGTGTGGCGTATAG
Organism: uncultured Bacteroidales bacterium; assembly: GCA_947167635.1. Classification (GTDB taxonomy): domain Bacteria; phylum Bacteroidota; class Bacteroidia; order Bacteroidales; family WCHB1-69; genus F23-D06. Next base: position 37,926 of record CAMVIT010000015.1, on the reverse strand, counting down.
TACCAGTATGTGCCATCCGTGGACAATTTTTCGCCGTTTACGTAATAGACTGGGTTGAGATCCGGATTCTGACTGACATAATTCGGGAGCAGCCGGACAACCCGATTTCCATTCTTGTCATAAAAATCACCGGCGTATTCAATCCCAAGTAATTCTACTTGATAATGTGAATTGTAAAACGATTCGATTTCCTGCTCCAAAGCATATAGCTGCACCACCCTGACCATCAAAGCGAAGTCCTCCGAATCTAAATCCGCTTCATTAATTCCATAATAATCGTCTATGTCGTATCTTTTCATTAGAGAATGCAGTTTCATGCATCTTTTCCAATACGGCTCTTTGCTGGCCAACAACTGGTCGCATTTCTCCATAATTTCGTCTGCATATTTACATCGAACGACTGTGTCGCTGTCTGTCAATTGGTAGCAATAGGCATACCTGTTTTCCACAAGGTCGGTCAGAAGTCTCTCAAGATCCGACTGTTGCGGTTCCGGCTGCTGTTTGGAATGGCAACCAGCCAAAACCATAACAGAGCACAGTAATAGGAATAATATCTTGGTTTTATTTTGCATTGGAAAGTATCTACTTTTGGATTCGCTTTTCATTGCGCGAAGATAGGTTTTTTTCTAAATGTGGAGACTCATAAAATTGATTATTTTGACAACCAAAACGGCATTCCTGGATAATAATCATAAGTGTGCCCGCCTCCGCCTAGAATCGAGCGAAGCAATAGGGCAACAATGGCGATAATTAATAGGATTATTATTAATAATTTCGGCGCGTCATTTCCCTCTACCTTTACTGGGGGCAATCCCTTTTGGGCTGGAGGATGTTTCTGAACGTATGATTTCCTCCTGCGTGACCTCGACTTAACACTCCTATTCCGTTTTTTGCTCATTATTTAATTGACTTCTGTAGGCTATTTTCCATTGTTTGGGTTCATCATCTATGTTTAAAAATTCACCACGATAGAATAGCGTCCATAATGGCTCGTCTGGAAAATCATTCATTATCAAAAAGCAATCTTTTGCGGAATGTCCTTCACAAACATATATTCTTTTGTTTGTCACCAGTGGAAACCATTCAATTTGTTCTTTTAAAACATCTGAAATATTCATCATAATACGGTATTATGGAACATGCCGCGAAGATATAAAATATTTGCTATCTTCGCGGCATGAAAATTATGAGAGTTTGTATATTCATGACAATAGCGACAATGTTGTTTTCTTGCAACAACAGGTTGCCAATCCCCGATACACCACTTTCGGAAATCGTCGTCATGGACGATTCTCTTTCCGAGTCTTTGCACCGACATTGCAGCTTATGGCTCAATTCGTGGGAAGAAGAACTGAAAACAGACAGTTTTACCCTCGTTCGTAGTGATACATTACCGCTGTCCAACGATTGGGGAAAATTTGACATTTCAGACAAATGTTTCTCTGATTATCAGGACAAGATATATTACTCGCCAAATGGCTCTTACGCCTTGGATTTGTATTCGTATAATCTCACTTTAAACAAGAAGGGTGCTAAAATATATGCGGTATTGGATGCGGACATCCAAATATATGTCATAGACATTGCCCATCATCAAAGACTTCCTATTCTCTTTCTCGGACCCTCAGCAAGCATTGACGATGGCTATTGGCTCTCCGACAGCAACGTGGTTCTTGTAGGATGGAAAAGGTGTGTTGATTGCCCTGAAGAAGCATACAGACCAAACGTGCGCAAAATTAATGTGTTCACTGGTGAGACCGCCGAATACCAGTATAATGCAGCTTTTCCTCACTATAACAAGGATTTTTTGAAACAAAAGTTTCCCGCAATCATTTTTGATTTTTAAAACAAACTCCAAGCTGTCCCCGTTTCGTCAAAAAATAAGATAAAGTAATGTATGAGCAGGAGCCAAAACAATAATATTTTCGTGTGGATCGGATTGTGTATCTTGTTGATATTGCCAAATATGGCAAGGACACAATCGGTCAAAGAGTCTTTTCAAGACGATACCATACCCGTAGTCAAAACCGTTCACGAGTTAATGAATTCTGACTCTAAGAAAGTAATGCTCAGAACAAACAATATTTGTTTTCAGTTTGTTACTCGGCATTTGGACACCTTCGACTATCAGAATCGTGCTCTTTTGGATTCGATTGCGGACTACTTGTTGTCACATAATGACGTGAAATCCGTTGAAGTTGACATTCACCTGTCGCTTAGGGAATGGTATGAAGAATATTCCGTAAGCAAGCTGTTGTATATGTACGAAGAGATTATTGCCTATTTGGTGAATAAAGGCGTGGACACATCCTATATTACAGGAAGGCAATGCTATGATTACTACCCCATAGTCGATTGCAACAAATTGTCAGGTGAAGAAGCGCGAAACTGCTTCGACAATGATGACTTCAGACTGAACCGGAGGGTGGAATTTATTATAACCAAACGATAGATTGTTATCCCCGTTGTCGTCCAAAAAACATACCTTGTCTTTCCGAGCCGAAAAATTCCTATCTTCGCGGCATGCTTCCTCAACACACCCGCCGAGTTTCCGAAAATGTGATTTTTTCTTACATTTGCAGCCTGAAAATGTGATTATGGAATGCGTATATTCTTGAAATAGAGATTGATGGGTATATTTACGATTGGTATGGGATTCCTGATCAAAAGGTGGCTGAAAAGCTCGCAACGGGGAAAACGATAATGTTTGGTTATCTGTTTATGAGATCAGTAAATGGGAGTATCATTAAAACATCACTAAAGAATTAAAAGAAGAATATGGCCAAAAATCAGAATAGTCGTGTCTTATTAATCGTTGGAATAGTCCTTTGTGTCTGTTTTCTCATAGTTTCCATTCTCATTTTGGTGAGTAATGTTTTATCGTATTCTTTCGATGTCCACCAACAACCCACACGTGAATGGGTGAGTATCAGTGTCTATGGACAACAACTAAAGTGGGATATGCATTACAACGAAATCGCTATTTTGTTTGTCGCTGTCACATTGATCATTGAGGTCATACTGCTACTAAAATGTCCGAAAAAAAACAAATAACCGTTGCCTCCATACATATTCTATGATAAATCCTATTTTTGCACTATGATTCTCATCACCACATACCCGCAAAATCCTCCCGTTCCGACTTGGCGGAATATAATGTACTAAAAGACTGCGAAAGAAATATGAACAACTGAAAAGCGTATTAAAGATAATGCAGAAAAGGATTAATAATAGGACTCTTCACAGAGTGTTAAATGTAGTACTCGTTGTTTTAATCGTGTTGTTTCTAATAGAATTCAATGCGTATTTGAGTTTATTGGTAACTGAAAAATACGAGGTTGAGAGCAATATCCGGTCTTGTCCTGAATTGTATGCCAAAGAGAAGCAGATAATCCATCAGAAGCAGAATGTTAGATTATTGGTTATGGGCATATCCGCCTTTTTTGGGATAATAACCTATGTTATCAAGTCGTTCGTTAAAAATAAAGAGTTAGAACAAACATCCTGTAGTAAAAATGCCAAGGCGGTCAACGATGCACTTAATGAAAAATAGAATAGTATCATCTGCACTATATTGCTCCATTGTCATTTTGCTTAATTTGGCAATTAATATGGTTTGTATAAGCATTATTCATACCACAAATAACCAATGCCTCGTCTATTTGAAAGATGTTTTTTCAAGTCACGGAACAGGGTATAAAGAGATTTTTACCGGAATTATATTGCTGGTCGCAGTTTTGGGGTTCTGTTCGTTTTTCAGAAATCCGCATAAAGTAACTATGATTATTAACACAGCATATTTTCTGATAAGCATCGTTTTCATTTTTTCGTTTACTGAGGCTAACGATATTTTTGCTTTGGACGCCCTTTACGATATCAACACTGATTTATCTGTGCTAATATTGATACTGTGCCGACTGATTAATTCTGAAACCATGAAAATTCTTTATTATATAGTGTTTGTGGGTGGTTTTTATTTGTATTTTACTGTAATTAATTGTCTTTCCAAAATGATAACAAAGAAATTTTTTGGGAATCATATACTTGATGGCACAAAATAGGGCATCTAACAACTCGTCTCCCTTTCGCACCGAGACGGCGCTGTGCTTCGGGGCAAGAGACTCCTGCGGTGCGATGGGTATCCGCCGCGCATTCCGTCACCACACTGCGTATGGTGTTAACCGCACTCCGTGCGTGCCGCCTCTCCGAGGCTGTATATGTCTCCGGTTATAAATCGCACCTCGCAAATCGTAAATCAGTGTCCCGCATTATAGGATAAAAGAAGGCAACCATTTTTTTTATATCTTTGCCGCCCCAAATTTCAGTGTACTTGATAACCACTTTAAAAACAAGAAATAATGAAACGGACATTTCTTATAATCCGTTAAAAATCAAAGATATATAATCTGTTATGATGGATAGCAACAAAGCTTTGGTGGTCTTCTCCGGAGGACAGGATAGCACCACCTGCCTCTTTTGGGCCAAAAAGCATTTCAAAGAGGTGTACGCCATCACGTTCCTGTATGGCCAACGACATAAGATTGAGGTGGAAATGGCCCGGAAAATCGCGGCCCAGGCCGGCGTGCCCATCACCGTCAGAGAGGTGAACTTCATCGGGGAGATCAGCACAGGCTGCTCGCTCATCGACCCTAAGGTGAAAATGGACCCGGTGAAGCCGGAAAAGACAATGCCCAACACCTTCGTGCCCGGGCGCAACCTCTTCTTCCTCTCCGTCGCCGCTGTCCACGCCCGCGAAATAGGGGCGAAAAACATCATCACCGGTGTCTCCCAAACCGACTTCTCCGGCTACCCCGACTGCCGCGACTCCTTCATCCGTTCGCTTAACGTCACCATCAACCTGGCAATGGACGAGCAGTTCCTCATCCATACGCCTCTGATGTGGCTGAACAAGGCCCAGACGTGGAAGCTGGCCGATGAGTTGGGTGTCTTTGACCTGGTGCGGAACGAAACGTTGACCTGCTACAACGGCATCCCCGGCGACGGCTGCGGCAACTGCCCCGCCTGCCAGTTGAGGATGAAAGGCTTGCAGGAGTATTTGGAATCCAAAAAATCACAATTATGACCAATCGTAAAGACGAGGGATTGCAATCCCTGGGCAAAAAAACCGAGTACCGGCAAGACTATGCCCCCGAAGTGCTGGAGACCTTTGAGAACCGCCATCCCGACAACGACTACTGGGTGCGCTTCAACTGTCCCGAGTTCACGTCCCTGTGTCCCATTACGGGCCAGCCCGACTTTGCGGAGATTCGCATCAGCTACATCCCCGACAAGAGGATGGTGGAGAGCAAGAGCCTGAAACTCTATCTCTTCAGCTTCCGCAACCACGGTGATTTCCACGAGGATTGCGTCAATGTGATTATGAAGGACCTTATCCAACTGATGGATCCCAAGTACATTGAGGTCACGGGTCTGTTCACTCCGCGCGGGGGCATCTCCATCTATCCGTATGCCAACTACGGGCGCAAGGGCACGAAATGGGAGGAGATGGCCGCATACCGGATGCAGCAGCACGATTTATTGTAGAGACGCGGCGCGCCGCGTCCCTACCTATTTTATTAAATTGCCGAGGATGTCGCGCGTGAGCTCGCGGGTGACCGTGCGCGTGGCGGCGCTGGTGGCGCTTTTCACCACCTTGCCCGTCGCAGAGGTCGTGCTCTTGGTCTTCTTGCCGGTCACCTTGTTGCTGACGGCATTGCCTAAAATGGTGCCTATTGTGGCGGTGACGGCCGTGATGATGGCCTTGACCACTTTTGATAGTAAGCCTGGTTTTTCCTTAGCCTCTTTCGGTCCTTTCTCGGCTTTCTCTTCCTCTTTTTTGGCGATTTCAGCCTCTTTTTGACGTGCGAGAGCCTCGGATTGCTCCATAAGGACTTCAAAGGCGCTTTCGCGATCCACAGGGGTGTCGTATTTGCCACAGATACGGCTCTGACGAATAATATCGGCACGCTGTCCTTCGGTGATGGCGCCGATTTGAGAGAGCGGGAAGAGGATTTTGGCGCGTTGCACGATGTTGGGGGCACCTTTCTCGTCAAGGAAGCTGACCAAGGCCTCGCCGGTCTCGAGGTTCATAATGGCCTCGTCGGTCTTGAAGTCGGGGTTGGGGCGGAAGGTGTCGGCAGCGGTCTTCACGGCGCGCTGGTCCTTGGGTGTGTAGGCGCGCAGGGCGTGCTGCACACGGTTGCCGAGTTGTCCGAGGATGATTTCCGGAATGTCGGTGGGACTTTGCGTGACGAAATAGATGCCAATGCCCTTGCTTCGAATAAGGCGGATCACCTGCTCGATCTTGTCGGTGAGGGCCTTGGAGGTGTCTTCGAAGAGGGTGTGGGCCTCATCGAAGAAGAAGACCAGCTTGGGCAGGTCCGGGTCGCCCACTTCGGGCATGTTGCTGTAGAGTTCGGAGAGGAGCCACAACAGGAAGGTGCTGTAGAGCTTGGGCTGCATCATCAGCTTGTCGGCGGCCAGCACGCTCATGATTCCTTTGCCGCCCTCCGTCTGGAGCAGGTCGCGGATGTCGAAAGCGGGTTCGCCGAAGAATTGCTCGGCGCCTTGGCTTTCGAGTTGCAAGATGGCGCGTTGGATGGCCCCGACTGTGGCGGTGGAGATGTTGCCGTACTTGGTGGTGTACTCCTTTGCGTGTTGGGAGACATAATCGAGCATGGCGCGCAGGTCCTTGATGTCGATCAGCAGCAGGCCGCGCTCGTCGGCGATGCGGAACACGATGTTGAGCACGCCGTCCTGGGTCTCGTTGAGGCCGAGCAGTCGCGACAGCAGGAGCGGCCCCATCTGGGAGATGGTGGCGCGCATAGGGTGACCTTGTTGGCCATATACGTCGTAGAAGCGCACGGGACACGACTGGAACTGAGGGCTCTCAATGCCAAATTCGGGGAGCCGTTTCTCAATGAATCCGCTCATGGCACCGACTTGGCTGATGCCGGAGAGATCGCCTTTCATGTCGGCCATGAAGCATGGTACGCCGGCTTGGCAGAACGACTCCGCCATAACCTGTAGTGTCACTGTCTTGCCAGTGCCGGTGGCGCCGGCGACAAGCCCGTGACGGTTAGCCATTTTACCTTGGATACTCAACGCGCCGTCGGCGCAATGGGCGATATAGAGCCCGTGTGTCTGATCGTACATGATGTTTTGTTTTAGGGTGCAAAGATATAAAATTATTGCTATTTTTGCAGTCCAAAATCATTTATCAAATGAAAAAGATCCTTTTCTTTGCCATGGCCTTGCTGCTTTCCACGGCTCTTTTTGGACAAGCTCCTGCAAATAATGACGCGGATACAGTCTATCGTTTCGTCGAATCTATGCCCGAATATCCCGGGGGCCAGAAAGCACTTTTCTCATTTCTATCATACGAAATCAGCTACCCACAAGATGCTCGGGAAAAAGGTATTACAGGTACGGTTTTGATAAAATTTGTGGTTGAGGAAGATGGTAGCGTTTCCAATGCGGAAGTGAAGGTGCCTCTCTATCCCTCCATCGACAAAGAATCCATACGCGCAGTTATGGCGATGCCCAAGTGGAAGCCGGGAACGCTTGACGGCAAACCTGTCCGCTGTTATTTCCAAATTCCCATCACATTCAGTATGTCCAAAAAAGAGATCAGAGACACCCAAAAGCGTGCAAAAAGAGAGTCAAAGAGTCGTTAAACCGCCTTTTTCACGGCTGCTATCACTTGTTGCACTTGCTCATCCGTGAGGTCGTAATAGACTGGCAAGCTGATTTCGCGAGCGAAGTTGTCGTACGTCACGGGATAATCCTGGATGTTGTAACCTCTGTTTTTGTAGGCTGACAGCATCGGCAAGGGAATGAAATGTACGTTGACGGCCACCTCCTGTTCGAAGATGCGTTGCATCACGGCATCGCGCCCGGGTTCCGTGACATGGGCGAGACGAAGGGCGAAGACATGGTACGAGGTGGTCTTGTCGGGTGTGGTGAATTCGGGGATTTGGAAACGCGGGTCATCGCGGAAAGCATCGGCATATTGCTCGAATATCTTGCGACGGCGCGGCAGTATTTCGCGATCGTAACGCTCCAACTCCACGATGCCCATCGCGGCGGCCACATCGGTCATGTTGCATTTGTAGCCCGCATCAAGCACATCGTAGCGCCAGTTGCCGATTTGCGTCTTGGCAAGTGCATCCTTCGACTGTCCGTGCAGCGAGTAAGTGCAGAGTTGCTTGTACAGGAGTTCCGTGTCGAAAGGAGCGGGCAATTTGAGGCAGATGGCACCGCCTTCGGCTGTGGTGAGGTTTTTGACGGCATGGAACGAAAACACGGTCACATCGGCCAACGCGCCTGTGCGGCGCCCCTTGTACCAGGCGCCCAGCGAGTGGGCGGCATCGGACATCAAGAGCGGGCGGCCCAACATGCGCTGCACTTCATTGGCAGGCGTGAATTGCGACCGTACAGCCGTTTCGTTTACCAGTGCGTTCAGCTCGTCATAGTCGCAGGGATAGCCCGCAATATCAACGGGGATGATGGCCTTGGTGCGGGGTGTGATGGCGTCGCGCACCTTTCCGACATCAATGAGAAAGTCGGGATGCACATCGACCATCACGGGTTTGGCACCGCAGTGGATGACCACCGCCGCTGTGGCAGTGTAGGTGTAGGCCGGCACAATGACTTCATCGCCGGGACCGATGCCGAGCCAGTGCAGCATCAGCTCCAATCCGGAGGAGGCGGAGTTCACGCACAGTACATTTTGGACACCGCAGAAAGCGGCAATCTGTTTCTCAAAGGCTTTGGTGCGGGGACCCGTGGTGATCCAGCCGGAACGCAAGGCGGCCACCACTTCCTCCACAATCTTGTTGTCAATATGGGGTGGGGAAAAGGGAATCATTGTAGAAAGAAATTGGTTTGATTATTCCTGTCGTTGTAACTTCCGGGCCTGTTTCTCCTTGTGGTTTTTGGCAAGCTCTTCGAAATTGAAAGCCAGGCTGATGCAGTTGGGAGCGGCACCGATGGCGTACTGTTGGCGCGCAAATCCGAAACGTACACCCTTGATGTTGAGCATGAAGCCGTATGAGAAGCCGGCCATCGAGCGGCGTGCCACCACCTTCATCTCCTGATGCATGTTGTGGTTGTAGGCCGCCATGAGGGAAAAATACTTGAATTCCAGTTCCAAGCCGAAATTAACATGACGGAACATGTTGTCAAAGAACTGCTTGGCTTTGGAAGGATAGACAAGTGTGTTGGTTGTGGCATCGGTTTCAAGGAAGGGATTCTCCGGGCCATAGTAGTTCATGTTCCAACGGTAGAGGTGGTGCAACACGATGTGGTAGCGGAGCGGCATGTGTTCCAGCTTTTGCGACAGGGCGAACTGCAAGTCGAAGGGGGAATGCCTGTATTGGCCGGGGATGAAGGGCTTCAGCTCGGAACCGATGTTCTTGGCAAGCAGTGTCATCGAGAGGCGCTTGTCGTCGTTAAAATAACTGCCGGCCACATCAACGGCGAGGCCAAAGGAGTTGTATTGCTCATAGCCGCAGAAGATGAGGTGCAGGTCGGCACCGATGGAGAAATGCTTGCTCAGCTCGCGTCCCCAGCCGAGGGTGAGGGCCACGTCGTTGGCGGAGAAGGTGCCCGTCTCGATGCCGGAGGCGTCGGCGCCGCGAAAGTTGCCATAACCCACATAGCGCAGCTCGGCGGCAAAAGTGCCCGCCTTGGGAATCTGGAAACCATAGAGCACAGAAGCGTAGTTGGTGCGCCCAAAATAGTTGGTGAAGTTGAGCGCCAGATTGTTACGGTGCCGCAGCGAAATGTACGAGGGATTTACAGGGAGAAGTGTGGGGTCGTCATCATGCACGGAAATCAAATCTCCTCCGAGCGCGGTGACACGCGGGGAGTAGCTGAAATCGAGGAAATTATACACGCTCCCTCCCCCCGTCTGCGCAAAGCCTGCAAAACAGGAGAGAAGAAGCGTGATGATGACAAGAAATTTCCTCATCGTATGGGTGAAAAGGCTGACGAAATCGCCGGGTTAGTAATTTTCGCAATTGATCTCGAAATAGGATTTCGGATGTGCGCAAGTGGGGCAAATCTCGGGGGCCTTTGTGCCGACAATGATGTGGCCACAGTTGCGGCATTCCCAAACCTTCACCTCGGACTTGGCAAACACGGTGGCGGTCTCCACGTTCTTCAGCAGGGCGCGATAACGCTCTTCGTGATGCTTCTCGATGGCAGCGACAAAGCGGAACTTGCGGGCCAGGTCTTTGAAGCCTTCCTCTTCGGCGGTTTTGGCAAAACCTTCGTACATGTCCGTCCATTCATAGTTCTCGCCATCGGCGGCGGCGGCCAGGTTCGCGGCGGTGTCGCCAATGCCGTTCAGTTCCTTGAACCACATCTTGGCGTGTTCTTTTTCATTCTCGGCGGTTTTCAAGAAGAGGGCGGCAATCTGCTCGTAACCCTCCTTCTTGGCCGTGGAGGCGAAGTAGGTGTATTTGTTGCGTGCTTGCGACTCGCCGGCAAATGCGGCTTGCAAGTTCTTCTCGGTTTGTGTACCGGCATACTTGTTCTGTTCCATTTTTTTCTGGGTTTTGTGTTTTTATTGATAATTGGAATTTTCGATGTGTTGTTGCCTAACGGGCCGGCACCTCCACTTTCCAGAGACCGTGCAGGTTGCAATATTCGTACACGGCAACAGGCTTGTCATCGCATACACAGATGTCGGCGACGGGTTGATCTTTCAGCCCGACAAAGCGGTAGCCGTTCTCGAATTCCACGCAGATGAAAGCGATGTGGTGCGCCTCAAGCATGGGGTGCAGCGTGCTGCCGACTTCCACATGCAGTGTGCATTCGTCTTTCCATGTGACGACGGGGAGATGTTTTTCGCGCAACTCTTCTTGCAAGAAGGGAATCAGTTCCTCCATGGGGGCGCCGCAGCAAACGACGTTGACACCGGAATCCACCGGCTTGACGATGATATTGCCACAGTGCGGGCAACGATAAAATTTCAGTTCCATAATACTCTTTTTTGTTGTTTTACATTTGTTTTTGGGCTGTGAAGAAAGGGCATAATCCCCATCCTCTAAGCGAGGGCAAAGATACAAATAAAATTTGTTATACGTTCAGTTGACGACTCGTTTGTTACATGGGCATTTTGCATGATGCGACACAAGAGGGAGACTACCAGCTACCTGTTGCGGAGCTGCCCTCCCTGTTCCCGCCACCGAGGTTCGGCTTCTTGCCGCCAAGGTTCGGTTTCGTGCCACTTGAGGCCGGCTTGTCGCCCAGAGGACCGTTGTCGGCACTGCTTTTGCCGCCACGCAGGATCTTTCCTAAAATGCCGCCGTCCTCGTCAGTGCCGCCATTTCTCAACAAGATGTTCTTGAGGAGCTTGAGTGCAACCACTCCTGCCCCCACGGACATGGCGACTTTCATGGCCTTCTTGGCCATGTCAATCAGGCTTGTGCCGTTGCCTTGACGTGTGGCCATCTTCTTCAGCATCTCCTCCAAAGTCTTCTCGTCGATGGCACCGCTGCTGCCGGAAAAATATTGCTTCAGCTCATTCTCCATGTCCTGCGGAAGTCCGCTGTTCAAATCGGTTACATAGCTGCTGCCTGTTCGTTCGTTCGACATGGAACGCCGTTCAGCTTCCATTTCCCGAATCATGTCCTCCTTGCTTTGGTTGCGGTCGTCAGAGTAAGCGTTCCTTGGATTGTACGGTTGCGATCCACTCGGCCTGCCCGGCCTTTGTCCGCCAAGATCGGGTCGTTGGTTCCGCATGGAAGTGTTGTTGTCATTGGTGGTTGAATGCTGCTCGGTGCCGCTTCTGGGCGTGATTGAGGTTTTGGCCCTGTTCATCATCTTGCGGAAAAGGGACAACAAAACAAGTGCGCCGGCACCCAACAATATCCATTTTAAGAGACCGCCGCCAAAATTTCTTTGCGATTGGGCTTGGGGAACTTCATTGTTTTCGTAATTGTCTGTGTTGGTGGTTGTGGCCGCTGGCGTTGTCGTCTCTAATTGCGGCAAGTTGTTGAGAAATTCCAGGGCGGCTTCTATGCCGCTGTAATAGTCATTGTTGCGGAAATGCGGAATCATCTCCTGCTGGATGATTTTTTTGAGTATTGACGAAGGGAGTGACGTGCTTAAATCGGGACTTGTGAGAAGGTGGGCCTGGCCTGATTCGTTGCCTGATTTGGCCTTTACCAAGATGAGCAGGCCGTTGTCGCCATCGTTCGTCACATTCCACTTTTGGCCCACGGCGGCAGCATAGTCTCCAATTTCCATGCCGTTGAGCGTCGGCACGATGCATACTGCAATCTGATAGGGATAGTAGTCGCACATGGCTTTCACGTCCGTGCGCAGTTGGTTCAGCTCATTGCCGCTGAGCACTTGTGCGTTGTCGTTGACATACTTGTTGCTCTTGGCGGGCAGACTGGCCGCGGAAGCTGCCGTTCCGGCTGTCAAAAGCAGAATCATTACAAGGAAGTTGCAGAGTTTTTTCATCATCATTACTTTTAGAGATTTATTAATCATTTTGCAGCGGCAAAGATAGACAAATTTTCAAACCGTCAAAGGGTTTGTTCTAAAAAACGGGAGGAAAAGAGATGGATGAAAAAAAGCGCCTGACAAGGCGCTTTTGAGGTCTCTTCCAGATTCGAACTGGAGTCAACGGTTTTGCAGACCGGTACCTAACCACTCGGCCAAGAGACCATTCGTTAAGAGGCTGCAAAGATACAAACTTTTTGCATATAAACCCTTTTTTAGAGAGAAAAAAATGTACAACACTGATTGTCAGTGTTGTACATTTGTATTGGGCGGTATTGGGAATGCTGTTCAGCCTATTGGTTGGGGTAAGGAATAACGATGTCGTCGCAATATTCGCATCGATAAGAGCGCTTCTCCTTGTCCACCAAGTGGAACACATGGTCGAAATAATGCTCCACGGAGGTCACGCAGCGCGGGTTCTTGCACTTGATGATGTTGGTCACCTTTTCCGGCACCTCGAGTTTCACCTTCTTGACGGTTTTGCCGTCTTCAATGATGTTGACAGTGGCATTCGGGTCGATGAGGCCGAGGAAGTCGTAGTTGATGTCAATGACGTTGTTGATCTTGATGATGTCCTTTTTGCCCATTTTCTGGCTGTAGGCGTTGCAGATGAGTGCCACATTATAATCGGCCCTGTCAAGGTGCAGGTAGTTGAACACCGTGATACCGTAGCCGGCCTTGATGTGGTCAATGACAATACCCTTTTCTATGCTGTTGATTTCTAACATGATGATTTTTTTTGGCAGTTGGATGATTTTTTTGGGTGTTGGTTTTTGGGTGTTGTTTTTTGGCCAATAGCCAATAACTAATTGCCAATCAATAAATTCCCAATAATTTTAAAATAAGGGCCATGCGGACGAACATGCCGTTCTTGGCCTGGTTGAAGTATTGTGCCCGGGGATCGCTATCAACTTCGACGCTGATCTCGTTGACACGGGGAAGGGGGTGCAGGATGTAGGTGTCGGGACGCGCGTAAGTCATCTTCTCGGCATCGAGGATGAAACGGTCTTTCAGACGGATGTAGTCCTCTTCGTTGAAGAAGCGTTCACGCTGCACGCGGGTCATGTAGAGGAAGTCCATCTCGCCCATGTAGGGTTCCATCTGGTCCACCTCCTGGAAGGGGATGCCTTTCTTACGGACCACCTCCTCGCGGATGTACTCGGGCACGCGCAGCTCCTCCGGGGAGATGAAGATGAAGCGGACACCTTCATAGTTGCTGAGGAATTTGACGAGGGAGTGCACGGTGCGGCCGAACTTGAGGTCGCCGCAGAAGCCGTAGGTTTTGTTCTCCACGTTGCCGCGCAGGCGCTCGATGGTGAGAATGTCGGTCAGCGTCTGCGTGGGGTGCTGGTGGCCACCGTCGCCGGCGTTGATGAGCGGCATTTGGATGTAGTGCGAAGCCAAGCGCGGGGCACCCTCCTTGGGATGGCGCATCGCCGCGATGTCGGCGTAGCACTCCACAGTGCGCAACGTGTCGGCAATGCTCTCGCCCTTGGCGGTCGAAGAGGACGCAGCCTCCGAGAAGCCAATGACTTGGCCGCCTAAACGCAACATGGCGGTCTCAAAACTCAAACGCGTGCGCGTGCTCGGTTCATAAAAAAGAGTTGCCAGGATCTTTCCCTCACAACTCTTCCAATACTTCTTCGGATCGGCAATAATCTGATGCGCCAAATCGAAGATTTCGCGGAACTCCTCACGAGTGAAGTCCGACGGGTCAATTAAACATCTGTTTTTAAGCAAAATAAATCCTCCTATATTTTTGTAGTTAATATAAACGATATTTTAAAGTCCTGCGCCACAAAAATCTCGCAAAAATAGGAAATTATTTTTTTGCATGAAAAGAGAAAACCCTATTTTTTTTCAACAAAATTGTTTTTTATGTTAAAAAAACCAAATGATTAACATTACTTATTGTTATTCAATATGTTGAAATTGTCTATCAGTAGCGCGTCGGGCAAGATGAAGCTGCAGGGAATGCCTTCGATGCTCTCAACATTGCGGCGAGAATTGGAGAATTCCGTTGGCGCCAGATAGTTATATATCATTGTTGTTTTGGAAGCGGCCACCAAGTGCATGAAGTCGTTCATGTCGCAGTCGATGGCAGCAGGAACCCTGACGGGCGCCAATTTGCCCGTGGACACGTCCATCCGGCTGACAAACACGGGTTTGACCTTGCCGTTTTCCAGCGTGGTCTTATGGATTACATAGGCATATTTCAGGCCGGAGGCTTGAGCCAATTTGCGCAGGGACTTATATAGCTGGCTTTTTTCTGCGGTTTTATGGCAACTCATTTCCAATACACCAGGCCCGGGGGCACTGCTGATGCGTCCGTCGTGCAGCACCAGTCTTTGATGTCCGTTGGATTCGGAGTGGACATCGGTCGGCACGCGGGTGTGGAGCAGGGACACGAGTTTTCCGCGATGAATGAGTTCCCAATGCGGTTCGAGCTTCACGCCGTCAGCATCGATTTCGGAACTTCCCAACAGGGGCGGATTCATGGGTTTGCTGTTCAAGGCGCTGATGCTTACGATATTGCTCACCACACGCTGTTCAATTTTATCTCCGATGGAAGGATAACGTACCAGTTCCGGCATGAGATTCCGGGAACCGATCCGTACTTTGGGGCGGGTGGCCACAAGATTCGGCCTGTTTTCCACGAAAGCATGTGCGAACATGGTGGCGGCAGCTTCCCCCTCAAACAAAACCGGACCTGTGTAAGGTGCTTTTATGGAAGGTGCTGCACGCCATTGTTGCAACCTTTCCACCATCTCTTCAATCGATGCCAACAGTTCATCCCGCTGCGAAATATCCTGGATGTGTCGGTATAGGATTTCGATCTCGTCATGAAGGGGACTGCCGTCGTTGGCGATGGTCTCGGCCACGACACGGATGCGCAACACGTTGAGAGGCTGTGTGTATCGGACACCGTCGCTGCCACGGAAATTGACATGACCACAATAGGCATCCACGTCCACCCGCGAGAGCGTCAGAAAATCGTGACGGTAAAACTGATGCGAAAGGGAATTGGCGAGCTCCTCCAGTTGTGCGGAAGTGGTGGCCTCGTAAGGACTCTCAATGGACAGATTGGTCACCCAGGCCGGTCTCCGGTCGGGCAGGAGTGTGTTCTGCACGGAGTCGCCCAACAACTTCAATTGCTGTTCCTTTTCGGCATATTGGCACAAGGCTTGTCTGTAGGCGGCCTCCGATGAGGCATGAAGTTCGCGCCGGATTTGACGGTAGTCGTTTCCCCAAGGAAGCTCTCTGGTGGCCACATCGCGCGACTGCTCGTCGATCACGTTGTCGTTGTTGAAAGTGTTGTCCCCCACCAAAACCCGTGTCTCCACCTTCCTGACGGGACGGGATGCAGCCGAGGCTGTACTGCCCAAAATGCTGGAAACATGGAAACTTTGTGCATCCGTGATCATGTGCCGGATATAGTAAGCCCCGGGAAGAACACCTGTTTTGAACGAGTCCAAAGACGATTGGATGTCGTCCTCCATGGCTTTGAACAGCATCTCGTCGTCAAGGGTTTCCTCCGCACCGGGATTGTCCTCCAGCGGGGCAATGGCAGGCTGGAAACTCATGGGGGTGGAGCATCGTGCTTCCATGAGCTTGACCGATGTGCTCGGGGCGCAACAATGGAAGTGGGCACCGTTGACCGTGTCGGGAAGACAGGCGGGGAGGGAGCCGCCACCGCCGATTTGGGACAACAGCATGCGGGATGTTCCCGACAGTTCCATGCCGTGAACAAGCTCGTCGGGTCGGTTGTCGGCAAATACTTTCCAAATGACGGACGGACGAATCACATTCCCTTCAATGGAAGCGGCAGACACTCGGTATCCGAAATCGGCATGTTGGGCGGCAATGGTTTGTTTGAATTGCTGATAAAGCTCGTTTTGAGACAACGGTGTGCTGGTCGAGACCAGCAGATTGGCGGGAACAGGCACAGGGGTGCGGTCGAGCGACGAGCGTCCGTGGCCGTTGCTGTGGTGAAACTGTCGGCTGTTGTTGGCAGCATAGGGCACAGTGACGAGCTGGCCGTTGTCGATGAGGACCAGCCGCTCGCCCTCTTTGCCTTCATCGTCATAGAAATAGCTTCCGAACAGTTTACTATTATTGTATAATGTTTCCGTGGGGTCGGAAACGACTTTCCAGTGGGAGGGGGTCAATGTGGCGTTGAGGGGTGCGTCGGGGCTGAGCAGCAGCGGGGTGAGAGCGTACTGCCAAAAGACGGGGCTGGCCTCGTCTTCAAACAGCACGGGGCAGAGCGAGGCGGTGCCCAGCCGGGAATGGCGCAACTGTGTCATGTTTTTTTCCATGGCTTGCACATCGCGTGCGAGCTCCTCTGCCAGGGGCAAGTCGTGGGGCTCGGTGCCATAGTAGTGCTTGTGCAGGTTGAGAGGCGTTCCGTCGTCTGCCGTGCCCGACAAGGTGACGGTCAGCGCAACGCGTGTGCCATTCTGAACGATGGACGTGCCTTCGCTGTTGACCAAGTAGCTGCGGACAGGTAGGAAGTGCAATTCGGCGGAACAGCGGGCAGAGTCGGGGTGGTCAAGTGCTCCGGTGCAGGTGGCCAACGAGTGTCTGATGGCATCTGGCTGCAGTTCGAGGTTGAGCGGTGGCTCAAAATAGGCCACAGAGGGTTCGAGAACAAAGTCGCCCTGCGAAGCGACTTGACGACTATTCTGGGCGGCCAGTGCGCGGTGGTAGCGCACGCGCCCCTTCTGGTATGCCTCTTGTACCGCCAGGGCAAGCATTTGCTTGACGGCCTTCTCGTTGCCATCCATGGGAATGTCGTACACCTTGACGCGGTGTGCCTCGTCGGGGTGGAGACCATCGGTGGGGGAGAAGTTGTCCACCCACTCGGTGCCTACGCGCATGGTGACGCTCAATTGGGCGCGCTCGTCATCCTTTTGGCCGATGATGTTGCCCATGGCGGCAGACCATCTGCAGTCATGGCGATACTCTATGCGCACAGTGAGGAGCCTGACGGGGTCGTCGGCCTTGTCAAAGGTGTGATATAATGAATCAACCTGCTTTTGGAGCATGCGCAAAAACACCTGATCCCTCTCTGTCGTTGTGGATTGTGCCAGACTGTTTGTTGCAAGAAGCAGGCAGGGCAGGAGAAGGAGCAGGATGCGGCGCAGGGCTTTCATGGGAAGTTAGTTCCTGAAGATGGTGGCGTTGCGGTCGGGACCCACGGAGACGATGGAGACTGTTGTGTGGGTTTGCTCCTCGATATAGCGGATGTATGCCTTGAAATTTTCGGGCAGCTCGTCGTAGTCGGTGCATTTGCTGATGTCCTCTTTCCAGCCAGGCAGCGTGGTATAGACCGGCTCCACGGGGATGTCGGGGTCAGTGGGCACATGGTCGGTGAGTTCGCCGTTGACGCGGTAGGCGGTGCAGACGTTGATGGTGTCGAAACCAGACATCACGTCGGCCTTGGTGAGGGCGATGTCGGTGACACCGTTGACCATGACGGCATATTTGAGGGCCACAAGGTCGAGCCAGCCGCAGCGGCGGGGGCGTCCCGTGGTGGCGCCGTACTCAAAGCCCAGCTCGCGGAGGCGTTGGCCGGTCTCGTCAAAAAGCTCAGTGGGGAATGGACCGCTGCCCACGCGGGTGCAGTAGGCCTTGACGATGCCGAACACGCGGCCCGCGAAGTGCGGGTCGAGACCGAGGCCCGTGAAGGCACCGGCGGCGATGGTGTTGGAGGAGGTCACGAAGGGATAGGCGCCAAACTCCAAGTCGAGCATGGTGCCCTGCGCGCCTTCAGCCAACACACTGCGCCCTTGCTGCAGGGCGTCGTGAATTTCGTATTCACCGTCAATGAAAGGGAACTGGCGCAACTTGGCCAAGGAAGCGCGCCATTGGCGGTCCATCTCCGGCAGCTTGTCACTATAGTCGAAATGATACTGGTCGAGAATCTCCTTATGAGCCTCTATCAACTGCCGGTATTTGGATTCGAAGGCGGGGGATTCGAGGTCGCAGATGCGCAGGCCCGTGCGGGCGGTCTTGTCCGTGTAGGTCGGACCGATGCCCTTGAGGGTGGAGCCGATCTTGCGGTCGCCCTTCTTCGATTCGTAGGCGGCGTCGAGCAGCCGGTGCGTGGGCAGAATCAGGTGTGCGCGTTTCGAGATGCGCAGGTTCTCCGTGGGTTTGCAGCCCATCTTCTCCAAAGCCACAATCTCTTCCTCAAAGATAACAGGGTCGATGACCACTCCGTTGCCGATGATGTTCATCTTTTCCTTGTGGAAGATGCCGGAAGGGATGATGTGCAGCACATGGCGAATGCCGTTGAACTCTAATGAGTGCCCCGCATTGGGACCGCCTTGGAAACGGGCGATGACGTCGTAGCGGGAGGTGAGCACATCGACCACCTTGCCTTTGCCTTCGTCGCCCCATTGCAAACCGAGCAGAATGTCTATTTTCATTTTTCTGTCAATAAGAAGGTTATATTTGTCACAATGCCAATGGTTGTATTGGCCTTATAAAAGACGCTGCAAAGGTACACAAAAAAGAGGAAAAAAATCACTACTTTTGCCACTCGGTTTGATAAAATGTAAATGACTATGGATAAACAAATTAAATTTTCCTTCAAAGACCAAGTGTGGGCCTATTTCCTCCTGACCTTGGGTAGTTTCCTCTTCGCCGTGGGCGATGTGATGTTCGTGAACCCCTATTTGTTGGCACCGGGCGGCACGTATGGCCTTTCCAACGTGCTCAACACCGTTTGGCCGTGGAAGATAAGCTATTACGCCATCTGCATGGATATTCCCCTGCTGCTTATCGGCACTTGGGTGCTCGGTCCGCGCTTCGGTGTCAAGACCGTGGTTTCCACCATTTTGATTTTCTTCTTCACCTGGCTGTTGGAAACAACGTGGGGGTACAATCCCATCATTCACGAGGGCATCCTGAACAGCAGCGAGGGTCTCCACGGCCTTGTGCAGATTCCGCACAGCGAGCAGTTCTTCCGTCCCGACTATTTCTTGAACACCGTGGTGGGCGGCGTCATTTACGGCGTGGCCATCGGCCTCATTTTCAAGTCCGGCGCCACTTCCGGCGGCAGCGACATCATCTCCATGATCCTGCACAAATACACCAAGATTTCCCTCGGCACCCTCGTGCTGATTGTCGATTCCTGCATTACGCTCACCACCCTCATTGCCTTCAAGCAGATCCGCCTGCCGATCTACTCCATCATCCTGATTGCCATCGAGAGCAAGATCATCGACCTCATCGTTGACGGCCTCAAGTCTTACAAGACGGCGTTCATCGTCACCGACAAGGTGGATGAGGTGCGCGACTATATCATCAACGACCTGAAGCGCGGCGGTACTGTCTTCGCCGGCATGGGCCTCTACCAAGGCGCCGAGCGTAAGATGATCTATGTCACCCTCGACCGTGCCGACTTGGTGAAGCTCAAGTCAAACCTCCGTCTCCTCGATCCCGCATCTTTCGTGAACGTGATCGAGAGTTCCGAGATTATGGGACTGGGGTTCAAGGCGCTGCCGGAAGAATAAAAATATAAGGCGGGTAATTGTGTTGCAATCATTCCAACAAAAGAGGACAGGATAATGGCAACATTCGGGTTTATAAACAGGGAGTAAAAGAAATACGAACCTCCTGTCCACCTGAAAAAAACACAATAAATGGACGCATTTAAAACACAGTATAGCCAGACAAAATAAGAAACAAAACGCATCATATTATCAAATTACAAGTTTAATAGTTGATTATTCCATGCTTTTGCTTCCATAATGCCTCCATATATCCAACAGCATTTTCTGGATACGAAGAGACTATCAAACTCGCAAGATGACTGTTTTTGAAAGCTTTAACTTTGAAAATAGTACCATTGTCAGCAACTCTATATTCTCCGATTTTCTCTGTCTTGGCATGCTGCAAATCGCGAAGCGCATAACTGAGAACCTTGTTTCCCCTATAATGCCTGCTGATGACGACAGACTTGAATTCCTCAGGCACAGGTGTCTCCACCAATGATTTTTCTTCTATCATATTTTTTATCCGCCAATTGAGATTTTTGTCGTATGTGAGTGTATATTGCATAATGGCATTATAGGCTGTTCCATTGTGCTTTCGCTCTCTGACAATCATTTTTTTTCCTCTTTGCTCCATCAATGGCCTTGTCATGAGTTTGATGTCAAACCCCACTTCTCCGTCTGCAATCCAAGTGCCATCAATCATGAACGGTTGAGAAGATATTTGCATAGTCTCAGGATTAAAAAGCCAAAAAAAATACTCCTCGAGTTTATCCACTCCAGATTCATTATATCTTACCACATACAGTATAAGAGTTCGATAGTGGATTTTAAAAATCTGATTTCTTTCTGAAGGGTGATGCGGTTGATATTTATGGATAAAGATGTTCTGTAACGTATCCGGGATGAAAGAGCGAGGATTTATCGTATCCACAAAAGTACAATAGGTATTATCAGGACGACAAACGGCGGAGTCCAACCATGATTGAGCTCTCAACAGATGACCAAACGCCATAAAAAAAATGATCAATAATATTTTATCACACTCTCTTCCTGACATTTTCATTATCTTTTTAGAATTGCTTTGAAGAAATGGATGTAGATTTCTCCTCTCGGCACATCCCCTCCTCCGTTATTGTAAAACGGGCCATAGGATTTTACACATTTTTGATTATAGGTCTGGGAATCTATAGATGGAGTGTCCACTTTTTCTAAAGAGGACAAATAAAAGAATTTAACTGTTCCATCGTTTGCGACAACTGGATCAACTTCGGGAAAGTTATCTATTAAATGATATGCTGCCAAAGTTTTATTAATTCCCTTTAATTCACATGAAGCTTGGTGAACATGAGCATTTCGGCTTGTTCCTATCAGATGAATTACCGCTCTTGCTTTTAATAGAGATGTCGTTTTTTCTTCATCCCATTTTGAAGGATTATACAATTCGCTATCTGGTGGATTCAATGTATTTTTTGTTGGATAAATCCCCCTTGTCTCTCCCCATGAAATTTTACTTATATTTTTAGCATTTGCATCTGTTACAGGAATA
Source organism: uncultured Bacteroidales bacterium (assembly GCA_947167635.1). Lineage (GTDB taxonomy): Bacteria > Bacteroidota > Bacteroidia > Bacteroidales > WCHB1-69 > F23-D06. The sequence goes on along the minus strand of CAMVIT010000015.1, from coordinate 16,356 downwards.
ATACCGTTATTAAAAAAGTCCATCCCTGTCACCTCACTCGTGTCAGTGACCGAATTCCACTCGTTGCGCCAAAAATCTATCACGTTGTTCATAATCATGCATTATAAGTATTAAAACGGTAGAGACGCGGTCCATCGCGCCTCTGCCGAAGATGGTTATCCGTGGATGATTTGCGTTTGCGGGCAGCCGCAACATTCGCCGAAGAGGATGAACGGTTCCTGCGGCTGGCAGCTCTCCTGCTGCAGGTATTCCCGCAGCGACTGCAGATTCTCGATTTGGTTGTCTATCATAATTGTCAGTTTTGGTGAAATAATGTTTTTTAATGCAAAGGTGATGCAGGTTATTGTACAAGTCTCAATAAAATACTCTGATGGTGTTTTTCAAAACCTATTCTTTTGCGGAATGAACAGCCATGTTATTCAATCGTTTGCAACAGTTTGAAAATTGAAATGCTTTCGATAGGCTTATTTAAATCAAGTCCATGTTTATGACAAACCACATTCAGAGACTCGCCTGATAGAATTTGTTCAGGAAAAGAGATGGTTTCGGACAAAACCTCACCGGAAGTTGAGTAAATGCCATAAAATTCAGGACATTGTGTCCCAGCACAGTAGTTGGCTCCATAGGCATAAAAAAACAAACCGCTATCGCCCTCTATTGTCCCGATTTCAAATATCGGGATGGTCTGTAATTTCACACTTCCATGGGAGGCGGTTTGTTGGTCGGTTGTCGGGACGGATAATGTAACTTCTCGTATCGTTATGTCATTCTCTCTGAAAGACAACGTCTGCTTTTGCACATAAGGGGCTGAATAGCCGTATGGAATCCGTCCATAATAAAACAGCCAAGGCTCCTTCAGCGAATCATTGAAAAATATGGTGTTTAGCTGCATTTCATGATCGTCGATGTTCACTCGTGTTGCATGTTCATACATGTTTCTTTTTTTATTCGTCGATTGTGGTGAACACATTGAGAAAACGAGACCAATCAAAGTAATGAGAATGAAGGCATGGAGAAGATATTTCCTGTTCATAATAGATGTTTTACTGTTTTATAAGTTTTCCAAAATTCTTTGGTTTTGCGGGTCAATGTCTTTTTCCATTGCCCACTCTTAACTATTAACTATTGTGTACTATTTTTCCCGTATAGACACGGCAAATCCCCCGCACGGCGCCATCTTCAACTTCAACACGGTCTTGCTCGTCACCACCTTCTTCGTGATGGTGTATGCTTGCGGGTTGTATGTCAACTTGGAATCTGAAGAACGGAATTCGGAATCATCGGGAAGACCGCAGGCATCGGGCGCATCGGCATAGATGATGGCCTCGTATTTCACGCCGGGTTTCAGGAAATCCAATTTGACAGAAACCTCGCGGGCGTCCTCGTCGGTGATGCCGCCGATGTACCAGACATCGCGCGGGTTTTGTAGAGACGCGCCATGGCACGTCCTTACGGTGTCGGGAATGGCATACACAAAACGGGTGGCATTGGCAATGACGCCCTTTTTGCCGTCAGCCAACGTTCCCACACCGTCGGCGGCCTTGTTCAGCGTGGAGACCTTCGGCTTGCGGGCGGTCACGATGTAGTCGCCGGGCTCCGCCATGATGTAGATGCTGGTGTCCCAATCCACCGCCACATCCTTGATGAACTGGAAGGCGTCCATGTAAGGCTCATAGTGCTCCGGGAAGTCGGCGGCCATCTGCAGCGGCGAGTAGAAGGTGACGTAGAGTCCCAACTGGTTGCAGATAGTATGGCTCATCTTCTTGCCCCACGACACGATCTTGCCCATGTCGGGTTCGAAGATGCCGGGGGTGTAGTCCATCGGGCCGCCCTGCAGGCGCGTGAACGGCAGGATGGAGGTGTGCCCGGGATGGATGCGCTCACGGAACTCGGTGCCCATGGCGCTCTCATTGCCGATCATGTTGGGCCAGGTGCGGCAAAGTCCGGTGGGACGCACCGCCTCGTGCGAGTTGACCATGATGTGGTGCTTGGCGGCCTCCACGATGGCGTAGTGGTAGTGGTTGTTGATGGGCTGGCTGTAGTGCCCCTCGCCAAACGGGATGATGGTGCCCACATAACCGCCCTTCACAGCATCGTAGCCGTACTGGTTCATCAGCGTGTAGGCCTGCTCCATCCAGTGCTCGTAGTTGACTGTGGAGGCGGAACTCTCGTGGTGCATAATCAATCGGATGCCCTTTTCGTGGGCATATTTGTTCAATGCGGGCAGGTCAAAGTCGGGATACGGCGTGAGAAAGTCGAAGACGAACTCCTTCTGTTTGCCGTACCAGTCTTCCCATCCGATGTTCCATCCTTCGATAAGTAATCCGTCGAAGCCGTTGGCGGCGGCGAAGTCTATGTAGCGGCGCACGTTGGCGTTGTTGGCACCGTGCGTGCCGTTAGGAGTGGCGTGAACGTAGTCGGTCACGCCCAGTTTCACGGAGGGGAAGTCGTTGGTGTAGCTCCAGCTGCTCTTGCCGCTGATCATCTCCCACCAGACGCCCATGTACTTCACCGGATGAATCCAGCTGACATCCTCCAAAGCGCACGGCTCGTTGAGGTTGAGAATCAGTCGCGAGGCGAGCACATCAGTGGCCTTTTCACAGACCATCACCGTACGCCACGGAGTGGTGCAAGGCGCCTGGATGCGGCCTTTGTAGCCGGTGGCGTCGGGACAGAGCCAGGCGCGGAAGGTGTATGACGGCTGTTGGCTGTTGGTGGTTGGCTGTTGGTGCAAGAGGGTGTCCCAAGGGTTGTTGGACAAGGCATCTATAAAATCAAGGTGCATGGTCGGGAAGTCGAGGGTGGCGGCCTCGTGGATGTTGATATACAGGCTGTCATCGGTCTTCATCTGGATGGCTGTCTGCACGCCCGTTTTCGAAAACGCGGTCCACGGCCAGCCGCCGTTCTTGTGGCTGGCATCCCACAAACTGCGGATTTCCGACAGCTTCGACTCCGTGTAGTTGTACTCCTGCGTGTCGTAGTCGCCGGGAATCCACCAGGCGGTGTGGTCACCCGCCATCGCGAACTCCGTCAGCTCTTCCTTGAACCAGAAGCAGACGAGCGCGTTGTAGATGTTGCCCGGGTACAAGTTGGCGGGCAGCAGGTCGGGAAATTCGTAGCGGAATCCCAAACCGTCGTTGTAGAGACGGAAGCGGATCCGCATCACCGTCGGGCGCTTCTCGGTGGAGTGGTCCATGCTCGCCACGCTGCCGACGGGCTGTTCCAATGTCACCAACAGTTCGTTGTAATGGTTGCGGATGCGGGCCTCCTCGCCCCACACCGGCTCCCACGTCTCGTCGAAAGTGCTGTATGCCTTGTCTTTGAGGACAAAGGCGTGCGCCAAGTCATCGCGCCACTCAAGGATGAAGCCCATACGGGAGGGCAGCACCACGGCCTTGCCGTTGCGATTGAGTGTATAGGTGGGCACGCCATTGATCACCGCAAACTGGAGTTCCAGCTGCCCATCGGGACTTTGCAGGGAGACGGCATCTTTCAGTGAATGTTGCGTTTGGGCGGCGCAGGTGAGTGCCACGATAGTCATCAAGAGGCACAGGAAAAGGGTCTTTATGTGTTTCATATTCCAAATTATTATCAAAATTTCAACTGGAGCAGCACCACATTCTCCACATGTTGCGTGTGGGGGAACATATCGACGGGCTGTACGGCGGCGACGCGGTATTTGGGGTCGAGCAGCGTCAGGTCGCGGGCCTGCGTGGCGGGGTTGCAGCTTACATAGACGATGCGCGGCACCTCTAACTTGAGCAGCTGCTCGATGACATTGGGATGCATGCCTGCGCGTGGCGGGTCGGAGATGATGACATCGGGGCGCCCGTGCTTGGCAATGAAGTTGTCGGTGAATATCTTGGCCATGTCGCCCACCACGAACTCCGTGTTGTGGATGTGGTTCATCTCGGAGTTGATGCGGGCATCGGCGACGGCGGTGTCCACATACTCGATGCCCACCACCCGCTTGGCCTGGTGCGCCACGAAGTTGGCAATGGTGCCCGTGCCGGTGAAGAGGTCATAGACCACCTCGTCGGGATGGATGCCGGCAAATTCGCGCGCCACCTTGTATAGGTTGTATGCTTGCTCGCTGTTGGTTTGGTAAAACGACTTCGGACCTACCTTGAATTTCAGCCCTTCCATCTCTTCCATAATATAATCCTGTCCCTTGAACAGGAAGAAGGGCAGGTCGAAGATGGCGTCGTTCATCTTGGTGTTGACGACATAGACGAGGGAGGTGATTTCGGGGAAGCGTTCTGCAAGGGCTTCCATCATGTTGGAGGCCTGTTCGTTGAAGTCGGTGACGACGAGCACGACCATCAGGTCGCCGGTGGAGGCGGTGCGGATGATGAGGTTGCGCAGCAGTCCCGTGCGCTCGCGCGGGTCGTAGAAGGGCAGCTCGTGTTCCATGGCATAGCTGCGGCAGAAGAGGCGGATGTCGTTGCTTGGCGCGCCCTGCAGCCAGCAGTGCTCGATGTCGAGAATCTTGTCGAACATGCCCGGAATGTGGAAGCCGAGGCATCGTTGCTCGAAGAACTCGCCATCCTGCTGGCGGCGCAAGTCCTCGTAGGAGAGCCAACGCATGGTGGAGAAGGTGAACTCTAACTTGTTGCGATAGTAGTAGGGCTTGGCGGAGCCGATAATGGGGCGCAGCTCCGGAAACTCGAACTTGCCGAGGTGGCGGAAGTTGTCTTCCACCTGTTTCTGCTTGAACTCCAGTTGCTTTTCGTAGGAGAGCATCTGCCATTTGCAGCCGCCGCACACGCCGAAGTGCCCGCAGGGCGGTGTCACACGGTCGGGTGAGGGCGTGCGGATGGAGAGCAGGTTGGATTCGGCATAGCCGCGCTTGCGCTTGTAGATCTCGACATCCACAAAGTCGCCGGGCACGGCGTAGGGTACAAATATGGTGAGTCCGTCTTGCTTGGCCACGGCCTTGCCCTCGGCGCCGGCAGAGAGAATCTCGAGATTCTCGATGTTGTAACGTTTGAATGTCATCTTGGTTGAGTTTTGGGTGAGTAAATGTCAGTGACGAGTGTAGAAGCCCATTTCATCGATATAGTCGTAAACCTTGGGAGGCAACATATAGCGGACCTCCTTGCCGTCGCGGATGCTGTCACGGATGAGGGTGGAGGAGAGCTCGATGCGGGGCGCATCGATGAAGGTGACATGCGGATGCGACTTGCGCTCGCCGCCGTCGTATCCGATACGCGGATAGACGTAGATGGGGAAGTGCTCCAAAATCCACTCGTAGTTGAGCCAGCGGTCGAAGGTCTGCAGGTTGTCTTCCCCCATGATGAGCGAAAACTCGCGCTTGGGGAATTTCTCCTGAAGATGCACGAGCGTGTGGCAGGTGTAGGAGGGCTGCGACAAGTAAAACTCGACGTCGGAGGCCTTGAAGCGCGCATCGTCGCCGATGGCCAAGTTGACCATGTGGAGCCGTTGCCGGTCATCCAGCAGGGAACTTTTCTCTTTCAGCGGGTTGCGGGGTGACACCACAAACCAAAGCTCCTGCAGGTCCGAGTGTTCCAAAAGGTACTCGGCGATGACCAAATGCCCGATGTGTATGGGGTTGAAGGATCCGAAATAGAGGCCGGTCTTGTACATTTCGTCGTTGGTTGAAAAAAATCGTGCAAAAATACGAAAATTTACAAATAACAGGATTTTGAGAGAATTGGACCCATGTTAATTACATTTTTATTATTTTTGCTCCCGTAAAAAAGTTGGAAAGATGAAAAAGTCACGGATTATATTGGCTATTACGGTATGTGTTATGCTCCTCTCTGTTGAGATGCCTTTGCAGGCACAGCGGTTTGCCAACCGAGTCTTTGACGAGGTCTCGGTGGTGCATGGCATTCTCTTCAACCAGGCTGAGGATGTGGCGGGGGTGATGAAAGATCTGCGGGCCGACTTTTACGAGCCGTATCACGACACGATGGCCCGCCGTCCGATGGTCATCACGGTGTTCGGCGGCGGTTTCGTGGCAGGGTCGCGCGACTATGCCGACATGGTGGCCATTGCCGACACGCTGGCCCACCACGGCTTTGTGGTGGCCTCCATCGACTACCGGCTGGTGCCCGCGCTCAGCATTTCGCCCGCCAATATGATGCGCGGTGCTTATATGGCCACTCAGGACGTCAGTGCCGCCATCCGGTTTTTCAAGGCCAAGAGCGATCATTATGGCATCGACACCACGGCTATCTTCCTGTTGGGCAACTCCGCCGGCAGCATCGCCTCCCTGTACGCGGTGTTCATGAAGGACGACGAGCGCCCTGCCGAGGCCTCCCTTGGCAGCGACCTCGGTATGCTGGACGATTCCGGACTCGACATCAGCCGCGGGCACACCAGCCGGGTGGCGGGACTGGTGGACCAGTGGGGCGGTGTCTCTGATATTGAAGTCATCGATGCCGATGAAACCACACCCGTCTGTATGATTCACGGCACCAACGACAATACCGTGCCCTATACATACGGCAATTCGGGCATTTATGCTATCGTGTCTCCCAAACTTTATGGTTCTTACAGCATAGCCCATAGAATGGACTCCTTGGGGATGAAGAATTATGAACTTCACCCCTTCGAGGGGGAACCGCACGCGTTCTATTTTGGCCCCAGGTTCAAAATCATTCCCGACAAACTTGACGCCTGCCTGAAAATCGCCATTGATTTCCTGTGCCGCCATTTGCGGTAACAATAACCCAAAATTATGTACCTTTGCAGCGTTCTTTAAAATAAAATAGATTGCTATGAAACATATTATTATTATCCTTTTGCTGACGCTTTCCGTCACGCTTGTGCATGCCCAGATTGTGACTCCCGGATTGGGCCAAACCTACACTTTCCAGGATTTTGCCACAGCTTATCCGACTTCGGTGACCACTCCCTCCTCGGGTCACTATACGCTGCTGCAAGATATCACTATTTCGGCGGGCGACACGCTGTTGTTGGATGCAAATACTCAAGAGATACTCTGCTACAACCCGATTACTCTCACCATCCACGGCACGGTGGCCAGCGCTCCCCGTACCGACACGCTGTTGTTTACCTGCAACACATCCAACTGTAACGGCGACTATTACGAGATTCTACTGGACGATGCCGAAAGCAGCCGCTTTGCCAATATCCTTTTCGAATACGGCAACCATATCCAAGTGATGCAGAGCGAGGTCTCCTTTGAACAGTGTGTGTTTCGTTATTTCCAGGAGTCTTGTATCAAATACTCCAACGCCAATCCCGTCATCGAAAACTGTACTTTTTATGAGAACCGCAAGGCAGCCATTAGTTCCGCAGCCAATGTGACGGGAGCTCCTGTGATCCGATATAACACATTTTATCACAATGTGTTGAATAATATCAACCAACCTCAAATCAACTTGGGTCCCGGCAATGCCGGCGACACTGTTGTGATTGAGGGCAACCACATCGAGGGGTGCGTTGCGATGTCGGGCGGCATTGCCATCGCCAACCTGTTGGGTGTGGGGCACACCAATGCCATCATCCGGAGCAACACGGTGGTGAACAATCGTTATGGATATACGCAACAAGGCCCTGGGATCGAGGCTCTCATAGAGGACAATACTTTCAAAGACAACAATTTGGAAACCAATCCCATGAATGGTGGCAGCGGCATCAGCATATACGGCAGCGACACCACATGCCGGGCCAAATTGCGCCGCAACCTCATCACCGGCAACCTCTGGGGAATTACCGCCATCAACAAGCATCGGATTGACATGGGCACTGTGGACGATCCCGGCAACAACTGCCTGTTCAATAACTCGAATGGTGGGGTGGAGTACAATCTTTATAATAACGCCACCTGCGATATCGAGGCGGTGGGCAACTTCTGGGGTGACAACGACAGCACATACGCGGAGAGCGTCATCACCCATTATGCCGACAATCCCCAGTACGGGCTTGTGAATTACCTGCCGGTCTTGCAAATAGAACCCGACATTCTCTCCTTCTCATTGTGGGATGGTCAAATGGATTTGGAATTTTATCCAATAGGGGGTGACACCCTCTTCTATGGCGTGGGTTGCGTTGTTCCCGATTGGTATGATATTGCCCCCACTATGGTTCTTCCGATGTGGGTGACCTGTTCTCCGGATCCTTCTTTGCCGCAGAATTTCATGACAGAAACACCGGTCATTTACACGCTGACCACCGTGGATGGACGTTCGAAAGAATGGGTGATTTATGTAACCTTTGGTCCCGGGGTGGTGGAGTACGGGGACTTGCCCGTCACGGTCACGCCTAATCCCGCCACATCCGGGCGGTTGGTGTTGCACAACGACAGTGAAGAGGCTGTGCAGGTGGAGGTGTATGCCCTCACTGGACAGAAGGTCTATGCCGCGGAGTGCCATGGAACCCAAATGGTGATGAACACCTCAACATGGAACAGCGGTGTCTATTTGCTGAAAGCGACGCAGAACGGACGTTCCCGCACATTCAAGGTGGTGGTGAACCATTAGCATTGCGACAAGGGCTGCTGTTTGCCGACTGAAGGTGAAGAGTCGGTTCGTCACGGTGCCAGAATATGCGGTTTGCTGTTGACGGTTTCGCAAACGCCGTTATACAGGGAGAAAACCATAGGGGTATTATGTAGCAATGGGAAAGAAGCGGTACACCTGATCCAGCCGTTGGGGTAGAGGGACGGCCTTTCCGTGATGGGGCATTCGTATTTTTGATAACCCTCTTTGGTTTTGTAAACAGCCGTTATGGAGACGGGGAACTCGGTGTTTGCAAGGTCGAAGTTCACGGGATAGGGATTGGTGAGGGTGTAATGCACCCTGACGGAGTCGCCGTCCAGGAAATCGCACTGGTTGAGTTCGACCTCTATGCGGTTGGTGCCCTGAAAATGCCCGGTGCTTCGATAATGGATGGTGATATTGTCGATTACCGTGTCTTTTGCGCCGGGTATATTACCAAAAATGATTACAGGCCTGCCTTGCCAGGCGGTGTCCAGTTGCAGGATGTCGTATTGGCTGCGGCGCCCGCGAAGGGTGCTGAGCGTGGTTGCTTCCTTGCCGGTGTAAAAACGGTACAGGGAGGGATTCTGGAACGTTTCGATGAATACCACGGGCCTGTCGATGTCGAGTTTTTGGATGGCCGACAGATAGTCTTTCCTGCTGCCGTAGCCTGTTGATTTGGCCAGCACGTTGAAACAAAGCGCGATTCTGGCCACAACAAGCAGTGCCGCCAAGGGCAGAATCAGCCGGTAAATCCATTTGCTCCACCCCTCTTTGTGCAGGTTGCGGAACAGCACCAGCAGCATCGGTACGGAGGCCGCCACCGTCCAATGGGGCTCGGCATGTCCTTTGACGGTCATCACCCAGAAAAAGAGAATGAATCCCACAATGGTGTAAAGGCAAGCCTTCTCGAACAGGTCTGCCGTTTCGCGACGTTTCCAACAGAAATAGAGCGTCAAACAGAGGGCAATGGGGTTGAAAACCAGCAATTGGTTGGGAATGTATTCCAAAGGGTATGCTATCCGGAAATGAGTGTTTCTGGCGATGAGGTGGTAGGTGAAGCTGGGAAATTGGTTTTGGACTTGCCAGACAAGGTGGGGCGTGAAGAGCAGAAGAGCAAGCAACAGGGCATACCAGACACGGATGTCGCGCAGTAATCGCAAGTTGGAGAGGATCACGAAGGCCACGACCAGCACGCCCATGTATTTGCTGTACATCATGGCAGCCACCGTCACGCCGATAGCCGTGGCCAAGAACCATCCCTTTCCTGAAGACAGGTGCCCCTTCTGTGGCGTTTCCGGAAGTTCGGATGTCTCGCCGGCCTTCAATTCTACATATTTTTTATAAAGGTGGAAAAAGAGTGCGGTGAAAAAGAGCAGTGGCGCGTCCGGGGTGGTGGTGAATCCATAGATCACAAACATCGTCAGGGAGGCGGCGATAATGCAGAACTCCACGGCGGCGTGAGGGGCATCGCGTTCCTCGGCGGAAAGGGTCTTCCAAACCAGCCAAAGGGTGCCGGCGTGCATCAATATGGTGCAGAATCGCACGCCAAGGATGCCGTCGAAGAGGAGGGCGCTGCAATGAGCCAGCAATGCCACCATGGGCGGGTGGTCGTAGTAACCCCAGGCGAGACGGGCACCGTAGAGGGCGTAGTAGGCCTCGTCCGAGTGAATGTTGACAAACAGTGCCGTCAAGAGGTCCACACAAACCCAAAGGAGCAAAATCAGATAGAAAATCCTGTTGTTTTTCATCACGGCTGCAAAAATAAAGTTTTTATGGCAAGTAAATGCAGGTACGAGCAAATACTACGTTTTAGGATAAATCAGCAATAGACTGACAATTAATTAGTTATGGCAAAACGCAAACAAAAAAAGCAGAAAAAACCATCAACAAGGCGCAACTATTTCGGATTTTTTTTATCCAATTAACAAAAATTTTTTAATTTTGCGGCGTTGTTTGCCTGCCTTGATGTTTAACGGACTTCGCACCAAGACCGGCGACAACGTGAAGAAGAGAAAAACAGAAGCCCTCCTAAAAAGCACTTAAAAATCCAAAACAATGAAAAAATTATTTTTGATTGTGATGAGTGTGGTTGCCTTAAGCGCATTTGTGTCGTGTGACGACAAACCCGTCACTGCTGATAAACTCCCCTCCAAGGCAAAGACATTCCTGAGCACTTATTTCCCTGGCATTGACATTCTTTCCGTCATCAGAGACGAGGATGGTGACTATGACGTTGACCTTGTTGACGGAACGGATGTGGATTTCAGATCCAATGGCAATTGGAAAAAGGTGGATTGTCACGGCAGACTCATGCCCACGGGTTTCTTCCCGGCAAGTATCGTCACTTACGTGGCCGCTAACTGTCCCGGCCAGCACATTGAGGAGATTGAATTAGAAAACAGCCGCTATAAAGTCGGATTATCCGACATGAATGGTTGGGAGACGGACGTTGATCTGCTATTCGACAAGAATGGAAATTTTGTCGGCCTTGATGATTAAAAACCTGTAGAGACGCGAAAATTTCGCGTCTTTTTTTTTATTATCTTTGCCGACTAAAAAACAAGACGCATGGCGAAGAGCAAATCGATGTACTTTTGCAAGAACTGCGGTGCCCAGTCGGCGCAATGGATAGGTCGTTGCCCCTCTTGTGGCGAGTGGAACACTTTCGAGGAGGAGGTTGTTGTGCGGGAAGAGACGCCCGCCAAGGGCCGTTCCAACGCAACAGTCCCCAAGAGCAGGCCCAAGCCCATCGATGAGGTGTCGCTTCTACAAATGCCCCGTGTTTCCAGCACTTTCGGCGAATTTGACCGCGTGCTGGGCGGCGGCATCGTGGCAGGCTCCATCGTGCTGCTCGGCGGCGAGCCCGGCATCGGCAAATCGACGCTGCTGCTCCAGATGGCACTTAACATGCAGTCTTCCAAGGTGCTCTACGTCTCCGGCGAGGAGAGCGAGGCACAACTCAAGATGCGTGCCGCCCGCCTTTCCGCCCGCAAGGCCCCCAACTGCTATGTGCTCACTGAAACGGGCACCCAGGAGATTTTCAAGCATGTGGAGGCCCTTGGCCCCGACATCCTCATTGTGGACTCCATCCAGACAATGCAGAGTGCGCTGCTCGACTCCGCGGCCGGTTCCATCTCACAGCTCAAGGAGTGCGCCGCCGAGTTCCAGCATCTGGCCAAGACCGCCGGCATTCCCGTTTTCCTCATCGGTCACATCACCAAGGACGGCACCCTCGCCGGCCCGAAAATCTTAGAGCACATCGTCGATACGGTCCTCCAGTTCGAGGGTGACCAGCACTATGGCTACCGCATTGTGCGCTGCATCAAGAACCGTTTCGGCTCCACCTCCGAGATGGGCATTTTCGAGATGCGCCAAGATGGTCTGCAAGAAATTCTCAATCCTTCCGAAATACTGCTTTCCCAGCATGAAGAGGACTATAGCGGCAATGCTGTGGCCTCCATCCTCGAGGGCAATCGCCCGATGATGATCGAGACACAAGCCCTTGTGAGTTCCGCAGTCTATGGCGTGCCGCAGCGTTCCGCCACGGGCTACGACATCCGCCGGATGAACATGCTGCTCGCCGTGTTGGAGAAGCGGTGTCACTTCAAGCTCGGCGCCAAGGATGTCTTCCTCAACATCGCCGGCGGCGTGCGCGTGGAGGACCCCGCCATCAACCTGGCCATCGTCGCCGCGATTCTCTCCTCCGCCATTGACGTGCCTATTGATGCCAAGACCTGTTTTGCCGGCGAGATGGGGCTCAGCGGCGAGGTGCGTCCTGTTTCCCGCATCGTGCAGCGCATCGCCGAGGCCGACAAACTCGGATTTACACGCATGTTTGTCTCCAAATACAACCTCAAGGGCGTCAACACCTCCGACTTCAAAATAAAGATCATCCCGGTCGTCAAGGTGGAGGAGGTGATGCGGCAGTTGTTCGGAAAGGAATGAGGGATGCGATTTGCGAGGGTGTTCGTAATAAGCCGTTAGGGGCAAAAGCTCGGTGGAATGGCGTATGCAAGGGGGTGTTGATAATTTTTTTTACTATTTTTGCAACCTAAAATAACAACCTCATTATGTCAGAACAATCAACCATTTGCAAAGAGGGCATCGTGAAGGCGGTACACAACAGGGAGGCGGAAGTGGAAATCATCGTCAGCTCCGCCTGTGCCGGATGCCATGCCAAAAGCATCTGCATCCCTTCCGACCACCGGCAGGAGACCATTGTGGCGGTGGTGCCCGAGGATGTGAAGGTTTCCATCGGCGAGCGCGTCAAACTCAACTTGCGGGGTCGCGCGGGCGGCAAGGCCGTGGTCCTGGCGTATCTGTTGCCGTTCTGTGTGTTGATGCTCGCATTTCTTGCCAGCTATTTGCTCTTTCACAACGAACTGGTGAGCGTGCTTGTTTGCGTGGCCTTTTTGGCCCTCTATTTTATCATCTTGAAGACCCAAAGCCATAAAATCAATCAAGGTTTCACTTTTTATATCTCAAAAATTAATCCAATGGATTTGCAAACTCCTCAGAACCATTCCTCTATGAAAATTATCGGCATCACGGGCACCTTGGGTGCCGGCAAAGGCACCATTGTGGACTATCTCGTTCAACATTACGGCTTTAAGCACTACTCCGTGCGCGGTTACCTCACCGAAGAGGCGAAACGGCGAGGCTTGGAAATCAACCGCGACACCTTCGTGGAAGTGGCCAACGACCTGCGTGCCAAACATTCGCCCTCCTTTATCACCGACGAGCTTTACAAACAGGCCGAAGCCGACGGGGCTAACGCCATCATCGAGAGCATTCGCACCCCCGGCGAGGTCGAGTCGCTGCGCAAAAACAAGCATTTTCTCCTCTTTGCCGTCGATGCAGACCCTAAAATCCGCTACGAGCGTATCGTGGGCCGCAATTCCGAGACCGACCATGTGACCTTCGAGACTTTTCTTGAAAATGAGCGCCGCGAGATGTCCTCCACAGACCCTAACCACCAAAATGTGGGCCGCTGCATGGAACTGGCCGACCGTGTTTTCCAAAATGACGGTGACTTCGACGACCTCTACCGTCAAATCGAATATGCGTTATCCGAGTAACAATGCAAATTTATACCCTGACTTCCCTTTGTTTTTTAATTCTGAACTTTGAACTCTTGCAAGTTATGAATCTCTTTTCGCTCTTTAAGAACATCCGGCCTTTTGTAAAGCCTTATAAATGGCTTGTACTCATTACATTGATTCTCACACTTATAGGTTCTTTGATGGCACAGGTCAATGCTATTGTGCTCGACCGGACCGTGGATGCCATCAATGCGCTGATTGGCACCGACTTCAGTTGGAGCAAGGCGGCCAGCATCATGACCGTCATTTCCATTGTGCTCTTGGGCAAGGAGGTCCTGTCTGCCATAGTCACCTTTGCGCAGAACTACTTTGGCGAAAGGATGCGCATCTTTGTGTCGCGCGACCTCTCGCAGAGTGTCATCGAGAAGGTGCTGACCTTCCGCATGGCTTATTTCAACTCCGGCGAGAACGCCACGGGCAAGGTCCAGTCACGTATTGACCAAGGTGTCAGTTCGCTGTCGCGCACGGTGCAGAATTTCTTCATCGACTTGTTGCCATTGTTCACCAGCGCGTTGTTGGCGCTCATCCTGATGTTCGCAGCCAACGTCTATGTGGGCTTGGTTGCCCTTGGCATTGTGCCCGTTTACTTCTGGATCACTTACCGGCAGGCCAAGCGGCTCAAGGGATGGCGGCGCGAGATGCGTGGCCACTTGGAGAGCAAGAGTCAGGGCATCAAAAACATCATCGACTCCATCAATGTCATCAAGAGCTTCAATCGCGAGAAGATCGAGGCACAGAAACAGCTCGACATTCAGAACCAAGTTACGGAGAACCAGATGAAGACCCGCAAGGTGGCTTTCTACTACAACGGGCTCAAGAGTTTCGTGCGGCAAGTGGGCACTGTGCTGGTCATCATCCTCACCGCCTATTTGGTGCTCATCGAATATCCCGGCATGAGCATCGGTAAGATCATGTACCATGTGATGCTCTTCAGCAACGTCATCGCGCCCATCACACAGTTGCAGCGCATTTTCGATGACGTGAATGACGCGCTGATTTACGCCGAGGGTTTCTTCGGCATTCTGAACTCCGACAAGGAGATCGAGCCGACGGGCGAGTACCGTCCCGAGAAGATCCGAGGCAACTTCGAGCTTCGCGGGGTCGATTTCACCTATCCGAGCGGCACGCAGGCGTTGTTCGGTGTGAACATGAAAATTGAACCGGGCAAAATCACCGCCCTTGTGGGACTGTCGGGTGCGGGCAAAAGCACTGTGGTCAACCTGCTGGACAAGTTCTACACGCCGCAGGTGGGCACCATCATGCTCGACGGGGTCGATCTGAACGACTACGACACGAAATACCTTCGCGAGAATATCGGCTTGGTGTTGCAGAAGAACCACATTTTCGACGGCACTATTGAGGAGAACATCCTTTACGGCAAGCCGGATGCCTCGCACGAGGAGGTGGTGGAGGCCGCCAAGAAGGCGCACCTTTACGACCAGATCATGGAGTTGCCGAAGCAGTTCAAGGGTAATGCCGCCGACCTTTCCGGCGGACAGCAGCAGCGTGTGGCCATCGCCCGCATGTTCCTCAAGAATCCACCCATCATCTTCCTTGACGAGCCGACAGCCAGCTTGGACGCCATCGCCACCGAGCAGATCAAGAACAGCATCGATGCCATCAAACAAAACCGCACCGTCATCATTATCTCCCACAGCATTTCACAAATTATCGACGCCGACTACATTTATGCGCTCAAGGACGGCCGTGTGGAGGAGGACGGCAACCCCGACGAGATTTACAAAAAAGGCGGCATTTATAAAGATATTATCGATGCGTCCGCACGTTCGCTCAATATTGAGAAGATTGCACGCACTATCGCCGATGAGTAAAACAGGATGTTGCAGGAAACAAAAAAGGCATAAGAGAAACCCTATGCCTTTGATTTTGAGCGGAAAACGAGACTCGGACTCGCGACCCCAACCTTGGCAAGGTTGTGCTCTACCAACTGAGCTACTTCCGCTTGAGATTGACGCTGCAAAAATACACTTTTTTTGATATACTCCATCATTTTTGAAAAAAAAAATTTTTATTCTTTTCACGTCCTATTTTTTTCATATCTTTGTCGGCTCAAAAAACAGACTAAAAAAATACAGTTATATGTCAGAACAAATAAAAGGAAAAATATCCCAGATCATCGGCGCTGTCGTGGATGTGCATTTCCCCGAGGAGTGTGCGCTGCCCAATATCTATGATGCATTGGAAGTGGTTCGCGACAACGGCGAGAAACTCATATTGGAATGTGAGCAGGACATTGGCGAGAACACGATGCGTTGCATCTCCATGGACTCCACCGACGGCCTGCACCGCGGCATGGACGTGGTTGCCACCGGCAAAATGATTACCATGCCGACCGAGAATATCAATGGGCGACTGCTCAACGTCATTGGCGACTGCATCGATGGCATCGGCGATCCCGACTCGAAAAGACGCAGTGAGATTCACCGCGAACCGCCCACTTTCGACAACCTCTCCACCTCGCAGGAGGTCTTCTATACCGGTATCAAGGTCATCGACTTGATCGAGCCATACGCCAAGGGCGGCAAGATCGGTCTCTTCGGCGGTGCCGGTGTCGGCAAGACCGTCCTTATCATGGAGATGATCCATAATATCGCCAAGAACTACGGCGGTATGACCGTGTTCACCGGCGTGGGCGAGCGCACCCGTGAGGGCAACGACCTGTTGCGCGAAATGCTCGAGTCCAACGTCATCCGTTACGGCGAGGACTTTGTGGAGAGCATGAAAGCCGGCGGTTGGGACCTTTCCAAGGTGGACAAGAA
>CAMVIT010000014.1:0-53392 GCA_947167635.1 uncultured Bacteroidales bacterium | reverse complement strand
CGCAAAGATACAACTTTTTCACCCCCTCCGTGTCCACTTTTTTGAGAGCAACAACTGAATCTTAGGGTTGTACCAGCTCAAATGTAAATAGCCATCCAAAAGTATACCGCCATTGCCACTGAAAAGTATTCCATTTTGAGGTCATCGTGACACAGCATGATTTATAACACACGCTTTTTGTATTTTTGCAGCCTCCAAAGTGGTATACTTTTGAATGGCACTTTGGTGTATTTTAACGTGGTTATTTACAGATATAGTAAGAAATCCTAAATTATTATGGGGAAAATCGCAACAAGAGATGGAACATATTATAGGCAAAGGATGGACAGGAGGTAAATATGGTAAAACCGGCGAAGGATGGAAATTTACAAAAGGAGACAAATCGGTCTTTTATCATAATGCAGGTCGACACAAAGGTGCTTATTATGGTTTTAGTTCTGGAAAAACTAGGAAAGTTAAAGTGGTTGGAAAAGGCTATGATCCTTCTCCAGATGACAAATCAACAATCATATATTACACAAAATAGAAACATTAAAACTTTATTTTATGAAAGAAATATCCCCTGAAGAGTTATATTCCTTGTATAAGGACACATTGTATAAATGCCAAAGCAAAATATTCAATTATGCTGATGATATTGTTGAGACGATGGTTTTTGAGGATTTTGTTATCGGTGCAACCAGTTTTTTGCATGATGATTCTCTAAACACGCTCATTAACAATCATCTTATAGACAAAAAACAATATGATTTAAGTAGAGAGATTCGAGCATTGTTTTTCGAAATAGAAGACTGCGGAGAATTGACAATGGACTGTTTAAGGGGGCAATCAGAAAAATGGAAACATTTGACTTCCCTTGTGGATGAAGCTGTTGTAGGGGTGAAAAAAGAAGTAGTGGTGTTAGGGTGTGAATTAGAGTATATTCACGATAGAATAGAGGAATTGTCAAGCGTGGATTTGCAAGAAAAAATGTGGTTAAATCAGAATAATGACACAGGACGTATTTCTTCGTATGCAGAACTAATGTGTTCTTTATATGACGATTTGAATTTAGAACTAGTCTTAAAAAAAGCAATGGAGAAATATGGACATTCCAATAATGCCTTAAACGAATTATACCAATTGAATTCTTTGCTTAACAACTATGAAGAGACCTATACGAATGGACATATCGATGACGAACTGATAATCAAAGATTCAAATTGGCAAGTGATCGTCAAGCAGGCGCAAAGGGTTCTTGCTAATTGGGATCAGATTCAACCTATGTTGTCGCAACTTTGAACTACACGGCAATTCCCGTGCGCAGGACATCATCATACAAGGGTGAAGGATAGCGTTCCTCCAGAAGGACAGGCTCGATAAGCGTGTTCAGTTTCCGGGAGGCAGTCCAAAGTTTTGTGGTGGCGGTCAGCCAGTCGCCGTCCAGCAACGGCACCACAACGGCAATATCAATGTCGCTGCCGTCATGTGCACATCCCTTGCTGTAGGAACCGTACAAGAACACTTTCGGAGAGTTGAAAAGCCCCGAAATCTCTTCCTTGTATTGCTTGGCTAACTTTAGAGCTTGTTCTCTATCCATTGTTTCAGATTCTTTGTTCGTTCAATGATTTGGCCGCAAACGGTCTCATTCAGTTCGCGAGCCAAAGCTGACTTATAAGAGGGGTATCTTGCCTCAATGTTCATGGGCATCATCATATCAAGGAACAACCGTTGCTCTTCTGTCATCTCTTCTAAAATACCAGAATTCTCCGCCAATCTGACCAAGTTGTGGACGTAAGGCGGGTCACTCTCTTGTGAGGAGCACCAGTAAGCCTTGAGGGTTTTCTCCAACACTTGATGGCACATGAAACCCACGTACAACCACCGTTTAGTGGAGTACATTGCCTCAGCCGTGACAACGTCATAGTCGGCCAGTTCCATCCAGTATGATATTTTTTCCTCTCTTGTCATAATATTCATGAATAGAATATCAACGGCAAAAATACATTTTTTTGTTTACATACACGTAGAGACGCAAAAATTTGCGTCTCTACAGATGAGCGGTAAACGGGGTTCGAACCCGCGACCTGCGGCTTGGGAAGCCGCCGCTCTGCCAACTGAGCTACTACCGCTTGTTCATTATTTAGATATGAAAAATATGAAATTATAAAACTATAATATCAATTGCAAGTCGTTGTTTTTCAGATTTTTAATAGTTTAATATCTTAATAATTTAATAGTTATTACACGTTAAACCGAATGTGCAGGATGTCGCCGTCTTGCACTTCGTAGTTCTTGCCTTCGACCGCCAACTTGCCGGCCTCTTTGCATTTCAGCTCCGACCCGTATTTCACCAGGTCGTCGTATTTGATGACCTCCGCACGGATGAAGCCGCGTTCCAGGTCGCTGTGGATGACGCCCGCCGCCTGCGGTGCCAACATGCCCCGCGTGATGGTCCAGGCACGGTTCTCTTTGCCGCCGACGGTGAAGAAGGAGATGAGGTCCAGCATCTTGTAGGCCGCACGGATCACCTTGTTGACGCCCGGCTCGGTCAAGCCTACGTCGGCCAAGAAGGCCTTGCGGTCCTCTTCGCTCTCCAACTCGGCGATTTCGGATTCGATTTTGGCCGCGATGACCAACATCTCTCCACCGTGTTCTTCCACGTATTTCTTCACGGCCTCGGAATAGGCGTTCCCGGTGGCCGCGTCGTCGTCATTCACATTGCACACGAACATCACGGGCTTCTCGGTGAGCAGCATCATGTCGGCCACCACCGCCTTTTCGTCGGGCGTGACCTCCAAGGTGCGCACGTTCTGGAAACCCTCCAGATGTTCCTTGTATTTCAACAGAACAGCAAGGTCGTGCTTGGCGGTCTTCTCGCCGACTTTCGCGGCTTTCTCCACCTTGGTGATCTTGCGTTCAATTTGTTCCAAGTCCTTGCATTGCAGCTCGAAATCGACAATCTCGATGTCTCTCACCGGGTCCACGGATCCTTCCTCATGAGGGAGGGCAGGGTTATCGAAGCAGCGCAGCACGTGGATGAGCGCGTCGCAGAGACGCACATCCGCGAGGAAGCTGTTGCCTATGCCCGCGCCGGTGCTGGCACCCTTGGCCAATCCGGGGATATCAACGATGTCCAGGTTGGCATAGACAAGTTTGTCGGCATGGATAAACGAGTCGATGTGGGTCAATCGCTCGTCGGGCACCGCACACACGCCGATGTTCGACTTGTTGGTGCTGTACGCGAAGTCCGTCACCTCCGCCTTGGTGTTGGAGATGCAGTTGAACATCGTGGTCTTACCCGAGTTCGTCAATCCTACTATGCCGCATTTCAAGCCCATATTTCGTTTATTTGTTTCTCTTTCGTTTATGTTTCCCCACACTGCGCTTCGCTTGTATGGGGTTATTTGCACTTCGTGCGTTTTGCCTCTCCGAGGCTGCTTAAGGAATGTTTTTTGTAGAGACGCAATGATTGCGTCTCTACGGGATTAGAATCCGAGCACCACATCCTCCACGTGGTCAATTTCGGGGAGGTAGTGTTTGATAGTCTGTTCAACACCGTTCTTGAGGGTCATTTTTGCATGCGGACAGGAGCCGCAGGCGCCCTGTAACTTCACCTCCACCACATTGTCGGAGCGGAGTTGTATGAACTCGATGTCGCCACCATCCTGCTGCAAATAGGGGCGAATCTGGTCGATAATCGAGATAACTTTCTGTTCTAACGTGACATGGTCCATAGGGGGCGGTTTTTAGTTGAACGGCGGCAAAAGTACAAAATTTTCTTCACACTCCTATTATCGCATTTTCGTTTTTTTTGTGTATGTTTGCCGTCTGAAAACTCTTTGTCGGACACCACTCCGCCACAACGGATCAAGAAAAGATGAAACGCAACTTCCACATCATATTGCCAATCCTGTTAGCCCTTTTGCTGATAGCGGTGGCCACCGGTGCCATCTTCATCGGGGCCATCAGGATTCCGGCCAACCTGGTATGGGGCAGCATCCTTCACCGCTTCTTCCATGTGTCGGGCGGCATTGTCGTGCCGGCCTACTACGACATGGCCATCTGGCAGCTGCGCTTGCCCCGTATCGTGATGAGCCTGTTGGCGGGTGCCTCCTTGGCGATTTGCGGTTGTGTGTTCCAGAGCCTCTTCCGGAACCCCGTGTGCGACCCTTACATCCTTGGCATCTCATCGGGCGCCTCCTTAGGCGCAGCCGTCGCCATCATCATTGGCTGGGACGCCTATGTGTTCGGCATCACCTTGCCAGCCTTGGCCACAGCCATCCTGACGCTGCTGCTCATCATGGGCATCGCACGCCTGCGGGGACGGCACAACACCCAGACGCTGCTCCTCACCGGTATCGCCCTCAACTTCTTCATCTCCGCCGTCATCACCTTGCTGATGGTGCTCAACCAAAAAGAGATGCAACAGATCTTCTTCTGGACCATGGGCAGCGTGGCCGCCATTTCATGGCAGGAGATCGCCTGCCTGCTTCCCGTGATGGTTGTCGTGCTCGTCATATTATACAGACATGCCAAGGACCTCAACATTCTGCAGTTCGGCACGGAGACGGCACGGAGTCTCGGTGTGGACGCACGGAGTGTCACCTACGTCACGCTCATCGCCTCCTCCGTGCTCATCGGGGTGGTGGTCTCCTTCTGTGGCGTCATCGGCTTCATCGGACTCATCGTGCCCCACATCGCCCGTCTCATATTCGGCAGCGACAACCGTCGTCTCTTCACCTACTCGCTCTTCTTCGGAGCCTTTTTCCTGCTTATCGCAGACACGCTGGCGCGCACTTTGGCCGCACCTTCCGAACTGCCCGTGGGCAGCATCACCGCCTTGGCCGGTGCTCCCTATTTCATCTTCCTCCTGCTTCGTAAACACTAATGAAATCCACACCCGACAACATACAGCTTATCCTGCGTTCCCTGCCCGAAAAGCCCGGTGTCTATCGCTTCTTCGATGCCGAGGGCACCATCATATACGTGGGCAAGGCCAAGCGCCTAAAACGCCGCGTCTCCTCCTATTTCAACAAGGAACACGACTCGCCCAAAGTGCGCATGCTCGTCACCAAGATCCGCGACATCCAGACCACCGTGGTGGACAACGAGTGGGAAGCCCTGCTGCTTGAAAACAGCATGATCAAGCAATTCAAGCCGCGCTACAACATCATGCTCAAGGACGACAAGTCATACCCCTGGATTGCCGTCACCAAAGAGGAGTTCCCGCGCATCTTCCCCACACGCCACCCTGACCCGGACAAGATGCACCTTTTCGGCCCCTACTCTTCGGTCAAACAAATGAACATCCTGCTGGACACCATCAACGACATGTTCCCCTTGCGCACATGCCGTCGGCTGGTGCGCAACGAGCGCCCCTGCATGCAATATCAGCTCAAAAAGTGCGCCGCACCCTGCTGCGGTCTCATCACCGCCGAGCAATATCAGGAAAATATCCGCAAGATTCTCGACATCATCAAGGGCAATCGCAAGGAGGTCATCCAGCAGCTCAAGGAGGACATGATGCAACACGCCGAAAAATGGGAGTTCGAGAAAGCCGCTGCCATCAAGAAGCAGATCGGGATTTTGAGCGAATACGTTGCCAAATCGGTGGTGGTCAGCCCCACGCTCACCCGACTGGATGTGTTCGGCATGGAAGAGGATGAGGAGTGTGCGTATGTCAGTTTCCTGCGGGTGGTGGACGGCGCCATCGTGCAGGCACACACACTGGAAATCGACAACAAATTAGACAGCAGCAGCGAGGAACTGCTCTGGAGCGGCATCCTGGAGATGCAGGAGCGTCTCGGCGGGCTCTCCCCCACCCTGCTGGTGCCGACGGAGCTTACCATTGCACCCGCCAGCATGGAGATCGTGGTGCCACAGCGCGGCGAGAAGCGCAAGCTTTTGGACTTGGCCGAGCGCAACGCCCACTTCTATATGTTAGAGAAGAAAAAAAGGCAGGACCTCGTCAACCCCGAGCGGCGCAGCCAGAGGGTGCTGATGGCCCTGCAGCAGGCCCTCGGCATGAAGACCCTGCCGCGCCACATCGAGTGCTTCGACAACTCCAACACACAGGGCGAGGATCCCGTGGCCGCCATGATATGCTTCATCGACGGCAAGCCCGCCAAAAAAGAGTACCGCCACTACAACATCAAAACCGTGGTCGGGGCCGACGATTTCGCCTCCATGGAGGAGGTCATCTACCGCCGCTACCACCGCCTCATCGAGGAGGAAAAGCCTTTGCCCGACCTGGTGGTCATCGACGGCGGCAAGGGCCAGCTCAACGCCGCCTACCGCTCCATACAGGCCCTTCACATCGAGGACAAGCTGATGGTGGTGGGCATCGCCAAACGGTTGGAGGACATCTACAAGGTGGGCGACGAGTACCCCGTCTATATCGACAAAAAATCGGAAGCTCAGAAATTGCTGCAACAAGTTCGCGATGAAGTACACCATTTCGGCATCACCCATCATCGCAACCGCCGCTCCAAGACGAGCATCGCCTCTGTGTTGGACAACGCGCCCGGCATCGGCCCCGTGCTCAAGCAGAAGCTGCTCGCCCATTTCAAGTCGGTGAAGCGCATCCGTGAAGCCACGGAGTCCCAATTAGCCGAAATTGTCGGACCCAAAAAAGCCGCTGATCTGCACGCCTATTTGAAGACGGATTAGGATGCATCACGCATCAATTCCAGAATCAAAGGAATGACAGAACAACCGCACGCCCTTTCCGACTTCTTCATGCCAAAAACATCGCAAACAAAAGCGGGGCGCAGATTGCGCCCCGCTTTGTGTGTGCAAACCCTGCAACCACTATCTCACCATGAGATTATGGATAACGATGCGTCTGTCCTTGGCAGCTTGCAGACCATAGACGGTCACGCGGTGTGCTTGGGAGGGTTCTGAGTGATTAACCTCGCCATTGGGGTTCTTATAGATTGTAAGGCCTTCCTTCTCGCCCGTGATGTAGGGAGCGAGCTTGCCGCCGTTGGCTTGCTTCATATAGTTGAGCACGCTTTCGATACGACGGGAGGAGAGGTGCATGTTGTAGTCGTTGTTGCTCAGAGGGCTGGCGAAACCGCTGATGGTGAAGGTGACATCGCTGCCACTTTCAAGCAGGTCAACAATGGTGTTGGTCAGCTTCTGAAGGCGGTCGTAACCCGTGGCGATGGAGTCGTTGAAGAAAGTTCTGACCTCATTCTCGGCCTGGGACTTGGCGTTGCCAGAAAGTCCGTTGCCAGCTTCGGTGACATAGGTGTTCATCTTCGTCATGTAGGTGTCATAGAGGCCCTTGTACTCCGTGTTGGTGAAATCGTTCTTCGTTCTGGGATCCGGACGGTCGTTCTCGAAATAGAGGGTGATCGGTCCGATGTTGCGAACAATCTCTTTTTGCTGGGCGAGTTTTTCCTTGGCCTCTTCCTCTTCCATAGAGAACTTGATGGGGATTTGCATGATCATATCCTGTGCCGTACAGCTTTGGGTTGCCGGGCACATTTTGGGGAAAGATCTGACCACACGGAGGGCCTCTTCGTCCATCTCCTTATAGCCAGAGCTGGTGACCAGTTCAATATCCGTGAGGGTGCTGTCGGCCAAAACCTTGGCTTGGACCACGGCGGTACCCTCTGCGCGCTGGCTTTTCAGGTTGACCGGATACACTTTGGTCTTGTTGATGTAACGACACATTGCTCTGTTGCCGCCCTTGAAATGAGGCAGGCTGAGAGCGGCTGTCGGCGTTTCGTGCTGACCAATAGCCACGGCGATGCCTTTTCTGCAAGAACCCTTGCCCTTGCCGCCATAGAGCATAACGTCATTGTTACACTGTGCATAAATCGTTGATACTGCGCCAGATAAGGCAAGCACCAAGACTAAGACGATAAAATTGTACACTCTTTTCATATATTACTAATTTTAATTTTTTTCGAGGCTGCAAATATACAATTTTTTTGTTTCTACAAACGAAAATAAAAAAAAGTTACAAAAAGAAAAAAAGAATATTTTTGCATCGAAATAATATTGAAATGCAGTTTCTGGATAAAATTGGAAATATAATAGGCAGACTGATATGCTTCCTTACAGCATTGATTTTCGCTTTGGTGCCGTTTCTCTTCATAAAGGAGCTCCTGTCTGCCCCCTCTTGGTCGCCCGGTTTCTTTGCCTATCTGGTCATACTGCTGATGGCCGGAGGCTCGTTCTATTTCCTCTATGCCGCTTTGTTTTATAATCGAATTATGCGCAAGAGGGCATTGGAAGACGAAATGCTCAAAAAAGAACAGCTCAGACAACTTGCCGCCATTCAAGAGGAACGTTTTCGCAACCCCGTGGACACCACCACCCTTATCCTGTTGGACAACGTGACCGACTACGAGCAGTTGGAGAAACGGATTTTGGACAGTATGGCAGAGGGCGAGGGCACACTTGAAAATGTGCCGTTGCTCTGGAAACACGGTGAGGGCAGTTATGCTGTCACCTTCCCGTGCGGCGTGTCACGCCAGGTACTTTGCGACCTGGTGGACGACATCTGGTGTTTCTGTTCCTGCACCGTGCAGGCTTGGTGCCAACCGGAACTGTTCAAGAAACACTTTGGAGAATGGCTCTACCTCTGTTACGGAACAGATGACCTGCTGGTCGCCATCACCGAAGACGAGACGCAATGGAACATCAACCCCGAAGACACTTTGCTGTACCGTTCCAAAAGGCATGACCGTTTCTTCCAACCTCACCCGGAAATCGACCGGACAAGATTGGAAAAGATGATAATTTGACAGCCGACGGGCTTATCCCGCATGCCCCTATTTCGCCACCACCACCTTTGCCACCGCACCGTTCCCCGCTTGCACAAAATAGACACCGTCAGGGTAACGGGACAAATTGATCTGCACGGTCTGTAGAGACGCGCCATGGCACGTCTCTACCGTATTCATCAATTTTCCATACACATCGTAAACCTTGATTTCGGGGACGGGTGGATTTTGATCGGCGAATTGTATGTTGAGGACACCGCTCGTGGGGCTCGGCCAGGCCCGGAGATGTCCTGTCTCACGTTCCGCAACACCTGGAGTTGTGCCGCGTCCGGTGAAAAAATCGTGTATGATGTCCATGAAACCAACGTCATACTGATTCGCACTGTGATACCACCTGTGTGTGCCACCCGCCACCTTCAGATGCTGCAGGTCGGTGCCACAGTTATAGGTATAGCGGATAAAACGCAGTCCGTCGTTCTTGAGATCAGGGAGCGTGTCGATGGCAGGCTCGCCGCCGCAGCCGTTGGCATTCTGCCAGTAGTTGAGGATGGCATCCACCCCGAGGCCGAGGTTCGAGCCGAAAACAGAGGAGTTCCCGTCGTAGCCCACCACGTTGTCGTTGGTGCCGTGGATGTGGAGCATCCGCACGGGCGCGACGGGAGTCATGGAAGCCTGTGCGTTGTAAACCAGGCCGCTCACGGGTGCACACGCGGTGATGCGGTCGCCATGCTCGATGGCCATGTGGTGCGTCATGAAGCCGCCCATGGAGAAACCGGTGAAAAAAACACTGTCGGGGTCCAGCTGGAGCTCGGCCGTCAGCGTGTCAAGGAGGGCCAGCAGGAAACCGACGTCATCCACATCACTGTTTGTCATGCCCACATTCCACATGGTGCCCATGCCCAGATTACGGGCCTGCGGCACCACAATAGCCCAACCGTAATCCTCAGCCATCTGTGAAAAGTTGAATTCCTGGTCACAGGGGGAAATCAGGACACTCAGGCCGTGGAGGAAAAAGAGCACCGGCAACGGACCGTCATGTTCCGCCGGAGTGCGCACTATGTACTCGCGCTCCACGCCCTGCCAGGTGAAGTGCCGGACTTGGGCGGAAAGGTTACCCATCCAACAAATTGTCAGTAGAATGCAGATTGTCAGTGTTTTTTTCATAAAAACGTTATTTTCGGCAAAGATACGTTTTTTTGCCGATAATGGCAAAGAGGAATTATTTCCTCTTCTTCGCATACTTCCCCTTCACAATCTCAAACGAGTTCTGTGTCAGTTCCTTGAGCAGCTCTGTGTCAATGGTTTGCAGGTTGATGCCTACCCAGTACTTGGTGCTGAAGTGGCTATCGGGAGGCTCCACGCCTTCTGCGGTGGCGAGCAGCTCTGCAATGCGTTCTGTCTGGCACTTCACCACCACTCTGAGATCATTGAGGTCGCAGTAGCAGAAAGTGTGGCCGCAGACGTAAAACACCAACAAGGAGTCGCCGCCGGGCATCTTCGCGAAGGGGAGCTTCTCCTCCACTTCGCCTAACGACAGGCAAAACTCCCGGAATTCTTCAATGTTCATCATAATCCTACAAGTCCTTGTCCGTCACCTCCTCGGCATTG
The DNA here is from genome assembly GCA_947167635.1 of uncultured Bacteroidales bacterium. Taxonomy (GTDB): domain Bacteria; phylum Bacteroidota; class Bacteroidia; order Bacteroidales; family WCHB1-69; genus F23-D06. Next base: position 43,064 of record CAMVIT010000014.1, on the reverse strand, counting down.
AGCACAAAGGCGCGAAGGCCCTGCTGCTCGGCAGAGAGGTCAAGTTCGTGGATGTCGTGAAGCAACGGCTTCACCTTCTCGTCAGGCACGAAGGCCAGCACGGCGGAGTTCAGCGTCGGCCAGGCGTGCGTGCCATAGTGGGGCTCGCCGTTGTCACTGCCGCGGCCCTGCACCTCGTTCCAGAAGGTGAACCCGCGGATCTCATTCTTGTCCAAAATTTCCATCACCTCATCATAGAAGGCTTGGTATAGCGATATGAAGACTGCTTTCATTGTATATTGAATTGTTGATTTGTTGAATTGATTATCCGTGATCTGTGATCAGTGAACAGTGATCTGCTTTCTGTTCACTGTTCACTGGTCACTATTCACTGTTCACTATACTTCATTGACCCCCAGGGCTTTGTTACGTTCGCGGCGTTCGCGGCGGCGGGCGGCACCCTTGGCGTTCCACTCAGCAAACTTGCTGAACAGGATTGGGATGAGAATCAGGGTAACCAACGTGGAGAAGGAGAGGCCCCAGGCCACGACCATACCCATCGAGTTCCACATCTCGGCACCTTCGCCCTTGTCAACAGCCAACGGGATCATACCGAGCACCGTGGTCAAGGTGGTCATCAGGATCGGGCGCAGACGGGAACGGCCGCCGGCGACGACCGCATCCTTGATGCTCATACCGCGCTCGACACACAAGCTCGTGTAGTCGATCAGCACGATACCGTTCTTCACCACAATACCAATCAGCATCATCAAGCCAATCAACGCCATAATACCCAAAGCGGTGCGGGTGACGGCCAAGCCAATCAACACGCCCGTGAGGGCGAAGAGAATAGATCCCATAATGACCAACGGATAGCTGAACGACTCGAACTGGGCTGCCATCACCACATAGACCAACATCACGATGAGAGCCATCAACACGAACATATCGCCGAAGGCATCCTGCTGGTCTTCCCACGTACCGCCGATCTTGTAGTCAAGGGTGGCGGGAATGTCCATCTGATCAAGCTCTTTCTGCGCGGACGCCACCAGTTCGCTCAACACAGCGCCCTTGGCGACCACACAGGAAACCTTGACCATACGCTCACGGTCCTTACGGACGATGGTCGGCGGGGTGAAGGTTTCCACCACCTGGGCCACATCGCCCACGCGGATGCCCTTGCCCATATTGTTGTACATCAGGATATTCTCGATGGCGTGTATGTCATTACGAAACTCGGGCGCGTAACGCACGCGGATTTTGTACTCGTCACCATCCTCACGGAACTGGGAGGCCGTGTAACCATTGAAGCGGTTGCGCACGTAGCTGGCCGCGGTCGTGGAGTTGAGTCCGTTCTCGGCCAACTTCTGACGGTCGAAGACCACCTCCAACTCGGGTGTATATTCGTCACGGCTGATCACCACCTCGGAGCAGCCCTCCACCTGCCGCATACGCGCAGCGAGATCGGCGGCAAACTGGTCGGTGGTGTTAAAGTCGTAGCAGTAAAGCTCTATATCGACAGTGGATTGTCCACCCATATTGCCCTGACCGGTAGAGACCGTCGAGGAGACAATCTCGATATGCTGCCGCAACAGCGCGCGGATGCCGTCGGAAATCTCGGTGATGAACTTGTCACGCTCGGTCTTCTTCACCAGACGGATGTTGAAGGAGAGCAGGTGCGTGCCGTTATCGCGCATCAAGCTCCATGTGTTGTCCTCATCGGGCATACCCACGGAATAGTTGATGGATTTGATCTCGTTCGGATATTTATCCCGAATCTCCTTCACAATCTGGTCGCCCAATGCCTTGGTGGTCTCCACGCGGGTGCCCTGCGGCAGCTTCACGGTGACGCTCAGACGGGCGTTATCCTGCGTCGGGAAAAACTCGGTAGGAATCACCATCAGCAACGAAAGGCTGGAAAGGAAGACGACAGTGGCGACGCCCACCACCGTCTTGCGGTGATTGACGCACCAACGGAGCACCTTGGCGTAACCTTCGTCCAAACGGATGAGGAATCTCTCAATAGGACCGTAAACAGCGGCGAACCACTTGCTCTTTTTCGGATTCTTTTTTAACAAGAGAGAACAAAGCATCGGGGTCAGCGTCATAGCAGCCGCCAGAGAGACGGCAATCACGATGGTGACAATCCAGCCCAACTGTTTGAAGAGCACGCCGGCCATACCCGTCAGGAAGGTCAGCGGCAGGAACACGGCGATAATCACCAAGGTGGAAGCGATAATAGAGAGGGACACCTCACTGGTGGCGAACACGGCTGCCGCCTTGGGCTTCGAGCCGCGCTCGATATGCGTGGTGATGTTCTCCAACACCACGATGGAGTCATCGACCACCAAGCCGATGGCAATGGAAATGGATGACAAGGAGATGATATTCAGGGTATTGCCAGTTGCCAGCAAATAGATAAATGCCGCAATCAACGACACGGGCACCACGATGGCAATGATGACGGTGGCGCGCCATCTGCCCAAGAAGAAGAGCACGACAATGACCACCAACAACAGGATGATGAGGATAGTCTCCTCCAAGCTGTCGATGGTGTTGGTGATGTTGTCGGAGTTATCGACCAGCACGTTCAGCTTCACGTCGGCGGGCAGCGAGCGCTGGATGTCTGGCAGTTCTTTCAACACTTTCTTACAGATCTGCACCGTGTTGGCGCCGGTCTGCTTCTGGATGATGACCATAGCGCCGCGTTCCCCGTCGGTGTATGACTCCTGCATACGCTCCTGAAGGGTATCTTTCACGGTAGCCACATCCTTTAAGAAGACATTCTTGTTGGCATAACTGCCGACCACCACATTCTCCATCTCGTCGGCGCTGTTGAACTCGCCATCCACACGCATAGAGTAGGTCTTGGAGCCCACATCCATGATACCGAGGGATACGTTGCGGTTCTCGGCACCGAGAATCTGGGCGATAGTCTCGATGGTGAGGTTGTAACTCTCCAACTTGTAGGGGTCGCAATAGACCTGGATTTCACGTTGCGGGGCACCGGAGATGGAGACCGCACCCACACCGCTGATACGTGACAGCGGAGAGGAAACCTTGTCGTCCAGGATCTTGTACAACGCCTGCGTGCTCTGTCCCGACTGCACCGACAGCATCATAATCGGCATATCGTCGGCGCTGAACTTGAACAGGTAAGGCTGATTGGCGCCGTCGGGCAGCGCCGACTTCACCATATCCAGCTTGTCGCGCACATCGTTGGTTTTCTGTTCGATATCCACACCATACTCAAACTCCAGATAAACGATGGAGTAGTTCTCCTTGGAGTTGGAGGTGATGTGCTTGAGGTCACTCAAGGTGTTGAGCACGTTCTCGATAGGCTTGGACACGTTGTCCTCGATATCCTCCGCGCTCGCGCCGCCATAGACGGTGAGCACCATAATGGTGTTGCTGTCCATGTGGGGGAAAAGGTCCACCGGCAGTTTGGTCAGGGAGAAGATGCCTATAATGATGACGGCGATATAGATCAGGCCCGTCATAATGGGTCTTGCAACTGATTTCTGATATAAACTCATATTGGTTTAAGGATTAGTGGTGACAAGTTTAAGAGGTTAGTGGTGAAAAGTTTAAGGGTTAGTGGTGACAAGTTTAAGAGGTTATATTGTTATTGAAGCAAAAGTTATTGTTTTTTAATAAATTTCAGGTCAATGATTCCTGTCTCAGTTCGGATATGGGCAATGTAGATACCATCGGCGAGGCCTGAGAGGTTGATACGGGACTGTGGAGACGTGCCATGACGCATCTCTACAAAGCGGACGACCTTACCGTAAACATCAAAAACCTCAATACCGAGAATGTTGGCATCGGGGTCTGTCACGCGCACGTCAATGTATTCATATGCCGGATTCGGGTAAAGCACGACGGCCGGATTCCTCAAAGTGTAAGACTGGACCCCGTCAATCACCGTGTCCGTGTAATGCAGTGACACGTCGTCAATATAAGTATTGGTACTGGGATTCCCCGAATGGCGAAAGGCCAGGTATTCTCCCACATTTTCGAAACCGACTAACGGAATACTGTACGTCTGATACGCAGTGGTAAACCCGCTGACAGCCTGAACCAACGTGAACGTGGCCGTGTCGTTCGGGTCTGTCATCAAACCCACTTCAACCACGGCATCGTTGTCCGCCCTATTCGATTTGGCAAGGAAGGTAAACACAAGACGGGAGAAATCCACATCCTCCGTGCTAATCTCAGGAAGAGATGCGTGACTTGCCTGTCTAAACTGCAATGCGCGGCTGAGACCGGAAACGGATACAATTTTCGGATATACGGCCGTTGTGATTTTCCACCAACATTTAGGAAGATTAGGACCAGTAGGCAAGTCGTTGAAATCCCATAACACAGGAAGTCTCCTGATTCTAAGGCACATCGTCTCGAATTGAATAGTGCGCGAAGGCATATCAGGATTACATTCGGCGACCACATAGCAGTCGTAAACAGTCGCATAGTCCAGACCTACCAGCGTATGAGTCAGCACGCCGGGACACACAGTGTCCACCTGCCATATTATGCTGGAGGAGGGTTTATAATAAATCAGATAGGTCTTCGGATCATGCTGCGCATCCCCCCACGACACGGTGACGGACGTGTCAGTAATATCCGAAGCCACGGGAAGGTACGGCACCGCGCACGGCAGGCTGTCATAATAGTCGATGGTCAGGTTGTCAATAAAAATGGAGTACCATCTATACGGACTGAAGGAGAGTGGCCACGGGTTATTGTCGCGAATGGTAATATACGCCCCATCGCCCGTATAGTTGTAAAATGGGATAGTGACATAGCGAAACACACTGTCCAAGCTATCAATTACTTGTAATGAAGTAAAAGTAGAAGGGTCGTTTGGGTTGGAAATCACCCCCACCTCTACAGATGCCGCCGGACTTATATTGCTTCTTCTATTGGCGATGTAAAATGAGATTTGAAGTTCCCTGATATCGAGGTAATTGGGATTAACATAAGGCAAAATAGCCATATCGCCGCTACTACAGAAAAAATAGAGAGCCTGCGCACCTGAATAGGGATAGTAGGTGCTGATACTTGGACAATTCCCCATGGTACCAGTGACATAGACACTCCAGCAAAGCGGGACATGGTAACCGGTCGTCGCCTCCTCAAAATCCCATGTCTGCGGCACTGCGATAATGTCGGGGGCGCAGTCGGTGCGGAACGTGATAAGAGGCGACGGCGACCACGGACTGCACAAAGCGATGACATAGACCTCATAGGTGGTGTTCGGGATCAAGTCCTGAAGCGTGTAGCCGATACCGGCAACCGTATCAGAAAACCAGACGGTTGGATTCGTGACGGCACGATAGAAGACCACATAGTCGGTTGAGTCAGCATTGGATGTCCAAACGATATCGGCGGTTCGGCTCTCCAAGTTCACCAGAGTCAGGTTCGTCGGGCGCGGACACGCGGGCGCATACTCTAACGAAAGGTCATCGATATAAATGTCCGAATTGCCGGAGGCGCCCACAGGAGTAGCGTCAAAGAAGGCAATATACTTGCCTGTGTCTGTATATGCTGACAACGAAATATCCACAAAATGGTAGAGGGTGTCCACAGGTGTCAGCGTCTGCAGGCCAGTGAAAGTGGAGACATCCGAAGGGTCGGTCATCACGCCGACCGTGAGCGCGGTTGAGGTGCAGGTATTCCAACGACTGTGCACCTTCCACCAGAATGTGAGCCCCAAATTGTTGGCCTGCAGGGAGTCAGCAAGAACGGGAAGCACCACATACCAGCCGCGCGACTGCCAAAAGTTCAGGGAATGGCTTCCACTATGGATCATGTCAATGTGACTATTGACACGAGGGGAATCACCTGTGCTTGAAGGATTTGCAACACCTATCCAGCAAGCAGGCAGCGGACGGCCGGTGGTACCTCCAGTGTTCCCAGTCTCAAAATCCCAGAACTGCGGCAACGATGTAATGACACAGCTGTCGGTCTGCGCCATACCCGTAATGGTAGCGCATACAACAAACATCCATATCTGTAATAAACGTTTCATTTCCTTTTTCATTTTCCCTTTACTAAACTGTCCCAGGGTGGCGGCTTGCGGCCTTGCCCTGGGCTACCGAGCTCTTGCCCCTATCGGGGCTGCTCAAAATCCCCACACTGCGGCTCCGCCTTGTATGGGGTTACTTGCACTGCGTGCGTTTTGTCTCTTCGAGACTGCTCAAGGAATTATTTCCCCTCCACATTCACTTCCAACCCATCCTTCAGACGTGCCAGGCCCGTAGTGGCCACGAGGTCGCCGTCCTGAACGTTGCCGGAGAGGAGTTCGTAGGATTTGCCGAGGTGGCGGCCGATTTCGACCTGGTTGAAGGAGACTTTACCATCCTTATAGACATAGACGTAGCGGTTGCCGGAGCCCTGTTGGCGGAAGATGGCCTCGTCGGGGACCACCACGTGCTTCTGGGTGCCGAAGTTGATGGTCACGCGGGCGTACATACCCGGGCGCACGCGGCTGTCGGTGTTGGCAAGGGTCACCTCCACGGGGAAGGTGTGCGTGGCACCGTCCATCGTCGGATAGATCAGGCTGATGCGGCCATTGAAGACCTCATCGCCGTAAGCGTCCACCTGGACGCTCACCGGCGTGCCCACCTTCACCTTTTTGAAAAGGGTTTCCGAGATGTTGATATTCATCTTCACAGGGGTGATCTGCTGCACCTGCACCACGGGCAGACCGCCGAAGAGGTCGCCGCTGTCATAGTTGCGCTGCGTCACCACGCCGGAGATGGGGCTGATGAGACGGGTGTTTTCCAACAGATTGTCGTAGGTGGTCTGCGCCACATCCAGCTGGGTCTTCATAGCATCCCATTCCGACTTGGAGCATCCGCCCACCTTGTAGAGTTCGTCGATGCGCTGGAAGCTGGTCTTAAGGTTGTCGAGTTGCGACTTGGACTGTTTGAGGCTGTTCTCGTTCATCTGCACAAGCACCTTGCCCTTGGCCACGCGGTCGCCGACCTCCACATAGATCTTGTCAATGCGGCCGCCGGTGAGCGGGGCGATGTTGTTGACGGCATTGGCCTCCACGATGGCGGTGTATTCGTAGGTCTGGTCCACATCCTCGGAATGTACCTGCTGCGTGCGGATGGTCATTTTCTGGTCGCCGGCTGTGACGACCTCTTTCTTTTTGCAACCGCAGAGCGTCATCACACCCACGGCCAATAGAATTGTTACATACGTTAGTTTTTTCATATTTGAGGTTAGTTTATTTTATTTCTATTGTTTCACCAATTTAAGATAATGCACCTGTTTGTCGGTGGTAACCACCCTGATGATGTAACTTGCCTTTGCCAGACGACTGACATTGAAGCGGTAGTCGTTGCGATAGGCGGCAATCTGACTGCCCTGCATTGTAAGTATGGTGATTTCGGCCACATTTTCGGGCTCGATGCCCATCACTGCCACCTCGTCCTTGGCGGGATTGGGGGCGAGATAGGGCTTGGCGGCTATTGGGATGGCTGTGTCTGCCTGAAGTCTTCTAATAGAAGTGTCGTTGTCAGCCGTGATGGAGTCGGTGAGCTGGCGCATGTCCTCGGAAATCTCGTTAAGAATATCCTCTGCGGGAACACAATATATCACATGGCAGGGTGTCCCATCGTCACAGATGATGGCGTGGAGGCAGATTTCTTCGCCTGCCATAGCCATTTGGGTCAACTGCGCATAATTTAGCATCAAAAGCGCATACACGTCCACAGGCGGACTATAATAATAGTTCAACAGTTGGGGCGGGTCACACCACAAAGCCTGGAGATTGGAGGCATTGGGAGAGAAAAGCAAATGGACTTTGAAATAGGAAGTCTGGTGCGGTGTGCTCAAATCCGGCTCGAAGACCGCTTCGAAATCATCCACCAGTTCGCACCCCTCCTCAACGCATTCATGCCAGTCAAAATATACCGTGAAAGAGGTCTCGCAACCCAAGCCTGCATTGAGCAAAGTGAAAGTGATGTACGGGTTGGCAAAATCCAAGAATCCAAATTCCACGTGGACCATTTCGCTTCCGCCAGGAGCTATCGTCACGGGAAGCGGATTCGCAGAAAGACCCGCATAGCTCGAACGAGCGAATAATTGGTCGAATGTTACCGGCTGGGAACCATTGTTGTGTATGAAAATATCCATTGTGTAATATAACGAGCAGTCATCCGCCATCTCACAGCGCGTGGCCAAATCTATGTCAATGCTGTCGCAGGGACAAGGTTCTTCGTCCTCAAGGGTGAAAGCGGGCGAAGTGGACGCACATCCGTTACCATACTGGGTTTCCAGATAATAGGAGCCGAAATTGTTCAGGGGCAGGTTGGCATACAACGTGTTCCCACCCGTGCTCCAGACGCCGTTCTCGTACCAGTCCCAATGGAAACTGCTGGGGGCATACGGATAGATGCCGTAAGTATGCAGGGTGTCAGGAATCTCCTTCTTGCATCTTCCATAACATCCTGTCAGCAGCGCGTCGTAGTTGGGTGCGGGCGGGATGAACAACGTGGATCTTTCGGACGGACAACCTGTGGTTGGGTCAATGTAATGTGCCGTCAGGAAACCGGGCACATAATACTCCGCATCAACTCCGTGGAAGCCGTTGCTCCACAGCAAATCCTGTCCCGTGGTGGAATGCACATACACGGGTGGCTTGTGGATGCACTTGTTGAGATAGAACGAGATGGGTGGTGCGGCTGGCTGCTGGTGTACCGTAAGGGTACAAGTGGCCGTTTTCGTGCAACCGCTGCTCGTGTTGGTCACATCAAGTGTAACGTTATATGTCCCTGGTTGCGCCGGGGTGAACGTGATATTGGATGTCGTGAACGTATGGCTGTATGACGGACCCGTAATTGTCCAGGTATATGAGTTGGAGGAACCCGTGTTTCCGTTCAGCTTCACCTCCTCGCCAAGGCAACAGGTGGTCTTTCCTGTGATGCGGGCGGTGGGGGCATTGAGAAAACGAACATTTTTCATACGCTCTTTTTTACAACCATAAGTGTTTTCAACCAACACATGATAATCACCTGTTTGGTATATATCATAGGTGTTATCCGTAACACTATTGGTTGAGAACTCCCAATAGTAATTATTGATATATGGAATATGCGGAATGAACTTCAATTGACGCGAAGTGCCTGGACACACATCTTGCCCTATGGCAGACAGGTAACCTGCTTGTATATCATTGTGAACAACAAAGACATATGCAGGATTTGAAGAAATAGAACACCCATCTTCGTTATATACGACCAATGACACTGTTGATGAATTGGCAAAGGCGTGATAAACATTATTCCCCTCAAGATATGTTCCATCTCCAAAATCCCATATAAAAGAACTTCCTGTTGCATTTGCAGAGAAAAGGAACGGCGTTCCCTCACACATATATTGGCTGATGTTCAAACTTGTGATTGACGGCAGAGCATCAATGACGAGTTCTTTGGTAATCTGGCATTGCTGCCCATTGGAAAGGTAAACGGTCAGGGTGATATGGTTTGCTCCACCCAACACGAAAGAACTCAACGGGAAGGTGGTGGATGAACCGACATTGTTGTAGGTTATCCCCGTCTCCTGTATGTATATATTGCGCGATGCTATCAGCCCGCTTGTCAGACACAGGGTCCTGTCTTCAAAAGCAACAGGATTGTTACAAGTATAGGACAGGGAAAAATCCGGCACGCATTCTATCGTGCAAGTTGTGGTTCCCATATAGCACTGTCCGTTCACCGTTGCCGTCCCCCTTACGGTATATGCTCCCGGATAGCTGAAAGCTATGGAGGCGGATGTGTTATCCGTGTAGGTGAACGCATTGCCGGAAATTTGCGGCGTTATGGACCATAAAACATCGCCACCGCTGTTGTTGGTCAAAGAGACCGTGGCCGTGGCGCAGGCGACAGACGATGAACACGACATCGCAATGCAGTCCCCACCGGGATTGCTTCCCGCTATGGTAATGCACCCCGAGGAAGAGCAAGACGGAGTGGTGGTGTATGTGACCGTGCAACAATAGGTGCCTGTTGTTGTATATGGGCAAACATTACTGTTGAATTGTTGGGTGTTCCCGTTCACCTCCCAGACATACGAGGCGTTGGGATAGTAAATCACTCCGACATTCTGTCCGTCAAAATATGGCGCCACCACGGGAGCTGGTACCACTTCCATAGTCCCGGAGACCACGACGGCAGGACATGACGGATACGGGTGGTATTCCAACGTGAAGGCCTGATTCCCGGCCTGGTTGAAGATGTGTGATGCCGTTTCCCCCACATAGCTGCTGCCGCCAATGTGCCATGTGTAATCCGATGGGTTAGAGACGGGTGATGTCACGTAAAAGTTGGCGTTGTCCCCCTGGCAGACAGGGGTGCTGTAGGAAATGGTCGGCGTTGGAACGTCTATGGTGGTGAGCAGGAACGTCTCCGCGTATTCTGCGCCCGAACAGTAGGTCCGTTTCAGGGTCACCATAGCGTATGACGGCTGGTTGTTTGCAAGGTGGTTCACCAATATGGTCACACTGTTGCTGAGATGGTCGCCTTGTATGGAGGCGGCGCCCGCAGGCGATATGGTCCATTCGTACAGCACATTTTCCTGCCAGGGAACCGTCCGGTTGAGTGTGTCGCCCGCACATACTGAAACCGAAGAGGGCAGTCCGGATGCCGCCAGCTGGAAAGCGGCCACCTCGTGGAGGTAGGCGGCAGAACGGCAGCCGTTCTCCGCATCGATCTGATAGACGGCCACATCGCACACATCGCTACCATAGTTGATGGTCACTTCATCACCGTTCTCGGTATTATAAGGGGCGCAAAGCTGCACCCACTCCAAATAGTAGTTGGGATGTGCAGGGGTGGCACTTAGCAGAATGGAGCTCCCTATGCAGGCCGTGTGAGGCCCATCCGTGCCGGTCAGTGCCGATGGATTGTCAAGAACGGTGACCAAATATTCAGCATCATCACAATAGTTGCTGTTGGAGGCCACTATTCTATATCTGCCGGCAGCGTTAAAGGTATAGCTGAGGGCAACATCGTTTGTGCTGTATATCTGCGTATTGCTCTGGTCATACACCCTCCAGGCCACACTGTTGCCGTGCCACGTGGTGTAATGCCCGGTTGCGCCTTTGCAAAGGGTGTTGTCACCGGAATTGATGCTCATAGTGTCCTTGACCACGATGGTCTTGGCCGCAGTGTCCGGCCCGCAACCGAGAAAGTCGCATTCATAGGTGGCTTTCAGCGTGTATGTCCCTGTTTGGCCGAAATGAAGCAGGATCCGGTTCTGCCCCTCTGTGTTGGCGATGTTGACCCCGGCAGGAGGGAGAACCTGCCAGGAGTAGGATGTCGAGCCCCACACTGGAAGTTCAAACTGCTGCACATCGCCCACACAAACCACATCCGGGCCAGATATTGAAGCGTTTTGCGATATTATGGGGATTTTTATTGAGGTCAATACATTGCAGGGCGACTCACAATGAGAGGCATCTATGGAGATAACGCCGTATCCGGAAGACGGGTTCCCCCACTGGACATTAATGGTGGCCGGACCGGACGAGTCAACGGTATAGGTACCCCCCTCCACACTCCACAAATATTGGGAACAATAGGGTTCTGGCAGGGTATAGGTTTCCTGAGAGCCTGCACAGACTGTTCCATAGCACGAGAGCTTGAGGGCCTCCGACTTCATAACTTTGAGCGTGATTTCCTCATAGCCCTCGCAACCGCATTCGTTCTGAACACGATGAACGATAACATATTCTCCCGTTTGGCTTGCCGTTATCGTATGGTTTGGGGTGGAGGCATCCCCGAACGGAGTCTCCCAAAGACAACCCACTATGGGTGTCTGGCCTGCAAGGCTCATATCCATCAGGTCAACAGTCTCATTAAGACAGACTTCAATTATTTTAGTGCCGTACTGGTCTATATAATAGGCCGGCACTGTTGCGGATTCTATCTGCGGAGACTCCATCAGCAGCACACACGCCTCCGCCGTGCAGGTGTTGGTGTCGGAGGTGACCACGTTCACGGATATGTTTCCGACATCATTATTGTTACCCCACGTAACCACCGCCGTGCGGTTCTGATTGGTCAGATAATAGGAAGAAGAACCTGATATGGTCCAAAAATACTGGACTCCATTGGGGCAGACTGCCGTATATTCTACTGTATTGCCCTTGCAGGCCGCCAGACAGTTCTCGAAGCCCTGTTCCCACAAATACGGCTTCTCCCTGATATATTCCGTCAGGAGGCATTCGGAGTCAAAATCAGTGTTGATGTACAGGTCGCACCCCGACTGCGCCTGCGCGAATAACATACCGCAAAGCAAAAGTGGCAGCAAAAAGTGTTGGGGTCTCTTCATAATTGTTGATTTCAAGGGTTAAAACTCCGATTTGACAAACTTGTTGATTTGAAAACTCCCGTTGCAACAAGTTTTGACAAAATACATCCCGTTAGGCAGGAAGGAAATGTTGAGTGTGGCTTTATGTTCAAGCACATCCTGACGGAGAATCTCTTTCCCGGTCAAGTCAAGTAGCACAATATGGTCTATGGTTGCATCTTCACTCTCAACATATAAAGTATTTGAGGTGGGATTGGGATAAATTCTGACAGAGGTCTTCGTGTAGAGTGCCACCCCTGTTGTATCTTCCGAATATGGCTCCAATATGGACGGGTCGTAGCGAAGGGCAACGACCGCGTGGCTATGCTGGTGGTCATCGAAATTGAGGGTTAGGTCATGGCCGAAGATCAGATCTTGGTTCGCTACAATATTACAAAGAATATAACCATCGTCATTCACTGCCACGCCCTGCCTGGCACTATGATTCTTTGACATATACCAAATGGTGTCTGCACGGTCAAAAGTTCCGTTAACATTAAAATAATTCAGAAGATAGTAACTATTGTAATAATTTCTACATATACCTAAAAAATGATTATTAGTAACTGCCGGCACAGAACTCTTCCCTAAATCCAATGTGGTTTTCTCTCCAGGGACTACTCCACAACTTTCAAACGCCCCATTATCTTTGTTAAATCTGGCAAAATAGGAGGAGTATTGGCTGATGGGAACTATGTTACTATCATCTCCAAAAGAATAATCAGCACTTAATCCATCAAGTAGCTCAGCGTAGCCCATAAGATAAACTGACTGCTCTTTCAAGCAATTGTCTGTCCATACAACAGAGTTGTTAAAAGGAGCATCTTCTGGGTTTCTCACAAAAGCTTGGCTTGCCCATTGAACATTGCCATCTGAATCGTATTTAATGATGAATGGCAAGCTATGAGCAAGTCCATGATCAGATATAGTTGCATAATGTGTGCTATCCCAAAAAAATCTCATAGGATATTGATTATATTCATCATACAAAAACACACCTCCAATTGAACCAGAAAGATACAGATTGTCGTTTTCATCAATATTCATACCTCCAACGTATGGGATAAAAATAGGAGGATAGTCTGTGTGAGTTGGACTTGGAGAGGCAAGACCTTCTGTACTCGCTACAACCGCCTTCATCCATTCTAATGTCCAATTGGACGTAAATTTATACAGCATAATATTATTAACGACATAGCCAGGTTCGGTGCAATTTTCCGATAAAAAGAAATTATATATTTTAGTAGAGTCCTCATCAATCACAATTGTATATGGTAAGGTGTCACTTCCCCCATATTGTGTTGGAGTAGCGATATACGTGTTTTCATAGCTGTCTATGCAAATGGGATAGGCACCAGTCAGTCCTCTACCCAACGGCATCGCATCTTGTTGGCCATTGTATAACTCCCTAGTCAATGATTTTACAAAGTGGCTCTGCACAGTGTTTCCGTCTAAATCGAAAAAAACAAAGTAAGTATAGGCACCAAATGTAAAAGGTGGGTTATGCTCGATAGACGGGTATGACTGCGCTACCTGTTGGGTAATTAGAGTGTCTATAAACCACAATTGTTTGCCGAGACCACCATCCCACGAATACTCCCCTGCAATAACAATACGATTATCATAGAGGTACATATCATACGGCATATTGCTCATATCATAGCTGCTTTTTATCACCTTTTCCCACAATAAATTTCCATTCACATCAAACTTTGCCAAGACTGTTCCCGGAGTGTTTGCAGCAATAATTGATACTTGACTACAAAAGTAAGAAGACTGGTTTTGGTCATATATTCGAGCATTGCCGCCAAAGTTGCCGAAAACATAAACATTTCCATCGTCATCAAAGGCAGTGCGCACGATGTAATTGTATGGATTCGTACTGTTCAGCGGGTCATCGTTGCCCGTCCAGTAGTTGGCCCACTTCCACTCGCCCTGGGCGGAGGCGGCGAGGGTGATGAAAAGGGTGGCGAGGATTGCGAAGAAAAGGGGTATTTGTTTTTTCATAATAGTAGATTTAAAGGGGGGGGGATAGTTTGTTGTATTTAATTATAATTCAAGCGGTAAAGATAAAAAAAATTCTTTTGCCATTATCTATTGGTCTTAAGTCTAAAGTCTTCCGTCTTAATTCTCAATTCTCCACTCCCAACGTTGCGTCTAAGTTGGCTTTCGCGGTGAGGTAGTTGAAGATGGACTGACAGTAGGTGAGCCGGGTGCTGGTGAGCGTCAGCTCGGCATTGTTCAGATCCAGCCAGGTGTTCATTCCCACCTCATACTGCTTCTGGGCTATCTCGTACGCCTTCTGCGCCTGAAGCATCGTCTCGCGGTCGGCGGCAATGCTCTCCATAGCCTGCTGCATATCGTTCAGATAACTCTGCACCCCGACACGGAGGTTTCGCTCCACATCCAACCGCTGGTCCTGCATATTCTGGATGTTCAAGTCCGACTGCTTCAGTTTGTAGGAGGTGGCCACCCACGAGACAATCGGCACCTGCAGCGAGAGCGCCACATACGAATAGGGATAGTTGGTGAACTTACCGCCGTCGTCGCCCATACCGGAATACTGGAACGCGCCGGCCAAGGCAAGCATCGGCAGGGAGGAACCGCGAATAATCTTCTTGGACTGCTCCAACTCACGGATGCCCAAGTCCAACTGGCGCAAAGCGGAGTTCTGGGCCAACTGGATTTCCTGTTCCGAAGGCATCTTGGCACTGAGCACCCCCTGTTCGTAGTCGGAGAGGTTGCCGTCGAAAATGACGGGCTCGTCCATATTCATTCCCAAGAGGACCTTGAGACGCATAATGGCCAGACGCACACTCTTTTCGGCGGAGGTGACGGCCGGACGCTGGTTCTGCAACGCCACGTCGGAACGCAACTTCTCGAACTCGGAGACCAGGCCCTGGTTGAACGAGTTGGTCACCAGCTGGTTGCTGGCCTCCAACTGGGCATAGCTCTTTTGCAGCACATCATACGACTGCTTGGCCAATAAATATATATAGTAGGCCTGTTTCACCTGATTCACCAAATCCAATTTGGAGGAGCGAGCCGCCTCCTGTGCCAGCTCGATGTCCATCGCGCTGAGCTTGAGGTTCGACCAGAGTGGGAAGGCGATAATCGGCAGGCTCAGGTTGGCGCCGACGGAATAGGTGTTGTCGCGACCCACCTTGATGTTCATCGTCTGGCCGCCCATATCCATCGACATCGTCTGCTTTAGCAGCGTGCGGTTGTAGTTCGAAGCAAGCGACACGTCGGGGAAGAGCGCGGCAATCTGCTCTTTCCGATAGAGTTGCTTAATCTGCACATCCCTGTCGGCGATGCGCATCGTGGGCGTCTCCGACAGGGCAATCTGTATCGCCTTGTCCAGGTTCACGTGAATGGAGTCCTGCCCATATACATTATTATATGTGCACAGGAACAAGAACACCGCGATTCCACAAAAGGTCAGCACCAGTCTGTTACTTTTGGCAACATTCCCGTCTCTTCCAGTACAATTCATCTTTCTAATCATATTTATAACTTCTTTATTATCAATATATTAATCACAATAACACCCTTCTCGGGCAGAAAGCGCAAAAATATAAAAAAACACAATATAATGTGTACAAAATACACTTGAATATTTTTTGTATTTTTGCCGCGCTAAAATCATCAGAAAACACAATATACCAACGAAGCAAATATGAGTGAAAAAGGCAAATTTTGCTATGACTACTGGCGGCCGGCGGTGACCGCTGACAATGTAGTGTTCTGTTTTGACGGCAGCCATCTGAACGTGCTGCTGATCAAGCGCGGGCGGGAGCCGTACAAGGACTGTTGGGCCTTCCCGGGCGGTTTTCTCGAGGAAAACGAGACCCTGGAGGAGGCCGCGCGCCGCGAACTGAAGGAGGAGACGGGACTGGAACCGCTCTATATGGAGGAGATTGGCGCTTTCAGCGGTGTGGACCGTGACCCGAGGGGGCGCGTCATCAGCGGGGGCTTCTACTCCGTGGTGTCACCCGCCGACAAAGAGCGGGCCATTGCCGGCGACGATGCCGCACAGGCCTGCTGGTTCCCCGTCAACGAGTTGCCCGCACTGGCCTTCGACCACGCCGAGGTCTTCCGCAAGGCCCTCATCCACCTGCGCATCGGCTTCCACCTCATCCCCGTGGCATTCCTGCTGTTGGGCGACCTCTTCACCATCCCGGATATCCAGCGGCTCTACACGGATGTCTTCTGCCGTACATTCGACCGCCGCAATTTCCAGAAACGGGTCCTGAAGCTCGGCTTAGTGGACCCTGTGGAGGAGCCGGAACGGTCGAAACGTCTGCCCAGGCGCTACCGTTTCAACGAGGAGGCGTATTATCAATTACGGAAAAAAGTGATGAAATTCTGAAGTCTCTAAGGCATTTCGCGCAGCGCCCGGCCACAGAGGATGGCCGCCATTGAGATAGAGAACACGTCGGCAATGGGCTGGGCGATAATCATACCGAACATTCCGAAATGCCAAGTCCCCAAATAGAGAAGCGGGATAAAGAAGAGCCCGTGCCTCCCGATGGCCACGAGAGTGGCGCTCACTGTTTTCCGGATATTCTGCAGGTACATATTGGCGATAACGACAAATCCCACCAAAGGGAAGGTGTAGCATTGGTAACGCAGCACCTGCGCGCCTATGTCTATCACATCGGCATCTTCGGCACGGAACAGCGTGATGATGCCGGTGGCAAAGACTATGCCGAGGACGCTTACCACCACGCAATACACCGTCGCCACCACCACACTGAAGTTGAAGGCCTTGCGCACGCGCGCGTAGAGGCCTGCGCCGTAGTTGAACCCGCAGACAGGCTGGAAGCCCTGGCCGAACCCCAGCAGGGCGGCCATCACGAGAGCCATCACCCGGTTGACCACCGAGAATGCCGCCACCGCCGCGTCGCCGTAGCCAGCCGCCAGATTGTTGACACACAACGACACCACACTGATGAGACTTTGGCGCACCAGGGAGGGCAGTCCGCCCGCCACTATCTCGCGGAACTGTTCAAGCGTGGGCTTGAAAAGGCGCAAACGGATGTGGATGCCACCGTTGCGCCCGATGATGGCGAACATAATCCAGAAACTGATGAATTGGGAAATGGCCGTGGCAAGACCGGCGCCGGCCACGCCCATATCCAACCCGAAGATGAACAATGGGTCAAGGGCGATGTTGAGCACCACACCGGAGAGGATGCCGATCATCGAGAGCGTCGCATTGCCTTGCAGGCGCATCTGGTTGTTCATCACAAACACCCCCGACATAAAAGGGGTGCAAAGCAAGATATATCCGAAGTAGGGCCGCGCCACCGGCAGAATGGTCTCCGTGGAGCCGAAGAAGCGCAACAGCGGGTCCATAAACAGGAAACCGCAAATTGCCATAAAGGTGGTCAGGATGATGGCGGAGAAAAAGCCCGTGGCGGCCATCGCCTCGGCCTCCTTGAACTTGCGGGCGCCCAGGGCGTTGGAGATGAAGATGCCCGACCCCTGGCCGAGGAAGAAGGAGATGGCCTGCAACAGGGTCATATAGACAAAGACGATGCCGAGGGCGGCGGTGGACTGCGTGTCGATTTTGCCCACGAAGAAGGTGTCCACCACATTGTAGAAGCCTGTGGCGAGCATACAGACCATCGAGGGGACGGCCATTTCGCACACCAGACGCCCAACAGGCTGGGTGGTCATCTTCTCATGCTTTGCATCTCGCTGATTCACTGAATTATATCAATATAATTTGACAAATTGAAAAAAGAGTGCAAAAATACATTTATTTCAAGTGCGCAAAGAACGGGCGAAAGAAAACAGATGGCAGACGATAATTTTTCGTACCTTTGCGCCCTAAATTTTCACTCAATATGAAAGCAGTCTTATTTGCCGCAGTGCCCGAAGAGGTGGGCACATTGGCAGACACAACCCATTTCACTGGTATCGGACGCGAGAATGCCACACGCGCCATGGTACAATTCATGGAGCAACATCGAGGTGAGCCGCTGCACATCCTCAATATCGGCACTGTCGGCTCGCACGACAAGCCCGTAGGCACTCTGCTGCGCATCAAGGAGATCATCTCCGCCGGCGAACCCTTCAACGAACAGCGCATGCTCACCGCACCGCTGCCCTTCGAATGCCCCGGTCTGGAAGAGGCCGTGCTGTACTCCTCCGACTGTTTCGTCTCCCCGAACGTGTTCACCCCGCAATATCTTGAAAGCATCAAGAAAAAAGCCGACTGTTTCGACATGGAGTCCGCCGCCCTCTTCACGGTGGCGCAATGCTACGGTGTCCCCTACTCCTCCATCAAGATTGTCTCCGACAACCTTGATGTCACCATCGATGTCTGGCGGGAGCGAGTGGTCGAGCTGTCAAAGAGACTCGTTGCATTCGTTGAGGACTTGAAGTCAGAAGCAAACCACTTTGAACCATGAACCTGATATGAGTCGCGTTTCATCCCTTCTGTTATTTTGCTTTTCGGTTTTGAGCGCATTTGCGCAACTCCCACCCGATCCATACGGTCCGGTGCCGACGGCCGCGCAGGTGCAGTGGCAGCAGATGGAGATGAACATGTTTGTCCATTTCGGGCCCAACACCTTCACGGGCAAAGAGTGGGGCGAGGGTACGGAGACGGAAGACATCTTCCAGCCCTCTCAACTCGACTGCGACCAATGGGCCAGGGTGGCGAAGGAGGCCGGTTTCAAGGGCATTATCGTCACGGCCAAACACCATGACGGTTTCTGTCTATGGCCCAATCCGACGAGTACACACACGGTGCGTCAAAGCGTCTGGCGCAACGGGCATGGAGATGTGCTGAAGGAGCTTTCCGAAGCCTGCGGGCGTGCGGGACTCAAATTCGGCGTCTATATATCCCCCTGGGACCGCAACGCGCCCACGTACGGCACACCCGCCTATAACCGGACCTATTGCCGCACATTGCGCAGTGCCCTGTCGCATTACGGGCCCGTCTTTGAGATGTGGTTCGACGGTGCGAACGGCGAGGGGCCCAACGGCAAGCGGCAGGTCTATGACTGGAAGAGGTTCCACCGCACGGTTCGGCGGCTACAGCCACAGGCGGTAATGTTCAGCGACGTGGGGCCGGGATGCCGCTGGATAGGCAACGAGGAGGGCATGGCCGGACTCACCAACTGGTCGCGACTCGACGTGGAGGGCTTCGCACCCGGCACACAGGCACCCCCGCAGGACACGCTCACTCACGGCAATCGCGACGGCGCCTGCTGGGTGCCCGCCGAGACGGATGTTTCCATCCGGACAGGATGGTTCTACCGCGAGAGCGAGCATCCCAAGTCGCTGCAGGAGCTGCTGCGCATCTACTACACCAGTGTGGGACGCAACTCATTGCTGCTCTTAAATGTGCCGCCCGACAGTCGCGGCCTCATCTCCGAGGAGGACGCCGCACGGCTCCGCGAACTCCGCCGCGCTCTGGACTCCATCTTCGCCCACGACTTGGCGCAAAAAGCCATCTTCGTGAACGCCTCGGACATTCGGGGTGGGAAAGAAGACGACCACAATATGAAACCGACTCCGTTCGGGCCCCAGAATCTCATTGATGACAATTACGACAGTTTCTGGACTACAGAGGACACGGCGAACGCCGCCGAGGTGGTTTTCGAGTTTGCAGAACCACAGACCATCAACCGCGTGGTTCTGCAGGAATACATCCCCTTGGGACAGCGTGTGGAATGTTTCCATGTGGAGGTGTTGGAAAGTGGCGGAACGTGGCGCACAGTGGCAAAAGGCACGACCATCGGATACAAAAGGATCATGCTTTTTGACAAGATTACCACTGTTTCTGTCCGAATTGTGATCGACAAAAGCCGCGCGAACCCGATTCTGAACCGTGTGGGATTCTATCTGGATAAATTTTATTATCCTGATAATCATGAAATTATAAAATAAAATAACGGAAAACATTTTTATTCTTGGTTATATCGAAAAAAAATGTATTTTTGCACCCTCTTTGAAAGAAGAGGAGAGATGGCCGAGTGGTCGAAGGCGCACGCCTGGAGAGCGTGTAGGCGCCAAAAGCGCCTCCTGGGTTCGAATCCCAGTCTCTCCGCCGAAGAGACAGAATTGATCTGTTAGCTCAGTTGGTTTAGAGCGCTTGCTTGACAGGCAAGAGGTCACAAGTTCAAATCTTGTACAGATCACACAGAACAAAAGGTTGTACGGTTTGTGCAACCTTTTTTGTTTCCAAATTCTTCCAATCTGTTTTGTTTTAAACCCATAATCATCCATGACAATGTCTGGAGAGTTTTTTTCTCGATTATCTTGACATAATTGAAAAATTTTCTATTTTTGCAAGTGATATTATTTTGATATTATTTTAAATTACAAATTACACAACAAACTAATAATCAAAGATATGGAATCAAAAGAATTTGTCAAAACCCCGACTGCGAAGAACAATGGTTTTTTGCATCTTTTCATCAACCTCGCCTTGTTGGCGATATTCGTCCTCATCATCGTCGGTCTTGCCCATCTGGACTGCATGACACGTCCCGTCATGGAATACGGCATTGTCGGCGACCTCATACCGCCCGCCATGCCCAAACATGCCGTCGTGATGGAGTCTACCGGCTGGATTGCTTTGCCCATCGCATTGAGCATTCTGTTCCTGTTCTGCTATATTCTCCATCTCGCCGGCTTCTTCATTGTTCAACCCAACCAATCGCGCGTGCTGACCTTCTTCGGCAAGTACTCCGGCACTGTCAAGGAGAACGGTTTCATGTGGATGAACCCCTTCTATCACAAGGAAAAGATCTCCCTGCGCGCCAGCAACATGGACGTGGAGCCCATCAAGGTGAACGACAAGAGCGGCAACCCGATCATGATTGGCTTGGTCCTGGTTTGGAAAATCGAAGACACCTACAAAGCCTGCTTTGAGATCGACTCGGACTTCACGATCACCACCACACCGACGCATTCCACGGCCGTCAAGAGTTTCAACTCTTTCGTGCGGGTGCAAAGCGATGCCGCGCTGCGCATGGTGGCCGGACAATATGCGTACGACAACATGGACAAAGAGGACAATGAAATCACCCTGCGTTCCGGCGGCGAAGAGATCAACGAGCGGTTGGAGGAGGAGTTGCGCAGCCGACTCTCCATTGCCGGCATCGAGGTCATTGAGGCGCGCATCAACTACCTGGCTTACGCCGCCGAGATTGCCAGCGTGATGTTGCGCCGCCAGCAGGCCGACGCCATCATCTCCGCCCGTGAGAAGATCGTGGAAGGTGCCGTCTCCATGGTCGATCTCGCCCTCAAGAAACTCTCCGAGGACCACATCGTGGAGTTGGACGAGGAGCGCAAGGCCGCGATGGTCTCCAACCTTCTGGTGGTGCTCTGCGCCGACGAGTCCGCCTCTCCCGTCATCAACACAGGGACGCTGTACCAATAATATGTGCTGAATTGCTGACCGCTAACGGCTAAATCACCAACATGAAGAAAAATTTCGCATTGCGAGTGGATGGTGAGATTTTCGCGGCCATTGAAAAATGGGCGGCAGACGAGTTTCGCAGCGCCAACGGCCAGATTGAGTGGATCTTGTCGGAGGCACTCAAAAAGGCGGGCCGCCATCCCAAGGCATCTGCGCAGCCCCCGCAAGCCGAAAATCCCAAGACATAGAAACACCCCACCCTGCTGTTGTCCGTCCATAGCGGGCGACAGCAGGTTTCTTCAGTTCGCCTTTTCATTGACCAGCGCCAGGCTGATTCTCTTGCGATCCACCTCCACTCCGACAACGCGCACCATCACCTTTTGGTTGAGATGAACCACCTCGGCCGGATTGGCCACGCGGCGGGTGGGAGACATGTTGCTGACGTGGACAAGGCCGTCCTGATGCACACCAACATCGACGAAACAGCCGAAATTGGTAATGTTGGTGACGATGCCAGGCAAATCCATGCCGGGCTTCAGGTCCTCGATTTTGTGAACATTTTTGTCAAACTCGAATTTCTCGAACTGTGTGCGCGGGTCACGACCGGGCTTGGCCAGCTCCTTCATGATGTCGGTCAAGGTCGGCATACCGACCTTTGGCGTGATGAAGTGCGCCAAGTTGATATTGTCGCGAATATCCTTGCGGCTGATCAGGTCCGACACGGTGCAGCCCATCTCCTTGGCCATCGCGTTGACCACAGGATAGCTTTCGGGGTGCACCGCGCTGTGGTCGAGCGGGTTTTCCGCATCGCGGATACGGAGGAAGCCTGCCGACTGTTCAAAAGCCTTGGCACCGAAACGGGGCACCTGCTTAAGGCTTTCGCGAGATGGAAACGGACCGTGCTCGTCGCGGTACTCGATGATGTTGCGGGCCAGCGACGGGCCGATGCCTGACACGTAGGAGAGCAGCTCTTTGCTCGCGGTGTTCAGTTCCACCCCCACATAGTTGACGCAGCTCGCCACAGTCTCTTCCAGACTCTCCTGCAACCGCTTTTGGTTCACATCGTGTTGGTATTGTCCGACGCCGATGGACTTGGGGTCAATCTTCACCAACTCTGCCAGCGGGTCCATGAGGCGCCGTCCGATGGAGACGGCTCCGCGCACAGTGACATCATAATTGGGAAACTCGGCACGCGCCACAGCGGAGGCCGAATAGACCGAGGCACCGCTTTCGTTGACCATGTAGGCCTTCACGTCGCGTTCAAAGGGGATATAGCGGATGAAATTCTCCGTCTCGCGTCCACCGGTGCCGTTGCCGATGGCGATGGCATCGACCTTGTATTGCAGCACCAGCCGCTTGAGCTTGTCGGACGAAAGTTTATACTGTGCCACAGGCGGGTGGGGATAGATGGTCTCATTGTAGAGCAGTTTGCCTTGGGGATCGAGGATGACGACCTTGCAGCCTGTGCGGAAGCCCGGGTCGATGGCCAAGGTGGTCACTTGCCCAAGGGGCGCCGCCAGCAGCAGCTGGCGCGCATTTTCCGTAAACACACGGATAGCCTCCGTGTCGGCTTTCTCCTTGTAGAAGCCGCGCATCTCGGTCTCCAATTGAGGCTGCAGCAAACGTTTGTAGGCATCGGTGGCGGCCATCCAGACCTGTTGGGCGCAATTGCTGTTGCTATGAATGAGCCATCTCTTCATAGAATCGAGTGTGCGTTGCTCATCGGGCGCGATAGTGAGGCGCAGGACACCCTCTTCCTCGCCACGGAGCATGGCGAGCAAGCGGTGCGAAGGGGTGCGTGCCAACTTCTCGCGGGCATCGTAGTACATGCGGTATTTCTCCTCCTCGTCAACGGCATCCTTGATGCGTTTGGTGGCGATGGTGCTATGCTGGCGGAAAGTGTTGCGCAGACGCGCGCGGATGGTGACATTCTCACTGATGCGCTCCGCAATGATGTCGCGCGCACCAGCCAAGGCCTCCTCAACGTTGGCGACACCCTTCTCGGCATTCACGTAGCGGGCGGCCTCCTTTTGCAGGTCCACCTGCTTCTGGGCGGCGAGAATCCTGGCCAACGGCTCCAGACCCCTCTCTGCAGCCACAGTGGCTCGGGTTTTGCGTTTGGGACGATACGGCAAATAGAGATCCTCCAACTCACTCAGCGTGAGCGCGGCATGGAGCTGCGACTCCAACTCGGGCGTGAGCTTGCCCTGCTCGGAAATGGAATCCAAAATGGCGGCACGACGTTTGTCAAGCTCCACATAGCGGGCATGAAGGTCGCGGATCTGGCCAATCTGCACCTCATCGAGACTGCCGGTAGCCTCTTTCCTGTATCGTGAAATAAAGGGGATGGTGGCACCACCCTCCAACAATGCCAGGGTGTTCCTGACCTGCTCTTCGGTCAGTTGCAGCTCCTGGGCAATGCGCAAGGCATAGTTGTTTTCCATAGTGAAATTATCTGACAAGGGTCACAGTACCCTGTTTATGATGCGTCGTGTTCAAGTCTGCGACACGGATGTATTCAACTTTCCACACATAAACACCGACGGGGGCTGGTTGCCCGCCAATGGTGCCATCCCAGGAGTCTTCGGTATCTTCCGTCATAAAAAAGAGATTTCCCTGACGGTCGTACAACTCCAATCGGTAATATGCCACGTCAGTGGCCTTGGGTTGGAACACATCGTTGATATTGTCACCGTTAGGCGTGAACGAGTTGGGAACATAGAAGGCGAAGTTATCCACCACCGGGACTATGAAGGTGGTGTCGTCGGAACATCCATCGACATTGGTGACTGAAAAACGGACCAGCTTGTTGTCGGAAGTACTTACATGGTAGGCGTGTTCCGCATCCGCGGACGTGGCGGTAGCCCCGTCGCCGAAAGTCCAGAGGTATGAGACGATCTCGTCACCCGTGGACTCGTTATAGAAATAGACAGTCTCCCCGTTATGCGGTTCCTCAGGCGAGAATGTTGGAATGGCGTGAGGGTATTCCGACACATGGATAGCGTGGGTCAATGACAGCGAGTCGTCGCATCCCGGAGCAGTGGAAAGCCAGAGGGAAACATTGTAGTATCCTGCGGAATCCATCACCAAGTTCAAAGGGTTGACCGTCGCAAGCGTGTCGTAGTTCCCATTGTCAGAAACCACCCGCCACCGGAACTGGCATCCATCAGGCGAATTGAGGTTCTGAAGCACAACGGGCAATGGTGTGCATCCCGTCTCCGGCGCGATCTGGAGATCGACTTCCGGTTTCTCGCTCACGAACACCTCCACGGTTGCCGTGTCGGACAAGCACCCGTAACGGTCTGTGGCTGCGACGCGGTAGGTTCTGTTTTGTGTAATGTTGGCCTCGGAGGTCTGGGCATTGGGATTGGCGATGCCTGCCGGATTGGCACTGCCATCGGCGGCAAGCCAATGGAAGAGCACATCGTCGGAGCCACTCAATTGCTCAACAGTAACATAATTAGCCTCATGGCAAAAATAGAGTGTGGTGTCCGCCAACTCAATCGCCGGGTTGCACTTGAGATGGAAAACCAGGGTGTCATCGCGTCCTGCGCCTTGGTCTATAAAAAGATCGCAAAATACAGTATGGAAAATCAGTCTCACCTCCTTGACTTCATCGTCGTCACACAACACGGAATCCAACATAGTCAGGTGGATACGGGTAACAGAGTCGGAACTGGAAAAAAAGATTTCCGGCTGAATCGGATTGAGGTGTCTCCATATCGTGCCGTCAAAATAGGTCAAATCATAGTCCTGCCCCATCACCGTGGTTCCAATCTCTTCCACCCAAGTGTAGTAGCTGCCCGGTGCGATTCTGCCTCCCGGCAGCTTATACTGGACCTCCACATCGCGACACCCTTGTATGAGGGTGTCTCCATAATGGTTCATCATTTCCACTTGGTTCGCCGTCGAATATTCGCGTTCCAGCTCCACCGAAGGGCTATAGAAGCTGCCCTCTTCAAGGAAGACGCCGGAATCGTAAATCCCATCACTCACATCCGCAATCGCCAGATGCATGTGATACACCTGACAAGGCACCACGTTGGCCGAAGCAGCAAGTTTTACCGTGTATCCGTTAAATGCTGGGGGTGAACTGCTGTTCTGATGATAATACTGCGAGTTTGTAAGAACAGTTGTGGACGTAGGACTATAACTCGAACCACACTGTCCCCCGTTCACCGTATTGATGGTCACCGGCGTGATCCCATTGGGCAACAACGCTATATTCCACGAGGAGTTGGCATGGGTCACCGGATTATATCCCTCAATAAAAAAGCCGAACACATCATTATAGTCCGAGCAGACAAAATCCGGATACTCCTCCGAGGCGAACACATAGTTGAAGGCCATCGTATCGGAAAAGGCCACAAAATCGAAATCCAGGGCAGCCCGGTCATGAAGATTTGCCGAAATGATGGTTGCGAGTTTCGCATCCGGGGTCACAGTGTTATTGGTAACATCTACACTGGCATTAGCACTCGGATAATTGCTGGATTGTGAGATGCTGCTCAAATTACTTGTCGTCATCACAATGCCGGACGAAATGGGAAACGTCACATTCCCGCGATTAAAAACACCGATCTGCGGATTGGAGGATATGGAGCTCGTTGTCGTGGTATTGGCACCGTATGTAAAGCTGCCGTTGCTCAAGATAACCCCCTCACCGGCCAGATGTTGCTGGATCAAGGCATTGGGAGTGGTGCCATTTGCGGCAGCTGTGACAGTGAACCCTTGTGCGTTTCCCCAAGAGACACAGCACAAAATCCCTATTGTCCAGATCAAAGTTTTAATTTTCATAACATATTGTTTTAGACGCGATTATCGTCAACAACTTCCACAGCGCGTTCAACACGCCTGTGAACCTCCCCGGTGCCTATCAACTCAATCATCGTGAAGAGTTCCGGACCGCGGGCGGCACCCACCAAGGCGATGCGGACGCTGTTCAGAATCTGCCCCATGTTAAGCCCGTGCACCTGAATATACTGCATCACAGCATCCTGCGCTTTCTGCTTGTCAAAGGGCTGGAACGCCCGCAGCATATCGTCAATCACCAACAGGTGCTTGCCCGTCCCCTCTTTCCAACGTTTCTTCAACGACTGGGGGTCGTACTCTGTCGGGGCCTCGAAGAAATATCCCGCCTGCTCCCAGAAGTCGCCAATGAAATTCAACCGGTCTTTGATCAGGTCAATAACGTTTTTGACATAGTCTGCGTTGCAGTTGATTTGTTTTTTTTCCAAGATTTTCTCGAAACAGGGATAAAGCTCGTCGGCACTTTTCTGCTGGATGTACTCGTGGTTGAACCATTTGGCCTTGTCGAGGGAAAACTTGGCGCCGGCCTTGCTGATTTTTTCAAGGGAGAAGGCCTCCACCAGTTCGGGCAGTGTCATGATCTCGCGGTCGTCGCCCGGATTCCAGCCGAGCAGGGCCAGCATATTGACCACAGCATCAGGCAGATAACCGGACTCGCGGTAGCCAGAGGAGGTCTCGCCGCTCTTGGGGTCGGTCCACTGCAACGGGAAGACAGGGAAACCGAGACGGTCGCCGTCGCGTTTGCTGAGCTTGCCGTTGCCGTCGGGTTTAAGCAGCAACGGCAGGTGCGCGAACTGCGGTGCCTCCCAGCCGAAAGCCTTGTAGAGCATCACATGCAGCGGGGCGGAAGGCAGCCACTCCTCGCCGCGGATGACGTGCGTGATCTTCATCGTATGGTCGTCCACGATGTTGGCCAAATGGTAGGTGGGCATGCCGTCGGACTTGTACAGCACCTTGTCGTCCAACAGGGACGAGTTGATGACCACCTCGCCGCGGACGAGGTCGTGGACATGTATATCCACGTTGTCGGGATATTTGAAGCGCACCACGAAGGGCTCGCCAGAAGCGAGGCGGCGTTCCACCTCCTCTGCGGGCAGTGTCAGTGAGTTGACCATGTCCATGCGGGTGCTGGCATCGTACTGGAAAGTCTTCTTCTGGCTCTCGGCCTCCTTGCGCTTGGCATCCAGCGACTCGGGGGTGTCGAAAGCGTAGTAGGCCCAGCCGTCGCGCACCAGCTGCTCGGCATAAGGCTTGTACATCGCCTTGCGCTCCGACTGGCGGTAGGGACCGTAGTCGCCGCCGATGCCGACACCCTCGTCGAACTTGATGCCCAGCCATTCAAAGGCCTCGATGATGTAGGCCTCCGCCCCTTCCACAAAACGTGTCTGGTCGGTGTCCTCAATGCGCAGTAACAAAGTGCCGTGGTTCTTCTTTGCAAACAGGTAGTTGTATAATGCAGTTCTCACACCGCCAATGTGCAGCGGGCCCGTAGGAGACGGGGCAAAACGTACTCTCGGATTCATAAATTGGTACTTATTTTTTCTTTATTGGTTTACGCTGCAAAAGTACAAAAAAGTTCGACACTTTTTTGTACTTTTGCACTCCATTAAAAAAGTATCATTATGGCCCTGTTCAATTTCAACAAACCCGAACCGAGAGAGTTCAACTATAAGCCCCGTTTCTACACTCCAGACGAGGAAAAACCCACGGGCAACCACCGCAAGGATTTCGCCGAGGAGCTGCACCGCGAATGGTCCAGCAAGCGCCGCCACGACAAGGACAAGGGAAGCATGCCCTGGATCACCATCGTAACGATGCTCTTTTTCGTCCTCATCATCGCCATTCTCTATTTTAAGTTTTTCAAATAGCGACTGGCATTTGGCTATTGGCTTTTAGTGTCACCAACAACCAACAACCAACCCATGGATATCATCAAACTACTGCCTGATGCGGTGGCCAACCAAATCGCTGCCGGCGAGGTGGTGCAACGCCCCGCCTCCGTGGTCAAGGAGCTTCTCGAAAACGCCGTTGACTCCGGGGCCACCGACATCCAGCTCATCGTCAAGGATGCCGGGCGCACCCTGATACAGGTCATCGACAACGGCAAGGGCATGTCTTTCAACGATGCCCGTCTTTGCTTCGAACGGCATGCCACCTCCAAGCTGCGCACGGCCGACGACCTTTTCCACATCACCACTAAGGGGTTCCGCGGCGAGGCCATGGCCTCCATCGCCGCCATCGCGCATGTGGAGCTGAAAACCAAGCCCGCCGAGAGCGAGACCGGCACGCTCGTGCTCATAGAGGGCGCCGAGGTGCGGGCCCACGAGGTCATCGCCACCCCCGACGGCACTTCCGTGGCCGTCAAGAACCTCTTCTTCAACGTGCCTGCCCGCCGCAACTTCCTCAAGTCCGACAACGTCGAGATGACCCACATCGAGGAGGAGTTCTACCGCGTGGCGCTCATCCATCACGACCTCAACTTCACACTTTACCATAACGGCAAGCTGCTCCTCAAGCTCGAGTCCACCAACCTGCGGCAGCGCATCATCGCCATCTTCGGGCAGCATTTCAAGGAAAAACTATTCCCCGTGGAGCAGGAAACCGACTTCATGAAGATTTCCGGATACATTGCCAAGCCCGAGAACGCCAAGAAGAAAAAAAGCGAGCAGTACATGTTCATCAACCACCGCTATGTGCGGCACAACCTGCTCAACTATGCCGTGGAGACCGCCTATTCCGAGCTGATCCCGCAAGGGTACCGACCCGCCTATTTCATCTCCATCGACATCGACCCCGCGACTATTGATGTCAATGTGAGCCCCACCAAGGTCGAAGTGAAGTTGCAGGACGAGAAGCTGATGTTCGGTTTCCTCAACGCCGCGGTGCGGAAGTCGCTGGGCACCATGTCGCTCACCCCGCAATTCGACTTCGATGCGGAGGGTGCGCTTGTGCCGCCCGACAAGCCCGCGCAGCACGAGGTGGTGCCCCCCTCGCTCGGCATCAACCGCAACTACAATCCTTTCGACAGCGTGCCGTCCCGCCCACGACACAGTGGTCTGGACACCTTCTCCGGCGGCGGCTTCCGCGAGCACACCACCCCCACGGGCTGGGAGGATTTCCTCAAGGGCATCCAGACAGAGCGCGTCGAGACGCCCACCGTCACACAATTGGAGACGGCTATATCCGAAGAGGTCTCATCGCCAGAAGGTCAAAGCCAGGTGCCCGAGCAGTTTGACTATTTCGTGACCGGCGGCCGATACATCTTCTGCCGTCTGCAGGACCGCACCTTTGTGGTTGATGTGGTCCACGCCAACGAGCGCATCATGTACGACCGCTACATGGAGGCTCTGGTCAACACGCCGGTGCGCGTGCAGCAGAGCCTGTTCCCCACCACCATCACGCTCACGCCCGCGCAGGCCGACCTCGCCGACTCGCTGAGAGGCGATTTCCTCAAGCTCGGCTACGACCTGGAGAAGATGGACAACACCCATTTCGCCGTCAACGGCACCCCCAACGACGAGAGCGAGGAGGGCGATGTTCAGACGCTCATCGAGAAGGCCTTGGATGCCTTCAAGAGCAACCAGTTCCTCTACAAGGCCGACGTGCGTCGCAACATGGCCATCAGCATGGCGCGCCAGCGACGTTCCCGCTACAAGCCACCCACCACTTTCGAGGAGGTACGCGCCCTGTTACAGCAGCTGTTCGCTTGCGACAGTCCGGCCATCACCCCGTCCAACAAAAACGTCTTCCACATCATCGGTCCCGACGAGTTGCAACACTACTTCGAATAACCACCCCATCCGCCACATGAGCCATATAGAACTGGAACACATTACTTTCGGATACGGGAAGGGCACCCTTTTCCGTGACTTGAGCATACAGGTCAAAGAGGGCGAGTTCTGCGCGGTCGTGGGGCCCAACGGGTCGGGCAAGACCACGCTGCTCAAATGTATGGCGGGCTTGCTGACACCCGATGACGGCAACGTGTTCGTCAACGGCCGAAACGTACGCGAGTTCGGCACACGCGAGTTGGCCACGCAGGTGGCCTACGTGCCCCAGCGCCAAGACCTCATCTTCGACCTGCCGGTTTATGACATGGTCATGATGGGGCGCAACCCTTATCAGCGACATTGGCAGCTGGCCAACGCGCAGGACGACGCCATTGTGGAGGCGATGTTGGCGCAGTGCAACCTCACGCACCTGCGCGGCCGCATGGTCAGCGAGCTGAGCGGCGGCGAGCTGCAGCGCACCCTCATTGCGCGCGCCATGGCGCAACAGACTCCCGTGATGCTCCTCGACGAGCCGCTCTCCAACCTCGACGTGGCCCACAAGTTCGAGATCATGGAGATACTGAAGCGTTTGAACCAAGAGCACAATGTGCTGATCATGATTATTGTACACGACTTCCCCATCGCGTTGCAGTATGCCACGCACGCCATCCTGATGGAAACGGGCCAAGTGTTGTGTCACGATGTGGCGAGTGCGGTATTATCGCCCGACAATATCCGAAGTTGCTTCCGCCTGGGTTCCGATTTCAAAATCGATGAAAGAGGGAATATCTCCAAGATAATACAATAAATATTTGGTTTGAAGTATATTACAAACATTTCCATCATGTTTTGATTACAAAAACCCTGTTTTGCGAAAAAATGTTATTTTTGCCGCCTCAAATTGGAGAGATGGCAGAGCGGTCGAATGCGGCGGTCTTGAAAACCGTTGACCTTCACGGGTCCGGGGGTTCGAATCCCTCTCTCTCCGCAAGGAAAAGGCAATGCGTAGCGTTGCTTTTTTTTTTGCCGGAATCCGGCAAAATAAATTTTGAGGATTTTGTTGTTTTCGGCAGAAAAAATTTTGAGGAAAAGAAAAAAACGTTATTTTTGCGGGGTCAAAAACAACAGGTTATGGAACCCGAAAGACTCTTCAAACGAAAGATATACGACCGTTTGCTCAAGTGGAAAAAAGAGAGCAAGGGCAAAAGTGCTCTTCTTATAGAAGGTGCACGCCGCATTGGCAAATCAACGATTGTCAATACCTTTGCTCGAAACGAGTACGAATCGTTCATCCTCATCGATTTCACCAAATGCTCGCAGGAAGTCAAGAATCTTTTCAATGATGTCTCTGACCTCAATTATATTTTTCTGAGGCTTCAGCTGACATACGGTGTCAAACTGGTGGAACGCAAGTCCCTCATCATTTTTGACGAGGTTCAATTCCAGCCGCTTGCACGACAGGCGATTAAATCGTTTGTGGGCGACCATCGTTACGATTATATCGAAACGGGTTCCCTGATTTCCATCCGTAAGAATACGGAGCATATTCTCATCCCCAGCGAGGAGGAGCGTATCAGCATGTATCCGATGGATTATGAGGAGTTCCGATGGGCAATGGGCGATACGGCAACCATTCCGCTCCTCCGTGAAGTATGGGAACATCCGCAGCCGCTGAAGGAGGCACACCGCAAGCTCATGCGCGACTTCCGTCTCTATATGCTGGTTGGCGGCATGCCACAAGCTGTGGATGCCTATCTGGAATCAAATAATTTTGAGGTGGTGGACCAAACCAAAAGGCTCATTTTGGATTTGTATGACGAGGATTTCGGGAAAATCGACCCCACCGGGAAGGCCGCACGAATCTTTGCAGCCATTCCGGCGCAGCTCAACAGCAACGCTTCCCGCTATCAGATTTCCAGTGTTATTCCTAAGTCAAGAACAGAAAATTACATCGAACTCATCTCCGAGATGGAGAAGTCCAAAACGGTGAACATCTCCCACCATTGCGACGATCCGAATGTCGGTCTTGGCAGTTCGGAGGATTTGGAGCAGTACAAGATGTTTGTCGGCGACACAGGCCTCTTTGTCACGCTGGCCTTCCGCGACAAAGCGTTTACGGAGAACGTCATCTACGAGCGGCTTCTCAGCGACAAGCTGGCTACCAACCTTGGGTATTTGTATGAGAACATTGTGGCGCAGATGCTCACAACTTCAGGGTACAAACTTTTCTATCATTCCTGGCCAACAGAAAGCGGGAAGCACAATTATGAGGTTGATTTCCTTCTCTCACGCGGAACTAAGATCCTGCCCGTTGAGGTGAAATCCTCCTCATACAAAACGCACGCATCCTTGGATGCTTTCTGCAAAAAGTACTCGTCACGAATCACCAACGAACGCTACCTTGTTTACACAAAGGATTATGCCAGCGAAGAATCCGTGAGATATCTGCCCGCTTATATGGCGTATTTTCTCTAACCAACTCTTCGGCCATAAATATTTTTGCGCGGAATTGTCACATTCTCGCTTTTTTCAACCCGACTGAAATTTTTGTCATATACTAAGAAAAAACGGTTCAACCTGCAAGGGCTGAATCCGTCGGCAAAAATACAAAAAAACTAATAAAACAAGTACTGTTTGGCCTTGTTCTTCCAGCCCGCTTCACTTTTATATTGAGTGAAATACACTTTCACGTCCGCTTCGGAAGAATACTCCGTAAAATAGATAATCTTCTGTGCCTCGCTCCTATACTGGGTGAAATACCAAATGCCCTTATTGTCTGACGCCTCGCTTCGATAGTCCGTTATATAGACAATGAGATCCGCTTCCGAGCGGTATTGGGTCACATACACCTTCACTTTTGCTTCGGAACGATAATTGGTGGAATAGATGCGTTGGGCAAAAAGCGACCCGACGCCCAGCAGCAAAACCATTAAAAACAACAATATTTTTTTCATAGATACTGAGACTTTGTCACTTCCTGATTTCCTCGATGAAATTGTCGCTGTTGCGGTGATTGATGATATACACCGCATCGTCCGTCACCTTCAGCAACTGCTCGAAATATTCACCCATCGTAAACGGCATGTCTGGACCCGGATCCCTGACAATTTTGGGGGTAAAACGCAGGTCGTCATCCAACGTGCCCAGCACCAAACAACGCTCGCTTAGCTTGGTGGGGAACAACACTTTCCACTTACTTTTGGAACCACCCGTATAGTTCGACACCTGACCGTTAAACAACAGCCTCGTTTCTCCTTCCCATTCAAACGCGACAGGCAAATCCTCGTGTTTGTCTCCCGCGCTTTGAGTGCCGAAAGGCCGCGTAACAAATGCCAAAGGTTCTAAATCTTTGTCAAACAGATAGAGGTATAGATTTTTGTGATCATTATAAGCCCTCATGGAGTTCCCATTCGAGACCAGGATGTACCGATGCTGGTGAGCCAACACCAAAACACGCCCATCCTGCAAAGACAAGATCTGATACGGTCTGAAAGCGAAACTTTTCTCATTGAAATCATCGAAGTCATACGTGACACCCTCCGGCAAATCAGGGATTTTCTCTTCATAAATGCCATATTTGGTTACTTCTCCGGTATTGTCCAAGACAAGCATCCCGACACCGTTTTTTGCAGCACCGAACACCATCAGACGCTGATCGGCAAGCAATTCAGCATGCATGTTGTACAGGCCCGCCATATCTTCCTCAATTTGCATAGGCTTGTATTGTTGGTTTGTGGTAACCGTGACAAACCGTAAAGTCTCGTTGCGGTCTATATAATGACGCTCTTTCACATAAACAGTTCCGTCATTAGCAAGATATCCCTCTACGACATACGGTTTTTTTCCCCTGACTTTTTCCCTTGTATGGGCGATCTCACGTCCATCGACACTACGCACCATCACATCGATGGTATATTCTTCAACACTTTGATTCGATGACTTTAAGTAGGTTAGATAGGCGAGTGTTTGACCGTCAGGAGAAAGTAAGACACGGGACAAATTGTATTTCTTACTCTCAACAGGCACAGAATACACCACATTGGGCACAATCTTACCTTTCTTTTTATTCATGACAGGGAATGCATATTGGAAGAAATCCACACTTTTGTTCTTTTTGTTGAAAGATGAACCTACCAGCACAACTTTGTCATCTGTCATGAACGCTGTGGAAAAGCCATAGTCTTCGTCAAACTCATGCTCAACAACAACGGAACGGTTCTTCTTGTCATATACCGTAACAAACAATTCGTCATCCTTGCCAGAATTACTCTTGTCAACCGCACAAAAATAGATATTGTTGTCATCCTCACCCAAGACAGTAACCCTGGCTCCTTCATCCATTCCGATTTCGGGTCCATTGGTCGTGATATTCTGGGCACCGCCATAAAAAAATGAAGCCGAGAAAAGGATGATGAACAATAATACGCTTTCAACACATTGTTTATCAGAAAGATATGCAACCATTTTGTATTGTAAGGAAAGACTTTTATTTTTCACCTCTTCAAGTTGCCGCCAACCATGATGCAAAGTCCATTAATCATCAGGGCCGGCAAACAACGCTGCAAAGATAGTCATTTTTTTGAATACATATTTTATAAAAAAGATGCAGTGTATGGGATGAGCATGTGTTTTTTCAGTATTTTTGCCGTGTCAATTTTGAAATTTCTCGATCATGTTTCATTATAGTTATTGCCCATGAGAACAGATTGTTATATTTTGCCAAAGCATTGTTTGAATGCTGTTTGCCTGTTATTATGTCTGCTTCTCCACAGTTGGCTGCCGGCTCAGAACATCACGGTGAGCGGCCATCTTTACGAGAGCGGCAGTTGGGAGTCGCTGCCCGGAGGTTTGGTTTACGAGCCCGTTTCGCAAAAAAGCACCACCGCCAACACCTACGGATTTTATACCATCACGCTTCCTTATCAAAGCGGCATGTTTTTGGTGTTCAACAGTTTTGGTTTTGCAAACGACACTTTGTGGATCAACAAGCCCGAAGACATCGAGTATGACGCCCGGTTGTCAAAGATCATCATGCTGGATGCTGTGAATATCACGGCGGAGAAAACAAACACCGAGCAGGTGAAGATGAGTTCCATCACATTATCCACCAAGGAGATACAGAACGTCCCGATGTTGTTTGGCGAGAAAGATGTCTTCAAGACGCTGCTGCTCCTGCCCGGTGTGCAGTCAGCCTCGGAGGGCACCTCCGGCATCTACGTGCGCGGGGGCGGTCCCGACCAGAACCTGATCATTCTCGACGAGGCCACCATCTACAACGCCAGCCATCTGCTGGGATTCTTCTCGATCTTCAACGGGGATGCCATCAAGTCGGTGGAACTGGTGAAAGGCGGATTTCCGGCCCGTTACGGCGGACGGCTTTCGTCCGTCATTGACATCAACATGAAGGACGGCAACAAGGAGAGCTACCACTGCGAGGGGGGCGTCGGGCTGATCTCCTCCAATGTGATGGTGGAGGGGCCTATCCTCAAGAAAAAAGCATCCTTCATGCTTTCGGGCCGCACCACCTATCTTGACCTTTTTCTGGTTCCTATCATGAAAATCGCCACACAGAGCACAGCCATCGGTTACTATTTCTTTGACTTGAACGGCAAGCTCAATTTCGACCTGGGCAAAAAGGACAAGCTCTACTTCAGCTCCTATTTCGGGCGCGACAAGTTCCATCTTTCCGAAACGGACAATTACGGTATGGTTGGGATGTACGACAAGTACAAGATGGGACTTTACTGGCAGAACGCGACGGCCACCGCACGATGGAACCACTTGTTCACCAATAAGATATTCTCGAATATGTCGTTCATCTTCAGCGATTACAAGATGAACACCTATTTGAAATACAAATATTTCTATGGCATAAACAATCCCGAGAACGAATCTTTCAGCTCGGATTTCAGTTCGGGTATCCGCGACTACACGCTGAAATACGACGTGACATATAGGCCTAATGCCACGCACCATCTGCTCGCCGGAGCGGCGGTGGTCTATCACGTGGCGCGGCCCAATGCCGCCACCATGAAGGCCGACACCCTCACGATGCGGAACGTGGAGAAGGCAAAAGGATTGGAATATGCCCTGTATGTGGAGGATGAGATCAATATACGGAACCGTTTCCGGATCAACCCGGGAGTTCGTCTGGTGGCCTTTTCGGTGCCGAAGAAGACTTGGTTTTCACCTGAACCGCGCCTCTCGATGAGCTACAACATCCTGTCGAACCTGGCGCTGAAAGCCTCATACGCAATGATGAGCCAGAACATGATCCTGCTCTCCACCAGCACTATAGGTCTCCCTACAGATCTTTGGGTGCCCGTCACGGAAACCATCCGTCCGCAGCTTTCCCAGCAGGTCGCCTTCGGCATCCACTATGATTTGAAGAAACCGCGCCTGTCGTTCTCGTTAGAAGGATACTACAAGTGGATGAACCATATTTTAGCATACAAGGAGGGATCCTCTTTTTTCACCACCATGATCCAGAACATTCTGGACGAGGAGATGCCGGGCGCTTTTCAGAGCCAGTGGACCGACAACGTGACCTCCGGCCGGGGATGGTCGTACGGAGTGGAGTTCCTCGTGCGCAAGGAGGTCGGGAAATTCACCGGCTGGATCGGTTACACGCTGTCGTGGACCAAACAGCAGTTCGAGGAGTTGAACTTCGGGGAACCGTTCTTTGCCCGCTACGACCGTCGCCACGACGTGTCCCTTGTGCTGATGTACTCGCCGGCGTCCTGGGTGAACCTCTCCCTGTCGTGGGTCTTCGCCACCGGCAACGCTGTCACGCTGCCCACCTCCCTCTATCTTGCCGAGAACCTGGACAGATATCTTGAAAACTGTCTTTCGCCAGAGGATATTTCCTATAACCAGTATATGGGATACATTGAAAACTATGGAAAGAAGAATGACTTCCGCATGAAGCCTTTCCATCATCTTGACATTGGCGTGCAGTTCATCAAACCGCACAAGAAAAACAACGGGAAGAGCATCTTCGAGATCAGCATCTACAACCTGTATAACCATCACAATCCGTTCTTCTATTTCACCACACAGGATTACATCTATACCGAGAATGGCCCCGAAATCGCCAACAAATTAAAGCAGGTCAGCATTTTCCCGCTCATACCGACGTTCACCTATCATTTCAAATTTTAAAGACAACTATGAAAGCCAAACGAATCGCAACACAAATCATTCTGACAATCTGCTATGCCCTGACAACCTGTGTCTTTGTCGGATGTGTGGATGATGTCGATCTTGAGGGCCAGTTTAATGAAACCCGGAAACTGGTGTTATACGCCCGTCTTTGTCCGCAGTTGGACACAACCTACATCTTGTTATCAAGCACCAAACTGCTTTATGGCGGCGACTCGGGGGATTTCCCCAACATTTCAGACGCCATTGTGGAACTTTCCGCCGACGGCGACCATTGGATGCGTGCCCCGTACGACAATGTTCACAGACGTTATATCATTACCAATCAAGAATTTCCTATTGTTGAGGGCGGCACCTATCATATCCGGGCTTCCTATCCGGGATATCCGGACATTGCGGCTTCATGCACGGTGCCGGTGACGCACGATGTCGGTTTCCTTTTCGACACGGTGGCTGTTGACCATGACTCCCATTGGGGCGAGATCTACAACTGGCCGCACAAGGACGTGTATGTGCAGTGGCGTGATGTGCAAGGGGAAGGGAATGCTTACGCGCTGAAATCGCGTCGCCCAAGGAACATTATGCACGAAGACGAAGACGAGGGGTGGATTATAGAATTCAGTGGTTGGCAGTATTACAGCGAATGGCTGTATGAGGGTGCCAGCGAGTATGAATACATCTCCGACGAAGGCCGCGACGGCGCCCAGATGCGTTTCCTGTTGGATGCCGACATTTACGAATATGACGATTGGGATGATGATGATGATGATGATGAGCCTTACGAATACTTTTTATTCTTCCTTGACAGGGGCACCTACCTTTACGAAAACACCCTGACGGAAGACAACGAGCTCAATTTCCTGCTGCTGGAGCCGCTTCACACCTACACAAACATCGAAAACGGATTCGGCCTGTTCGGGGCGTTCAGCATGATGCGGGTGAAGTAGAGACGCGCCATGGAACATCTCCACACACGGCAATTTAATCCAATATGCCTTTGTATATCCCGAATTTATGTACATTTGCACCCGAAACAACCGGTTACAAGTAAAGTCAGATTATGGTCATCCTCTTCAACAAGCCCTACGGTGTGCTGAGCCAGTTCACCCCCGAGGCGGGGCACCGGGCCCTTGACGAGTTCGGCTTCCCGCCCGGCGTCTATGCCGCGGGACGTCTGGACCACGACAGCGAGGGCGCCCTGCTGCTGACCGACGACGGACGACTCGTTAAACGGCTGTTAGACCCGAAGAACGCCCACCCCCGAACGTATCTCGCCCAAGTGGACGGCGAAATCACCGACGAGGCGCTACAACAGCTGCGGAAAGGAGTCGTCATCAAAGGATACCGCACCCGACCCTGCAAGGCCGAGAAGGCGCTGCCGCCGGCGGGCCTCTGGGAGCGTGTGCCGCCCATCCGCTATCGCGCCAACATCCCCACCAGCTGGGTGCGCCTTACCCTTACCGAGGGCAAGAACCGCCAGGTGCGCCATATCACCGCCGCCGTCGGTTTCCCGACCCTGCGGCTCATCCGCATCCAGATCGGCGACCTCAACCTTGGCTCACTCCAACCAGGGGAATGGAGGGTTGTGAAATAGGGATGTCTTTGGGGATGGATGTTTTCTTTCCTTGCAGCAGGACATCTGTATTTAAGTACGGAGGTCAAACTCATGGCAAGCGATGGGTATGAAAGGATAAAAGCAGGAACATTATGGTCACATTGTCCCTGCTTTTAAGGTTTTAAAGGAAAGGACATGGCCTGCCGGGTGCCTCAGCTGTGATTGTAACGCAGCAAACCACGTCGGTTGGCTGTCAGATGGAAAACTTAAGACCGGCAAACAGGCTGCGCGGCAAAGCAGGTCCGTAAATGTAACCCGCATCGCGATATTCTCCTTGGTCGAAATCATTCTGGTAACTGTTGAAGATGTTCTTCATGCCTATACTGACTTCGAGAAAAGTGTTGTCTTTGAGTTTTATTCCATACAATATTTTTGCATTCAGGTCGAAAAAAGGTTTGGATATGTCCTCGCGGTCGGATTCGATATATCCGGCAAAATGTTGGAGCAGCATTTTTCCCGTGTAGGTCCCCGACAAAGCGATGTCAAGTCTTTTGACAGGAGAATAAAACAGCATTAAGAAACCGTATGTGTCGGGGGAGCGGAACATTTTTTTCTGAGGGGCCACGGTTTCGCTCCACTGCTCGGGTTCGCGGTAGCGACTTTGTTGGTAGGTAAAACCTGCTTGGAGCTCCATTTTCCGGAACGGAATGTATTTTACTTCCACGTTCAATCCGGCCACAAAGGCACCGGAACCGTTTTGTCGCGACAAAAGGAGATTGCCGGCATTGTCTGTTCCTTCAGATACTAAAACAAACACGTCTTGCAATGTGGTGTAGAATCCTTCCAGTAGCACGTCCACAGCCGAACGTGCCCACTGACGGTTGAAGTTCACGGACAGATTGGCAGAATGGGAGTGCTCGGGTTTCAGGTCGGGTGCGAGCCGGATAACGGAGCCGCCTCCGCCCACTGCCGTGATATGCAGATCCTCATCGAAGGCTTGCGGGGCGCGAAATCCCTTGGCATAGCCCGCACGGAAAGTCATCCATTCCAGTGGGGCATATCGGACGTTGGCGCGAGGACTGAAAATGGGCTTCTTGATCATATTGTGCTTGTCCAAACGGGCTCCTAACAACAGTGAGAACTTTTTGTTTTTCCACTCGTTTTGAATGAACGCGCTGTAGATGTTCACCTTCTGGTCAATAACCCTATTATAACCCAATGACTCATCGTAGAGACCGTTGTGGTTGAATTCTATTCCGGAAGTCAATGCGGCGGGCATGAACAGAAATTTTTTCATATTGAAGACATACTGGGCTCCGGAAACAAGGGCGAGGTCTTTGGTGTGACCATACGCGTTAGGGTCTTGTCCCGCACCATAATAGCTGTTGCGGAAGATAGATTGCAAGGAGGTGTAAACCTGTAGCCAATGGCGTGAATCTTTGGTGTAGAAATCGTATTTTAAGCCGGCACAGTGAATATTGTGCTCGGTTTGTTCTGTGATGTCAGATTCGTGAGCGGGCAGAGACAGCTTGTTACCGCCTCGACGG
Source organism: uncultured Bacteroidales bacterium (assembly GCA_947167635.1). Classification (GTDB taxonomy): domain Bacteria; phylum Bacteroidota; class Bacteroidia; order Bacteroidales; family WCHB1-69; genus F23-D06. The sequence goes on along the minus strand of CAMVIT010000014.1, from coordinate 2,495 downwards.
AACTCGTTGATGGTGTGATATTCAAGCGACAGTTTGGAGTGGATGCCCATCTTAAAGAATCCTCGGAACCCGATGTTTTTTGCATTGAGTTTCCCAATTTCAGTAAAGCCGTCGCCATCGTGGTCGTATGGACTGCGCTGCCTGGCTGAAGCGAAAAGGGTTATCCCCGCCTGATTGTTGCTGGTCACAAGGGATGCGTTCAATATCGTGTTAGCGTCCACCCGCCTTATGCCGGTGAAAGACAACGTGGAGCCTACGGTGACACTGTTCACTTTGGGCTCTTTGGTGAAAATATTGATGGTGCCTGCCACCGCATTGGACCCGAAAATGGCAGAACCTCCACCTCGGATAACCTCCACTTTTTCAATCATATTGACTGGGATCTGCTCAATCCCGTAAACTTGGGAGAGGGCGCTGCTAATGGCACGCCCGTCAATGAGAATCTGTGAGTATGCACCCTCCAGTCCGTTGATACGTACCTGCTGGAAACCGCAATTCTGGCAATTGCTCTCCAACCGCAATCCGGGCATAAAACATAATCCCTCGGCAAGACATGCTGAATTGGTGTGGTTGAATATTTTGGGCGATATAACCCCTACCACCAAAGGCGCTTCCTTGCGGACAGTCTCATTCTTATTGGCAGATATGACCACGTCCTTCAACAAGATGACATCCGCATCAACTTCAAAATTGAGTTCTATACTGGCTCCGTTTTCCAACTCGACAACTTTTTCCTGCGGCACAAAGCCTGTCGAATGCGCCACAAGAGTGTAAGTCCCCGGAGGAAGGGCGGAAATGAAGTAGTGCCCGCTTGCGTCGGTGATCGTGGATACCGATGTGCCCTTGACCGTGATATTGATGTACGGGAGATGCTCGTCAGTGTTGTTTTTTAATACATGCCCGAAAATATGTGTTTCGTTTTTGTTTTTTTGGGAGCGGTTATCCTGTGCATATACACAGATAACCATCGACAGCAGTGCTGCTGTCAAAAATGTTGTTTTCATCGTATCGTGTTTTTATGAATAAATGCCTTATTATCGGATTGGTGAAAAACAACGAAAGGTGGCGCTCGAATGGAAATGAGAAAAAAAACATTATAGGGATGGGAGTGTGTAACAACCCAATCCCCATAAGTGTGCGTGTGGGTGAAGAGTGTACTCCCCATATACTGTTCCACAAACACGGTCAACAGTATGAAAGCTGAATATCTCCTGATTCTTTCTATCATATAATTTTTCGGAAGCACAAATGCCTTCCCAAACGTACGGCAAAGAAACAACAAGTCATTTTCTCCGTGTATCCCGATTAGTGAGTTATTAAGATGCTTGAATCCCTATAATTGATTATTTTGAACAAATTGCATTTTCTGGAAATATGGTTGTATTTTTGTGCGTTCCAAGAGCGACTGCTTTCCCAAAAGATATAATTCCTTAACCCACATTACAGATATTTCTAACCACGAGACATCTTATCCACAACCGCGAACCGCACCAGTACTGACAATCAAATATTTGCAAAACCCACCGTTGATAAGAATCGTTACATTCCGGCAAAAATCCCTATTGTGTAGCTTTGGAACCCACTGCTGTCAGAACCGAAGAATGCCCATCCGCTATCGCGCCAACATCCCGATCAGCCGGATGCGCCTAACCCTCACCGAGGGCAAGAACCGCCAGGTGCGCCATATCACCGCCGCCGTCGGTTTCCCCACCCTGCGGCTCATCCGCATCCAGATCGGCGACCTCAACATTGGCTCGCTCCAACCATGGGAATGGAGGGTCGTGAAGTAAGGAACTTGGAAACAGTTTGAAAAAAAAACAACTTTTCCAAAGACAGACAAACATTTTTTACTATTTTTGCGGCTTGATTTTGTGAGGACCAGGCACGCCGAGTGCCGCCATGACTGATTTTTCAAATGTAAAACCAACAACATATGCAACCCATCAACCCTCAGCAGAATTACGAAGCAACCCGCAAGGCCATCGGCTACGTGGATCGCAAACAGGCCACCCAGGCCGACTATGACCGCATCGGCTTCAAGTCCGGGCTGGAAGTCCACCAGCAACTGGCCACCAAAGAGAAACTCTTCTGCCGCTGCCCCGCCGGCATTTTCCAAAAGCCTGACCAATACGACGCGGAGCTGCTGCGCCACATGCGCCCCACCCTCTCCGAGATGGGCGAGTACGACGGCACAGCCCTCATGGAGTTCAAGACCCGCAAGAACATCGTCTATCGCATCGCGCACCGCACGGCATGCACCTACGAAGTCGATGACACCCCGCCGTTCCCCATCAACCCCGAAGCTTTACAATACGCTCTTGAAATAGCCCTCGCCTCCAAGCTCAAGATTGTGGGCGAGGTACACATCACCCGCAAACAGTATCTCGACGGTTCCATCCCGACAGGTTTCCAACGTACCGCCATCCTCGGTATCGACGGTGAAATCCAGCTCCGGAACAAGAAGGTGCGCCTCATCCAGCTCAGCGTGGAAGAGG
>CAMVIT010000013.1:0-56241 GCA_947167635.1 uncultured Bacteroidales bacterium | reverse complement strand
CCCGTTTCGCGGCGAGCAACGCACAACCTCGTCTCAACCTTCTCCCGCGCCGCGATTTTCCCGCGAACGCACCCCTCCCAGGGGTTGCAGCGCTACCAAGCTCTTACCCCTGTCGGGGCAGCTCAAGGAAAACTTTTAACTATTATCTTTCCTCTATTGTCCCGGAGGGACACACTCTCAATAACCCCACACAAGCGACGAAGGAGCGCTGTGTGGGGCGGGACGAAGACACCGACATCCTCTCAATAACCCCACATAAGCGACGAAGGAGCGCAGTGGGGTGGGACGACGGTACCGACACCTTCTCGCGGCGCGGGAGTCGGCATTGCTCGCCGCGAAAGGGAGTCGTTGGAAAAATGCGTTGTTAGAGTCCTGCTCATGCAGGTCTGGTGCCATCAGGTATATAACCACCAAAAAATATAAATCTTTTTGTATTCGGTATATTGGTTTCATATAGATAAAAGAAAAAGACACTGACAATCTTTTGATTATCAGTGTCTTTTGTTGGTTTTAAGGGGTTTCCACCCCGTTTCCAGTGGAGCCGGAGGGAGTCGAACCCTCGTCCAAACAAGCCGCAGAAATGCTTTCTACAAGTTTAGTCTTCGTTTGGTTGTCGGCTGCTGTATGGTACGAGACCGACCTTGCAGCAGCTTATCTTCTGAAGTTTCGCTTGCGCATCGAAGCCTGCGCTCGCTATCTGTCCTTTTACGACGCCTCGGACCGAACGTTGGACGGAAGAACTTCCGGGGAGACGCCCGCGGCTGCGGACCTTGTCCGTGCGGCAGGATTCGCGGCGGTTACGCTGCGAATGCATAAGAAGTTTCGCCGTTTATTGGCTGGAGAGTTGACTGTTGACGGAATCGGCTCACAAGTTCCGACCTGCTTACATCCCCCCGTTCTCGCTGTCAAAACCAAACGGCCCCGGGGAAAAGAGAGAGGCTATAAAACCTCTCCCTTGAGTTGTAAAATGACCCTGTCGGTGTTGGCATTCGACAGGACGGTGATTCTCTTGCTGATGAGCCCTTTGTTCTTGGCGGTATAGGTGGCCTTGATGGTCCCTTTCTGGCCGGGCATCACGGGCTGCTTGCCCCACTCGACGGTGGTGCAGTCGCAGGAGGAGACGACATCGTCCAAAATCAGCGGTTTCTTGCCGATGTTGGTGAAGGTGATGGTCACCACTTTCACGTCGCCCACCTTGAGGGTGCCGAAATCGACTGTGGGTTTGTCGAACTGAATTTCGGCGCCTGTGCCAGTGTAAGTGGTCGTGGCGGCACTTTTACCGGTGGATGTTTTGCTCGTCTGGGCCTGCAATGCGAAGCAGGAGCAAACAATCATGCTGAGAATCAGTAACTTTTTCATCTTGGCGTTTTTTGTGCGGTTAATTATTGAGCTTTCACGGGGCTGGCCTCGTTGGCAGGGGCGGCTTCGGCCGGCTTGGCGGAAACATTGCCCTTGATGTTCAGCACCACACGGTTGTTGACAGCGTTGGACTCAACGGTGATGCTCTTGTTGATCATACCGATGCGGTTGGTGTTGTATTTCACCTTGATGACGGCCTTCTTGCCCGGGGCAATGGGATCCTTCGGCCATTCGGGAACCGTGCAGCCGCAGCTGGAACGGCAATTGGTCAGGATGAGGTCGGCTTTGCCGGTGTTCTTGAACACAAACTCACAGGTGCCGTTGTCACCCTGCATGATCTCGCCGTAGTCGTGTACCAGGCTCTCAAAGGTGATCTCGGGTTCTTTCACTTTTTTGGGTTTGTCAGCATTTGCATCTTGGGCCACTGCGGAAAACACAAAAGCCATTACGATCAATAAACTGAATACTTTTTTCATAATAAGTGTGTTTTAGAGTTGTTGTTGATATTATTGTCAAAAAAAACATTTTCAGAGACTACAAAGATTCACGGTGGTTTAACGAGACTGAAATTTTTTTTATGGCTTCGATGGCAAGGCGATAGCTGTCGAGTCCGAAACCTGTGATCAGTCCGCGGCAGGCACTGGATATCATGGAGTTGCGCCTGAAGAGCTCCCGACCGAAAAGATTGCTGATGTGAACTTCCACCACGGGACAGGAGGTCGTGCGCACCGCGTCGGCCACCACGAGCGACGTGTGAGTATAGGCTCCCGCGTTCAACACAATGCCGTGGTAGCCTGTGGCTTGGGCGATGTGGTGTGCCAAACGCGTCTCGTCGTCTTCTTGGATGTAGTCGATGTGCAGGTCAGGATAGGCCTCCCGGAGGACGGCGAGATACTCGTCAAAGGAGAGGTGGCCATAGATGTCAACCTCCCTCGTGCCGAGTTGGCCGAGGTTGACGCCATTGGCGATCAGGATCCGGAGTGTGCCGTTGCTATTCATGGACGAGGATGAAGATGTCTTCGTTTTCCTTGTGCATATTCAGATGCTCGCGTGCATACTGCTCCAAAAGGGCGGAGTCGGCGTAAAGTTGGTCGAAAGTGTGGACGTTGCCCACTTGGTTTTTGGTATAGGTGATCTTTTTCTCCAGGTTGTCGATCTTGCGGTTGAGCTCGTGATGTGTCTTGAGGGTGTTGTTGGAGAGGAAAAGGAAATAGACGGCGAACAGCACGGCGGTGGCGCCATACAGAATCGCGAAGAAGCGGATGCGTTTCTTGCGGCTTTTGGGATCGTCTGTCTCTTTATCTTGCATAGTTCACGGAGCGTGTTTCGCGGATGACGGTGATCTTGATTTGTCCGGGATAGGTCATCTCGTTCTGGATCTTCTTGGAAAGGTCCATGGAGATCTGGTTGGCTTCGGCATCCGTCACCTTCTCGGCGCCGACGATGACGCGGAGCTCGCGGCCGGCTTGGATGGCGTAGGTCTTGACCACGCCGGGGTAGGTGAGGGCGAGGTTCTCGAGGTCGTTGAGACGCTTCATGTAGGCCTCGACCACTTCGCGGCGGGCGCCGGGGCGGGCGCCGGAGATGGCGTCGCACACTTGGACGATGGGGGCGATGAGGGTGGTCATCTCCATCTCATCGTGGTGTGCGCCGATGGCGTTGACGATCTCGGGACGCTCTTTGTACTGCTCGGCAAGGCGGGCGCCGAAGAGGGCATGCGGCATTTCAGGCTCGGTGTCGGGCACCTTGCCGATGTCGTGCAGCAAGCCGGCGCGGCGGGCGATCTTGGGGTTTAGGCCCAGCTCGGAAGCCATGGTGGCACTGAGGTTGGCAACCTCTTTGGCATGTTGCAAAAGGTTCTGGCCGTAGGAGGAACGGTAGCGCATCTTGCCGACGAGACGCATGAGTTCGTGCGGCATATTGTTGATACCCAAGTCGATGCAGGTGCGCTTGCCGATTTCGGCAATCTCTTGCTCAATCTGTTTCTTGGTTTTGGCCACCACCTCTTCGATACGTGCGGGGTGAATACGGCCGTCGGAGACCAGTTTCCTGAGCGACTGGCAGGCGATTTCGCGACGCACGGGGTCGAAGCTGGAGAGCAGGATGGTGTCGGGGGAGTCGTCGATGATGACATCCACGCCGGTGAGGTTCTCGAGGGTGCGGATGTTGCGGCCCTCACGGCCGATGATGCGGCCTTTGATCTCGTCGTTCTCGAGGTTGAAGACGGAGACGGTGTTCTCGATGGCGGCTTCCACGCCGGTGCGCTGGATGGCGCTTACCACGACTTTCTTGGCTTCGAGGTTGGCAGTGGCCTTCGCTTCGTCGATGATGTCCTTGACGAGCACCATGGCGTCGGCGCGGGCTTCGTCCTGCATCAGTGCGATGAGCTGCTCTTTGGCTTGCTCGCTGGTCAGCTCGGCGATGGATTCCAGTTTCGCCTTCTGGATGGCGGTCTGGTTGTCAAGGTCTTTTTGCTTCTGGGCTGCGGCCTGCAGTTGTTTGTTGAGATTCTCTTTGAGGATGTTGTTCTCGTTGGTCTTGCGGTTGAGATCCTCCATCTTTTGTCCGAGGGTGTTCTCTTTCTGTTTGATGCGGTTCTCGGCCGCGGCTAATTGTTGGTTTCGTTCGTTGACGGTCTTCTCGTAGTCGCTCTTGAGTTGCAGAAATTTCTCCTTTGCTTGCAGTATTTTCTCCTTTTTGAGAAGTTCGCCGTCTTCTTCGGCTTTCTTGAGGGCCTCGCGGCCTGCTTTGGTGAGTTGTTTTTTCAATAGGGTGTAGGCGATACCGATGCCGGCGGCGATGCCGACGAGTATGCCTATTACAATCCATAGTCCTGTCATAATATATATTGTATTCGTTAAAAATTTGGGTTATATATTTCCATCTTTCATGACGGGGCGGGACATAAAAAAAACCGCATAAGTTCATAGGGTTTCGAAAAACTCCTATATGATATGGTCGAAGGTGCCGTCCGGCTTCGAGCGTCCCAGGGCTATGCGCCATCATGAAGATTCGGGCCTGTTCTAGGTCGGGCAAGCGTCCCCTTCGTCTGTAAATGTGTTGAGTTTAACAAACGTATCAGAACTTATGCGGGATGGGTTTTGTCAAAGAACGATTAATCAATCTCAAATCTATCTGTCAGTGTTTTAAGGGATTCCATCATCGGCTCGATCTCTTCCTCATACTCTTTGAGTCTCTCCTCGTCTGCGAGCCACTTCACCACAAAGTCAACCAACACCTTTGACATCAGGTCTTGTTGGTCTTTATATGTCCATTTCTTGGCGAATTCCAAAAAACTGTCGTTGATCACTTTTTCGGCTTCTCTGAAGTAGTGCTCCCATTCCTTCTTGATCACAATCGTCATCGGCCTTTGGGCAACCTGAATGGTTATCTTCACCTTTTCGTCTTCCATGCTACCTGTTCTTGAGAAGCGTAATGCAATTGTCTATCTCCCGCACCCAGTCGTTTATCTGCTTTTTGGTTTTTCTGTCGTCTTCTTTATCCAGTACTGTTTTAGTTACAACCAATAGTTTCATCTTTTCTTCCAGGTCTTCGACTTGCGCGTGCAGCGCCTTGTTCTCCTTGTCTTTCTTCTCGTTCTCAACGCGCAGCCGCTCATTTTCCCTGTGCAGCTCTTCCATTCGCGAAAGGGCCGCCTTCACGTTGTATTCTATTCTGTTGTACAAGTCGTCGAATCTGGCCATCCGTTCATTCAATCGAGCGTGCAAAAATACACTTTTTTCGCATTCCTTTTTTAACTTTTCTTACCGGGAATGGTCTAAATTCTGCTTTTTGTTCTTTAAGTTACAATGCTACAATATTATAAATGTTGTTATAAACATGATGTTGTTTTTGTTTTTTGAAAAAAAAATCAAAGGTGCGTGTTGGTATTGAAAAAAATGTATTTTTGCATTTCAAAACAAGTTGTTTAACCCACATAAAAATTATAGGAGACCTGCTATCGAATAAAAGTTCTACTTTCTTAGTTTACAAACACTTAAAAGAAAGGAGTGCACGATGAAAACGGCAACTTTGACCGATAACCAATTGATAGCAAGTTATCAATCCGGTGACGAATCCGCCCTGAAAACCCTGATCACCCGCTATGAGAAGCGGCTGTTCTCGTATATCCTGTTGTCTGTAAAAAACAAGGAGCTTGCGGAGGATATCTTCCAGGACACGTTCATCAAAGTGATCAACACCATCCGGTCGGGGAATTACCGTGAGGAAGGCAAGTTCTTCCAGTGGGTGATGCGCATCGCCAACAACCTCAAGATCGACCACTACCGCAAGATGCAGAGACTGCCGGTCTTCGAGGGCAATGGCGAATACGACATTTTCGACATCCTCGGCACCCGCGAGGAGTCTGTGGAACAGAAAATGATCCGCGAGCAGGTCTTTTCCGATTTGACCCGCATGGTGGACTATCTTCCGGACGAGCAGAGGGAGGTGCTTACCATGCGCATCTATCAAGACTACAGTTTCAAAGAGATTGCAGACATCACCGGCGTGAGCATCAACACAGCCCTCGGCAGAATGCGCTACGCGCTCATCAACCTTCGTAAAATCATCGCGAAAAACAAGGTGGTCATCGAGTGATAAACAGGCACTCGTCTTCTTTTTTTTGCAAATGTGAAGACAGACATCGGCGGCAAAGGAAAAAAAACGTACTTTTGCCGCCGATTTTTTATAAACTAACTAAGATGTAATCTTTATGGCAACAACAGCTGATTTTAAGAATGGATTGTGTATCGTTTACAATAACGAATTGTGGACCATCGTTGAATTCCAACATGTGAAACCGGGTAAAGGCAACACCTTTGTTCGCACGAAACTGAAACATATCAAGTCTGGCAGAGTCCAGGAAGTCAGATTCGATGCCGGCATCAAGATCGAACTTGCCCGCGTGGAACGCCGCCCCTATCAGTTCCTTTACAAAGAGGGCGACAACACATACAACTTCATGCATAGCGAGACTTACGAACAACTCGCCATTGAAAAGGAGATGATCAACAACCCCGGTCTGCTCAAGGAAGGCCAATCCGTTGAAATCATGTACCATGCAGACACCGACACCCCGCTGACATGCGAACTTCCGCCGTTTGTGGATCTTGAGGTCGTCGAGGCCGATCCCGGCGTCAAGGGCGACACTGCCACCAACTCCCTCAAGCGTGCGGTCGTCGAGACCGGTGCGGAGGTCTATGTGCCTCTTTTCATCACCGTGGGCGAAAAAATCAAGGTTGACACCCGCAGCAACAAGTATTCAGAAAGAGTCAAGGAATAATGAAGTTCCCGCAACCCATTTCGGTTGACGAGCTCGTGCGCATCATCGGACGCCCGGTCCAACGGATGGGGTGTTTCGATGGCTCCGTGACCGGTTTGAACGAGTTCCACTCTGTGGAAAAGGGGGATGTCACTTTCGTGGACAACGACAAGTACTACAACCGTGTGCTCGAAAGCGACGCCACGGTGATCATCCTCGACAAACCCAATGTGGATTGCCCGTACGGCAAGGAGTTGCTTTTCAGCGAGGATCCGCTCATGGACTATCTCGCCATCGTGAAGCATTTCAAACACTACGAGCCGCAATTGGTCAGCATCCATCCTGACGCCGTCATCGGCGAAGGCACGGTTGTCGAGCCCCATGTGTTCATCGGTCGTAACGTGCGCATCGGCCGCAACTGCATCATACATTCCAATGTGAGCATTTACGAGGACACGACCATTGGCGACAATGTGATCATCCATTCCAACACCACCGTCGGTGGCGATGCCTGCTATTTCCAGAAGCGCCCCGAAAAATGGATCAAGCTGGAATCGTGCGGCAGCACGGTCATCGGCAATGATGTGGAAGTCGGCTGCAATTGCTGCATCGACAAGGGCGTGTCGGGTGTCACATACATCGGCGACGGCACGAAGTTCGACAACTTGGTGCAGGTGGGCCACGACACCCACATCGGCAAGCGCGTGCTGCTGGGTGCCCAAAGTGGCATCGCCGGCTGCACCTACATTGACGATGACTGCAAGGTGTGGGCCAAGGCTTGCGTCAACAAGGACCTCTACATCGCCAAGAACACGATTGTCTTTGCCTGCTCCGCCGTGGACAGAAACGTCACGGAGGAGGGGACGACCCTGCTGGGCATTCCCGCCGTGGAGTCCGCGAAGAAATGGAGGGAGTTCGCCTATCTGCGGAAACTCTCCTTCCTCTTCGATGATGTCAAGGCATTGAAGGAAAAAATGGAAAGCATGGAAAACAATGAGGGCGGGAAATGATTCCCGCCCTCTTTTATTTTTGTCAAATGGGGAATTCTATCGCAATTGTCTCTTCGCGGAATCGATTTCCTTTTGAAGATCCTTGATTTTCTCCTCTTTTTCAACCGTCTTCTGGGCGTTTTTCTCAAGATCCTTGTTCAGCTTTTGGATCTGTTTGTTGATTTTCGTCTGGTCTTTTTCCAGGGAATTTTTCTCCTTGACGAGTTTGGCCATTTGGTTCTCCAGTTCGTTCAGGTTCTGCTTGGCGACATATTCCTGCACATAGGAGACGAAGTCGCGGAGAAACACCTTGACGTAGTCGGCCGTGGTGGGGTCGTTCTGGGAGGTGATGGTGTTCATGTTGCCGGAGCATACGATGAGGGAGATTTGGGAAACCTTGTTTTTCTTCTTGCCGTGTTCGCTCACGTTGAAGTAGAGGTCATAGTTGGCGCTTCCGAAAGGCTGGAAGGGCTGGTTGAGGTAGGCGCGGAAACCGCTCTCGCTGGAGGCCTTCAGGTTGTATTGTTTCTCCAGCTTGTCGCGGAAGGCTGCCTCCACGGTCTTCATGTCGGCCCCGGGGATATCGATCAGGTAGCCGGAAAGTTGTTGTTTGCCCATGTTGACCATGGACTCCTTGGCGGTTTGTGCGGACGCAATGGCTGCGAATGCAACGACGAATGCTAATAGAGCTAGTTTTTTCATACAGTTTGTGTTTAAAAGTTGTAGTCAATATTTGCGGCTGCAAAAATAAAAAAAATTATTTTTGCGCCCGCAATGGGAAATGCTATTCAAGACATGTTGTCCAAGTTCGCGTTCCCGGTCTATCTGGCCCCGATGGAGGGCGTCACGGACCGGTCGTTCCGCCTTGTTTGCAAAAAAATGGGGGCGGACGTGCTCGTCTCGGAGTTCATTTCCTCCGACGCTTTGTCGCGGGAAATCGACAAAAGTGTGCGGAAAATGTGTTTTGACGAGCAGGAGCGCCCCTTTGGCGTGCAAATCTTCGGCCATGACGAGCAGTCGTTGGTGGCTGCGGCGCGCATGGCCGAGCAGGCGGGGCCCGACTTCATCGACATCAACTGGGGATGCCCTGTCAAGAAGGTGGTCAACAAGGGCGCCGGCTCCGCCATTTTGCAGGATGTGCCCAGAATGGCGCGGCTGACGGCCGCCGTGGTCGATGCCGTGCGACTGCCGGTGACGGTCAAGACCCGCTTGGGCTGGGACAGCTCGAGCAAGCCCATTGTGGAGGTGGCCGAGCGCATGCAGGACGTCGGCGTGCAAGCCATTGCCATCCATGGGCGGACCCGTGCCCAGATGTATGGCGGCGTGGCCGACTGGGAACTGATAGGGGAGGCCAAGGCCAACCCTCGGCTTCATATCCCGGTTGTCGGGAATGGCGACATCGACAGCGCCGAGAAAGCCCTGCAATACAGGGAACGCTACGGCGTGGATGCCGTGATGATCGGCCGGGCGGCTATCGGAAACCCGTGGATTTTCCAGCAGGTCAAGGCCCTTGTGCGTGGAGGCGAGGCCTCTTTCCCGACCTACGACGAGCGTGTGGCAACCGTCATGGAACAGCTGCATTCGGCGGCGAAGGAGAAGGGCGAGCGGCGTGCCGTGTTGGAAATGCGGGCGCAGTATGCAGGCTATTTCAAGGGGCTGTATAATTTCAAAACGGTGCGCATGAAGTTGGTGCAAGCTCTCACCATTTCGGAATGTGAGCGTATATTGCATTCATATACAGAGTGTTAATATAAATTCTTCCTTGTGTTTTTTTTGAAAAAAAAAGAGTGCACTTTTGAAAAAAAAGTGTATTTTTGTCGGCTTATTGTGAAAACCGCAGTAATGCGTCAGATGCCATTTTGAAAAATAAAAAAACTTTATACGATGAGAAAGAATTTATTATTACTGGTTGCCCTTTGTTTCCCGTTCATGCTGCATGCGCAGCTGATGGATACAGCCGAAGTTTTTGTGGAGAATTTTGACGGAGCCACCCTGCGTGTGGTGCCCACCTCCAACTTCTTCGACCCGATGGGAGACTGGAAGAGGGACAGCACCCTGTACGTGTCGTCGCACTGTTCATACCACACGCCGGTGTATCCTACTCAGAACTTCTGTTTGATGACAACGCAACCCATCCCGTTGGAAGGATCCAGTGTGGGGCAGGTCAACCATTTCTACCTTGAGTTTGACCACATTTGCAAGGTCAGCTCCTTGGACCAGACCCAAATTGTGTATTATTTGGGTTATGTTGGTTCCAATGGCAACCTCCAGTGGTCATCGCCTCGTACGCTTTCTTTCAATTACAACAGTGATTTCTACTATGGCGGCGCCAACAACACCCTGTTCGGCGGCATGTTCAGTGCAGCCTGCTACTCCAACTGGGTTGACAACAATATGGCTGCCGTTCCAAACAACACATGGTGGCACCATGAGCTGTTCGACTTGAGCGAATTCCTGCTCAACCAAACTGTCACGATGGCCGGTGCCACTCACGATGTCACCCATGTCAGAATCGGCTTCCGTATCAACAAGACATCCCAGGGTTCCGGCTCCGAAGCATGCGCGGGCTGGTACATCGACAACCTCAAGTGTGTTCTTTCCAACTGTGAGCTTATCAAACCGACGATCACGCTTCAACCGACCGTCTATGTGAACAAGAACAACAATCTTCTGAACAATATCGGACCGTACACCATCAAGGCGAAAATCGAGGATAACGACACAATCAATGTGAACACGTTGTCATTCTCCTATTCCATCAATGGCGGTCAACCCGTGACTGTTCCCAATACGGTCACCTCCGACATCATCTATTTCCCGAGCGGCCATATTGTGCTGTCGGAGTGGAACCTTCCTTCCATCTGTTATTATGACACCATCCGTTATCATATCAGTGTCAACGACCGGCACGGAAGTGTGGCTGTGCCGATTGACACACCGCTCATCGCATGGCATAACCAGACCAATATCCACAGCAACGACTGCCATTTGGACAGTTTGAACACGTTCCCGCACTGCTTCATCACGGGTGTGGCCGAACCGGTGACGGTCTATTTCAAGAACAAGAGCGATGCGACGCATTCACCGGGCAGTCTGTACCAGACCAGCTTGAACGTGACCTTGAAAGTGGAGGATGCCAACCATGTGCAGACGCACTTGAGCACTCATAACTGGACGGGTTCCCTTTGTTTCGACGAGCGTGACGAGTTGAGTTTGGGTACGTTCACCCCGACTCATGGCTTCAACTATATCACGGTCTGCATCAATAGCCGAAACGGACAGCCCGATGGATTCCATGGTACGGGCACGGCACCCAACACACTCAGCGACACCATCCGTTACATCGGCTACGCGTGTGACAGCTTGCTGCATGGTGATTACACGGTGGGCGGCACCAACCCTGACTTCGCCTCGATAGCGGAAGTGAAGGCTGCATTGAACTACTGCGGCATCAATGGCCCGACGACCTTCCATTTGCGCCCGGGCACTTACCAGGATTTTGACTTCACGGACAATTTCATAGGCCAGTCGGCCACGAACACCATCACCTTCCAGGGTGACAACGTGAACACCGTGATCGTGACCAACAACCAGACCGATGCCGGCAACAATGTGTTCGGCGCGGTGACCTTGGTGCACGCCGGCAACTACATATTCAAGAACCTCACGCTCCGTGCCAATCAGAATGCAGTGTCGCGTGGTGTGGTGCTGCGTGGCAACGGCTGTACGAACGTGGTGTTCGACGGATGTAAAATCGAGGCTTATCAGACCAACAGCACGGCCAACACGAGCTTCGCCTTGGGCCGTCCGGTCGCTGCTGCGGCTTCGTCCGGCCAGGTGGCAGTGTCCGACACCGTCATTATCCGCAACTGTACGATCACCGGTGGCAATTATGGTATTTACTTCGTGGGATCCTCTGCCCGTCGCAACATGCTCACGATAAACAACAACCGCATCGTCTCCTGCTACCGTGGCATCCATACCAACTACAGCACCGCCACGATGACCGGCAACCATATCTCCCAGTGCGCCGCTGTTACCCCGCAAAACTTCACGGGTATCTATACGGAGCAATCCCTGGGCCTCGACATTGATGGCAACACCATTGACAGCACCTACGATGCCGAGTATGGCATTTGTGTGAAGTCGGCCACGACGCGCGACTTCTTCATCCGCAACAACCATGTGTTAGTAGGCAACTCCAACCTCGGTCTCCACGTCGAGGGCAGCAGTTCCAGTGCCACCGACACGGGCTACATCTACAATAACGAGGTGATTCTCTATCCGGTGACGGCCACGGCATCCTATGCGATGCAGATCAAGTCGTCTAATAACTTGAAGGTCACAAACAACAGTGTCTATATCAAGTCGGACGCCCCATATTCGAACACGGCCGCGTTGCGCATTGAGAACAACAACAACACATTCCTTTATAATAATATATTATTGAACTATGTAAACTGCAGCGACAATACGAACTTCCCGCTTTACTTGAACGGGACATCCAGCTTCAAGGGCTCCTACAATGACTTTGTGTCCCTTTCCGGTGTGATAGCGTACAGGACGGTGGCACGCAACACCATCGCCGAGTTGGAAAGTTCCATCAATACGACGGCAATTCCGAATGCTGTTCACGATAACATCAGCATGTTGCCTCCGATGGCCAATCCGATGTTGTCCTTGCAGCCGACGGACTTCATGGGTCTCGAATGCGGCCGTAATGCGGACGTTGCGAACGATATTCGTGGCGTGCAGCGTACTGCCCTTACCTACATGGGCGCATACGCCAACGCAATTCCCGCCACGGATGTCTCCGTGGTGGCGATGGTCAACCCTGTTTCGGGTTCTTGTCCGCAGAACAACTACAATATCACGGTCTCCGTGGCCAATAAGGGTTCTCAAACCTTGAATTTTGGCGCTCACAATGCGACCATCACGGTGCATTCCGACACCCTGAACCTGACGCAGTCGGTGAATGTGACCAGCGGCACCATTCCGGTTCTCGGTACCATCAACGAGGTTGTGGCAAACAATGTCACCATCCCCGTCAACCAGGTTGTTGACTTTACCTTTATCATTCGCGCCAGCGGTGACAACAACTATACGAACGACACGCTTCGCCTTTCGTTCGTTCTGGAGGCTGCCATCCCTGAATACGAGGAGGACTTCAGCATGGGCACGAAGCAAACTTGGACCATTGAACAATTGGCGGGTGCCGGTAACTGGACATTCCAGGAAGGTGCGGGCGTGAACCCGACAATTTCGCCGGTGTATGGTACGGGCCGTCTCTTCTTCAACTCGAAGACGTTTGCCAACAATACCGAGTCAAGAGCTATCATGCCGGTGGTTCAATTGAACAATGCCATCAATCCTATTTTGGAGGTCTGGTTTGCACACGACAACACGACCAACAGCGCCCAGGAGGGTGTGACGGTGAAGATTTCCACAAACGGTGGCACCACCTTCACGGCTTTGACTCCGCAAGGTCAGTCCTCAACACTGTTGAAACGTTACTTGAACACAGCCAATCCGGCTACATGGACGCTCTATACTTACGACTTGTCCAACTACGTCTCTTCCGGCTGTGTCTATATCGCCTTCGATGCCAAGTCGCAGCACGGCAACAATATTAACATCGACCGTATCCGTCTCAGAAACTTGTATGACAATGATATTGCGGTCACGAACATTTATTCCCAGGGTGAGACTCCCGCTCAATACGACCTCGACGGCGTGGTGAGTGCCTTGGTGCGCAACGAGGGCCGCCAGACCCAAAACAATGTGAAGGTCTATCTGAATGTGTTGGGTGCTGTCGAACAATATCATGATTCTTTGACTATCCCCACTCTGGCATCGGGTGCAGAAACGATTGTGACATTCCCGCAACACCACTACAATGTGTTGGAAGTGAAGGATGTGGAGGTCCGTTCCCGCAACGACCAGGTCAATGCCAACAACGCCGCTCACTGGCGCATGGAGGTGACCAATAACATCGTCAACTACGCCGACACCTCTGTTGTGGGATTGCTTACGGGTGACTATACCAATGTGATTCGTCCTTGCGTGCGTTACAGAGCGGCCGACGAGTTGGTGGTGACGGCTGTGAAATACTATTATGACCAAACATACATTGCCGATCCGGCCGAAGGTTTCCGTGCTTTTGTCGCCAATGCTGCCGGTGACATCGTGGCCACCTCGGAGGTGATTAACTTCAACCAGCTCCAACAGGGTGCATGGAACATCATCCCCATCGTTAATTTCGCCCTCACCAACATGCACGACATGTATGTGGGTATTGAAATGATGGCACATGGCGACTATCTCTGCTCCCAAGTCGAGACGCCGTTGCGTGACTCCACGTTCTATTTCCTGAACAACGGCACATACGTGCCTCAGACTTTCGGTCGTTTCATGATCGGTGCCGTCATTGACACACCGCATCTGCACGACTTGGGCATTCTCTCCATGCTGAATCCGACCACGCGCTGCGATCTCGGTCACGAACATATTACGTTAGAGATTACCAACAATGGTTCCACGGATATTATGCCGGGTATGGTCTTCCATTATTCGGTCAACGGCCAGCCTGCTGTGAACCAGACTTTGACGGACACGCTCTATAGCCATCAGATGACCACGTTCGTGTTCAATACTCCGTTCGATTTCACCAACAACCAGGTTAACATCAACGACAACTACAACATAAAGGTGTGGGTGACGAAGGATGCCCACGACCGTTTGCAATACAACGACACGCTGGCTTTGACCATACAGTCGTTAGGCAAGTCGGCCACCCCTGTTCTCGCCCAAGATACAGTGGACATAAACTATTATACGTCAGGCACGCTGACGGCCTCCTTGCCTGCTTCCATCACGCAGGGTGTTTTGGGATGGTTTACCAGCAACGGCTACGAGAGCTGGGAACTGAAGGGCTATGGCAACAGCTACACCACGCCGCTGACCTTCTTCGACACGGTCTATTATGTGAACGCCAATCCGGGACAGATCAACGACACTATTGTGGGCAACGGTACGCTCACCGGCACCCAGCCGTTCATCTTCAACAACGGATATTCCCGCGGTAAGATTCTGTACAGAGGCGATGAAATCGGCCATCGCGGCACCATCACCCAAATCGGTATTTATGTGAATACAGCTGGCAACGGTGCCGACGGCATCCCCATCAAGATCTACATGAAGAAGACCTCTGATGTGATGCTGCCCACGACTGCTGCTCCGGTGGATTGGGCTGCGGAAACTTCTACCGCTACGCTTGTGGTGGATAAACGTATCTATTTCGGTCAGACGGGTTGGCACTATATTGATCTGGATGTCCCATTCGAGTTTGATGCCGACAATCTGTTGGTCTATACGGAGACGAACTGCGCCGACTTCTGTACGGGAACGGGAACGGCATGCAACACTTGTGGCCAGGCTGTCTCCGGTGGCAACACACTGCCGGTGTTCCGTCAGACCAACATGAGCAATGGCTATGTGCTGTACAAGAGTGGTAACACCACAGCGTCACTGACGGGCAACTATACTGTATATGCCCGCCGGCTGAACATGTACTTCAACATCGCTGACCTGCATTGCGGCAGCGAGAAGGTCCCCGTGTATGTCCATGTCCCCGATATCCCGGTTTATGATGTCCAGACAATGAGCTGGGACAACCCGACAGCAGGTTGCGCGCTTTATGACGAACACATCCAGGTGACGGTGAAGAACATGCTGAACACAGTCATTCCGGCCAACAAGGTGATGGTGCATGCCATCGTCAATGGTACGCATCTCACGCAATTGGTGACGGAACCGTTCGCATCCGAAGAGGTGAAACAAATCACCTTCGCCACACCGTATGATTTCAGCGCACCTGGCACGACTGCGGCCCCGACTTCCAACAAGACGTTCAATTACGTAGTCTATACCGACATGCCTGATGAAACCGTTGTCTATAGAGGCAACGATACCATTTCGGGTCAGATCATTTCTACATACACGGCTCCGTTGCAAGCCTCCTATACTTACACGGGAGAATATACTCATACAATTGAAATCCTGCAGCCCAACGACCGTCTTGCCATGACGGGTACCGCTGCCCGTATTACGAAGTATCTGTTCTACACGAGTGATGCGCCGAACGCCACTCCGATTACGCTGAACCCTGCCACGGCGCAGTTCTACACTACACCGGTGTTGTACGACTCAGTGACCTATTGGGTGGCCGCCATTTCCAGAACGAGCAACTGTACCACTCGTCGCGTGCCCATCTACATCAATGTGTTCAAGCCGCAATATGACCTCATCACCAACCGTATCACCGCACCGAATGATTACCAGTGCGGCTTGGCGACTTCGCCGCAAATTCAGGTGAGCGTGGGCAATACAGACACTACGGCCTCTTCTGTGATTCCGGCTGGCACATTTGCATTGTCGGCAAATTTCACCGCCGGATCGCACACCTCGACAGGCAATGCCACGATTTCGACGCCCATTAACCATCTCGACAGCACTAACGTGACGGTTGTGATGAACAACCTGAGCTCGACAACCCAGAACTATACATACAATTATAATATATATAGCAATCCTGTCGGCAACATGCCTGTGTATCGCAGAAACGACACGATCACGGGTGTGCTGCATGTGCCGGCTAACCCGGTGCAACCAGCATCTTTCTCGCTGAACGCCACATACGGCAATACGGTGACTGTTACGCCAAATGCCAATCCGTTGAACTACTATTATTTCTATGATAGCAATTCCGGTGGAAACTTCCTGGGAGAGGGCTCCAGCTATGTAACGGATCCGGTCTTCACACCGGACACCCTTTACTATAGCGGACGTATCAACGACCCGAATTTCCAGGCTACGGTCCAAGCTGGAACACAGACGACGGCTCAATCGGCACCGCTCTATACCACGCAAGGACATTCTTATGCCAAGATATTGTACAGCAGCAGTGAGGTGGGTGGCATTGCAGGTACTATTGACACATTCTTTGTCAATGTGACAACGGCCAACACCAGTGGCGTGTCCTTCCCTGTGAAGATTTGGTTGAAGAACGGCGCTGATGCGGACGGTCTGTCGGCAACACCCGCCTTTATCTGGAACAATGAGCTTACCACAGCTCAGAAAGTGTTTGACGGCGAGCTGGCCTTCGACCAAACCGGTTGGCTGGCAGTGCCCGTGCCGGGAGGCTTCGACTACACTGGCGGCGGACTCTATATGTACATTGAGCATAACTGCGGTAGCGCAAGCTGCGTGACAGGTTTGGGTATCGTGGAACCGAAGTTCCAAAACACCACCTATTCCACCAATAACCAGAAGAAGGTGCTGCAATATCACAACAACACAGCGGTTTCCTCCACGGCCAACACGACATTCACGCTGATTAACTACAGATGGAACACCAAGTTCAAGTTCAACTACACCTGTGAATCGCCGCGTGCCGCTATCAGAATCAATGTCTCTGTGCCGCAGCATGATGTGGGTGTGGAGGCAATCACGGCTCCGGCTGCGGTGAATCCGGCTTATACCGCTAATGAGACTGTGACTGTGACCATTCGCAATTACGGTACACAGGCGGCTTCCAACTTCCCGGTGTCCTATCAGTTTGACAACAACGCACCTGTCACTCAGAACTTCACGGGCTCTATCGCTGCCGGTGCCTTGGCTAACCTCACGTTCACCACACCTGTTGACTTGCATACGGTCTATTATGAGACCCCGTTCAAGGCATTCACGGGCCTGAGTTCGGATACGCATCACACGAACGATACGCTGACCATCCAATTGAGCAAGGGTGATCCGTGTGCTTCTCATCCGCAGTTCTCCTTGGCTGACGGTGCCGACATCTCCAACGTCACCTTCGCGGGTATCAACAACGGTACCGGCACCCCGTACATGAATTATACCCCGGCAGGCAACGGCCTTTATACGGACTACACCCATTCTGTGCCGGCCGGCGAGATTGTCTTGGGGCAGACCTATCCGATCTCTGTCACACACTCCTTCACGAACAATTCGGGTGCTACAGTTTATAAGTTTGTCTATATTGATTACGACCGCGACGGTGTCTTCAACAACACGAACGAGCTTGTGTTTGTTTCCGGTGGCGTGACGCATGTTGCCAACGGTTCCAATGCCACCACCGTGGGCAGTGTTGATATACCGACCACGGCCACGACCGGTCTCACGCGTATGCGTGTCATCTGTGCCGCCAGCAATATCAACACGACATACAGACCTTGTGGTGTCTATACGGTCAGAGGCGAGACAGAAGACTATGCCATCAACATCCTGCCGCCGTATGACAAGGATATGGGTGTTGCCTCTTACATCCATCCGGTGGGCAATGTCTGCCCAGACATGGAGGGTAAGATTAAAGTGGTTGTCAAGAACTACGGTTCACAAACGCAGACGTTTGACGCCAACAATACGTTGACATTGACCTCCACGGTGACAGGCCCTGTGCCGGGTACCTATACCACTACGCTCTCCTCAGGCTCCATTGCTCCGGGCGAGATGAGGACGATAGTGATCGACAATGTCAATTACAGCACTCCGGGTACCTACCAATTCTCCTCCGTGCTGACTTATACTGGTGACATGTATGTGTTCAATAACCAGATGGACGTTTCGACGGCGGTCGTCTCCATGGCCAGCACAGCCACTGGTTACGAGGCACTTCCTTATGTGCAAGATTTCGATCTGAACAACGCCAATGACGATCTTGACTGGCTTCCTGTCTTCTGGGAACATGAACAAACCAACAGCAGTTACCGTTGGAAAGTTTATACCGGTGACAACAGTCCGAACAGCAACTACAATGCTGCTCCTACGGCTGACCACACCTATCCGAACAGCCAGCTCGGTCATTTTGCCGCTACCTCCACGTTGAATAACAGTTATTATACTCAAGAGGCTTCCATCATTTCCGGATGTCTTGATCTACACTACAAAGACGGTTATCCTGCGGAAGTCAATTTCTATGACTATTTCTTGGGACAGAATAACTCCTCTTTCAAACTTTTGGTGGAAGCTGGCTCCGGTTCCGATTATTTGACGGTTGACACCTTGGTCAAGGCGGATGGCGGACAGACGCTTCAGTCCGATCCGTGGGCACACCATGTCTCTACATTCAACGGCTTCGATGGTGTGGGTCGTATCCGCTTCAGGGTTGTCCAGCAAACGGGCAGAATTGATGTCAGCATCGATGATATCAATGTCGTGCGCGGTCTGCCTGATCTCAGGATGGTAGAGGTGTCGTATCCGTATGATTTCAGAGATTCTGTTGAACATCCCAACCCGTGCTTGGCACTTGGCGATACAGTTTATCCTCGAGCCAAAGTGAAGAACAACGGCAATTCTCCCATAAGTGATTTCTATCTCTATGCCATCAAAGACATCGGCTCGGATCATGATACCATCGTGGAGCATGTCACTCAAATCCTCCAACCGGGTGAGGTTTTGGATTATACGTTTGCAAGCGGTTTCTTTGTGGACGAATTGGTGAACCATATCTCTTTCAGCATCATTTGTTCTGTTGCATTGGATAAGGATTTGCAAAACAACATCAAGACCAATATCGTCTGTACGAATAATGGATTGCCAGATGATTACGAGTCCACAGCCGGTATGGTGCTTTATCAAAACATCCCGAACCCTGCCGCCACGACGACCCGTATCAACTACTTGATAGGTTCGGACGAGAAGACAGTGCTCAAGATTTACACCACCCAGGGACAGTTGATCTACTCCGACACGCAGGATGCCCAGTTCGGCGGCAATTACTTTGACGTGGATGTCTCCACCCTCTCTGCTGGTATATACTACTATTCTGTTTCCAGCAGCACCGCTACGTTAACCAAGAAGATGGTTGTCCAAAAATAGCCGTCTTTTTAACATAAAGTCCAAAGCTACCCTCGCATGACGTTGGGTAGCTTTTTTTTAAAAGTGTAACATCAAAGAAAACAGTCAAAATCATGGGTATCAGACGAATGTTTGACAGATTGAAGCGTATTGCAATAGTTGTTGCGGCCTTGTTGCCGTGGGGTGCGATGCAGGCCCAGATCCTGGTGGGGGCAGCGTGCACCGACCACTATTTGCCGTTGTTGGACGGCAAGCGCGTGGCTGTGTGCGGCAACCAGACCTCCATGGTGGGCAACACCCATCTCGTGGACACGCTGATCGGCTCCGGCGTACGTCCCGTCAAGATCTTCTGTCCTGAGCATGGCTTCCGCGGCAATGCGGAGGCGGGCGCGCATATCGCCTCCTCCACTGACCCGCAGACGGGCATCCCCATCGTCTCTCTCTATGGCAAAAACAAGAAGCCCACGCCCGAACAGATGGCCGACATAGACATTGTGCTCTTCGACCTGCAGGATGTGGGATGTCGGTTCTATACTTACATTTCGACGCTGCACTATGTGATGGAGGCGGCGGCGGAGAGTGGCAAGCAGGTCATCGTGCTTGACCGGCCCAACCCCAACGGTTACTATGTGGACGGGCCGGTGCTTGACCCGAAGTTCTCCTCCTTTGTCGGGATGCACCCTGTGCCTTTGGTCTATGGCATGACAATAGGAGAGTATGCCCGCATGATCAATGGCGAGCGTTGGCTGAAGGGGGGCGTTCAGTGTGCCCTGACGGTGATTGAGATGGAAGGCTACACGCACCAGACACGCTATGCCCTGCCGGTGCCTCCGTCGCCGAACCTGCAAACCCCGGAGGCCATTCTGCTCTATCCGTCGCTCTGTTTCTTCGAAGGCGCGGCAGTGAGTGTGGGACGCGGCACTCTGACACCCTTTCAAATTTACGGTTTCCCGGGCTTGCGCGGCGGCGACTATGCCTTCACGCCCGTGGCTATCAAAGGCGTGTCTGAGAACCCTCCCTACAAGAACCAGCAATGCCGGGGCTACGACCTGACCGCGTTTGCCGCCGACCATCTCGACAGTGCCGGATGCCTTCAGATCGAATATCTCCTCAATGCCTACAGACTTTTCCCCGACAAAGAGAAATTCTTCACGAATGCCAATTTCTTCGACAAGCTTGCAGGCACAGACCGTCTGCGCCTGCAAGTCCTCAATGGCGTTTCGGAAAAGAATATCCGCGCCTCGTGGCAAGAGGACCTCGAAAAGTTCAAGGCCGTGCGTGAACGATATTTGCTCTACGAATAGTCTTTTTTCCTATCTTTGCACTTTCAAAAAATGAAAGTGTATGAAACGTAAAATCAACCTCTTTGTCATCGCTTTGGTGATGATTGTCATGGGTGCTCGCGCCGACGAGGGCATGTGGCTCCCGTATTCCATTAACGGTCAGAATCTGGCGGAAATGCAGCGTTTGGGCTGCAAGTTGACCGCCGAACAGATTTTCAGCTTCAACCAGCCCAGCCTCAAGGATGCCATCGTGCAGTTCGGCGGCGGCTGCACCGGCGAGCTGATCTCAGCCGAAGGCCTGCTGCTTACCAACCATCACTGTGGCCTCTCCCAGGTGCAGGCGCACTCCTCCGTGGAACACGACTACTTGCAGGACGGCTTCTGGGCCAGAAGCAAAGATCAGGAGCTGCCCAACGAGGGCCTGACCGTCTCTTTCCTTGACTATATCGAAGATGTGACGGCCAAGATACTGAAGGGTGTCACCGATGATATGTCGGAAGATGACCGCGACAAGCTTATCAATGAGAACGGCGAGCAACTGGCCAAAGAGACCAAAGGAGACCGTGATGTGGAGGTGGAGATCGTCCCCTTCTATCACGGCAACCAATACATCCTGTTTGTTTACAATGTGTATAAAGATGTGCGCTTGGTGGCTTGTCCGCCTTGGGGTATCGGCAAATTCGGCGCCGACACCGACAACTGGACGTGGCCGCGCCATAAGGGCGATTTCTGCATCTTCCGTGTCTATACTGCCCCCGACGGTTCCCCTGCCAAGTTCAGCAAGAAGAACGTTCCGATGAAGTCCAAACACTTTCTGCCCATTTCGCTCAAGGGTGTGCAGCCGGGCGATTATGCAATGATCTTGGGCTATCCGGGCTCCACCGACCGCTATTCTTATTCAGGAGCAGTGCAAAACATCATTGATTTGGAAGGCCCTGCTGTGGTCGATTGCCGCACCACCAAGCTGGAACAGTACCGCAAGCACATGGATGCCGACCCCGCCGTCTTCATCCAATACGCCTCCAAGCAGGCCAGCGTCAGCAACTATTGGAAGTATTACATCGGACAAGTGAAGCAGTTGCAACGCAACAAAGTGGTGGAGAAGCGTAAAGAGCAGGAAAAAGCATTCCGTCAATGGGTTGAGCAGGATAAAAACCGGAAAGAGAAATATAATGGAATTTTTGATGAGATGGACAAATACTGGAATCATCAGAACCTGTACACCAAGGCGTTGATTTACCACCGTGAGGCGGGCTGGCGCGGCGGCGAGGCCGTTGCCTTCGCCATGAAGTTCAGGGCGCTGAACAATGCTATTGAACAGAAACAGGCTTCCAAGAACGACATTGCTGCATACGCCAAGCGGATGAAAACCACGGTGAAGAGTTATTTCAAGGATTATAACAGGAATCTGGACCGCGATGTGACTATCGCTCTCCTGAATTTGTTCTATAAGGATGTGAATCCTGCCCAGCTGCCGGCTGTCATCAAGAAAATCGGCAACAAGTACAAAGGTGACTTCACGGCATACGTCAACGATGCCTTCGAAAAGTCTGTCTTTGTGGATGAAGAGAAGTTGGATGCATATTTGGACAACCCCAAATCATTGTCGAAAGACCCCATCTTCGCTTTGATGAAGGATATTGTGGATTCCTATATCGAATTGAATGACCAGGCGGAAACCGTGGACAATGCGCGCGCCGAGCGACTTTACATGAAAGGCCTGATGGAGATGCAGAAAGACCGCAATTTCTATCCCGATGCCAATTTCACGATGCGACTCACCTATGGAAACGTGCAGAAGTGCGAGCCGGCTGATGCCATAACGTATGACTACATCACGACTTTGGACGGTGTGATGGAGAAGTACAAACCCGGCAATTGGGAATTCGATGTGCCGCAGGATCTGATCAAGTTGTGGGAGAACAAGGACTACGGCCGCTATGCCGACAAGAACGGCAATCTGGTGGTCAACTTCATCACCACCAATGACATTACGGGTGGCAACTCCGGCAGCCCGGTTATCGATGGCGAGGGCAACCTCATCGGTCTGGCCTTCGATGGCAACTGGGAGGCCATGAGCGGTGACATCGCGTTCGAGAACGAGGTGCAGCGTACCATCTGCATGGATATGCGCTATCTGCTCTTTATCATCGACAAGATGGCAAACGCCCAGAACCTGATGCAGGAACTGAAGATTGTACAATAGTGGATTCATCATTCAGGAATGGATTCATGACATCCTGAATGCAGAACTTTGTTCTCCCGTTCAACGCGGATTTTGTATATTTTTGCACCCTGTAATTTCCAATGCTATGCAAGACACGATTCAAGTCCTTGACAAGAAGTTTGTCAAATATATTACAGCTTCGCAGATCCATGATGCTATAAGCAAAGTGGCCGAACAGATCAACGAGGACTACAAGAACGACAATCCTGTCATACTCATCACGCTCAACGGGGCGGTCTTTTTCGCTGTCGATCTGCTGAAGCATCTGCGGATTCCATGTCGTATCACCTGCGTGAAACTCTCCTCGTACAGCGGCATGCAGTCCACCAACAGAGTGCAGAACCTGATCGGGTTGACGGAGGATCTCAAAGGACAGC
Organism: uncultured Bacteroidales bacterium; assembly: GCA_947167635.1. Classification (GTDB taxonomy): domain Bacteria; phylum Bacteroidota; class Bacteroidia; order Bacteroidales; family WCHB1-69; genus F23-D06. Next base: position 32,869 of record CAMVIT010000013.1, on the reverse strand, counting down.
GTGTGCTGGTCATTGAGGATATCATCGACACGGGGCGTACATACAGCCATATCGCCGAGATTCTGCGCGATACGGGCATGCGCGACATGCGCATTGCCACGCTGACGTACAAGCCGGAAGCCTACAAACTCGACCTGCCCATCCACTACGTCGGGCTTTCCATCCCCAACAAGTTCATTGTGGGCTATGGCCTCGACTACGACGGTTACGGTCGCAATTATTCCGATATCTATCAAGTGATTGAATAATTCTTGAAACATAAATACAAAAACATAAACTATGAATATTGTTCTTTTCGGCGCCCCCGGCAGCGGCAAGGGCACACAAGCAAAGCTTATCGTTGAAAAATATGGATTCGACCATGTGTCCACAGGAGACCTTTTCCGTTATGAAATCTCCCATAAAACACCGTTAGGCCTCAAGGCGCAGGAAATCATCAATCGCGGCGACCTTTGTCCGGATGACATTACCCTCGGTATGCTCAACAACCATATCCAGAAGCACGCTGACAGCAAGGGCTTTGTCTTCGATGGCGTGCCTCGCACCATCAAACAAGCCGAAATGCTCGATGACAAGACCCTTTTTCCGAGCCTTGAGATCGACATGGTGCTCTATCTCTATGTGGAGATGGAAGAGGTGGAAAAACGCATCCTGAAACGTGCGCAACTTGAGAATCGTGCCGATGATACCCCTGAAACTGTCAAGGCTCGTGTGGCCAACTTTTTCGAACAGACCATGCCCTTGGTGGACTATTACAAAAAACAGGGCAAACTTGTACAACTGAACGGCATGCAGGATATTGAGCATGTCTTTGCCGACATTTGTGCCACCATCGACCAACATGTCCGGTAAGATGGAGGAAACGGCACATAAGCGGCGGATTGCCCTGTTAGGATCCACCGGTTCGATGGGCGTGCAGTCGCTGGAGGTGATTGCGCAATATCCTGACTTGCTGCAATTGGAGGTTATTGCGGCCAATTCCAGCGCTGATCTGCTCATCCGGCAGGCGCGGCAGTTCAAGCCCAACATCGTGGTTGTGGTGCAGGAGGCGGCCTACAAGGTCGTCAAGGAGGCCCTGGCCGACGAGGATGTCAAGGTCTTCTGCGGTGAGCAGTCGCTGTGCGACGTGTGCGAGATGGAGTGTGTCGATATGGTGCTCTCCTGCATCGTGGGCGTGGCCGGACTGCGTCCCATCTATCACGCCATCGAGTGCGGCAAACTCATTGCGCTGGCCAACAAGGAGACCCTTGTGGTGGCTGGCGAGCTGATGACCCGCAAGGTGCAAGAGATGCAGACCGCCATTTATCCCGTCGATTCCGAGCATTCTGCCATCTTTCAGGCTCTCGCCGGAGAGCGGCACCAGACTATTGAAAAGCTCATCATCACCGCTTCTGGCGGCCCTTTCCGGGGCTGTACACGCTCGCAACTCGAAGAGGTGACGCTTGCCAGGGCGTTGCAGCACCCCAATTGGCACATGGGCCCCAAAGTCACTATTGACAGCTCTACACTGATGAACAAGGGATTGGAAGTGATTGAGGCCAAGTGGCTCTTCCATATTTCCATTGAACGAATCGAAACGGTGGTGCATCCGCAGTCTGTCATACACTCTCTTGTCCAGTTTCATGATGGCTCCATCAAGGCGCAACTCGGCATACCCGACATGAAGCTGCCCATCCAGTATGCCATCACCTATCCGCTGCGATTGGAAAACAACTTTCCCCGTTTTGATTTCATCCAATATCCGCAACTCACTTTCGAGCAGCCGGACCACGAGCTGTTTCCCTGTCTCGACATCGCCTATCGCGCTTCCAAACAGGGCGGAAACATGCCGTGTGTGATGAATGCCGCCAACGAGGTGGCGGTGCAATGGTTCCTGCAGGAGAAAATCCGTTATGTGGATATTCCCCGCGTCATCGAACACGCGCTTGACCACGCCGACTTCTGCACCCCCAAGAGCGTGGATGAGTATCTCGCTGTCGATAAAGAGACTAAGGAACGCCTCTTGGCAACTCAACCCTTTCATTGCTGATTGTTTATGAAAGGATTGGTGATAAAATCAACGGGCAGTTGGTATGATGTTCTCATGGAAGATCAGGAATCGCAGTCAACGACGGCTGCGTCTCCGAAAAATATCCTTTCCTGTCGTCTGCGCGGGCAATTCCGTATCCACGGCATCAAGATTACCAATCCCGTGGTGGTGGGCGACCATGTGACGGTGGAACGCGAGCCTGACGGTACGGGTACCATTGTCGATATAGAGCCGCGCCGCAACTATATCGAGCGCAAATCGACCAATCTTTCCAAAATCAGCCACGTCATTGCTGCCAATGTGGATGTCTGTTTCCTGTTGGTGACATTGCGTGAGCCGCGTACCTCGTTGGGCTTCATCGACCGTTTTCTGGTTTCTGCAGAGGGGTTCCGCATCCCTGTCTGTTTGGTCTTTAACAAAATGGATCTCTACAATGAGCAGGAACTTGCGGTGGTGGAGCGTTTGGCGCAACTCTATATGCACATCGGGTACGATGCCATTCGCACGTCCGCTGTGACGGGCCGGGGCATTGAAGAGCTCCGCAGTCGCATGGAGGGCAAGGTCTCCTTGTTCAGCGGCCACTCCGGCACGGGCAAGAGCGCCCTCATCCAGCAACTGGACCCTGCATTGCAAATCAGGGTGGGGGAGATCTCGAAGCAGCACCTTAAAGGGCGTCATACGACCACCTTTGCCGAGATGTTCCCCATTGCAGGTGGCTACATGATGGACACACCCGGCATCAAGGAGTTCGGGCTGATACAGTATTCAAAGGAGGAAATCCGCGACTATTTTCCGGAAATCCGCGCTTTCAACAATCAATGCCGCTTTGATGACTGCATCCACTTGCACGAACCGGGTTGCGCGGTGCAGCAAGCTGTGAATGATGGGAGAATTGCCGAATCCCGCTACATCAACTACCTCTCCATTCTGATGGATGATGACATGAAGGTCGCCGACTGGCAGTTGGAGTAGGGGAGCGATGCCTATTTTTTCTTTTTCACATAATTCTCCAACGTGATGCCGAAGTCGCTGATTCCGTGCAATTCGTCGGTGCGCATGGCTTGTATGACGGTGAAGGTGTAGGTGCCTCGGTTGGGGAACCGCACGTTGGGCTTGAAGAGGAACTTGTTGTCTTTGATGCGTCCTTGCCCCCGTCCGGTCCACTGCCCGAACTGGTCGCAAAGGATGAACTGCAGCGTGTCTTGCTCGGAATGGCCGTCTGGGAACTTGGTTTTCATGAAGACATAGAGGTTCTGCGTTTCGAAGTCGGTGGTGTTGCGGACGTTGAAAAACATGTTGTAGTAGGCCATGGAGTCCGCGATATCGACTGTGAATGTGAGCGGCTTTGAAACGGACCAGGTCTCCTTCGGCAGGGGTTGGATGTCTCTATAATAGACGCGCGAATTGCAGCCTGCAAAGAGGCTGAGCGTCAATAGGGCCAAGAGAATCTTCTTCATAACGTGTTTTGCACTATAGTGATGGAATTGGACTACGAGTCGGCGATGTGCTTGAGCTCGTCCATGCTGTAGTTGTTGCCCTCCTCGACCTTCTTTTGGTTGACAATGGCGAACTCCTCTAACTTTTCGGGCATTTTGCCTTCGCTGTTCATTTTGATGATTTGTTTTACCTTCTCAAGCGGAATGGCGAAAATAGTGGAGGGATCGTCGGAGTAGGCGTACCATACGATCTTCTTGAAGATGTCGATTTTGTTGTAGATGCCTCTGCCTTTGGCGGTCTTGAGCTGGACATTGGGTTGCGGGAACTCCTTGAGTTCGCGTTGGTAGGTGTCTTGTTCGAAGTTGAGACAGCACTTCAGCTTGCCGCACATGCCGGCGAGTTTCTGAGGGTTGAGGGAGAGCTGCTGGGTACGGGCCGTGCTGGTGGAGACGGATTGGAAGTTGGTGAGCCAGGAGGAACAGCAGAGCTCACGGCCGCACGAGCCGATGCCTCCGAGACGGGCGGCCTCCTGCCGGACACCGATCTGGCGCATCTCGATGCGGATGTGGAATTGCTCGGCCAGAATCTTGATCAGCTCGCGAAAGTCCACACGGTCGTCTGCCGAGTAGTAGAAGATGGCCTTCGTGCCATCGCCCTGGTATTCCACGTCATTGACTTTCATGTTGAGGTTCAGGTCCCATGCGGTGTAGCGCGACTTGAGCATGGTCTGATGCTCCAGTCCCACCGTGGCAATCCACTCCTCAATGTCGGTGTAGCGTGCGGTGCGGTAGAGCTTCTTGGAGACGTCTGCAGGGTTGATGTGCTTGTGGGCTAACTGGCGCTTCACCTGCAGCCCCAACATGGAAATGACGCCGATGTCATGCCCGGGGTTGGCTTCCACCGCCACAATGTCGCCTACGCGGAAAACACCTTCGGTGGGCAGCAGGTAGAAATCCTTGTGGCTGTTCTTGAAACGCACCTCTGCAATGGGGAACTCGGTGTAGTCCAGAGCAATGTCGAGTTTGGAAATCCAGTCGTAGGAGGCTAACTTGCAGGCGCTGTATTGGTATTGCCTGCAGTTCACTCTCTCGGGGTCGGGAATGTCGTTGAGCCCTCGGGTCAGGAAGATGTTCTGAGAGATTTTTTCCGCTTCGGCAGAAAGCCCCGTGCGGATGTCCATGTTGAGATACTGTTCCCAGTCCTCGGTCTGGGTGTGGTCTTTGTCATCAAATTGGGTCTTCTTGGCCTTCTTGGGCTCAAGATCGGAGATGTTGCCAATGTCGTTGGCATCGTCATCGGACATTTCGACGGTGTCGGTCGCATCATTCGAGTGGGCTTCAGTGATGACTTCAACTTTCGCCTGCTCCTCTTCCTGAATGTCTTGATTTATTTTGGATTCTTTGGCAAGATTCTTGTTTTCAGTATTTTGTCTGTTTTGATGAGACTTGTTTGAATGATGTTTCTGATATTGTCCTTTGCGCTTTTTATTCTCGTTTGAGTTGTTTTCCATCTGTAAAAATTTAATCGGCAAAAATACAAAAAAAGGGAATAGGGCCAAAGGACCTTTGAAGGTTACTTGATGGCGTTGTTAAACAGAAGCTCGCCCAGCCCGATGTGGTATCCTTCGGAAAAGAGCGTGATGGTGCCGTTCTGGTCGATGACCACACAGACGGGATTGGCCCCTTGGTGCTCATTGGTGAGCCCCTTGAGGATGGTCTCGCGAAGTTTGTCGTAATTGTCGGTGAAGAGCATCAGGTTCTTGGGTTGTCCGGGTTCGGGCTTCCATTGGCCGTTGCTGGCGACAAACAACAGCGGACCGTTCCATTTCTCATATTCCGCCTGCTTGGCGGCAATCTCCTTGGCCAGATGGTTCACCGGTTCCGTGCCGGGGGTGACCAAGCAGAGGATGACCTTCTTGCTGCCGCTTTGCGACATCCACTGCTGCAGCGACTTTCCGTTGATGTAGGTCTGGTCGGCGTCGATATGGCCATATTCGCCGGGACGTTCCGAGAGGGGGCGCAGGATGATGTTTTTTTCCACATATTTTCCGGCTGGGAGGTTGAAGAATTCCAGACGGGAGAGCACGTCACCGTTGCCATAACGATTGCCGGTGGAGAGACAGTATTTGCCGGCGGGCAGGTTCAGGACGATGTGGGATTTCGCCACGCGCGGGTCGTTCTCGAAGTCGTAGGAGACATACTGTCCGTTCTCCCAGCGTTGCAGTGTGTATTGCGGATAGTAGGCGTAGTTGTCCGGATTGTGCAGCACAAGGGTCCCCATGGCATTGGAGGAGCCGCCTTGCACTTTGTTCTGCTCCTCGGAGATGGCGGATTCGCGAAGCTGTGGCAGCTGCACGTTGTGCCACTCGTTGTTCTCCCAGGCGTAGAGGTCGCCGTTGGAGTTGTCCATGAAGGCGGGAATGCCGTGCGCCCGGCACAAGGCCACGAAGAAGATGCCGAGGGAGTGCGCGTCGGCACACTTGTGCCATACCACTCCGTCGGGACTGATGGGGCAGTTGTAGTAGTTGCATTCGGGATCCAGCACGATGTTGTCGGCCGTGTATTTGACAAGAGTGGAGATTGTGGGGTTGAGCTTGACAACGTCGTATGACTCTTTGTAAAGGGAAGCGGTATGGTGCCGTAGCATCTCGTTGGAGATGCGCGGTGCAAGCAATCCTTTGACGAACACGTCTTTGGGGATGCTTTCGTAGGAGTTGTGGTTTAAAAAGTTGGCATCGAGAATGTCGGCGGTGGCATCGCGCAGGTCTTTGTCGGCCAGGGATTCAATGAATTCGCGCAGGAAGAGCCCGTCTTCTTTTTGGGGATGCATGTTCAGAAACGCCATGATCTCCTTGAAGTTGCCCTCGCTGCGTCGGATGATGTCGTAGAGCTCGTCGTCGGTGAAGTATTCGTTGTGGAAATTGCTGGCGGCAAGTGCCTCAGGGGTGGGGAAGGTTTTGCGGTAGGCAGTACGCATGGCGTCCTCGGAGGCCTTGCGTTGCTCGTTGAGGGCGATGCGCTCAGGGGTGGCTTTCCGGATGCTGGTGCCTCCCACAGGCGGGAACATGTCGAGTTCCTCCACATAGCCGTCAGGCATGCCGCTGGTCAGGGGTTGGAAGGAAGCGGCAGAGACGGCCTTCGGCAACCTTATCGTGACGGTGGGCTGGGCGCGGCAGTCCATCTTGGCGTAGTTGAACTCGTCGCCTTTGCTTACCCAGATGAGCAGGTCGCCCTTGCCTGTGACCAAGGTTGCAGTGCCATCGGGACCGGTCTTGCGCTCGGCGAGGGTGTAGTATTCCGCATAGTTGTAGAGCTGGAAGCGGACGGTGGCGTCGGATACCGGTTTCCCCTTGATATCGACCACTTTCACGGTCGCCGTCACGGTTTCTGCATAGTTGGATAGCACGTTGATGCAGGAGTAGTAGCGGGTTTGCTTGTTCACCTCCTCGGGGCCTTCGTACTTGCCGAAGACGTTGGTGTGGACCATCATGGTGCGGGAAGCGGGCACGGAGAACCAGCCCATGTTGAGCTCGGGGTCGGGTTCGCAGGCCCCGAGATATTGCCATTTGCCATCGACCCAGACCTCCACCCAGGCGTGGTTGTCGTCGCAGTGCGCCCAGCGCGGGGTGTAGCATTGGCGCGCGGGGATGCCCACAGCGCGCATCGCGGTGACCGTCAGCGTACTCTCCTCGCCGCAGCGCCCGTGCGAGGTGCGCAGCGTGGCCAACGGCGCGGACGTGCGCGCATCGGAAGGCTGGTAGTCCACATGCTCATGGCACCAATGGTTGACTTCCAGGGCCGCTTCGTACATCGACAAGCCGCGCACGCGCTCCTTGAGCTGGTGGTAGATGTAGGCGCGCGCCGTGTCGAGGTTCTCGTTGTTCACGCGATACACCAGCACGAAGTGCCGGAAGATGTCGTCAGGGATTCTCGAGCCCCAGGTGAAGGTCTTGCGACCTTCCAATGCAATGGCGGCCTGCTGCTTGAAAAAGCCGAAGTCATAGTCGCACAAGTCGCTCTGCGGCATGTAGGCATACAAGAACAACAGGGCCTCACCCAGCGACTTGGCGTTGAGGTCGCGGGCGTTGTAATAGCGGTTGATGCTGTCGGTGAGCCATTGCAGTTTTTGGCTTGGCATCTTGCGCGAGCGCAAATGCTCCCATGCGGCTTGGTTGTAGGATGTCGCCGCGTCGGACTTTGTGCTTGTGCTTGTGCTTGTGCGGGAATTCTGCGCGGACAAGGTGGAGAATGAAAGGGCTAAAATACTCAGGAAAAGACAAAAATGTTTCATATAGAATATGTTGTGTGAAAATGAAAACGCTATGATGTGCCAAATCGGGATTCACAATCCTATCACGTTCGAGGCTGCAAAATTACGAAAAAAGTGTGTTTCTCCGGGCTGTCGAATAATTGATTACTTTTGCAGGTCCTTACAATAAAGGAGAGTGACAAATCGTTTTTCACACAATTCGTTTTTACAATAACAGCTTGTCTTCATCAATTCCTGCTATGAAAAAAAATAGTTTTCACCTTTTTCTTATAAGTATTTTGTTTATGAACACACTTTCCGCCCAGCAAACGCCCAAGGAGATAGCGTCTATCCTGTCCAAATTGGAACGAGACTACCAACAATACGACAATGGCGCCGACACCGTCTATCTGAACATCTCCAGGCAAATAAAGGCTCAGCTGGGCAATTCTGCCAACGAAGCCGTATGGCACAGTTGTATGGCCACTTTTCTCGGCAACTATTACCAGGAGAACCGCTACCGCATCCTGGAACGCACGCCGGTGGAGGGTGCCGTGCCCGCCGACCTCAACGTGTGGGACCTCCAGACCTTGGTGAAACAGATTGTGTACCACTACCAGCAGTCGCTGCGCGACGAGGACTTTCTGAAGCGCATCCCCATCCGCGACTGGGCCCCGCTGCTCGACTCTGTGATTTCCGAGCCGTACCGTCCCACGCTGTACGACTTCCTGGCCTTCCGCGCGTTGGATTTCCTGAGCCGACGCATCAGCGAGATGCCCATCCCGATTACTCCCTTCGACATCAACAATGGCAAATACTGGTCTGACAATGAGATATTTAATAACATTATCATCAGTTCTCCTGACGAATATTCATTCTCTTATCTCTCCTTGAAGATTATGCAAGAGCTCACCCGGTTGCATCTGCGCGATGCCGACCCCCGCGCGCTGCTGGATGTGACACTGCGCCGATACGAGTATCTTTCTGCCAACAGCACGCTGGACAATGCATCTGCAACCTATCTGAAAGAGCTGTTGAAACAGGAAGAGCACTACCGCAATCAGCCGGGTCACGAGATGGTGGCATACCAATTGGGCAACTACTACCACAACCGCGGCAACTCCTTCGACAAGGACGAGCATCCGGAATACGCCAACGACTATGTAACTGCCGTTGAATGGTTCCAAAAGGCCATTGATGACGATCCCAAATCCATTGAAGGGCGCAATGCCTCTGTAAGAATATCGGAAATCCGGAAATCCATCATCCGCTTCAGCGTAATGGAAACGATGCCGGTTGGAGAACCCAACCTCATCAATTTCATCTACAGAAACAGCCAGAAGCTCTATTTCCGCATCATTCCCGTTACCAAATCCGCGTACTACCAAATAATGAGAAACCGCAATATCTATGCGGAACTGATATCGAAGAAACAGGTTTATGAGACGAGTATTCCTGTGCCCGAAGAAAAGGATTATCGCCAGAAAAGCGGCCATTTTCTGATGCCCTCGTTAAAACAAGGCACATACGTTCTGCTGGCTTCCAACGCCCCCTTCAGTGCCAACAGCAAAGGAGATTTCACCTATGAGATGGTCACCATTACCAATTTGGCGGCCGACTGGCGCAACAACGGGCTGCATTACGAGTTTTTCGTCACCGACCGAGTGACAGGCAACCCTATTGACGGTGCAACCATCACGCTGAGCACCTACTCCGACTACAATTTCAAGAACCAGCTGTGCCAGCACAAACTCACCACCAACAAGAACGGGCGGTGTGAATACACTTTCACGGTAAAGGAGGATGGCCGTTTGCGCGCTAAGTTGCAAAAAAGCGGGGAAGAGATAACGCTGTTTGAAAACCGATGGATGGACGGCGACCAGCACGAAAGCCGTGAGGAGCTCCAAACCTACATTTTCACCGACCGCACCATCTATCGCCCAGGGCAGACCGTTTATTACAAAGGCATCGTTGTAAAAAACCAAACATCAGGATATTACAACAAGATCAGCCAAGGAGTGGCTGCCAACGAAAGCGAGCGCGTGATTTTACAAGACGCCAACTGGCAGGATGTTGCCAAAGAGGAGAAAACCACCAACGAATACGGCTCCTTCTCCGGTAGTTTCACGCTGCCCACATCGGGGTTGAACGGAACCTTCCGCATCTGGTGCAAGCACGGTTCTACCTACATTCAGGTGGAAGAGTACAAACGGCCCACCTTTGAAGTGGAGATGGCGCAACCCAAGGAGCAATTCCGCACAGACCAGGAGGTGGAGGTAAGCGGCACCGTGAAGGCCTACGCCGGCTACGCCATCGGCGGGGCCACGGTCAAGTACCACGTGGAACGCACGGCCAGTTTCCCGTGGTGGCGCTGCTGGTGGTGGTATCCGAGCAGTCCCGCCCAGGAGATCGCCTCCGGCGAGGTGACGACCGACGAGGACGGCACCTTCCGCATCCAGTTCACCGCGCTGCCCGACTTGGAGGCGCAACGCCACAACCCGCTCTATCGCTTCAAGGTCACCGCGGATGTGACTGACATCACGGGGGAGACGCACTCCGCCAACGCCACCGTCCTGGTGAGCAACACCAGCCTGATCATTGAAAGCGACCTGCCCGAGCAATTGGAATTGAGCGAAAAGAACGCTTTTTCCGTGAAAGCCACCAACTTGGCGGGCGAACCCCAAAAGGCCACGCTTCATTACGAAATCGGCCTGCTGCAGACTCCCTCGGAATACCTCAACAAATGCCCCAGCCACGACTACTACTTGTCCGATCAGGAAGCAATGCTGAAGGCCCTGCCCTATCTCGACCTCGAGAACAAACGGCATATGGAAAATTGGGAAGGGGACCTTGTCAGCAGCGGTGACTTTGAAGCCGACGGCAAAGCGCTCTTCTCCATCCCGAATCTGGAAAATCTGGCCGAAGGCACCTACAAAATCACCTTCACCACCCGCGACCGCGACCGCAACGAGATTGTAAAAGAATCTTATGTCACTATTTACAATAAAAACAGCAAGAAATCCGTACGATACGAACCGCTTTGGATTCATCAGGAGAAAACGGATGTGAATGAGGTGGGCCAGACCATCCACATCACAGTGGAGAGTTATCTGAAGAACGCCCGCGTGCTCTGCGAAATCACCTCCAACGACCGTCTTGTCGAGTCCAAGTGGGTGACCCTCAACCGTGGCAAGGCCAATTTCAGTTACACGCTCACCGAGAAAGACCTCGGCACCGTGTCATTCCACGCCTTTACGGTACAAAACAACCACCGATATGAGCAGTCGCTGAGCATAAATGTTCCTTATTCCCATCAGAAAATAGATTTTGACTTTCTCACCTTCCGCGACAAGACGGAACCGGGCAGTGCCGAGCAGTATCAGATACGATTGAAAGACAAGGATGGCGACAAGGTGGCCGCCGAGTTGCTCTGTTCTATGTACGATGCCTCCCTGGATGCCCTTGCCTCACCGAATTCCTTCGCCCAAACTATTTTCCATCATCGTAGCCCCTCTTTCAGAACCTCACTAACCGGTGCCATTAAAGACGGTTTTTCCATAACCTACAGTGAATCATTAGCCAACACGCGTCCCAAGGAGATAAAGGTGCGGAACTATCCCCACCTGCGTTTCCTGATGAATCATTATTACGGATTCGGGGCCGGGGGCGGCAGACTATACAAAACCGCAGGCGTACCTCACCAAGAAGAGGTGGTTTTAAATATGGTGGAATCCTCTGCAGAAGTGGCGGAAGTGGCCATAATGGAAGATGATGCGCTTGTAACCGTAGATGATGCGCTTGCTGTAGATCCAAACCTTGCCTCAGACAAAAATCTCACCCATCAATGGGAAGCTCCCGCCGAGCCGAAGGAGGAAGAGGTCCAGGTGCGCACCAACTTCGCCGAAACCGCCTTTTTCTTCCCCGACTTGCGCACCGACAAAGAAGGCAATGTGCTGATAACCTTCACAATGCCCGAATCACTGACCAAATGGAAACTGTTGGGTTTTGCCCACAACACGGATCTGATGTCGGGCGCATTCGAAAAATACGTACAGACCAGCAAGAAGCTGATGGTGGTGCCCAATGTGCCGCGATTCCTGCGCGAGGGCGACACGCTAATCCTGTCGGCCAAGGTGGTCAATATGGACAGCGTCACCCAGTGCGGCAATGTCACCCTGTCGTTCCGCAACCCGTTCAACAATGCCGATTTGCAGATCGTGGAGGGCGCCACTGCCCAGCCATTCGAGGTGAAGCCCGGCCAATCCCAGGAGATCCATTTCCGCGTGGTGGTGCCGCAGAACCTCGGGGCCGTCACCTGCCGTATCGTGGCCCGCAACCTGGAGACCCCGGCCTTTTCCGACGGCGAGGAACGCACCCTGCCCGTGCTCACCAACCGCATCCTGATTACAGAGAGTATGCCGCTGCACATCTCCGGCAAGGGCAGCAAGACCTTCCGCTTCGAGCGTTTGGAGAAGAGTTTCCTCCCCACCGCCAGCAGCACGCTCACCACGCAGTCGCTGACCTTGGAATTCACCCCGAACCCCATCTGGTACGCCATCCAGGCGATGCCCTATCTGATGGAATATCCCTACGAGTGCAACGAGCAGATCTTCAGCCGCTACTATGCCAACACCCTGGCCACCAACATCGTGAACAGCCACCCACGCGTGAAGCAGGTTTTTGACGAATGGCTCAGCGCCACCCCCGACGCCTTCTGCTCGCAGTTAGAGAAGAACCAAGAGCTCAAGAGCGTCTTGCTGGAAGAGACTCCTTGGGTGCTCGATGCGCAGCGCGAATCCTCACGCAAGCAGAATGTGGCCTTGCTCTTCGACCTGCATCGTATGGCCAAAGAGGGCAAAAACGCCTGCAAGAAGCTGGAAGACCGCCAGAACAGCGACGGTGGTTGGTCGTGGTTCGCCGGCGGACAAAGCAGCAGCTACATCACCGAGCACATTGTTGCCGGCATCGGACATCTTAACGCACTCGGTGTCAAGTCGGCACTGAAATCCAACACCCTCAAGAAGGCCATCAGCTTCATCGACCGCGAGATGAACGACTACTACCAGCGTTGGCAAAAGAAGGAGCACTCCTCTTCCTGGGGCGACATCCACTACCTCTATGCCCGCAGCTTCTTCCTCGACCAGAAAGTCAACAGCACTCATCTGGAGGCCTATAACTTCAACTACAACAACATCAAGAAGAACTGGAAGAGCCAGTCCATCTATATGCAGGGAATGATCGCCCTTGTCTGCCATCGCAACGGCGACACGCAGCTGGCAAAGCAGATCATCGCCCACATCAAATCGATGGCGCAGTACAATGAGGAGATGGGAATGTTCTGGAAGAAGAGCGGCTACGGCTGGTTCTGGTACGAAGCACCCATTGAGCGGCAAGCACTTCTTATTGAGGCATTTAACACCATCACACACGACACGGAATCCGTGGAGAAAATGCAGCTGTGGCTGCTCAAGCAGAAACAGACGCAAAGCTGGCCCACTACCAAATCCACCACGGAAGCCATCTACGCCCTGCTGCTCAACAACACACAGTTGGAGAACACCAACGGAGTAACCTTGTCGCTCGGCAACCAATGGACCTACACCGAGGGCGACGGCACCGAGCAGGCGGAGGCCGGCACCGGATACATCAAGAAGAGCTGGAAGGGCGGCGATGTGACCGCCGATATGGCCAGTCTGAAGATTGAAAAGCAGACCTCCGGTCCCGCGTGGGGTGGTCTGTACTGGCAGTATCTGGAGAATCTGGACAAGGTGGAGCACAGCCAGGACGGCAACTTCAGCATACAAAAGCAACTGTACAAAGTGGAGATTGGCGAGCGCGGAGAGGTGTTGACAGCCATCACAGAAGAGTCTCCGCTGAAGGCGGGTGACAAAGTGCGCGTGCGTGTGGAAATCCGCACCGACCGCGATATGGAGTATGTGCATCTGAAGGATATGCGGGCAGCCTGCTTCGAGCCTACGAATGTGCTGTCTGGCTACCGTCATCAAGACGGCTTGTGGTACTATGAGTGCACAAAAGACGCCTCCACCAACTTCTTCATCGACTACCTGCCCAAGGGCACCTACGTGTTCGAGTACACCTTGGTGGCTACGATGACAGGCACCTACAGCAACGGCCTCACCACCATCCAATGTATGTACGCACCGGAGTTCACCTCGCATTCTGAGGGCACAAGGGTGACGGTGGGGAAATGAACGTTATAAAATGCGGTGAAGATCAGGGTGGGGGATAGCAAGGCGAAAGTTTCGGAAAGTGAGGGATTGGAGATCCCTTCGCTGCTGCGGGCGTCCTTGCAAAAAAAAAGCATTGCTCCGCAACACCCATTTTGTAACCAGCCTTTTCTTACATACGCAAGCGTCCGATGAAGGGCTGTTTACAAAAACAGCAAGGCTTAAGCCTTGCTGTTTTTTGCGGAAAGTGAGGGATTCGAACCCCCGGTAGCTGTGACACTACGGCGGTTTTCGAAACCGCTGCCTTAAGCCACTCGGCCAACTTTCCGTGCCCGTTTTTTGGGGCGGCAAAAATACAAAAAAAATCAAAAACGGCAATTCCAGAAAAAATGTTGATTTCTTGGTGGATAACTGAACCTCCGACGGTATTTATTTTTTTGTACTTTTGCAGCCTTAGTTTTTAACAATCAATTCTTAATTTAATACCTTACAAACTATGAGAAAATTTACCGCTTTATGTCTGGTCTTGTTTGCCGCTTTGGGCCTTTCCGCGCAAACCATGACCAATCTGGCCTATTTCCCGTTCACGGGCAACACTGCCTCCCCGAACACTCCGACCTCTTATATGGCCGCTTACGGTGACCAGGCGGGCAGCGCCGGCCTCTATCTCGACGGCACCCACGGCTCCTCCGCCTGGCTGCCTGCTTCCGAGCTCACCGCCAACGGCGGCTCGACTCTGAACCTTCAATACGGCGAGGCTGCCGACAAGGATCTGGCCACCATCAACAACAGCGCCAACGGCAAGTGCATCGTCTTCCACTTCTCTACCACAGGATTCCAGAATGTGGTGTTAACGATGGCCGCCCGCCGCTCCGGCCAGGGCTTCAACAGCACCGAATGGGCCTACAGCACCGACGGCACCAACTTCACGACGCTGCCTGCCACTTTCTCCACCGTGCCCAGCACTGCCGCCACCTACGAGCTGCAGACCCTTGACTTCAACGGCATCACCGCCATCAATGACCAGGCCAACGTCTATCTGCGCTGCACCTATGATGGTGCCCAGTCGGCCAGTGCCTCCTTCCGCATCGACAATGTGCTGATTGCCGCCTATCCCGCCGGTCCTGACGTGTGGGCCCCGGCCGTCTCCTCTGTGGTTCCCAACGATGCCACCACCCTGACGGTGACCTTCAACGAGCCGTTGGACGCCACTACCGCCCAGACGGCCGCCAACTATGTGTTGGACAACAATGTGACGGTTACGGCCGCCGCCCTCAACACCAATGTCGTCACCTTGACCACCACCGCCCTGACCGAAGGGTCTGCCTACACCTTGATTGTCAACAATGTGGCTGATGTGGCCGGCAACGTGATGACTCCCGACACCATCGCGTTCACCTACGGCGTCTCCAGCGAGTTTGTCTGTGCCAACATCGCCGAGCTGCGCAGCAAGCTGGCCTACACCGACAATAGCGCCGCTGTCAACGACAACACGGAGTACAAGCTCGAAGGCGAGGTCATCGTGATCGCCACCGCCGCCTACAACAACCAAAAGGTGATCCAAGACGCCACCGGCGCCATTCTTATTTATGACCCGAACGGCACTTTGGGCACCTACGATGTGGGTGACAAGATTTCCAATCTCTATGGTACCCTTACCAATTACTTCGGCTTCTTGGAATTCAAGCCCACGGCCGCTGGCGGCCAGCCTGTTGACATCTTTCAGGATGTGACACCGCTTGAGGTTACCCTCGCCCAGCTCACCGACAACAATTTCATGATCAACCACCAGGCCGAGTTGATCAAACTCACTGATGTGAGCTTTGCCACACCCGGCGGCAATTTCCAAGTGCTCAACACTTACGAGCTTACCCAGAATGGATCCACTGCCGTCGCCGTCTATCCCTATTTCCAGGATGCCAACTACATAGGGACAGAAATCCCCGCCGGCAACATGAACATCATTGGCGTGAACTTCGCCACCAGCAAGATTGGCAACAACTATCCTCCTTTCCAATATTACATCGTGCCGCGCAGCACCAGCGATTTTTTGACCAGCGCCATCAACGAGTATGAACTCAACGGTGTTGCCGTCTATCCGAATCCCGCCCGTGATTATGTCACCTTCGGCACGGACAAACTCGTGGAGAGCGTTGCCCTCTATGATGTCACTGGAAAGCGTGTGCTGTCCACTGAAATCAGCAACAACCGCATCTCTGTTGCCGGTCTCACCGACGGTGTCTATTTCGCCCGTTTGTACATTCAAGGCAAACAGGTCGGCATCGCCAAGGTCGTGAAGAAATAACATGAAGAAATAAGATAATATGGCTGTTGGTCTTTGGCTATTCGCCTTTGGCCAACAGCCATATTAACATCACAAAGAGAGGCCGGTTTCCGTACCGGCCTCTCTTTGTTGAGATCCTTTTCCTCGTCCACATGAAGAATCATGCCCGCTTCGGGGTGGCCGGTCTGCATCAGTCGCATGCCCTCCTCGAAACCGGCGCGCATCTTCTCCATGTCGCCGATGCGCGGATATTGCCCGTTCACCCTGATGTCGGGTGTTCCATGTGTTATTTTTTCAAGACATATTTCAGCAGGAGGAAGCCGCCGACGATCTGGAGGAGTAAGCCCGGGTAACCGAGCCACACGTCTTGCAAAGCGGCCTGCAGCGAGCCGGTCATGGCCCATTCGGCCATCATGCCCATGCCTTGGTAGATCACCACGACGAGTGCAATGGCAGGCAGCGTGACCTTGCCGGCCTTACGAGCGACAAGGGCGGCGGCAACGGCCAGCAGTATGCTCTTGGTGAGAATGATGGGCAGCATTGCGGTGGGTGGCATGCCGAAAAGCAGGTGGTTCACCAACGGCGAACCTACGGCTGTGAGCAGGCCTACGGTGAGGCCATACTTGTAGGCACCTACCAAAGTGAAGAAATAGATGGGCAGCAGTATCAGGCCGCCTTGTGGGATGAGATGGCACAACTGCGGGAACAGGATGTTGCCCGCGATGAAAGCGAAGGCCACCAAATAGGTTTTCAGTTCGTTATATCCCAAATGATAAAGAGGGACGGAGTGGGTTTGAGTTTTATTCATTGTTTTTTATTGGATTGTTAAATTGCTATGTGAAGGTTGGAGGTTAAGGGATGATGTGGTGTCCTTTCAGAAAGTCATGGATGAGAGGCAGAGCTTCGTCGGGGGTGGCGGCGGAGAGGGTGGCCTTCTCAACGGGACAGATGTCCGTATCGGTGCGGTTTCGGATGTTGTCCACCAGCTGGTTGCAGGTGACGGGAATGCCGGCGTTTTTGAGGGCCTGTTGGGCGGGTTCGCTGAGCAGGGCTGCGAACACTTCGCGCACATGGCCCTTGGCGAGCAGGAAGGCAGCCCCTCGTCCGATGGCGCGATCGGCGACGAACGCGTCGCGCAGGAACTCGGGGCGGCTCACCAGCAGTGTGTACAAGTCAACCACGCCGGGGCGGCGGAACACGGCCACCTCGCCGGTGGCGGAGCGTACCACACCCCGCACGGTGGGATCAGAGAGCCATGTCTTCAACTCGTCCATTGCGCTTCAGGTTTTCGGTGAACACATCAATGGCATGCATCTCCTTGGGGATGTCAATGCGCTGCGGGCAGTGCGGCGCGCAATGGCCGCAGCCAATGCAGTGGCTGGCCTGCCGCAGACGGGGCACCGAACGGTCCAGGCCCACTAAGAAGGCCTTGCGTTGTTTCCGGTATTCCTCCGACTGCTTGTTGTGCGGAAGCAGTCCCTCCTTGATCATTTTGTTGTAATGCGAGAAGATGCTGGGAATGTTGATGCCGTAAGGGCAAGGCATGCAGTAGTTGCATTCGTTGCACGGGACGGTCTTGAGGTCGTAAATGTCCTTGGCGATTTCCATCAGAAAGGCGTCTTCCTCTTTTGTGATGGGCACCAGCGGCGAATAGCTTCGGATATTTTCCTTCAGATGTTCCATGTAGGTCATGCCGGAGAGGACTGTGAGCACCTTCTCGGGCGTGCCGGCGAAGCGGAAGGCCCATGTGGCCACGCTGTCCTCCGGGCGACGGGCCTTCATCTTGGCCACGATAGGGTCCGGCACGTTGGCCAGCCGACCGCCCAGCAGCGGCTCCATGATGACGGAGGGGATGTTGCGCTTCGTCAGCTCGTTGTACAGGTACACGGCGTCGGTGTTGCGCGGGTTGATCTCATCGGCGTAGTTCCAGTCGAGGTAGTTCAGCTCTATCTGGACAAAATCCCAATGGTATTTGCCTTCGTCGTGCCATCGCAGCAGGGTGTCGAACACCTCCACATCGCCGTGGTAGGAGAAGCCGAGGTTGCGGATGCGGCCTTTGTTGCACTGCTCCACAAGCCAGTCAAGCAGCCCGTTGTCGAGGAAACGTCTTTGCAGGGCGCCCATCCCGTCAAGGGGATTGCCCTCGGCGTCTTGGGAATGCATGCCGACCCCGTGCAGCAGCAGATAATCCAAATAATCGACTTGCAGCAGTTTGAGGGAGTTCTCGAACATCTCTTTGGAGGCGTTAAGGCTCCATGTGGCAGGGGAGTAGTTGCTGAGTTTGGTGGCGATGAAATATTTGTCGCGGGGATGGCGGTGGAGCGCGATGCCGGTGGCGGTCTCCGACAGTCCCTGACAGTATGCCGGGGAGGTGTCGAAGTAGTTGACTCCGTGGTCAATGGCGTAGTCCACCTGTCGGTTGATCATCTCTTGGTCAAGCGTGCCGTCGGGATGCTCGCGCATGGAGCCGCCCTCCTTGACGGGCAGCCGCATCATGCCGTAGCCGAGCAGCGACACTTTGTCGCCGGTCTTGGGGTTGACGCGCATGGTCATCTTGTCCTTGGGCGGCTCGATGACGGCGGCGGTAGTGCGTTCGTTGCTGTCCGTGCAGGCTGCCAAGGCGGTGGCGCCGACTGCGGCGCCTCCGAATATCTTGAGGAAGTCTCTTCTGTTGATCTTTTTCATTGTTCGTCGGGTTTAGATTTCTTTGTGTACTTCGTGGCCTTCGACATAAATGGCGGAGAACGGGCGGGCGGGACAGAGGTACTCGCAGGCGCCACAGCCGATGCAGCGAGCCTCGTTCACGGCGGGCACCATCGGCGAGGTGTTGTCATGGTTGTCCAGCGGCACCATCGTGATGGCGCCCACGGGGCAGTGCCGCGCGCAGTTGCCGCAACGCGTGCCGTTCGCCACGGGGATGCAGTTTTTCTTGATCCACACGGCGTGGCCGACTTGGATGCTTGACTTCAGCGACAGGCTGATGGGCTGGATGGCCCCAGTGGGGCAGACTTCGGAGCATGTGTGGCATTCGGGACGGCAGTAGCCGCGCTCGTAGCTCATCGTCGGCTGCATCAGGGTCAGCAGGCCCGTGCTGGGACGAAGCACACCGTTGGGGCACTTCGAGACGCAAAGCTGGCAACCGGTGCAGCGCGTGCGCATGTTGGCCGCCGAACGCGAACCCGGCGGCGTGATGGGCGTCTGGCGCTCCGGAATCAGCTTGTCTTCGACATCGGCCAGGCCACCGTCCACCTTCTTCTTGTCCTGTGCCATGGCGATGGACGCCGTGGCGATGGCGGCGCCCACGAGGAACGAGCGGCGCGACGTGTCGGCGGGAGTGCCGGATGCGGTGTTGTCGGGCGCGCTCACGGCAGGTTGCACTTTCCGGGTGGAGACCATCTTGTAGTGCAGTGCATCGAAATTGCATTGTTCCACACAATTGCCGCACACCACGCAACGCGACAAGTCGATGTCCATCGCCTTGAAGTCGATGGCTGAAGCCTTGCAGTTGCGCTCGCATTTGCCACACTGCCTGCATTTGTCAGCGTCGAACTGGACGCGGAACAGGGAGATGCGGGAGAAGAAACCTAACAAGGTGCCCACCGGACAAATCGTATTGCAGTAGGTGCGTCCGCCGCGCCAGGCCAGCACCGCAATGACGGCGAAGGTGACCACTGCGATGATGAAGGTGGGCAGCGAGCGCATCCACACCTCGTGGGGATGAAAAGCGTAACTGCCGTAGTGGTCTGCGATATTGGAACACAGGTTGTTGATCCAGATGGCAATGGGCTGGAACATGTTTTGCACAATGCGGCCGTAGCTGCTGTAGGGAGCCAGCAAGGCCACCAGGGAGTTGACGCCGATGATCAATGCCACCACGAAAATGGCAAGCACAGAATATCGCAGCCATTTCTTGGCCGGCGAGTAGGCGTAGCGGTTTTTTTTGCGCGGGCGGAACGCGATGAGGTCCTGCAGGATGCCGAGCGGACATATCACCGAGCAATAGATGCGCCCGAAGAGGAGTGTCAGCGTGACGAGCACGATGACCACCACCACGTTGAGAGCTAACAGCGCGGGCAGGAACTGGATCTTGGCGACCCACCCCAACCAGCGGTGCAGCATCCCCGTGAAGTCGAGGAGCAGCAGCGTGACAAGGGTCATCATGACTGTCGCAAGCGCGATTCTGAGTTTTTTCAGCATGTTGTTGAATTATTAGTGGGTGATTGGGTTTGTTGTTTCTTTCAGATGTTTTCGTTCCGCCGCTTTCACGAGCAGGATGCTGGCTTCGTAGAGCAGCCATACGGGGAGGGAGACGATGACGAGGGTCATCATGTCGGCGGTGGGTGTGATGATGGCGGCGAGCACGAGGATGACCACGATGGCATGGCGGCGGTACTTGCGCATCCACTGGGCGCGCAGCATCCCGAAACGGGCCAGCAGCCAGGCCACCACGGGCATCTCGAAGACGATGCCGAAGATCAGGGACATGCTCAGCAGCGCGTCTGAGTAGCTTCTGATGGTCAGCATGTTGTGAACATCCGCGCTGACTTGGTAGGTGCCGAGGAAGCGCACGGTGAAGGGGAAGATGACCAAGTAGTTCACGAGCACGCCCGCAAGGAACATCAGGTAGGCAGCCACGGTGACACGCACGGAGTGGCGCCGCTCGTTCTCGTAAAGGGCGGGGGCGATGAATCGGAACAGGAGGTAGAGGATGTAGGGGGAGACCACGAGCAGGCCCGCGACGGTCGAGACCTTCAGGTGTACCAGCATCTGCTCGGCGAGGCCGGTGTTGATGAGATGCAGCGAAAACGGAGGCGCGTGGAGCCAGCGATAGACGAAGAAGTCGGACTGTGCGGGGGCCAGGACAACGGTGAAGAGCCACTCTTTCAGGCAGAAGGCGACAACAGACATGAGGACGGCGGCCACGATCATCTTGATCAGGCTGCCGCGAAGCACTTCGAGATGGTCCCAGAAGGTGAGGTTCCCGGAAGGCTCTCCTGCCAGCGGGTTCTGCTCCGACATGGGCTATCTCTTTTCTTCCTCGGTTTTGGACGTGGTTTCAGAAGGCTTTTCCTCGATGCCGTCAAGGCCCTCCTTGAAACTTTTCACCCCTTTGCCCATGCCTCTCATGAGCTCGGGAATCTTCTTGCCGCCGAACAGCAGCAGCACGACTAATAGGATAAGGAGTATTTCCTTTGTGCCAATCATGGTGTGGTCAGTTTTGGTTGTTGTGTAATGGAGTTATCCGCCAAGGGACAATCATGCGGCAAAGATACATTTTTTTTGCAATGATATGGTGATTGGCCATAGGTGGTTATCTGTTGACAGTAGTAAATGCCAACATCCAAACAACCGTCACAGGCTGTTCTTTGCTGACCATGCCGAGTTGCAGCAGCGCCTTGAGCAGCAGCTCGTTCAGCCTGTCGTTGATGTTGAACCGGTACGTCTTCCCGCTCTCCACCGCCAGTTTCTTCAGGTCGCGAGCTATCGTGTCCGCGCTGCAGAAGCGGTAGTCGGGGTTTGCCTTGAACGCCTCCTGCCGGAAGAAGTTCACATCCTCCAGTACTTCGCCGCCGCTCATATAGACGGAGGTCAGGTTCTCTACGATATTGGAGTATTTGTATTTTGAGTTCAATCCCTTGACACCCAGTACGTTATCGATAAGCTGGGCGAGTCCCGAAGCCCGGAATTGGTCGATGGCGAAAAAAATTCCGCCGAAACTGTTGATTCTGTCGTTTTTAATTTGTATTTTTGCAGTCATATTTCTCGTCTATTGTTTGTTGACTTAATCAATCGCAAAAATAGGTGAAAAACATGAGAGAAGCAAATCATTTCTAATTTATTTATTAACAATGACTTGCTTATTTATCAACAGCTAAAATTGAAAGAAATTTACGGAATTAAAGAAACACTAAAAATCATCTGTTATGAAAAAAATGTATCTTTTCCTGGCTCTGTTGTCCGTTGTTTTTACCCTTTCGGCGCAGCAGCCCCCGAAACCTCTTACCCTTACTTCTAACACCCATTTTGTACAACTCCCGAACGATTGCGAGTGGATCTCGGATATCGAGGACGGCGTCTGGGTGGTGGAACGCCACAACGCTTGCGGTTTCTTCCTTGACGATGGTCACATGCTCTTCGACTTCGCGTGGGCGACCGGCGGCGGTTACCGGAGTCCCCAGATGAACGGCGGTGCCATCCTGATGTACAGAAAAGAGGATGTGAACAGTCAGAAGCCCATGTACCTGCTTTACCGCGACGGCACCGCCAAGGAGATGCCAGCCGAATACATCGGACCTGCCACCAACTTCGTGGATGGCGTGGCTCTTATCCGCAAGAAAACGGGCAACACCTCCGAATATGTCTATGTCAATGTCAGCGGACAACGGGTCTATGGCAACTTGACCTCGCTGCCCGACCGTTTCGACAACATCAATATGACCATACCGCCTCTGAAAGAGGGGCTCCGAGCCTACAAACAGCCTAATCCCAGCGGCTTCGGCGGCAAATGGGGCTATATTGACGCCACCGGAAAGGTGATCATCCCCGCCCGTTTCGACAAATGCCGTTCCTTCAGTGAAGGCTACGCCCTGGTGGAGGAAAATCGCGAAATCTATTTCATCGACAAAAAAGGTAACAAGGCTATCGCCCCTTACTGGGAAGACGACACCTATTTCAACGATGTCAGCGATGTGCACGACGGTTATTTCACGGTGAATTACTCTCCGCGCAGCTATTACAACACGCAGGGCAAGAAAATGGCGCGGCTCAATAGTGGTTCCCCCTTCTATGGCGGCTACTGCTTTGCCGAAGACTCTACCCGCTATAACGGGAAAAGCCGCGTGTATGACAAGAACTTCAAATCGGTGAGGGTGATCCCCGAGGTGGATCTCTGGTGGAACGATGAAGGGAAGGCACCGATATTCACGGAAGCCGGCGTGGCCACGGTGAAGCAAGAGCGCGTGCTCGCCCCCGACGGCACGATCCTTATCCAGCACTACCCCGCAATAAAGAAATCACCCAACCAAAACAGCATCGGCGCTTTCTCCCGATCCGGATTCGCCAAGGCAACGCTCACCCATAACGGCAGCAAATACGAAGGTTTCATCAATATGGACGGTGAATTTGTGATTGTCTATCGCTGGAATCGCGAGGTTGAACTTGTCACGAATGATCCGAACAATCCGTGGCCTTGCGACACCTGCCGCATCGTCATCGATCCTATCCCGCCCATTCCCGGTCCCACACCCATTCACCGCGTGGAATACAACGTCACGGTCATCGCCGCGCCGTCTGAAGGCGGCACGGTCTCCGGCAGCGGCAAATACCATCTTGGCGACCGAGTCCCTTTGATGGCCATGGCCAAAGAGGGCTGGAAATTCTACAAATGGGAGTCCCAGACCGTGGGTTATTACAACTCAACGCTGCCCGAGAACGTGATTATCAACGGCACCGACCTTGCCTTCGTGGCTTCTTTCCTGCCTGAGGTGGAGAAAGATTCCATCGAGGATGTGGATAATACCGGCAGCTACTGCGCCCATAAATCCAGACCTTACGACGGAACCACTATGGATTACGATGTTTATATGGAAATGAGCATGGATAAGAAAGTGGAAAGTCCTTATGGCAAAGAGACTTACGGCTTCCTTGCGTGCGTGCTCGACGGCAATATGGTTTACTCTCAAGACCAATTGGTCAATGGAAAGCAAAGCACCATTACTTGGAAGATGTTCTTCGTCCCGATGAAGATTTCCGGACTCATCAAGGAAAAGGACGGGAAACGCTACTTGGTGTTGGACGGTGGGCAGTTCATGGTCAGTGATTTGCGGTTGGGCAACGAGGTCCCGGCCGCTGCAGCCTATTTCAACATGATTATGGGCAGCGAAGGCACTTTGGGCACGGTCTCCGACGGCCGCTACCGACTGGAGTTGACGGAATACGACGAGGAGACCGGCGAATGCACTTTCGGCGAACTCTATCGTTTCCATCCCGATTTCGGCTGGATGCTGACGGATGACTATCCGTCCAAGACCACCAACACTTTCTACGGCAGCAAAACCATCCACGAGACCATCACCGGCGACTTCTTCCGCGGTCTAAAGATGAAAATCTGCCCAAAGCGTACCGTGGAATTTGCCCCGCCTCAGGGCTGGGTGAAGGCAGGCTACGCCGATGCGGTCTCCAACCTGTTCTTCCAGATGAGCACGATCGTCACCGACTGGGAGAAATGCTTCAACGAAAAGTAAAATCCCCAAAACAAAAATCCCCTGCCAACCGACAGGGGATTTTTTCGGTGTATGGACGTGCCATGGCGCGTCTCTACGATATTATTTCAACAACAATTGGTTGTATTTCCGTAAGGATTCCAAGATATTGACTCTCACGTGGATGAAGTCGTCGGTACCGGCTTCCTTGAGTGCGTCGAGGCACTCGGTGGGGTTGCCGGCCACGAGGAACGGCGTGTTCGGGAACTGAGCCTTGCTGTTTGGCGGCTTCCACGCCGAGGGTGGCGTATTCTTCGTCGGAGCTGCACACCACGATGAGGTCGGGTTTCGCCTCGCCGGTGGTGAAGGATGTTTGCGGCAATGTGCTGCCAGTGCCTGAACCTTCAATATCCAATGGCTATTACACCTCTACTTGTCACGGAGACTTTATCTACACTTATACCTACACCGACTGTGCCGGTCTTTCCTATGTGTGGAAATATACATCCAACGTGAAGCGTTCCACTCCTCCCACCGTGAACGCCACGGGCATTGAGGCAGCCAAGACGGTGGTGTGCGTGGACAGTGCCAAGGCCCCGGCCCGCATCCCGACGGCTACTGGCAAGTGCGAAGACGCCATCACGGGTGTGCTTACCGCCACCACGGACAACCCCAGTCCGCTGACCTGCGAGGGCACGCGCACCTATACCTATACTTATACTGACTGCGCTGGCCTCACCGCCACGTGGGACTATGTCTATACCATCACCAAGGGCGCCTTCACGCTGCCCGCCAACGAGAGCAAAGACATAGCCTGCGCTTCCGACACGGTGATGCCCACACCTCCCGCCACCCCGGCCACCTACTGCGGCGACCTGACCGTCACCGGCCCGGTGAGAGGCGGCACCTACGACGGCTGCTCCGGCACCAAGACCTACACTTGGACCTACACGGATTGTTCTGGCAACTACACGCACGACTGGACCTATACCTACAACATCGCCACACCGGCGGCTCCTAAGCTGATAGGCCCGTGGCCAGCCAACCTGAACAATGTGGATGCTTGCTACGCCACCAGACCCGCCTTCCCGACCAATGACGTGGTGAAGTCCCTCTACACGGCCTCCTGCGGCAAGGAGCTGACCGTTACCTCCGCGTTGACCGAGACCAAGACCAACAATTGCGATTGGGAGGTAACCAATACCTACACCATCACTGACGGCTGCACGCCCGTGACCAAAACCATCACCTATAAAGGCGGCGACAAGAGCAAGCCGGTCATCGCCGCGGGCTACACCACCACGTTGCCCGCTGATGTCACGAGCTGCACCTACACTTATCCTGATTTCACCGCCAGCGTGAGGGATGCCTCCTCCGATGTGTGCACAGCGAAGGCTGACCTGAAAGTGACGCAGAGCCCGGCTTATGGTTCCGCCATCACCTTGACCGCCACCGAGCAGACCCTGCCCGTGAAGGTCTATGTGGAGGACCTCTGCGGCAACAAGGATTCCGTCTCCGTGACTGTCACGGTGCCGGCATCTATCGCCCTGACCATCGACACCTCGGCCAGCAACTGCTACGGCCAGGCCGACGGCTTCCTCAACTACACCATCACCGGTGGTGTGGCCGACTACAGCGTTGCCTTGACGGGTACCACTCCGGCTACCGAGACGCGGACGACGGCAGGCCAGTACACCATCAGCAACCTGGCTGACGGTACCTACCAGCCTGACGGTGACTGACGCCAACGGCTGCGACGCTACAGCTACCACCACCATCCAGCAGATCAACACCACGCTGCAAATCACCGCCAACAGCCACAGCTGGCATACGACGGCAACGCTCATAGCGACAACGGCAGGGATTGGCAGCCCGCGTACGGACAGCCCGCCGAGGTGACCATCACTGATCCCTACTTCGGCAATGGCAGGAGCCTCGACATCTACCACGAGACGGACGAGGGTAGGGAGTATGTGACCACTGTGCTCTCCGTGAACAATACTGTGACTTTCCGTGCCGGACACCGTCTGCATGTTGGTGAAGCGCGCCGACACAGTTAACAACGGCGAATTCCTCAAGACCCTCATCTACGCGCCAGGCCTCGGCTATATGGCCCCCGGCGTGCAATTCTTCGGCTGGGCCGCCACTCCCGATTACTCCGCCGACCCCGATGGACAGATGACAATCCGTGATGTGCGCGACTCCGTGTACCAAAGACTTCTCGCCAACAACTCGTTCAACGACCTTGACACCTTGAATCTCTTCCCCGTGCTACTACGCCACCACAAAGTCTATTACCGCACCCCCCGCCACCCCAAAGTGGCGGTCGGTGTCGATGATGTCCTCTTCCGCAGTGATTCCTCTGACATTCGTCCGTACGTCGTCAACGATAGCTACGTGCCGGAAATCAAAAACGAGAACTTCAACGGCTGGAAGTTGGTGGATGGTGAGACCAATGTCACCTTCGGTAACAAAGGGCCTAATTCATTGTACTTAAGCGGCGACTCCCTGAACATCAAAGGTGACCTCACCTTTATGGCGGACATCTCCTACGGTTACTGGATGACGTTCGACGAAAACGGCAAGGGCGCCACCTATACCGCCCCGATGTTCTTGGAATCCCCTGGGTTTGACGGCCAGGAAGGCGACAAATTGAGCGACCTCAATATCGAAGATCCCAATCGGAAAAAAACTTTCGGGGTTCATTGTGTTTTTAGTGTTGTTTTTGCATAAAATTAAGGAAAAAAGAAGTTTTTTTTGGGATGGTATTGGAAAAAATATGCCGATTGTTGTAACAAATGATACAAAATTTCGTATTTATAACGCTATAAGTTTATAACGCTATAAGGGAGATAATAAATAATAAAAATCAATATAAAATGAAAGAATTTTTACAGCAAGTAATTGAGAGTAAACAATTTAAATGTGACTGTTCAGCGCAGAGGGTCAAGATGGCGACCCTGAAGATTCGAATGGTGATCGGGCTGATCGCCCTGCTGATCGGGGGGCTGAGCCTCAACGCGGTGGCGCAGTCGAACTATCCGGTGGTGAAAAAAAACACACCTACGGACACCATCAAGTTTTACAACGGCGATGAGCTGGTCAGAACGCAGGTGGTGATTGCGGGCGACAACCTGTATGAGCCGGAATCCCCCGCGGTGAGATCTAATGGAGAGGTCTTCACGGGTTGGTACAAGGCAGGGGAAACAACCCCTCTCAATTTTGTGAACGGTGTGCTACAGGTGGCCTCGGTTTCCGGCACTACGGTTGTGGTGAATGCGGGATATACGCTTTTCCGCTACGCCACCTTCCTCGATCAAGATGGTCATGTGCTCTCCCGCCTGAGTGTTGAGAATGGTGGACAGATCGGCACTCCCCCGACACTGACCCCCAAACAAGCTACAGAGAGCTTTAAGGGATGGTCTCTGACAAACGGCTCTACGAGCACATCGGATGCCGTGACCTTCCCGGTGACGCTGACCTCTAATGTGACCTATTACCCCATTATTCAAAGCGGTCACTATATCCATTTTGACGCTAACCGCAGCCATGTGAGTGGAATGAATCAGGTCAATGTGAGTTATACTGCCCCTATCTTTGTCAGGGAGGGCGAACCCATCCCTTCTGCTCCGACACCTCCCGTGGCCGACATTGCCGCTTATACATTCGATAAATGGTACACTGATCCGGAATGTACTCACCCCTTCACTTGGTCGGGACAGTTGACGGATGACATCACCCTTTACGCCAATTGGAATGTGGGACAGGTGCATTACAATGTTGTTATATGGCAGCAACGAGTGACGGACGATAAGAACGCCACCGGCAATGCCCGCCAATGGGACTACATTTGCAGCTTTACCGGAACCGCCGATATTGGTTCTACCATCACATACAACAATCTGCGTTATACAGGTAACACGTCCGAAGGTGGAACTGCATACACTGGTAATTCAGGCGATAGGATTAACCAAATCGGCTTTACCGGTTTCACACGTGACAGTTACGACCAAAGCATCACGGTCAAAGCCGACGGCAGCTCCGTGCTGAATGTCCGTTATAAAAGAAATTTGATGACAATTAACTTCCATGTAAAACGAAATAATGGGACATGGAATTGGGATGACAACGCAACTAATTCGGATCCTAATTGGCGCACAATCACGGGTCTTTATGGCGCAACATTTGAACAATCTGTTGGCACGGAAAACCCTGACAATTACAAGTGGCCATTCGATCACAAATGGTATGATGGATCTATGAATCAAACTTTACTCACTGCTTTTACTATGACAGAGAATCCATATAATCTTGTGAATAGAGGTACCCCTGGAGATGCGGAGATTTATCATGTTCGACAAAAAGTAGATGGCACTTGGCCAACCAACATTTCAGAAGAAGCGCACATCTCTTTAGCAATGGGCAATCTGAATTCAACCTTCAATATAAGTCGAAAATTCAATAATTTCACACCTGTTGGATATCAAAGAAACATCCCATCTAACGGAAATTTAACAGCTCCTGGAACCCCTGGAACATCTTTTCAAGAGA
The DNA here is from genome assembly GCA_947167635.1 of uncultured Bacteroidales bacterium. Lineage (GTDB taxonomy): Bacteria > Bacteroidota > Bacteroidia > Bacteroidales > WCHB1-69 > F23-D06. Next base: position 3,931 of record CAMVIT010000013.1, on the reverse strand, counting down.
CTTCTAGAAATGCCGTGTACCACGAACGCGACAAATATCCCCTTGTGTTCTTTAACGGGAACGACATCGTGAGCACAGAAATGGTCTATTATGAGGCTCCGTTAACCGGTCACATCATTGCGGATTTGGTTCCTGAGGATCCGGCGCGTTACTCGTTCGGCGGTTGGTCGCTAAGTCCGGACAAGCATTCGGAAAATGACGCGGTGGATTTGAGCGGCGAGATTATGCCGGCCCCTTCGCTGCGGCTCTATGCCATCTGGGTTCCGATCGCCTACAATGTCCAGCTAAGTCTTGGCGAAGGGCTGTGTGATGCAACCCTCAACACGGCGTGTGATTGTTCTACACCCTCGAACTGTGTGACCATGAGCAGTAGCCAGAGCCGAGACTTCTGGCCCACGTACGGTGCCACCATTGATAACACTTACATGTCGGTGGCCGAGCGCGAGGGATACACACTGGTCGGTTGGTTTGATCCCAACAACGAGCCGTGGGATTTCGCCAATCCCGTCACGAAGGATCTGTGCGACGAGGGTCCCACATACGACCCCGCGTACCAAAACTACTACTATACACTTCACCTGACTGCCAAGTGGCGCCTGAACGCCAACATCTCTATGGAATATGACCTGAACAACGGCACAGCTGCGGCGGGTGACTCTTACGAGGATAATGAACTTTACGTACAGTACGGAGATGTCATGGTATTGCCGGGGACTCCAATACCGCCCACTGGAGACGGCGTGGTCCGTCATTTCACCGGATGGGTGGACGGGATGGGCAACCTTCACCAACCCGGCACAACTTTCACGCTGGACGACGAACACCTGTTCGCATCCGACCCCACCAATCCCAACCGTGTGGTGGCTAAGCTGACGGCACAATACACTACTGATATTCCGAAGGTCACCATCACGTACAAACCGAACTATACGGGCAGCACCGAAGCAGATGTCATACGGCCGGCAAGCAGCGGATATGACTGGCGAGAGAGAGTGACCCTGCTGGGCGACGACACATTCAACCCCCGTGAAGGTTACACTTTCCTGGGCTGGAGCCGCACTGCGAACGCAACCGAACCCGATTTCGATTTCGAAGAAGAGGTCTTGGCGAGTGCCATGGGGACTGTCATTGATATAACGACGAATATTGGTAACACTGACTTGTATGCGGTTTGGAGAGAGGAACTTACAATGGATGATGCTGCATGTATAAACGAAACCATCACCCTTCCCACTATTTCCGATGCGGGGAACAGCGGTACATGGGCCGTGGTGTCCCCCTCTACTGCTTCCATTTCCACAGATAACAAATTGTCGGCCACTGCAGCAGGGGAATACACCCTCACCTTCACTTCTTCAGTGGGCAATGTAATCACCAAGACAGTGACGTTCTATGCCCTTCCCACCATCACGGCCAGTGCCTCGCCGACAAACATCTGCCCTGGCGAGACCGCAACGCTCACTGCGACGAGCGAAACCGCGACGACTTTCAGCTGGGACAACGATCTCGGTGAGGGCAGCACAAAGGATGTCAGCCCGACAGAAACGAAAACATACCATGTCACTGGCACCATCGGCGGTGACAACGGCTGTTCCAGCACTACAGAAGTCACGGTCACGGTGAAAGCGGCCCCGACGGTGACGATGTCTGATATCACCATGTGCGCAACCGCTGGCACAATCAACCTTACGCCCACCGTAAGCAATGCGCAAACCCCCATCCAATACAAATGGGATGATGCTACCGCGTACGGTGCGACACCTTTCATAACCATATCCACGGCTTCCGCCACGACTGAAACGCATACTGTTACCGTCAAGGACAACAGAAACTGTCCTATCACGGTGACTGCCACCGTGACGGTGAATGCCAACCCCTCCATTGCTATCGACACCACCCGCGAGTCCTGCGCCGGTAATGACGGTACGGTGAAGGTAAAGAGCGTCACGGGCGGAACAGCCCCATATAGCTACAAATGGACCGACGGCACCAACACCGTTTCCAATGCCGCATTGGCTGAACATCTTACCGAAGGCAGATACTATGTAACTGTCACGGACAACAACGGCTGCAAGGCCATGGCGGACACGGTTGTCACGTTGTACAACCCGTTAGTCCTGAACTCGCTCAGCACGGTTGTCTGTTCGGGCTATGAGTTCACCATCACCCCGCAGGACGGCGTTAATGGCAACGTCCTTCCTGAGGGTACGACCTATTCTTGGACTGCCCCCAATCCTGACGATTATCCTGGGGTCACTGGTCTCTCTGATGGCAGCGGAGATAAAATCAACGGTGTCATCACCTTGCCTTCTACTGCCTCAGGACAAATGAATTTTGTTTACGGAATCACACCGCATCTCGGCAATGCTTGCGTAGGCAACTCCACAACAGCGGAGGTAACAGTACAGGCCACGATCAACCCTCAAGTGACCATCACCATTCCGCACAACATGAAAAAATGTGCCGGCGACGCAGATTTCACTCTGACGGCCGGATTCGTAAACGGATACAGCAACTATACAGTAGTTTGGTTGTTGAACGGCGATACCCTCACAGCGACCAGAAAGAACAATCCGGCCTCCGTCACTTCCGATGCCATAACGGTTGATTTGGACAACTCAAAGTGCAAGGCCGAATATGTCTATCGTGTGGTTTACAAAGATGTGAGCGGTTGTGCCGCTGTTGACGAGTGCAAGATTACGGTCAATTCCGGCACATGGAGCATACCCGCCAACGGAGCCTCTACGGTGGCCTGTCTGGCCGCTGCCGGCACCCCCAATTATCCTACCGACATTAAGGACAGCTGTAATCAGGATGTCACAGTTGCACCTCTGACGGGTTATCCCGAGTACAACATGGCCACAACTGGCTGCACGGGCACTGTGACGTACAAGTACCGTTACACGGCATGTGACGACACGTACAAGGACTGGACATATGTTTATACGGTGAAGGATACGGTGAAGCCCGGTTTGGCGATTACAAATGCGCCCACAGCCACTGCTGCCGGCAACTGCCAGTACAAGATTCCCGAGCTAACCTACACGGCTTCTGACTGTAACACCTACACAGTAACCCAGGTTCCAGCCAAGGATGAGCTCTGTGATCAAAGAGCGACGGAATACGATACGACAATCACCCTTACGGCCATGGACGCTTGCGGTAACGATTCTACCTTGACCTATAAAGTGACCATTCCGGCGAAGCCCACGGTGACCGTTGCCGAAATGTCACCCATCTGCTTGGGTGGCACGGTGACGCCTTCCGCCACGGTGACCCCGAACACGCTGACTCCGACCTGGACGGTGACGCCGAGCACGTACACCATAACGGGTGGTGTTTATAAGCCTACCACTGCCACTACCTACACCTTCACCGCCACGGTGACGGACAACAACGGGTGCACGAAGAGTGACAGCAAAAACGTGACGGTGAAACCGCTGCCGACCTTTGACATCACCGCAAACAACGTCACCGTCTGCGCCGGACAGGCCCTCGGCCTGAACGCCAGCGCCTCCGCCGATGGCTGCACGTTCGCCTACAGCTGGACGGGACCGAACAGTTTCTCCTCCAGCAACCAGAACCCCACCGTCAGCAGCAGCGCCACCGCCGCTATGGCCGGCACCTACACGGTGATCGTGACCGCGGCCAACACTACGACGGGCTGCACGGCCACGAAGACCAAGAACGTGACCGTCACCGTCAACCCGCTGCCCGACTTTGACATCACCGCGAACAACGTCACCGTCTGCGCCGGACAGGCCCTCGGCCTGAACGCCAGCGCCTCCGCCGACGGATGCACGTTCACCTACAGCTGGAGCAGCACCACTGGATTCACCTCCAGCGAGCAGAACCCCAGCGTCAGCAGCAGCGCCACCGCGGACATGGCCGGCACCTACACCGTGAGCGCCACCGCCACCAACTCCACGAC
>CAMVIT010000012.1:0-59827 GCA_947167635.1 uncultured Bacteroidales bacterium | reverse complement strand
GCTGTATGGGTGTTGGTGGCCGTGGTTGTGAGGCCGTCACCGTGTGCGCTGCTCATCGGTTGGGTGTGTGGCCATTGTTGCCGGTGGCCGTTCCTGATCCGTACCGGGTGCGTTGCTCGATACGGGATTGATGCCCGGTGTTATGTCCTTAATAGTAAAAAAATGCCATTTATAAGCCATAAGCGAAAACCCGTTTTTTCGTGTGTGGAGTTCCTGAAAAACTTTCGGGGCGTTTTTTCTGTTACTCTGTTACCGCGTTGTTTTGATTTTGTAAGTATTTGATTTATAATATAATATAAGCGGTAACAGTAACAAAGGGAAAAAAATGTCCTTTGTTACCGCTCTGTTACCGCTCTGTTACCAGTGTTTCCAGTATGCCAAAACGGTAACAGACTGACCACTCTGTTACCGTCTGTTACCGCTCTGTTACCGCTTTTGTTACCGCCATATCTTTCTTATTTTCAATTAAATATATATATACTTAATACTATTTGGTAACAGGTAACAGAAGAATTTAAATATTGAAAGTTTTTCCGACAAAGTGATTTTTTGATTGTTAAACCGATTTTGTCATACAATATACTGTTTTTAAATATTCCATAATAAAAAAGGCGGCTTGTAATTGCCGCCTGTCTGTAATGTTATTCAACCGGGTTCAGTAACTTGTCTGCTGTTGATCATACGGAACGACTTTGGCCTCCTTTGCCTGGATATATACAAACTCGGTAACTTCTTTATTCACTTTTATTTGAATACTGCGCCGGTATTCCCTGTATCCCGTACATTCGCGGGGGTTAAGCCGTTCGATATAATCTTTTGATTGGCAAAAATAGCGTAATTTTTCCGTGAATTTTCGTTGATCAATCGGTTTTGTGGTTGTTTTGTTGTACTCCTGTAATAGTTCGCGCCTTATTAGGTACTTGTTTAAATAGTCGCTGTTGGCTGCGAATTTTTCTTCAGCCCAAAGGATAAAATCATCACCGGCCACCTGCAAGGCTATACGTTCGTTGATTCTCCCCATCGGGGGCTGGATGGTCGATCCGTTGTTTTTGGCTTTCAGGTAAAAATTCACACAATCCATCAGAAAATTAAAATCCTCGTTCCAATAGGTTTCAGTATAGTTATTGTCGTTTTCTACACAAATATTATACCCGAAATCGTCTTTTATCTTTCGTTCTTCGTTGTATTCGTTCGTTCCGGCGTGGTAATAATCACCAAAAAGGCAATACAACAAACGTCGTGATGTGCTGCCCTCGGTTGTTTTCGGTGGAAAATTTGAGGTTACTACAATTTTAGGGGATTGGGCAAACGGAATTGTTACAGGGTTTTGGTAAAGCATACGCGCCACCCAGTCGCCCGCGCTTTTTTCAAACAAAGGCCTTATCGGATAACCTTTGTAAGCGTCCGCAATGACAAAAGTTGATGTCATTGGCGTTACTGTTGAACCGAAATGTTTTCCCCTCGGGTTCCCGTCTTCCGTGCTTCCATCTACCTGCTCTTTGTTGATCAGCGGTTTTATAAGGTAGTCAATAACAAACGATTTTCCGGATCCGCCGCTGCTCTCGTTTTCGTCTGTCAGCTTGTTTTCCATAAACCAGGTGATATAACCATCTGACGGACGTTTGAAAGAATGTAACAAATACCCTAAAACATAGATTTTGTTCATTAGAATGGCCTTTTGTTCCTCCTGTTCAAACCTCCCTAACCTCGGCCCGGTTATGTCGAATTTGTGTTTGTTGATATAGTCGGGATCAACAAATCCGCCGTCTCCCGGATCTTTCCCGCCTCCCTCTATTTCCTTTCTCCAGTATATTCTACAGGTATTTATAATAGCCCGGAAACCGTGGCTTTTTATGCTTTTAACCTCAATATCAAAAGATTTTGTTTCGGGGTTGTATGTCGTTTCAAACGCCGGTTCTATCCTGGAAAAACGGTGTTTGCAAACCTGGTCGTTCCAAATGAAACCGGCTTTGTTTTTGCCTATAACCTCCACGTTTTCGGCTGTCACTTTCACGGCGCAATTCTCAAAGGTGAAAATCTGTTCGTTTTCCGTTCCTGATTTGAAAGGCACTTGTATTTCATCCAGTTTGTCCAACAAGTCGGGTTGTATCTTTTTGCAGTCCAGGATAGCGTTTCTTATTTCGCTGTCAAACCCCCGGTTTATTGCCCATTTGTGCAAATTGTCTGCGACCTCCTTTTCTGAAACCTGCTCAACCTCGTTTCCTGTGACTTTAACGTATAAATACGATACGGTTCCGGGCCTTGTCTGTAACTTTATTTTGCCGTAACCCATAAAATTAAGGGTGTGCAACAAATATGATGTATTGATTTTATCCTGTTTGCTCCTTTTCAGGTCCCAAAACTTGCAAGGCATTGCAATATTTACCAGCTTGTTGAAATCCTTTGCCGAATGGTATTCCAAATAATCCCGTATGTCTTTGCAGGGGTTGCCGCGCCGGTCGCGGTGTTTGCGCAATTCTCCGGGTAATTCAACGGTGTAGATGTCCAGGTACTTCAAGGCCAGCGCGCGCCCCTCCCTGATCCCGGTTTCGTCAATGTCTGGGACGTTATACAGCCGATCCACGCATTTCATAATTTCTGCGTATTGGTCGCCGGTCAGCTTTGCGGATTCTGAATTTAGCCAAATAACATTGTAGCCCATCGCGGCCACACACAGCGCGTCACGTTCCCCGCTGCACAAAAAAGCCGCTTCCAGTTTCCGCGCCGGTTGGATTTGCCGTTGGCCGCCGTCGGTGTGGTCTTCCAGTTCCGCGTCTTCGCTCCCGTTTTGGGATAGTGCGTTGAACGCCGCTTTGAGTTCCGAAAGGCCGTTCACATAGTTTTCAGGTTTTGCGTTTTTTGGCCTGTATTGGAAACGGCGGCCTTTGTCTTCGCTCAACGGTTCGTAGATCTTGCAAAACTCCCCGCAATCCCGTATAAAAATAGGGTAATTGTCCGTACTGCTTTTCTTCAAACGCTTCTTTTCGTGCGTGGTTTTGTCTTCATACACGAAAGAATACCACTTCAGCGACTTATAGGAATACCGCCCGCAAACGTCCTCCGTAACCCATGGCCCCAATAGTGCCAGTTCCGAATTTGTGAAACTGTCTTTTGCCTCAAATTGGAAACCGTCGCCGTCTGTATCTTCCTGAACTGGTGTTGTTTCGATTTTCGGTTTCCTATCGATACGCTCTTTCCCGTTGATACCTGCAAAGGCCTCCAGCTCATCCAGGGCTTTCGGGTATTCCACGCCGTTTTTTTCCATATACAGCTGAATGGGAAAATAGGTTTTGTCCCCGAAATCATGCACAAACCAAACGCCGGTGCGTTTGTGCTGCTTGCAACCAGCCGACGGGGTGCGTTCATCCCTCATTTTGAATTTGTGGTTAGGGTTGGTCCTGCACCCCCCGGCGTCCGGGTAAAGGCTTTCGATAATATCAAAACCGTTGTCGGTGGCCGCGTAAATGGCTTGTTCGCGTTCGTTCATTGTTCCTGTCTTTGGTTATTCTTTCCTTTTCACTCTGTCCGGCTTACTCCGCCTCGATTGTTCGGTCTTCAACGTACTGGTAAAGGTCTTTTTTGAAGATCTTTTTCCCGAACTCCGCCCCGGTGTTGGCCAGTCGCTTGTCCTGGTCTTCGGTGGCTGTTATGTCGTAGATGAAAGACGGGGAACAATCCAACACTTCGGCCGCCTGATATACAGGTATTTCAACCGGCAACCGGCTAAGCATCACAGCCCGCGCCGTGATCCGCTCCTCCTCCGTGATGGGTAAAATTTCCAGGATCTCGGAAAGCCGGTATCGTACCACCGTGGGTTTTTCGGTTGTTCCTGATAACACAACCCGGGCCAGTTTATACTCTCCCGTTTCCATTTCCCGGTAAAATTTGCGCCGGGAAAACTTCGCGCCGGTCTCTTTGAACATTTCAATAACGCGCCCGATTCCCACGAAACGCTCATCATGTTCTGCACAGGCTTTCATAATGTCACCGAAAGCGGCAACCGGCTTTCTCGGTACTCTGATTTTTTGGTTTTCCATTGCTTTTGATATTTGGTTAAACTTCTTGTTTTATTGTTTTTTGTGCAAAAGTACAAAAGGCTGTACAATCGTTTGGGACAATGCAAAGGCAAAAGCCTAATCCATTAAAAACCAGTCCGTTTCACCTTTGCGCCGTATTCTGTTGGCGTTTGCCCTTATCGTGGTGAAATTCCTAATTTTGGTTATATATCGCGGTTCTATCAATGGCTGGTTAACCGTCCAAAAGTATTCCGAAAAGATAGCGGTGTCGGTTTCCGGTGTTGGTTCGGTATTGATCCCGTCCCGTGAGATTTTCAAAAGCGCATACCGTTTCAATCCTTTCTTTATTGCTATATCGTCGCCTATCAGAATAATTGTTTTTACCTCGTATTCGGCTGCGTTTCCCGAATCGGGAATATTTACAAGTTGGGCGGTTGCCTCCATCCTGAACGTGTCGAAAAGGTGGATCACGCCGTCAGCGTTGGCCTTTAACCCCTCTTTCATTATGTTTCTAACGTTCTTCGGGGCTGTGATGTGTAGATAATACTTTTTCATTTTGGTTTGTTTTTGAAATTTCGCGGCAAAAATAGCCGCTTTCGGTTTGCTGTTTCGCATTGTGTGCGCACAATTCCCGCAAAAGCGCAAAAATGCGCGTTCCTGTGCGCTGTTTCGCATTATGCGTGCATTATGCGTGTATTATGCGGGTTTGTCTGCTTTGAATGAAAAGGGCGGGGGCAATCTTTTTGATGGGTTGCCGGTAGCGGTGGCCGCCGCGCCCGGCTGCGGGACATATCGAGACAGTTATTTTCACTCCTTGCCATGCTTGGTTTTTGGTTTGTACTCCGTGAATAACGCGCCCCGCCCTCTGTTACGTTGCCGGTTGTCAGACGGTGGCGGTCTCGATCGGTACTACACGGTCATACGGCAAATTGACCCGGGCCAGCTGCTGAAAAATCGCAAAATCGAATACAATGAACTCTTTTTCAAACTCCACGAACACGGCTTCGATCCCGGAGGCCTCGCCGTTGTGGTGCAATGCGGCCCGAAACATTCCTTTGCACCATTGCCGGTTTACTTCCAACGGGATCTCGATCAACGCCCATCTGTCCGTATATTGGCCGCCGGCGGTGATGGGTGTTTGTGCGCTTTCGCTTTGCGGTTGTTGATGGTGGTGGGGGGGGGGGGTAAAATACTGATATTCAACGATTTATCACTCCCTAACATAGCAAACTCTCCGCCCGCTTTCAGGTGGGAAATAACGCGCTCGCGGTGGGCGGTTATCAGGTTCTTGTCGTGCTTTCGTTTCAGCGCGGGTGTGATGAACCGCCGCCGCCCGGTGGCCGCTGCGGGTGTGGCCACCGGCGCTGCAGCCTGGTTGCCGGTCTTGTTTGCTGTGTGGGTTGTGCCGGTTGTGTGGGCGGCTGCGCCAAATGCGCCCGCCTCGCGGCCTGCGTTAACGTGGCCGCCCTGGTTGTTGGTTTGATACATGTTGATTACCTCCACGGAAAAAACGCGGGTCTGTCTCGGTTCTAACATAGTACCGGCAACCGCCTTCCGACGGCCGCAACCCGCGTTTTTCCCTGTATGGTATTTCAATATACATTGAATGTTAGATTAAAGACGCTGCAAAAATACAATTTTGCACACGTACTTACATTCCGTAATTATAAAATTTATCCACAATTTAAAGTTGAAACCGCCGCCCGTGGGTGGGTGGCGGTGTGTTCTTTGCCTGTGTTTGTGCTGTTTTCGGGGCTTTGGCCGTGGCCGCTGGCCTCCGGGGCGGGTTCGCATTATGCGGGGATTTTGCGGGTGTTTTGCGCGCAAAATGCGGAAAGGTTTTCACTTTCCCGGGTGTTATGCGTGGGCGGGGTGGTGTTCGCATTATGCGGAATAATGCGGGAATAGTGCCGGTTACTTTGCCCGTGGCCTTACAATGTTGATCAACGCTTTGCAGAATCTTTCGTTTGTGTCTTCAACGCCGTTGAAATCCCGTTTTGCGCTCCCCATAGACGTAACAGGGCGGTGTATTCCAGTTTTGGTGTCTAACGATACAAAACAGGCCTTTGCCCATTTGTTCGCACGCGGTGCAACCCTGTTTTTTGTGTAGTCGTCAGCCCTGAAAACAACGGGGTATAATATGGCCACAACCCACGAAAGCCGCCCTTTGTCCGCGTTCCATCTGATCGGTTGGAACTGGTAAGGGTCGCCGCCTTCGCCCTCCTGCTCCCATCCGTTCGCGTGTAGCCAGTCGGAAAGCCGCGCCGCCCCGTCGATACAGCCCTGTTCTTTCAGGAAATTGAAAACCGCTTCCAACACTTCGGGCGTTTTGGTCTTTTCCCTGATATTTGCAATACTCCTGAACAGTGCCAGCGCGTCCGTTGTTTCGGGCGGTATGGGTGTGGGTGTCGGATCCGGGGCGGTGGGGTGGCCGGGGTCGGGCGTTTGGGCGGGGGTTATGTATATTTTAACGGCTCTGTGAAAATCGTTTGCCAGTTCATGTGTTTTATCGTCGGCTGCATACCAAAAGGCATTCCCCGCCGCGCTTTCGTCCGGGGTGTCGTTAATCAGTGGCAACGCCTCTGCCGCCATCCGTTGATCCCCGGTTTCTATAACATACGTCAAAAGCTTTTGTAGTTCCTTGTTATACGTTTTCCTGGTGTCGTGGAAACGTCGGAAAAGCCGCGTTTCGGGTGTCCGTTCCGTGAACTTGTTTCGCGGGTCGGAAAAGAAAGCCGGGTAAAAATCGTAGTAGTTTATGTCAACGCCTATATACATTTTCACCGTGTTGGCCTCCACCGGGTCAGTTTTCGGGTTTCCGTTTTCGTCCAGGTATCCATTTTCAACGTGGTAGATCCCGGCGGGATAAAGCATATCGCCCGGGATCATCCGTTCACGGAAACGGCGTTCTTCTGTCTTTAGCCATGTTTCGTATTTTTCGCGGGTTTCCAGTATTTCACCGATTAAACCCTCAACCGTCCGTAAGGCTCTGACGGCCTCCGTCTTCGTTACGTTTTCCATAATACAATAAAATTTGAACCGCCGCAAAGATACGATTTTTGAGTATATACAGGGAACGGGAACGCCCGGCGTTGGGGGTTGCCGGGCGTTCCTGGTGTGGTTCAAATTTTATACCTTTCGGGCGGTGCAAAAGTACATTTTTTGTGGGAAAATTCTTCAGGGTTTGTGTGTTTTTGTTTCAATTTGTTGTCATTCTGCCAGTTTCAGGAACTCCAACAGTCGGTCAATCGGTACGTATCGCGCCCGCGTTCCCGGACAAATCAAGTACTTTTCAAGGTGTCGCGCCCTGATCCGCGCCGTCAAACTGACGCGCGAAATATTAAGGATCGCCGCGCATACGTCCAGGGAAAACCGGCGGCTGTCTTTCGGTTTCGCGCCCGGCTTCTCCGGGGTGGCCGCCGCCTCTTTCAGCGTGGCCACAACCTCCTCTATTTCGTCGGCCGGGAAACGTCGGGGACCGTTTTTACTGAAACGGATAACCGGCAACCGTAACCCGCGCCGGTGAATCAGGTTTTGAACCGTATGGGACGGCAACCCTGCAAGGTCGCACAACTCATTAAAAGTATAGTAACGTTTTAGTTCTTTTCCCATAATTTCGCGCTTTTGAAAAAAAACCGCCCCCGAACTACAGACAGGGGCGGTAAACCCAAAATGAAGAAAATCTTATGACTTATGGAATCAGTCCAAACCATACTGATGGCTGTTTGGCGTGACTCGGTGTTTTGCGTTCCAATCATCGCGTTCACGCTCATACGGGTTTGTCAGCCGCTCAAATTTGGGTTCAGCCTCCAACCCCGGTTGTAAAAATCTGAGGTTGAACCCGGCTTTTTCCACGCGCTTCTCCCACTCTTTCCAGGTCTCCCGCTTGTACTTGTTCGGGTAACCAATGAACGGGTAGCCCGTTTCGGTTGTATCGCCGTCCCCGTCCACCACAAAACGGGTTGTCCCGTTAATGGTTCTTTCAATCTCGATTTTCTGCTCAGGCAACAATGGGACGTTAGTTGTCACCGTTGCAGTTAGTTTTAATTCTTTCATAAATATTGGGTATTTAGTTGATGATGTCGTTTAGATAGGGAACGCCAGCCGTAAAACCGGCGTTCCGTTCCTTAAGGTTTGATGTTTTTAATCGTCAAAAAAATCGTGTCCGAATTGTTGTTTGTATTTGTCCATCCAGTTGTAAGGGGCAATGTTGTTGCTCGGTTTCAGGATCGCCAAAACCTCGGGGGCAAGTTTTGCCAGCTGGTCGGACAAATTCCTGATTTCCCGATCCCGGTAGATTGCCACGTCACCGTCTGCGGGAACCGCGTTTTGTAACTCGTTCATGTCGAATTTTGTGGCCCGGCAACGGACTTCCCATTCAAACCACGTTTCGGAATTGTGTTTTGTGGGGAATCCCTCAAACGGGAATCCCATTTCTTTACGTTCTTGTTCTGTCAAATTAGCCATGATTTTTGATTTTTGATTGATTAATAAATTTCAGGCTGCAAAAGTAAATCGGATTTTTTGAAACTGTTGGGACAACGCAAAGGATAAAGAATTGAGGCCGCGCGGGGCGGCCTCGGTGGGAGAATTGAAAAGGTTGGAATAACCAATAATCAACCATGAACAACGCGGCAAATATACAAAAATATTTGATACACTTTTATTTACAGCGTTTATTTAAAGTAAGCGTGTAAATATTTATTGTCTACAGGTCATATTTTGCGCTTTCAACCTCCAGTTCTGAAAGCTTTTCGATATAGTGGTCTCGGATGATTTTTTCATCGTTGCCGGTAAAGTCGGCAATTTGCCACACGTTCCATTTCTCGCCCAAATAGCCGTAATAATGGCCGTTCACAAAGGTACGTTTCGGGGTTTTGCCGTCAACAAACTGATATAAAAGGCCTTTTGTCACATGAAACTCACCCGCCCGCGTTCGTCCTATCTGCTCTTTCCTGTCAAGGCCTGCCAAGTGGCAAATTTTTTTGAAATTCCGTGCAATCAGGTTCTTACTTGTTTTTGGCAATTCATACCCACGGCGTTCTAATATCTTTTGCAGTTGCTCGGGAATCGGGATACTTATACGGTCTTTGGTCTTTTTGGTATAGAATACAATGGCCGGTTCTCCGCTGGGTGATACGGAGATATTGTCTTTGGTGAACTCTGTAAAATCGGACGGACGCGCCCCGGTGAATATGCCGAAAAGCAATTCGATTTGATAGTCTTCCAGTTTTCGGTTGTTGGATAGATCCAGCCCTATAAGCCGTTGAACCTCGCTTTTGTATAACAAAACGTGATGAACTTTTTGGTATGTCAAAGAGTACTTTTTATAAGCGGGGTTCACCTTATATCCCAGTTCTTCGTCTGCATACTTCAAAATGTACTTTATCGGTTTGAGGAACTTTCCCCAAATGGTGTTAGGTGCATAACGTTTCGTTAACCATTCGCGCAAAAGCTCAAAGAAACGGGTGTCCAAGTCCAACAACAAAAGCGGTTTGTTAGTTTCGGCCTGGTATTCCTCCACGCGTTGAATCAGGTATTTGAATTTCCGTTTTGTGCTTTCGCATACTGCAACCCCCGTCCGTTTGTTTATGCGGTTGGCCATAACCTCCTCCGAATACCGTTTTATAAGGTCGCCCAGGGTTTCAACGCGCCGCCGCCTGCCTGTCTGCTCATCTACAAAAACATTCATCGCCTCGGTGCTGAAAACGGCCTCCCCGAAATCAACGGCCAACAAATAATTTTCGATTGCCTGGCGGATCTTTTGCAGCTTGGAACGTTTGCCGTTGTCGCTAATCCGATCAACGGTGAACCTTTGATGCTTTCGGTCCCATTCGTCAGCCTTAACCATTACCGGGGTTGCATACCTCAACCGGGCGTGGTTCTTAACCACAACGGCGTATAGTTGTGCTTCGCCGTTTTTCCGTCTGTAGTGCGTTTCAAATTTGATACTGTTCATATATAACGTATTTGGGTTAAATAATGGCTGTTTGTTAGCCTTTTGGCGGCAAAAGTACCTTTAAACCATGCCAAAGGTCGCATAATCCCCGCATAATGGCGGCAAAACAACAAAAACAGTCCCCGCGAATGTAAGCCGGTGAACCCTGATTTTGCCACCCTGTTCCCTCCGATTTGCCCACAAATTTGCAAAAGTATGGGTATTCGTGCAAAATTGTGGGCAAAATCTGTCAACATTTGCACCGGCAAAGCATACACACGAACATTTGAAAACAACATATAAAACGCTGTTCTATAAGTGAATACGTTATAAAATACTGTTTATAAGTGAAATAAAAAAGGCGGCTGTTACGCCGCCGTAGTGTTCCAGCTGGGGCTCGAACCCAGGACCCCATCCTTAAAAGGGATGTGCTCTACCTGCTGAGCTACTGAAACTCCTTCAGGGCTTTCTGCGGCAAGAATACCGCGGCTCCTTTTTGAGGCTGCAAAAATACACTTTTTTTGATTATGTCGCTATAGTTTTCTTAATTTTTTCCTGAAACAATAAATAGCTGAAAGTCACCATATTATATAATATTCAAAAAAAATCATATTCATTGGGTTCAGAATCATATTTTGTCTATATTTGCAATGTATCTTATTGATAATAAATATGTTAAAAATATAAAACGGCAAAAACAAAATGATTGCCCATTTTGCAGAAAAGTGGTGGAAAGCTGCCATTTTGCATTGAAATGGGTGATTGGAAACGATTATAACCCAAATGATGATAAGATGAAAAAAATGTTCATTACGCCCCAAAAAGACACGGTGACCCTTTGCCTGCCGTCGGAGTGGGTGGGCAAGCCGCTGGTGTGCACACTGAGCCATCCAGACGAGAAAAGCGCCTATCCCGACGATTCGGAATTTGTAACCGAAATGCGCGAAGACAGTTTCATTTACAATGCCGAATTGTACAAGCGTAAGCACCACCGTCCGCGAAAGAAACGCTTGCGTCGCAAACGCGGGGGGAAAAACAAATACCTATAAGGCGATGCGGATATTATCCGTATCGCTTGCATGGAAAATCAGTGCAGATCGGCTCCTATGAGGTGCATGAACTCCTGGCGCGTGTTTTCGTTCTTGAGGAATGCGCCGGTGAACTCCGATGTGGTGGTCACGGAGTTCTGCTTCTGGATGCCGCGCATTGACATGCAGAGGTGCTGGGCCTCGATGACGACGGCAACGCCGAGGGGGTTGAGGACTTCTTGGAGGCAGTTTTTGATTTGGGTAGTGAGTCTTTCCTGAAGCTGCAGCCGGCGGGCGAAGCACTCCACCACACGCGGTATCTTGCTCAGTCCCACGATGGTGCCGTTCGGGATGTAGCCGATATGCGCCTTGCCGAAGAACGGCAGCAGGTGGTGTTCGCACATTGAATAGATCTCGATGTCCTTCACCACGACGATTTGTTTGTAATCTTCATGGAAAAGGGCGCTTTCGAGAATCGCTTTCGGGTCTTGGCGGTAGCCGTGCGTCAAGAAATCCATCGCCTTGGCCACGCGCATCGGGGTTTTCAACAGTCCCTCGCGCTCAGGATCCTCGCCCAAATTGCCCAAGATGGCCTTGTAATGTATGGCTAATTGTTCTAAATTCTCCTCTGGAAATTTCGGAATCATATTTATAACGTTAAAAATTGCTAATTTTGATATGTCTTTCTACCGAGCTTTTACCCCCTTTTTATACCCATTGCCCATTGATAAACGGGTTGTTTCTCCGTTCGTTCCCCACGCTGGTCGGATCGCCGTGGCCGGAAAGGATGGTTACCTCGTCGGGCAGGGTCAGGATTTTCTCGCGGATGCTCTGCAGAAGCTTCTCGCCGTTGCCGGTGGGCAGGTCGCTGCGGCCTACACTCAACTCGAAAATCAAATCGCCGGTAAAAATCACCTGGTTGTCGGCGCTGTACAGACAGACGCTGCCTTCGCAGTGGCCGGGCGTGTACAACACGTCCAGATGCTGGTTGCCGAATGTCAGGGTTTCGCCCTCCTGGATGTAGCGGTCGGGGGCGGGCATATCCTCCAATTCGAAGCCGAAGACCGTCGCGTAGGCGTATGCGCGGTTGTATTCCTTCATTCCCGCCTCGTGCAGCAGGATGTCAACACCGTATTCTTTCTTGCACCACGGATTTCCCGCTATGTGGTCGAGATGCGGATGTGTATTGATGATATACTTGATATCCAGATGGTTGTCGGCCACATATTCACGGATTTGTCCGTCTTCGTAAAACCGGCAGTTGCCAGGATCGACAATTACCGCCTCTCTTGTCTCGTCCGACAAGATATAAGTGTTCACCATCAACGGGTTGAAGTGAAACGTCTTGATTTCCATATTCACAAATTTTAACTTGGAACTAGTAACTGCCTCTCGTAACGCTTTATGCTTTTTTAACAGGTTAAAAGGCAGGTCTGTTCGGATCTGCGGCATATACTTCTTTCACTTTGTGGCCATTCTCGAAGATGGCGCTGTAATACAATTTCCCTTGCGGTGTCCAGCTCGACCATTTGCCGTGTTTCACACGGTTTTTGAACGCTCCCTGCGTGTGCTTCACGCCGTTGTCGTAGTATTCGGTGAAGGGGCCTTCCGGCACGTTGTGAACGAAATTCTGTTGCCGGACCATCTTTTCATGCATGTTGAAGAACACCCATTTGCCCTCCTTCATGTCGTTGGTGTATTTGCCCTTGGACAGGATGTGCCCGTTTTGGGCGTATTCGTTCCAGACACCGTTTTTCGCGTTGTTGACATATTTCCCCTGACGGTGCATCTTGCCCGACTCTTCCCAGTAAATCGTGGAGAGCCCGTGCAATTCGCCGTCTTTGTAGTTGTTCTCGTACTTTTTGTAGCCGTTCTCGAACCAGCCTTCCCAATAGCCGTCCATCACAGCATCTTTGAACGTGCCGCGGTCTTTAACCTTGCCGTTCGGGAAGTAGGCGGTCCACAGTCCGTTTTCCTTGTCGTTCACGAACGTGCCCTCGCGTTGCAGTTTGCCGTCTTCGAACCATGCTTTCCATAGGCCTTCGCGTTTTCCGTTTACGTAATTGCCTTTGCGCCATACGCTTCCGTTTTCATAGAAGTAGGTCCACACGCCGTTCTGCAGTCCGTTGTCAAAGTTGCCTTCGCTGCCCAATCGGCCTTCGGAATCGTAGAATTTCCATAGTCCTTGTTGGAGTCCGTGCACCAGCTTGCCTTCCATCTCCTTCTTGCCGCCGCGTTGCCACCAGCAAGCGTCGCCTTCGAGCAGCCCCATATCGTAGGTGCCTTCGAAGTACTTCTCCCCGTTGTCAAAATACTCAACGACGTGGCCGTGAACGCTGTCCGCGATGTACATTACTTTCTTGTATAGCTGACCGTTAGGATGGTAGAAAGTCCATTCGCCGTCGCGCTGACCGTCCTTGAATTGTCCTTCCGATTCTGTTCTGCCCGACTGGAACCAGCTTTTGAACGGGCCGTTGTCGGCGTGGTATTCCTGACCGAGTTTGCCGTCGTCGTACCAAACTTTCCAAACACCCACCTTGAGGCCGTCGCGGTAGTCGCCCTCGGTCCATTTTATCCCGTTGTTGTGGTAATAGACCCAGTGTCCCTGCTCAATGCCTTTCTTCTGCACGCCGATGGACATCAGCTTGCCGTTTTTCCAGTAGGTTTTGGTCGTATCTTGCGCTATAAGGCTGGTTGTCAGGGCGATACAGAACCACAATAAGACTATCTTTCTCATTTTGCAAAAATTAGGGTGCAAAAATACATTTTTTGTGAATAGGGTAAAAAAAAACGCCGCACTCTTGCGAATGCGGCGTAAAATCATTGGCTTTGATTGAAAATTACCCGATGGCGATGGTACGGGCGAGTTTGGGTTCCTCTTTCTGCACTCTCGGCAGGGTGATGGTGAGGATTCCGTGCTCCACTTTAGCTTCGATGTGGTCCTTGTCGACGTCCTCGGGCAGGGTGTAGTTCTGCTCGTAGTTCGCGTAGGAGAACTCGCGGCGCAGATAGTGGTGCTTTTTCTCCTCTTCCTTGTGTTCCATCTTGTTCTCGATGGCGACGCAGAGGTTGCCTTCGTCGTTGATGCTCACGCGGCAGAATTCCTTCTTGATGCCGGGGGCGGCCACTTCCATCGTGTAGGCCTTTTCATCTTCTCTAACATTCACGGCCGGAGCTGTGTTGTTGTTGCGCGGCATGATGTCGCTGTTCAAGAAATCTTCAAACATGGTAGGAAACCAACTGTTTTTAAACATAACGGGTAGCATAATGAACTCCTTTCTTTTATTGTTAGACTTTTTATTGTTTTTTCTTATTCTGTCGCCTCCGCTCTCGCATCGGCGACGCTATCTATAATGCAAACCGCGTGCCAACAAATTATTTCCAAATTTTTTTATCTTTTCTGACAAATTGTCCGCTTTTTGGTGACAAGATGGCGGGATGTCTGACAAAATTTCTACCGAGCTTTGACCCCTACCGGGGTCTGTGGCAACCGAAATGCCCCCTTTCTACCGAGCTTTTGTCCCTGTCGGGACATTGCGATGCATGTTACGGGTCGGGACATCGGCATGATTCCCGAATAGCCCCGGTAGGGGCGACTGCTCGGTAGGACCGGATGCCCTTGTGGGTTTCATTCGTCCCGAAGGGACGACACCATGCCCCTTTAAGGGGCAACAGCTCGATATAAAGGATGCCATTTCATCGACATTTTTTTGGAAGCCAAATCCGAACCTTATCTCTTCCCACGTACCGCATAGGCACCTTGCCGGCGTAATATTCTTCCGGGATGATGGCATCCAGCCGTTTGGCGTTCTCTTCAACCGTGCTGGCAAACCCCATTTCCGCCCTTCTTTGGTTCACGTTGGCGAAGTCTTTTATCGGCCAAATGATATATTGGTCTGGAAAATACTTTTCCGTACGGGTACTCTTTATCGCCTGTGTGCCATAGAGTTGCGGCTTCCCATCTTCCGTAAGGAGGCGGTCCGTCACCATGGCATATTGAACGGGGTCAATCTCGCCGTTTAGGTATGCCCGCTTAATCAGTTTGTAGTATTTCCGAATGTAGGGTGAATGCTGTAACAACAGAAAAGCTTGTGTGCTGGCATGTTTGCCCACCATTGAAATGGTCGGAAAACCGTATTCGCTGTAGATTTCCTTGGTGCGGACAAACCGGTCGTACATCTCGTCGTCTATTGCCGAATATTCCGAACTGTCGGGGAATTGCATCAAAACACCTCTATAAGCTCTGTACAATTGGTCTTCAATGCCCAAATAAAACAGTTCCAATGCTAAATCTTTGTGGGTTACGGAGTCCAGACAGGCGACATACGCCTCCTCAACCCGCTTCACGATGGGAGTCCATTTGGCAGGATCGGACGACAGCGGAATCCACCGTTTGTCCGCAAAGATCATCCTGTCGTCGGGCGAGCAGTCAATGAACCGGTTGAGGTATAAGATGGCGGAATCCTTCTGGCCGAGCATAATCCAGTCGGCAGCTATTTGGTAGTATCGCAAGTAATCCTTCGCAATGGTGTCGTTGCGGAGCCATTCGATGGAGGCAAGGTACTCTCCATTCCTGTGCAGAGAGTCCGGCCCAAAGCAGGTGAGGTAGGAGGCCGTCTCGTAATTCTTTGTGCAGCAGGAATTCTTCTGTGCAAAAGCCGCAAAAACCGCGCACAAAAGCACAAAGAACAGGATATGTCTTTTTCTCATAATGGTTTTGGTTGTTGGTTCTATTATTTAAACGGAAAAGGGGGAGAAAATCTTGGGTGGAGGGGAAAAATAAAAAATGTATTTTTGCCGCATCATGTATGGCAATAAACTTGACAATGGCATTTTGGAGCACAGAAAGAGGCTTCTCTGGCGGCATTTGGAAAAAAAAGGCTGCATGTGGTCGTATGTCAAGAATCCAAAAGCCATTGACGACGAGCTTCTTATAGAAAAGGCCTTGCTTTATCTTGAATTTGAGGATCTTCACAAATTGAGTGAAATTTATCCGATGCACTACCTGCGTGATGTTTGGCGTGAACGGCTTGTCTCGCAAGGCGCTTACTATGACATCCTTAACTGGCTTCTGGCGGCCATGTTTTTTGACATCAAGAACCCTGACAAATACCTGAAACGCTATGGAAAACCAAAATTGGAAGCAAGGGCTTAGACCGGAAACTGTTCCTGTATTTGAGACAATATCGCAGATGGAAATCATTAAAGGGCTTTATCTGTGTGGTGGCACTGCGCAGTCTCTTCAAATGCAGCATCGGAAAAGTGAAGATCTTGATTTTGAGCTTCTTGGGATCAGGAAAGAACGACCTCAACTTGATTTTGCTGCCATTTCAAATACTATTTCAGAAGCTTATCCTGATTGCAGAAAAGAGTTCTTAAGCAGAAACCAGCTCCAAATATTTGTAAACGGTAACGTTAAGATTTCGTTCTTCCGTCCTGAAAATTCCGTTCCTGAATTAGGCAAGGGATTTGTTTACAACAACATAGTAACCCCTTCTCTGCAAGAGTTGTAGTGCGTTACTCGTTCATTTCCAAAAAGGCGGTGGCGTCCTCCAAAATCTTTTTGTCAGTGGAATATTCTGTTTTCGACAATGTTTCCATGTTGTTTCTGATCAGCCTGCAAGCTGTATCATACAGTTCTTGGTGCTCTTTCCAAAAGTCAGGGCTTATTCCCAAAACGGCATCAAGCAGGTCGCCTTCGTAGAAACCGCCGTCCGCTTTGATGTCGTACTGAAGGATTTCGAACACTTTAGGAAGGATGATGGGGAAGATGGTCCCCAATGCGGCTTCTTGATAGAGCAGGCTGCGGTAATCTTCCACCGTCCAGCGTCTGGCTTGCGTGTGGTGCAGGTAATACATGTGTTGGACGACGGAAGAATCATCGTATGGGATCTCGTCTCGCCACTCTTTATGAAGCATGTCGGAAAGCGTTTGGGAGAAAAAGTTGTGATCCTCTTTCAAAATGCTCTGAACGTACTCTATGTCGGCATCGGTCACCTCGGAACGTCCGATAGGGACAGGAGATTTGGTTCGCTCGGCGTGAACCTCTTCCGTGACGTATCGAGGTGTCTTCTTTAGCTTTTTCATTTCACGCTTCATTTATGCGGCAAAGATATGTTTTTTGTTGGGAACTACAATTTGAGACTACTTTTTTATGATTATGTCCCAGTTGTCGTCCCGTCATCTGCTATTGTCATCCCTACAGCAGTTGCATTGCGATTTTTGCGCAGGCCTCCGCGTCGGCCAATGCGTGGTGGTGGTTTGTCATCGGGCAACCGCAAGCCTCGGCCACGGTGTGCAGCTGGTGGTTGGGCAAGCGGCGGCCGAAATGGCGACGCGAAGCCCGGCAGGTACAAAGGAATTGGTAGTCGGGATAGTCCATCTGATAGACGCGGAACACGGCCCTGAGGCAGCCCTCGTCGAAGGGACTGTTGTGTGCCACGAGGGGCAGTCCGGCGATGAGCGGCTCGATCTGTCGCCACACCACGGGGAACACGGGCGCGTCGTCGGTGTCCTCATGCGAGAGTCCGTGTACCTCCTGGCAGAACCAGGCGTAATAGTCGGGTTCGGGATGGATGAGCGAGTAGAACGTGTCGGTGATGACGCCGCCGCGCACCACCACCACGCCCACGCTGCACACGCTGCTGCGCTGTCCGTTAGCGGTCTCGAAATCTATGGCGGCAAAGTCGGTCATTGTGGTTGGTGAACAGTGAATTTGATTAGTGATTAGTGATTAGGGAATAGGGAATCCCCATTATCCGTCGAATCCATATCCCGAGGAAACGGTCGTTCACCCGGTAACGTTTGTTGTGCTCCACTACTAACTCCTCGCCTAAGAGTTTTTTTATGGCTGCCTGTACTGAGCTGGGAGACAGTAATTTATGGCGTTTCACAAAAACAGCTGAGGTAATTTGCGATGCCCAGCCGTCTATTGCAATGGCGTAAAGCAATGCCTTTTGGCTGGCAGGCAAGTTGGAGAGCATCTCCCGGTAGTGGGTGCTGTTATCCTCCAAGATATTTTGAATGGAAAGAATAATGGTTTCAACAGTACATTCAGCTCCTTTATCGGTGTTGGAAAATGCTTCATTCATTGTTTTTTGCACGTAATAAGTGTGTCCTTCAAATGCATCATACGCGACTTCAGCAATTTGTCTTTCCATTTTTCTTTCGTGATTTCCAAACATCTGGCAAATGAAATCCACATATACATCACGGTCGATAGGCAATAGATCCATATTGTCTGCGCTTTTGTAGAAAGGTCTGTTCCCGTTTTCAAACATCATGCCCAGCAGATGTTTCTCGCTGCCGGCGAAGACGAAATTACAATTGTTTACCTGCTGGATATGTCCCCGCAGCAGTGCCTCCACATTTTTTTCCGGGTATTTGGCGATTTGCTGGAACTCGTCTATGGCCACAATGCAAGGTTTGTCTGCGGCTTGCAGGTACTGGAAAATTTCCTTCAAAGTAAATGCCGGCTGTTCGATATCACCCAGTCCAAGACAGAATGTGGGGAGTCCGGTATTGCCGTCGAAGCCCATTTTCCCACTGATACTTTTGAGGATTCGCACAAAACTTTGCGTCATTTTTTTGCCGCGCGGAACCGTCTGCTCATAAACGGCGCGTCCGAGTTCATGTACCAGTTCCTGCAGGCAGCTGGTATGCAGAATGTCAACGAAGAAGGTGTAATAATGGTCGTGCAACTCTGCTTTGTCAAAACAAAATTGGATCAGTCCTGTCTTACCCATGCGGCGGTCTGATTTCAGCAGTACATTGTTGCCGTTGCGCAAGAGTTTGACGAGTCGGTCAGATTCTGCTTTTCTGTCGCAGAAATATTCCGGTTTGATTCGTCCAATCACGGTAAATGGGTTTTCTGTATTTCTCATATCCAAAACATTTCGGCGGCAAAAATACGAAAAATCATCGAATTATTCAAATTGGATTATTCAAATCAAATTATTCATTTTAAATAACGTGATTTTGGAAAATCTCCTCCCATATCAGAAGAACTTACTAATCAACATCCGCTTCCGACATCTCCCACATCGAGCGCTCGCAGGAGTAGGTGGTCATCCGAAGGAGGTCGGGGATGCTGTAGCGCAGGTGCGTGCAGAGGGCGTGGACGAGGTAGCAGACGCAGATGTGCTCGAACTGCGGGATGCGCAGCGGGCCCTCCGCCCAGGTATAGCCGTCGTCGAGTTTGTTGGATTCGCCGTTGTGGATGGTGTGCGCGTCCATCCGCGAGAGCGACGACACCGCCCACAGCATCTCGTTCCAGTGCGACCCGTAGAACGCGTCCTCCTCCATCGGGAAGAGCTTCGGATCCTCATAGTCGTGACAGTAGTTGATTTCCCCGGTTAGATGGAAACGGTTGACGCTGTGCTCGCCGATGTCGGGGAGCATATCCAACTGTCGATTAAGTTGTTGCTGCTCTTCGTGGAAGCGGTTCGTCATCTTCAACAGCGCCTCGTTCACGTGCTCGAAGCGGCGCACTTCGGCCTCGGTGCAGTGCAGCTCGAACATCCGGTTGAGGATGCAGGCGCGCTCTTCCAACATCTGGTCAAGCACTTTCTCCGTGGGTGTGTCCCAGTCCAGGTCGCCGTCGAAGGGCTTGGCCACGCGGAGGATTTCATCCTCCTTGGCGGCGAGCATTCTATGAAGCGTGTCCGTGTCCGAGATTTCCCTAATATTGCGCATCATTGTAAACGAGATTTCCCACATCAGACAACTCAACTGCAAGTCAGGCAGGTTGCTCTGTCCGCACTCGGTGGCCAACACTTCCAACAGATTCTTTTTGCCGCCGACAATATGGTAGTACTCGTCGCGGTGCAGCAGGCGCACATCGTCCACCCATTCTCCGATACGCTCCCAATTGGGCATGTCCTGAAGGGTAGGGCGGTAGTCATCGTGCATCAACACCGTGCGCAACAGTTGCGTGAGCGCGATGACTGTCACATGCTGTTCCACGGCCATCTTTTTCAGCTCCTGTATGATATGGATGATCTCGTCCTCGCGGTTTGGATACGGCTGCGAGGATGTCATCAGTTGCAGGTAGTCGATGATCACCCAGCGGATGTCGTATGTCTCGCGCAGTTGGCGAACTTTCTCCCGGATAGAATCCACCGTCAATGTTGCCGTGTCGTCAATGTGAATCCATTTTGGACATTGGCCGGTGGAGTGGCGAAGCAGCAGTTGTTCGCATTTCATTTTGAGCGAGAAATACGCGGTCGATTGTCGGGTTTCCGTTGCAAGTTGAAACGCGAGGGTGGTCTTGCCCATCCCGGGGCGTCCGCCGATGAGGTTGAGCGTGCCGGGCCTATATATGGCGGACAATTGGGCCAGGGCGCGTTGGTTTTTATCGATTGTCATACTCTTGATTTTTTTGCAAAAATAGTGCTTGCCGGCTTGTCATATAGGAATTTGCTATTAGCAGACACGGCGGCAAAGATAGGGCACAGGTGTGCAAGAGTGTGGCATAGAAAATATTCGGTCTCGCGCTTATGTTCGGATTTTTCCCGATGCCCGCGCCGGTGTCAATTCTTCTGGTTAATCAGATTCACCACCACCTTCACCATCACGTCCTTCTCTTCCGGTTTGCTCGCCGCAATCATCAACGTGAGGGCCACGAGTGTGTTGTCGGCGATGCGCTTTCGGCCATCGGGGGCGTAAAGGATGCCGTTGTTGTTGAGGAACCAGAGGAATAGCGTGGCAGCGATGCGTTTGTTGCCGTCGCTGAACGAGTGGTTTTTGGTGACCAAATAGAGCAGCATGGCCGCCTTCTCCTCCACGCTGGGATAGAGGTCGTTGCCGTCAAAGGTCTGATAAATCTGGCCTATGGAGCTCTTGAAAGAGCCGTCTTTCTCGTTGCCGAAGAGTGCGCTGCCGCCGAATTTCTCCCGCAACGCCGTGATGGCCTGCTTGGCGTTGTCGTAGGTGGCCTGAAATTTCTCTTCTTGAGTGGTCGCCCCTATTGCCAACCGCTGATAGTCATAGTCGTCGAGTGTGTCGAGCGCGTAAGTGTAGTCTACCACGATGTCAAACAATGCCTGGTTCTCATCGTTTTTCAGCAACGGCTGGTTTTGGATGGTCCGTCCCAACATCTGCACGAGCTGCCGGAGTTCGCCAATCTGTTTTTCCCGGATTTTCTCGTTCACGACGTAGCCTTTTATCAGATACTCTTTCAGCACATGGTTAGCCCATTTGCGGAAGGCAATACCCTGTAAACTTTTCACGCGGTAGCCGACAGAGATGATGACGTCGAGGGAGTAGAATGGCACTGTTTTTTTGACGCCATTAACGTGCAAAAAATGCACGTTATTCTCTCGCTCTAATTCGTGTTCTTTGAAAACATTCAAAATGTGACGACGGATATTAGATTCTTCCCTGTTGAATAAAAGTGACATTTGGCCAGTGTTCAACCATACGGTTTCGTTTTCCAAGCGCACATCAATTGCCGTGCTTCCGTCTTCGGTTTGATAGATAATAATTTGTTCTTCAATGTTTTTCATGGTTTTTTTGTTTTTGATTGTTGATTGTTGATACGGCAAATATAATAATTTTTTTTATTTTGTTTAATTTTTATTTTTTTGCCGGTTGCGCTTGGTCTTGCGCATATCAGAACACGCTACGCTATCGGGTCTCCGCAGTACTTCCGCCGCAGGCACTTCGCGCAGTGCAGTCCCATCCACACCTCGTCGAACTGCTGCATGGCCTGACGCACTAATTCGGGCTCGTCGGTGAGGATTCCCGCCTCGAAGTTGCGGGTGTTGGCCCCTTTCATCCCGATGCCCGCACCGGTAAGGTTGGCGCTGCCGAAATAGACCGCGCTGCCGTCAAAGACCAGCATCTTGAAGTGCACCCGCGGACAGAGCACCCGCTCCAGCCCGCTTGCTAACGACGGGTATTTGTCGAAGTCCTCGCGGAAGGCCGGTCCGGGTTCCTTGGCGTGGATGAGGCGCACCTCCACGCCCTTGCGCACCAGCTGCGCCAGCACGGCGAGGAACGGCAGCGTGCCCTCCCCCACCCTCACGTGGAGGTCTTTGATGTCGGCGGTGCCAATCCACAGCGACCTCCTGACGGAGGCCACACGGGAGAGGACGAGGTTGTAGTGGTCGGTGTTAGAGATGTAGGTGAGCATAATGCAAGTTGGGTTTATAATAAAGGTGTCATATAGATTGGCAAATACGTAATGCCGTTCTCAACCTTATAGTCAGCAGAATGAATCACGGTTGGGGTCGTCATATATTCCCCAAACTTCTTCATGCATTTTGTCAAAGAAGACAGCGTGTAGTTCTTGCCGCTTTTGACTTCTACAGGTCGGATGTTGTGGCGGCTGGTGACCTTTTCTTTCTGGAGCAGAAAATCGATTTCCATACGATCTTCGGCCTCCTCAGATGACTTGCTATAGAAAAAAAGATTATTGCTGCTGGCTGTCAGCATCTGCGCTACGATATTTTCAACAAACATTCCCTCGTTCACCTCCAGTTTCCCGAATAGTAGTTTCTGGTAAATCTCCGACGAGACGATGCCCTTCTCATCGAATGCGTGACTAATCAGCAAACCGGTATCATTCATATAGCATTTCAATGTGGTGCGGTCTTCGTTCATTTTCAGTCCGATGTTCGGTTCAGTGGCGTTGTAGCAGATGTTGACAACCCTTGCGTCCTTCAGCCAGAAGAAGGCATCATCCCAATCGCGGTATTTGGCCCCGGGTTTCAAGGCTGACAAGCGGAACTTCTTTTCATGCTTGGAGAGTTGGGAGGGAATCTGGTCGAAAATGGAAACCACCTTGTCGGCCATATCTTCGGCGTAATTGAAGATGTCGTTCCGATAGATGGTCAGCACATCGCGCTTGGCCGCATCGACGGCATCAAAGTCCTTCGTCTCCACATATTTTTTGACGGCTTGCGGCATTCCGCCCACTATCATATAGAGTCTGAAAGCATCCATTGCCTGTCGGTGGAATGCTTGCCCCATCGGTTCCTGTTCTGTGTACATCTTCCGAATGAGGTCCATCAGCATATCGTTACCTGTCGCCCATAGGAACTCCTCGAAATCCATCGGATACATAGAGATGCAGCGCTCTTCGGAAGGGAGTACGATACCTTGCGTGTTCTTTTTGATGCTGACCAAAGACCCTGTTTCGATATAATCGTACCTGCCGTCGGCTACCAGAAATTTGATGGCAGCCCTTGCCCTCGGACATAACTGAATCTCATCGAGGATTATGAGCGACTTGCGTTCATGGAGTCTCACTCTGTAATGCTGGCTCAGATAGAGGAACAGTGTGTCAAGGTCTTCCAAATAGAGGTCAAACCATTCCTTCACCATCTGGGGGGCTTTGTTGAAGTCGATGAGGATGTATGATTCGTACTCATTTCTTCCGAACTCCTCCACGATATAGCTTTTGCCGATGCGCCGTGCTCCTTCCACGAGCAGTGCCGTCTCGCCGTGTCTTTTCTCCTTCCAATCAAGGAGCTGCTGATAGATTTTTCTCTTCATAACAATGTTCTTCGCACCTTTTTGAGATTTTTATCTTGTTGGATATTACACCTTTTTGAGATTTTTTGACAGTGCAAAAATACACCTTTTTTAGATTTTTGCAACATTTGTTGTACCAGCTCCAAAAAATCACTTGATGTCGGCCGTGCCAATCCACAGCGACTTCCTGACGGAGGCTACGCGGGAGAGGACGAGGTTGTAGTGGTCGGTGTTGGAGATGTAGGTGAGCATAATGCAAAAATGTCAAAGTCGTTCTAACCAATGCGAAAAGAAAACATCGTTGACTGCGTATTCAGTACGGTGGAGAGTGGTCTCGGCATTCAACAAACCTTTTTCGCACAAGGAATCTGCGAGGCGTTGTACGGAGGACGGAGTGCCGATTTTATGTTTTCTCAAAAAATCGCCGGCGGTAATCTGAGTGACTGCACCCTCTTTGGCAATAGCGATGAGAAACCGCCACTGTTTTTCGGTTAGCATCTGGCGATATTGGAGGTACACCGCCTCCCCTTGCTGTAGCAACTGGGCGCAGGCGCTTTTCACTTCGTCAAGCCCTATGTTGGTGGCGCCGTCGTTATAAATTGTGTGACAAAGTTGCTGGGTGTAATAGGTGTGCCTGCGAGTCCATTCAAGTACAAAATCCGCCGCTTCAGGTTGAATGTTGCGATTTCCTTTATTGAAAACATTGACAATGAATGCCTTGTATTTTTCTAAAGGGATTTTATCAAGGGCAAGGAAGACGGTACTGGAATAAAACGGTTTGCGTGCATTGGTGAAAATGTCGGCCATTATGTGCTTCTTACTGCCGCAAAAGACAAAGGTGATGTTCTTTGTTTGTTGTATATAGGTGCGCAGCAGTGCCTCCATATTCTGTTCCGGGTATTCACGGATTTGCTGGAACTCGTCAATAGCCATCACGATGGGGGTGTTTTGGCCGTCCAAAAACTCGAACAAACCGCGCAGGGTGTACTCTTTTTCGTGGGTTGTCTGGTAGGAAATCTGCAGCTGTGGCTCGCCCGTAATGGGATCAAATGAGATCTGCGGACGGAGCGCCTTGATGAAAACCATAAGCTTGTCCAATATGGAGCTTTTGGGACGAAAAGCCCGCATAGCCGCTTCCGCCATCATCTTGATGAAATCGTCCAAACTTTGGGAGGCGAAAATATCCATATAGATAGTCTGGATATCGGGGTGTGTGGACGACAGTTCGTCAAACAGCCGCAGAATCAATCCTGTTTTGCCGATGCGTCTTTGTGAGATAAGAGTGGTGTCGGTGTGGCCGGTGGCATTGCGAAGCAGTTGTTGGAGTTCTTCTTCACGATCACAGAACAATTCCTTTGTTTCGTACGATTTGATAATGAATGGGTTACCCATGACGGTTTGTTTTATAACGGCTGCAAAGATACACAATTTTCTTAGATTACGCAAAATGCGTAACGCAAAATGTGTAAAATGTTTTTTGGCAAATCTACTCCTCGAAACTCATCAGCCCGCCGAGGAGGATGCCGAGGACGAGGAAGATGACGACGGCTTTGCGGCTCAATCCGCGGTTTTCCCAAATTTTGAAAATCAAATAGAAGAATCCGAAGGCCATAATGGGGATGACCGCCAATTTCATGATTAACGAGAAGATGACGTAAAACGGGCTGCCCCAGTTGGCGATGACCGAAAGAGCCAAACTTCCAATGAGACACAGTCCTGCTATGACATAAAGCGCAATGATCACATACTTCCCGAAAATCACTCCACCCAAGAAAGCGTCATAAAGGTGCAGAAATACCACAAGCCAGGGAAACATCAGCAGCGCAAAGTCGAGCCAGCCTCGGATGACCACCATTTCGCCTTGCCGTACCTTGACGACGGCGAAGGCATAGATGGCAACTGCTATGACAACGCAAATCCAAAATATGGCTTGCTGCGCGTCAGTCCACGGTTTCTCAACACTCTCTCCTTGATTGGAGGATGTTTCAAACGGCTCCATATAATCCATACTCACATACCCCGTATCGCCATTAATCAAGACCAATCCCCATTCGCCGTCAACGGACAGAATGTCAACAGTTTCGTTCTGAGCTATCTGTCCGATGACTTTCCCCGACTTGTCGGCAGTGTCGCGGATGTTGAGTTTGGAGGCCGTACAGCGGTAAGAGGCTGCATTTGCGGCAAGGCTTGTGATAATGCAAAGCAATGCACAGATGATTCTGAGTGCGATTTTTCCCATTGTTCCTTTTTTATGGCGGCAAAAATAACAAAAGGGTATGCCATTCGGCGGCATACCCTACAAATCCACTTTTTCGTATTTGGCCAGATTTTTAGCCATAATCTTGGAGATGTCGTAGCCGGTTTCCATCTCGATCCAGAGCCACTGGCCATTGGGGTTGCATTCGAGGAAGACATACTCGCCTTCGGGGGTGACGATAAAGTCGAAGCAACCAAAGTTCAGCTTCATCCGTTGCAGGAAAGCAAGACAGAATTGGCGGATATTCTCGGGCAGTTCCACAATCTCGTGTTTGAGATTGTAGTCGTAGCCTTGCCGCCAGTCGATTTTGCCCTTGTCGTCGTCTTGGATTTGCGAATCAATCTTGCAGGCGATAACATCTTGATTGATGACAGTGATGCGCAACTCGTAGGCTTTCTCCACATAGTTTTGCACAAAGCTGACGGTTTGCGTAAAGGCCTCTTCGGGCTGCTGGAGCAAATCTTGGCTTGCGGCCTTTTGGGAGTAAAAGACGTATTCCTGTTCGCCATTGAGATACACATTGCTGTTGCTGATGGGTTTCAGCGACAAATCTTGATGCCGTTCGGCAAGTTGTGCAATAGGGGATTTCTCATTGGAAAAGCAAGTGTCGGGAATACGCATCCCCAGTTGGTGGGCAATAGACAATTGCAACATTTTTGACGAAGCGGGGCGGTCTTCCACAATACTGCCGATGGAATATACATCTTTGAGGTAGTAGCGAATAAAACTCAAGAATCCGTGCGCCTCCTCAATGTTGTGCTTGTTGATTTCCTCCATCTCACTTCTGACGGGCAGTTCAGATGGAATCTCCGGTCTCCTTTCCCAAATGGCTGTAATCTGGCGACCATACATTTCCAATCCGTTTTTGATATTTCGGATGTAAAAATCACAATCCTGCCCATTTGCCCACCACGAGAAACGGTAATCCGAGAGCAGACACTCCGAATTGATACGGAAGACAGGCACCCGCCACTTATTCAGATACTGAATTACGTGGGTCGGATGCCCATCTTCTTTGTTAGTAAATATGAGAATCATCAGAATTATCTAACAGATTTGCTATCATCTATTTCATTTGCTCTGTCTGTCTTTGTAAACTTCAGGGTTCCATTTCTTCTTCCTGTATCTGTAACATGTAATTTCAAACTTCTTGTTCCTATCGTTCTCATCTCATATGAGATTTGTTCTATATCATTGTAATCCATGTGTGGAACCACAAAGCCATCCTGGATTGTACTTGGAGTGGTAAAGTTCATTAACAGCGGCATAATATTGCCTTGATTGAATTGATTATACGTTTGCATAATTTTGATTTTTAAGGGTTTAACAATTAATGTTCTTCTTCCTCAATGAATTCTTCAGTGAAATCGGCATCGCTGCCTTCGATTTTGATGTCTCGGTCGTTTTGGGCACAGATGGCGATGTCGCAGACAAGGCGTTCCAAACCGCAGTGAAGGGCACGACAAACCATCAGCAGGACTTCCACCTCTTTTGAAGCTAACACTTTGTCGGCCAAAGCCACTTGGGTGCAAGCCTCCATAATGAGCTGTTTGTCGGCGGGTTCTTCCACCGTCTTGCCCACTTCAGCGATGTAGCTGTAGATGTCGGGGCATTTGGCTTGTTTTTCGTTCTCCTCCAACAGGAGTTTTGTGATTTCGGAGGCGTCGCATTCGAGGTCTGCGGCCACGCGTTTGATGACCTCCACTTCGGCGGTATCTACTCTGCCGTCGGCGCGGAGGGTTGCCATCGTCAAGGCAACCAGCTGTTGGTTAAAATTTCCCATAGTTTTAAGGATTTAAGTTTGTGCCTACTCTGTTGAACGCTTTTCGGCGGGGGCGTTAAGGGTTGTTCTATAAAGGCAATGAATACAAACCATTGTCAATCAACATCTCGGCAAAGTTAAGACCATTCACTAAAAGAACACCTTTCTCTTTGGCAAGTTTTTTGGTTTCTTCGGTATAGTCATCGCATGTGGAGACAACCCACAATTGGGACGTTTTGTCTTCCAAATTGCGTTTAATGGTATGGGCGTATGAGGAAATCTGTTCGACAGCCCATTTGTCGGTAAACCCTTGGTGTGCTTTTACCTGAATCAATATAGTGTGGCTGTTGAGTTTGTCGAATGTGGCGATGACATCTGCGTCCCCTTCTTCTGTGGTGGCAGAGTTCTTAGCAGGGACATTAACATTGGCACCTAAAGAGACCATATACCATCTTACCAATTCCTCAATTTTATCGGGATTCATTAGTTCCTGCATCTGACGACACAATATCTTGGCGGATTTTTCAACAAAAGCAGCTTTAAGATTGATAGGCTCTTTTTGTGCAATGGCTTTTTCCACATCAGCAGCCAAGTCAGAAATATTGGCATTAGTGGTCATGATTTTCATTCGAGAGGTAAGAGCTTGATTCGCATAGTCATTACGCAAGAGGTTTAATCTGATGGGAACGACTTTGCGATAGAATCCCATGTCAATTTGTTGTCCATCAGGATATGAGGGATAACCATCAGAGTCTAATGAAACTCTTTCCCCATTCCAGTTTACCCATAGATTCTGATTAAAAGTTTCGTTGTTATAAACCGTGTTGTCAGCGATTTCATAAATGCTGAATTTGCCACCGTCAAGCGGTACCACCACAATGTCACCCTCTTCCATCTCGCGCAAGAAACGCCATAAATTCGTTCGATTACGCGGATGTCCCCAACCTGCCTCTTCGAAAACTTGTTCAAAGGAAACCCAACTTTTCGTTAGTTTTTCGTGACATTCCCGATTGGAAAAGTCGCTCCAACCGATGGAAATGATGTTGTGTTTTGTCAAGAGTTCGTGGGTGAAAGGCCATGCGCGGTCTCCACATTTGCAACGATGCAACCAATAATTTTTTTCTTCCATAATAATTTTTGTTTTGTATTAATACTTAACGATTATTTCCTTTTCCCAAACATCAGCTCAATCAGCATTCTTCCCAACTTACGTTCCAGCCCGCCGCGAGTGGTAGGTATGCCTGTCTTGTGGGCCACCTTGCTCTTCAGCCCGGCGATGCCTAATAGCCGGCTCCACGAAAAGGACAAACCTCTGATTTTCATCGCTCTATCCGTTATTTGATTAAACTATTCCAATACGAAAACAGCGCACCCCTTCCGCCCTTCAGGTAGAAAAGGCATCGCCAAACGCCACGAGACACTGAAAAACTGAAAAGAGTACGCCTATAGCAGACGTACCTATCAGTGCGACCTGTCTCTAAAATTTGGCGATTTTTTTCTACAGACACACTATAGCCTACGCTATCTTCAAATACGCTGCAAACATACAAAATATTTCTGTTCGGCATACTCTTTTCTTTTTTTCGCCTGCAAAAATAGGACGCAAATGTGCCATTCCACAGCATAGACAACAACCATATAGTTGACGCCTTTGGGCAGACCGGAGTAGGAACAGAGCAGCCTGTCGAGGACGGTACCGGTGAGGTAGTTCTCGAAGAGACTGCTGTCGAAGCGCAGGTCGCACATTCTAACGGTTTCGGTCATATCCTATAATTTTGCGGCGAAAAAACAATTTTCAGGCAAGCGGCAAGGAATTCTGCTATTCGCAGATTCTGCGGCAAAGATAACGGACAGGTGTGCCAAAGAGTGGCATAGCGGGGGCGTTTTAAGAGCAACTACAACTTGGACAACTTTAAAATGTTTTGAAACCTTTTTAATCCCACAAATTCCTGAAATACTTGCAGAACAAGGTGATACCCTCCGAAAATGTTTTGGTCTCCTCTTCTGAGAGGCAATCCGTGTATTTCATTAGCTCGAAGGCGTCAATCATTTTCTGAATGGTGGCATCCCACTCGCGTATATCCTTAAAACCGTCAGGATGTCCGTGCTTTTCCAAATCCCTGAACGTAATGAGACGCGGGGCGATCAGACGGGCTAATGTGTTCTTCGTGTTCCACACCTCCTCAATCGGGTAGTCGTGCTTGTGGCTCCAGTGCTCACTGTTGGACGTGTTTTTCTTTTTTGAATTCTTTTTCATTCTTTTCGCTGTTATTGGTTTCCTTTAACAATCTCCGCAATCTTCCCATCCATCCTGTTCAGGAACTCCCCGAACGGTAGATTTGGATCCGCGTGTTCCATTTCCTCCTGATAGTCAATCGTGTAGAAGTGGTCCACCACGTTTCCGAACCAGGAGTCTTCGATGATTGGAGACTTTCCGTCGGTTGCGGGCGACAGCACTTTGATGACGTGGACGGTAAGGCCTTTGTGGTGGTTTTTACACCAAGCCAGGTTGATGCCAATGCCCAAACATTGCACATATAATAATGAGCATCCTCCTATGGGGGATTTGATCATGTTGCTGGGCGAGTCCCACACGAGCAGCCACACTTCTAATGGCGGGTCGTAGTCGCCGTCCTCCTGACAATACAGGTATCGCACGACAAAGTCGCCGCTGTCCATCCATTCCGTGTTATCATCGGAGGTGAAACAATTCATGATGCCCTCTTGGCATTGCTCGGCGTTGAAACCGACGGGGATGATGATGGTTTTGGCGGTCAATAGGGAGACACTCTCTTGTGTGAAATATTCTATTCGTTGTTTGTACCGATGGATTTTGAACCTTAAAATACCGATGTCTCCAGAATGTCGTTCTGTGGACAGAACCACCCAAATGTCTTTGGTGCTGCCATAGTTATCTTGATTAATGCGGTAGTATTCAGGACGGTATAAAAGTCTGACATCGTCCACGCAGGGTGGAATTTCGCCTTCCCATTCGCGAAAGTCTTTCAAAACGGGGATCCTGTTTTCCCGTTTATCCTCGCTTCGTGAAAGTGATGAAAGAGCGATGACGGCCACTTTAAACTCTAAAGCCAAAGATTTCAATCCTTCTGCAATGGCGGTGAGTTCGGCTTTGCGGTTAGGATACTTTTGGTAGGAATGCATAAGTTGAAGATAGTCGATA
Source organism: uncultured Bacteroidales bacterium (assembly GCA_947167635.1). Lineage (GTDB taxonomy): Bacteria > Bacteroidota > Bacteroidia > Bacteroidales > WCHB1-69 > F23-D06. The sequence goes on along the minus strand of CAMVIT010000012.1, from coordinate 29,168 downwards.
ATCACAAATTGGAAGGGACGGCGCTTTTGAATTTGCAGCAGTTTTACACGCATCACTTCAAGCGTCATAGGCACAGTGTCGTCTATGTGAATCAAACCGAGGCCATTGGTTGGTGAATGACGGTCTCGGAGTTGCATTGCACTTTGCTCTAAACTGAAATAGACAGTAGGTTGATCAACATCTACAGCCAGGTTGAAAGCGAGGGTTGTTTTGCCTATTCCAGGCCGTCCGCCGATGATGTTGAGCGTCCCGGGCTGGTAGATGTTGGCCAGGACATTAAGGTCCGATGTTGTTTGCGAGTTCTGATCCATTGTGATTATATTTGAAGTTTCTGCCGGCAAAGATAGTGCAAGACTATGCCGATTTGTGGCAAAACAGACCTGGCCGACCCAAAGGCTTGCCCTTTGTCAGTGAACAGTGATCAGGAAACAGGGATCTTAAAGCGATAAAACACCCCGGTAGGGGTGCAGGGCTTGGTAGCACAGGGCGAACAAGGGGAGATGCGCACGCCGTAGGTGTACGGGGGAAAGGTTAAGGGTTTTGTTGACGGTGTTTTCGTGGCTTTTCGGAGGAGATTCCGCTCGCTCACTGCGTTCGCGGCGGAATTCCCTACGGGAAGTCACGATAATACGCAAACAGCTGCAGCGAAAAAGAGCTTGCGAAACTTGATTTTTTAACTAATAATTGTCAAATATAATTGATAATCAATGTGTTATAAAAATTTTTGTATTTTTGCGACGGAATAAAATTTTGAACTATGGAGGAAATAAAACCTATGAAAACAACATTCTACGGAGATGTTGTAATTTATCATGTTGCGGAGAATGCCGATCTTGAAGTTCGTGTGGCTGATGACACGGTCTGGCTGTCGCAGTCGCAGATGGCGATGTTGTTTGGTGTAAAAGAGAATACCGTAACTTACCATATCAAAGAGATTTACAAGATTCGGGAACTGGAGGTGGAAGCAACTGCTCGAAAAATTCGAGTAGTTCGTAAAGAAGGCAATAGGATGGTAAACCGATATATTGATTTCTATAATCTTGATATGATATTATCCATCGGCTATCGTGTAAATACCGTTTCTGGCATACAATTCCGACATTGGGCAAGTGGTGTTCTTAAAGAGTATATGTTTCGCGGTTATGCCTTAAATCCGCATATGGTTCAGTTAGAACAACATATCATAAGACACGATTTGCAAATTTCGGACATCAACCAACGGATAGATAATATAGTACAAACCGCTATTCCACCTAAGGCTGGATTGTTTTTTAATGGTGAGACTTTCGATGCATACGTGTTTGTGGCGGATTTGATCCGAAGTGCCAAAGAAGACATCAAACTGGTTGACAACTATATAGATGACAGTGTGCTTCTGCTTTTGGGCAAACGGCAATCGGAAGTGAGCGCGACCATTTATACGGAGTGTATTACGAATCAAATACAGACAGACCTTAGCAAGTACAACACCCAATATCCACCCATCGCAATCCAAGAGATGGGGAAAGTGCATGATAGGTTTTTAATCATAGACCGACAATTGTACCATTTCGGGGCCTCTTTCAAGGACTTGGGTAAGCGATTGTTTGTAGTATCAAGGATTGAGGAACCAGCGGTGACAGATGCCTTAATGAAGGTGTTTTCATAACATATAGGGTGTCGCTGTCGCCGCCGAGCGAGACGGGCGAAATGGCGTGGCGGTGTCACTGATGCCTGCTCTGGCGAGGCGGGGATTCCGCTCGTTCACTGCGTTCGCGGCGGAATGGTGCGCGCCTCCGTATGAGACCAGAGGAGGAAGAAGATGGGCGGCGGGGAAAAACTGCCGTTACCGGAAACTTTGCGGCCGCCGCCCATCTTCTCCCTCTGTTTCCCAGTATGCGGCGCACCATTCCGCCAGTGACGACAGGAACTGGCGGAATCTCCTCCGTTCAAAGACAAAGTTCCATAAAACAGGTGATGCCCGCAGACCTACGGCCTGCCTGTGCGTATTGCCCGTCATCATTGGGAAGCACGTCCCGTCAGCCGCCGCACCCCGTTAGGGGTGCAGGGCTTGGTAGAATGGGGCAAGCAAGGTGGATGCGCACGCCGTAGGTGTACGGGAAAAGAAAAAAAAGGATTAAAGGTTTCACCCCGCGAAAAATGCCAATGGTTTTATTCGGCGGCTTTGAAATTGAACACAGGCTTGATGATATTCTCCACGCTTACCGTATCCTGTATATTGGCAAGAATTTCATCCATAGGTTTATACGCCATAGGAGCTTCGTCAAGGGTGTCGTTAGTCACGGTTTCGCTGTAGATGCCTTCCATAGAGCTTTTGAAGTCTTCCAGCCGCAGTTCCTTGAACGCCTTCGCCCGGCTCATCACACGCCCTGCCCCGTGCGGTGCGGAGCAGTTCCAGTCGGCGTTGCCTTTGCCGATGCAGATGAGCGAGCCGTCGCGCATGTTGAGCGGAATGATGCACCGTTCGCCTGCTTGGGCCGAGATGGCGCCTTTTCGGATCAGGTTGTCGTCACTGATATAGTTGTGAACGCTTTCAAATGCACCGTCAGCAATTCCGCGCGCGGAATGGTTTTCCTCAAGGAAGTCTATGATCAGGTCGGCAATCAGCCTGCGGTTGAGGCGCGCCCAATGCTGGCAAAGCCGCATGTCGTGCAGGTACTCGTTGCGCGGCTCGCCCTCTAAATAACAGAGGTCGGGCGGCACGGGCGGGGTCTGCATCTTGAAATCGGAATGCAGTTTGGCAATGGCGGCCTGTATCTCCTTTCTCCTGCCCTGACTTTTGTATTCCTCTATGATTCGTTTCTGTTGTTCCAACACCTTGTCCCACCCCGAAAGCAGTTTCCGAGCCTCCTTCTGGTACAGGTCGGCAACCTGTTTGCCCAAGTTGCGGCTTCCCGTGTGAATTACCAGATACCATTTCCCCTGTTCATCGCGGTCGAGCTCAATGAAATGGTTGCCGCCGCCCAAGGAGCCGATGGACTTGTCCAAACGCTTGCTCTCCTTGAGAAGCCTGTAGCAATACATCTCACGAATAATGGCTTTGGCCTCGGAATAGACCTCCATATACTTCTGGGGCAGCGGCAGATATTGGTCACTGCGAAAGTCGCGCCCCGACGGTATGTCCTTCAGGATGAATGTGTTGAGCGCGTGGAAATCAATGGATTCCGGCATTTCAAGCGGTTGCACGAGGATGCCGCAGCCGATGTCAACGCCCACAATGTTGGGGATTACCTTGTCGCCAAGATTGCCCGTGAAGCCGATCACGCAGCCCGCGCCGGCATGTACGTCGGGCATGATACGGATTTTGCAGTCGGCGAACACCTTGACGGAAAGCAGGCGCTGGATTTGTTCAAGCGCCAACTCCTCTATGTTGTCTGTGAAGATTTTAGCGTTGTGGTTGGGAATGGTTTTCATTTTTGAATAAGAATTTGCAAAGATAACAATTGTTTGATAATGTTGAGGCGGTAAAGATAGGGCATTGATATGCAATAATGTGGCATAACAAGAGAAGGGCGGGAATTTGCTCCCGTCCTTCGTTCTACTTCTTCGGAACACTACGGCAACTCTTTTCGCATTTCCTCTAATTTGTTGATTCTATTGAGGATGATGTCGCCAATATCTGTGTGTTTGTGGAGGTAATCACCAAGAAGGCGGCCTACCACGTCGTTAACATAGTCGTGAAAGGTCTGCCCTTCGGGCTGCATCATTTCAGAACCGAGGCGGGTTTGCGCTCCTTTTTCATAAAGTGGTTCTTGCACCTTGATAGAGATGACGGCAGAAACAGCGTTGCAGATATCGTCTGTTTCATACCACTTGCCGAAATAAGTGCGGATTGTCGTAGCTAATGCATTACGGAAGGCGTTTTGGTGTGTGCCACCTCGCGGCGTATAATGTTTGTTGACGAAAGAATAAAATTCCTCTCCACAATTTCGAGTGGTGTGAGTGAATACAAACTCAAACTTTTCGTCTTGAAGGTGAATCGGCGCGTAAAGCATCTCCTCCCGTTTCGTCTTATGGCAAAGGAGGTCGTACAAACCGTTCTTGGAAAGGATCTTCTGTCCATTGTAGTTGATGGCGAAACCTTTGTTTAAGCAAGCATAGTTCCGCAATGTGTTGGCAATGCGCTGTGACAACCACTGGTATTTACCGAGAAGGCTGTCGTCGAGTGTGAAGGAGATGGAAGTGCCGGAACGCTGGTCGCTTACTTCTACGGAGGATTCATCTATGAGCTCACCGTAGGAAAACTCGACCGTCTTCGTCTTCCCGTCTCGGAAACTCTGTATCTTGAAGTGGCTTGATAGGGCGTTGGTTAGCATAAGAGCCCAACAACCTTCATTTGGGTTTAAATTTGTCATGCGGTACATCAGCTTATCAAATGGCGTACCACATCCATAGTCGCGCACGTCCACCACATTGTCTTTGATGGTCACATCGATGTTTTGGTCATATCCCTGTTCTGACTGGTCAACAGCGTTGTTCATCACCGCTTTTAAAAGTTCATGGACAGCATCATTTCGTGAGTTTTCATCCCCCAGTCTTCTGCCAAGGTAAAAGCCAGGGCGTGAGCGGACATGCTCATACCAGATTGTCCTGATTTCGTCATCATTGTTTTTGTCACGTTTTTCCATAGTTTTGTCGAATTTGATGAATGGATTTAATTTCTAGCGGCAAAGATAGTGCGTAACTGTGCCGATTCGTGGCATACCCAACACCGACCGATCCAAAGGCCTGTCCATTGGCAAGGAACAGTGGGATCTTAAAGCGAAAACACCCTGGTAAGGATGCAGGGCTTGGTCGAATGGGGCGAGCACGGGGGAATGCGTACGCCGTCAGGTGTGCGGGAGAAGGGGGTGGAAAGGTTTCGTTGGCGTGTTTTCGTGGTTTCTCGGAGGGGATTCCGCTCGTTCACTGCGTTCGCGGCGGAATGGTGCGTACCTCCGTGTGAGACCAAAGGGGAGAAGATGGGCGGCGGGGGGGACTGTCGTTGCCGGAAACTTTACGGCCGCCGCCCATCTTCTCCCTTTTACCCAGTATGCGGCGCACCATTCCGCCAGTGACGATAGGAACTGGCGGAATCTCCTACGTTCGAAGACAAAGTTCCACAAAACAGACGGTGCCCGCAGACCTGCGGCCTGCCAGCTCAGATTGCGTACGCTGTCATTGGGAATCACTTTCAGCCAGCAGCCGCACCCGTCAGGGGTGCAGGGCTTGGTAGCATGTAGTTGTTTACGTCTCCGCATTCTCCATGGCTGGCGCATTGCTTAGCCTTATGTGGTGGAGGTGTATCAGTTCGTCGCACATGGCAATTTTTTCTTCCAAATCGACACACTCCTCTTTCCATCCGTCAAGTTCGTATGAGAGGTCCTGATACTCGTCTGAATCCTCGTCCAAATTCTCCAGTCGGTTTTCCAAATCTTCAATTTCACCTTCACAGTCATACATTCTGATAGACCAGCGTTTCCTGATGGTGATAATTTCGTCAATCCGCTCCTTTATGAGGTCGGTCTGTTCCTCAAAGGAGAGGTTTTTCAGGTCTTTTTTGAATTGTAAAATGTTCATATTATCGTTTGTTTTGCTTTTGCTCTCTGTTGAACGCTTTTCAGTGGCGAGGTCTGATGTTAAGGCAATATTCCATCAAGGCTTTGTTCTCTTGTTTAAAAAAGGGATTAGAATGATTCGAGATAGGTCATATGGGGTTGTTTTTTGCGGCAAAGATAACACGGGACTGTGCCAATCTGTGGCATAGCCGCGATGCCCGACAGACCTACGGCCTGCCAGCGCATATCATTCGCTGTCATTGGGAATCACGTTCAGCCAGCAGCCGCACCCCGTCAGGGGTGCTGGGCTTGGTGGAATGGGGCGAGCACGGGGGAATGCGCACGCCGTCAGGTGTGCGGGGAAAGGTGTGGAAAGGGGTAAGGGTTTCACCCCGCGGAAAACGGTTTCGGGATGGATAGGGTGATAGTTTCGATTGCTGCCATCATCACCTAGCCGATGGAGATGTGATTTTTCAACGCTCTATGAGCGTTATTATAATGCTTCTAATTTAGAACAGATACTCTTAAACTCACCTACAACATTTGGGGAAAGAAAATCAGTTTCATTATTGTCTTTTACAAATCTTTCATACGATAATCCAGCTGCACGTGTGAAACCTAAAAAACTTAATGTATTTTCTAGCTCTTGAGGCATTTGACCGATTGGACAGGAAACATCTCTTACGACAAACTGATAGTGGTCAAAATCATCATCAGATCCTGGAATCGTATGGATACATACAGCATAGTTTTTATTATCAAATACGAATCTCCATTCAATATGAGGATCGTTATCATAGCGAGCGTGTATATAACCCCAATCATCATTAGGATACGAATTAAACAACGTGTATGTAAACAATTCAACGTCTTCGTTTCGAGTTTTTTCACCACTTTGAAGATAGTATCCCTTATCTTTGCGGAAGAATCCATTTTTGCAAAATGCAATATTTGTTTCATCACGTACAAGTGCACGAATCCAAGAAGGCTTATTATTGATGTTGTTTTTAATATATTCTTCTAAATCAATTTTATAATCTAGCTTGAGCCAAAGTTTGCCAAACATACATTTTACAGCATCCCGTTTATCCCGTTTTTCATCATTGCCGTCTATTCTTAACAACACACGCCAGCTGTGGTCACGTTCAGTGTTTCCACCTGCAGTAGATGTAAGCATATTGTAACGATTATAACTAGCGCTATCAATATAAACAGGATATCGTATCAGCATTGCCCTTTCAAAAATAGCATCTTTGGCAAACACTCTATTAGCATACCCGCCTTTAAAAATTTCTTGAGCAACGTCACCATATTTAAGTAAATCATAATAATAAACATCATCTTCTACTGTTTCCCAATTACAATTTTTATGTTGATCATAGAAATCAACAATACCTGCAAATTCAAGTAAAAATCCTATTTGTTGGTTGAAATATGGGTGCTTTTCTAATTTTTCCAAGATAGATTTCCACTTTTGATCTTTTTTCCTGAAAAGATGCGCTTTTATTTGCTCTTCTTTGACTTGATATGATGCAAAATAGCTCATTGTGAAGTCTTCCTTCAATGAAATAAAGAAATCATAAACAGAAGGCTGTTTTGCTTCAGTCATTTTTTGCAAAAGTGCATTGATAGATACAATGGCTAGAGAGAATCTTTCTGGAGTATCTGTAATGGTGTTTTCTGTAATACTATACACAAAATGCATCCATTCGTTCAAGTATTTATCATCATCGCCATTAAACAAAATAAGATATTTGATGTAAGCGTGAAAACGTATTCTGGAAGGATAAGTTAAAGTGTTTTGTGAAGGGTCATTGATAACAAGATTAAAAATATCGTTTTCATTAAAATATCGAGATTCAGTGATTCTGGTTTTGATTTTTTCTTTACCATTTGCTAATACATCAAAAGCAGAAATTAAATATTCAACACCTGCAGGAGAAAGACCATGCGACTTTTCATAGAGATTGTATGATATGTATTTTCTTTGGTTATCTTGAATAAGAATCTTATAGAGTTCGTCTCTCTTTTCCTTTTCTTCTTGTTTTTTCTGTTTAATTTCACCATCTGACAATCCAGATTCGTCAATAACGATTTCGTCTTTTAAGTCTGCCGCTAGTTGGTTTGTAAGAATTACGCGGATGAAATTGGCCAATTTCTTATCCAGGAGGTTTTCTAGAGTTTTTTCTTGATTCTCTTGAGAAATGCCTGTTATCTCATCTTTGCAGTAGGCCCACATCAAATTGGTCCAATCTGTATCCAATTTAAAAGAAAAATACTGTTTAACACTGCTTATTGTTGATTCCTTTTTGTTGTAGGATTCTTCAATACTCCTTCTTCTGTTTTCAAATACGGATTCATTTTGAACTTTGGCAATGTATTGTTCAAATTTTGCTTTGAAATTTTCAAAAGGCGTTAGCGGTTTGCCACGTGAGTTCATTTTAATATACAAATCATCCGAAAGATCATAGTCATCAAGATTCATAAAAATGAAAGTGACTGCAGGATTTGTATCATTCATCAATCTTTCAAGAAAATTAGTGTGGTTTACATCTTTGAATTTATCATGGATAGAATCCAACATAGTCAACATAGACGATATAGTTGGGTCCTGCATCCAGTTAGGAGAAAACCAAGATGTGTCTTGAATGGTAGCGGAAAGACTATCTATTTCTTGTTTGCCTTTCTTTATTTTAAGAAGTTGAGATAAATCTATCTTGGCTTGTACGAGTTTGTCACAAAAATCTGCAGAAGAGATTCTAGTCCGATAAGAAAATCTGCTTTTAATTTCTGTCCCATTGTTTGTTTTTTGCGTAATGGCATTAAAAAAACTTTCTTTATCTTCTTGTTTCTTCGTCCGTTGAGCCAAATACCAATGCAATAGAAACAGTGTGGTGAGACGTTGTTGTCCATCTAAAGGAACAAAAAGCTTTCTCCTAGCTTCTGTACTATCTATAGAGTAACCATAGACAAAATCCAAATCGTGAGATTGACAAGTTGAGTCTTCAATATACTCATAAAGAGCACTAAGGAAATCATTACGAACATCATTCGTTTTTTCATTTTTTCTGCCTTGTGCATAGTCTCGCTGAATAATGGGGATTACAAGATTGTACTTGACGTCATTAGATAAATGACGCCCATTAAACAACTGGAAAAAAGAATAGCGAATATTTTCTTGAGAAATGGTTGTATCGTTACACATAGCAGTCTGATTTTTTATTGACAAAAGGAATTGATTTTTTCTTTAATAGCGGAGAGGTAAGCTTCGGCATCTTCTGGTGTCCAGCACATCATATTGTCAACGCGATTGCTATAATATTTCATAAATACATTTTTTGTGGCAATAGGTACGAATACCCCTTGACTATCGTTTATTTTGATGAATTGGCGTTTGATGGCGAAGAAAGCATTTCCGTATGAACGATTGATTGTGGCATTCAACAAGGCCATATTGGAAATAAAATCCTTATCATCTTCACTTACATGATCTTCACCAAATTCCTTGCTGATTTCATCGTATATTATCTTGAAACGATTTAAATAATCTTTTTTTTGTTCTGCATTTGAGCTTCTGCCAATTTCATTGGATTTTATTTTCAGTTCTGCTATTTCTTCAAGAAAATGTAGTTTTTTCTCGTCTGCTTCATCCAAGTTTGCACTCTGCGCTTTTAGTTCTGATATTTTTTCTTTTACGTTGTTAATATATGATTCATCCTTCTCTTCATCAGACACATTTTTAGAGATTGTGATACCGGTGAAGAAGAAAATCATATCGTTAAGCCAATTCTTTCGCTTATTGAAATCGTCTGGGAATTCTTGGTCGGTTTGCGAGGCAATATGCTCTCGATCCCAATTTTCTGTTTTATACTTCTCAAATGGGAATTTCAAGTCGGAACGATCACTCTCTAAAACGGTAAGAATGTTGAACAAAAGTAATACAGTCGAAATATCATTCGCATTTTTCTTATAGGTGATTTTATTCAAATCAATACCTTTCACTTTAGTTGCGACTAAGCGGCGAATGAGATTGAGAAATTCCGTCTTCGACTTGGGTTGAGGTAATGGCGCTGTATTATCCTCTGTGGTCTCGGCAGATGTGTTACTATTTTCTATTGCTTTCCAATGACCGTTATCATCAAATTGTTTTTGACCTTTGTATAAGCTGACCAAATCCGTCAGTTTTTCGCCCTGATTGATTAAAAACCCGATGAGATGGAAGAGTTGGCGATCTTCATACCAATATTCCATATTTCTGAAATACTCCTTGATACGATTCCAGATGGTTTCGGCGGCATATTCCTTTTCACATTTTCCAAATTCATTGTTGAAGAATTCAAATGTATAGTAATCCGCTTTGTCTTCATTTGAATCTTTATATTTGTTGGACATTAAATCAAAGATGTATTCAATACGGGGTTCATATTTTACCACATTGGTTTCGTTATAGATAAAATACCAGAATGACTCATTCTGCAGTTTCTGCTCCATAATGTTCCATTCTGTGGCAATCTGAATCTGCCTTAATTCAATTTCTTTTTCCTTTGCACCTTTTATTTCTGCCGTTAAATTTGTAGTATCTCCAAAATTGTTCTTCTGCAGTAACAGAGCCTTGATCAGTTCTGCATTGGTCAATGGGATTTTACCGATATTCAATCGTGTAAAGATATCAATAGACTCTGATTTGTCTGCTTCACTTCCTTCCGTTAAATTGGATTTAACCTCGTACCAAATGATTCTCACATTATTGGCATTGTCTTTTTGTTTTATATGGTCATCAGGTTCGGAGTCCAAAAGGACATTTGTGATTTTGGACTTTTGCCCATTAGCAGTGAACCAGTTTTTAATGGCATCGTATACCATTCTCATATAATAAAAATCCACATAATCTGTATCGCTGTTTGATGGATTATCGATATTTCCCAGAAAATCGTCACTACCGACTTCAAGACGGGTTTCATAAGTAAGGTCGAATAGCTCAAAATTCGGGTGATCCTCCTTCCATTTATCTTCTGTAATCGCCTTTAACAGAATATACAGCGTGGTCAAACGTTGCTGACCATCAATAACCTCATAACCATTAATTGGTTTTTCATATTTGTCCAGCCATTGTTTACTCTTGACGACAATAGGCTGCATGCAGTAAAATTCACCTTTGTTTTTCGGATTTTTTTTTGCAAATGCATAGAAGTCTTTCATCATTTGCGTGGCTTGTGTGGTTCCCCAGCGATAGCCTCTTTGATAATCAGGAATGAAAAAATGCAAACCGGACAATGAGGCAATGCTTCGTAATTCTATACGATTGTTGTTAGACGTTGCAGTGTCTTGTTCCATAATGATTATTATTAATTTTATAACAAGTGGTTTTATATATTCACTTTTTCTCCGCCGCAAAACTACAACTTTTTCCCTTTCCCCTCCACCACTTCCATCAATAAACTCTAAATCTTCCCCAACGTCCCCCCGAACCTTCCCCGCATCTCCCGCAAGTTCTCCGGCAAGCGGGACCACATCTCCTTTACGATCTCTTCGGGGATCTCCTTGTAGTAGGCTTCGGCGATGCCGCCGGTGATGTAGGCGAGGGTGTCGCTGTCGCCGCCGAGCGAGACGGCTAAGCGGAATAGAGTGGCTGCTCATCCTCGCCTACAGGTTCAAATAAAACCGATGTCCCGTCTCGTCACTGAAGTTTTCTTCTGCGCCCGTGTTGATTACTTGTGTGGAAACTGTGTCGTTGGGAAAAAGCGAGCGGAAATATTTGAGGTTCTTGTAGAAATCGGGATGAATGCTTGATGACAGCTTGATTTCGTATGCGTAAAGTCGTGTCCCATCTTCCTGAACCAGATCCACCTCACGCTGGCTTTTGTCGCGGAAGAAAAACAGGTTGTTGTCCAGTCCATTGTTATACTGGCGTTTGAGAAATTCGCATACCACCATGTTTTCAAAGATCGAGCCCTTTAACGGATGGGTTTCCAATTGCTGCGACGTGTGGATGCCCAACAGATAGCATACCAACCCCACGTCGTAAAAGTAGATTTTAGGGGTCTTGACTAACCGTTTCCCTATATTCCGGAAAAAAGGAGGCAGGCGGAAAGCCACGTACGAGGCTTCCAGCACATTCATCCACTCTTGAATGGTGGGGATGGACACCCCCAGCTCGTTTGAAATCCCTTGGGCATTGAACTCTGTACCAGTCCGTGAAGCGCATATCACAATGAACCGTCTGAATTCCGAAAGATGACGGATGTTCATCACTTGGCGCACATCCCGTTGCATATAAGTGGAAAAATATTGGCGGTAAACATCTTCTGGCGGTATATTCTGTGCCCATACCGCTGGATAAAAACCGTTGAGCATCATGTTATACAATCCCACCGATTTGTTCTCCTCAGTCAGTTCGGCGATGGAAAAGGGGAGTAGAGTCAAAACGGCAGTACGTCCGGCAAGAGACTGCGCAACACGCTGCATCAACAGCAGATTATTGCTGCCTGTGAGCACAAAAGCGGCATCCGGGTGCTCGTCCACCACCACTTGAATGGCCGAAAGGATTTCTGGCATCTTTTGCACCTCGTCAATCACCAATCCCTTCCTATGATTGACCAGAAACTCCTTTTTGTTAAGTTCCAACTCGCTCACGGTGGTTTCGTCTTCCAGATTGATATAGTCGTAGCCTGGGAAAATCATTTTGCACAAGGTGGTTTTCCCCGATTGGCGAGGTCCCGTAATGGTAATGACCTTAAAATAATCCGATAACCGAACGATCTCTTTTGCTAATCTTCTGTCATACATATAATTGCATATATTTTGAACAAAAATAAAGTTGTACTTTAGATTTGGCAAAAATACTATTGTTTTTTGATTTTGCGAAACAGAAATGGAAAATATTTATTTTTTTCTTTTCTCCGACACTTCCGGGATCTCTTGGTAGTACGCTTCGGCGATGCCGCCGGTGATGCAGGCGAGGGTGTCGCTGTCGCCGCCGAGCGAGACGGCCAGGCGGACGGCGGTCTCAAAATCTATGGCCGCGAAGTTGGTCATATCAGAGGTTTACAACAAAGGTGCCATATAGATCGGCAGGTATGTGATGCTATCCACTACCTTATAGTCCGCAGCATGAAGTACTGTGGGGGTCGTTATATAATCTCCAAACTTCTTCATGCATTTTGTCAAAGATGACAGTGTGTAGTTCTTGCCGCTTTTGACTTCTACAGGTCGGATGTTGTGGCGGCTGGTGACCTTTTCTTTCTGGAGCAGAAAATCAATTTCCATGCGATTTTCGGCATTCTCTTTGTCGTAATTGCTGTAGAAAAACAGTTTTTTGTCGGTCGCTTTGAGCATTTGCGCCACAACATTCTCCACCAACATCCCCTCATTGATTTCCAGTTTGTCAAACATCAGTTTCTGGTAAATCTCATTGCTGACGATGCCTCTGGCGTTGAAAGCTAACGAGATGAGCAGCCCCGTGTCGCAGAAGTAGCATTTGAGTGTGGTGCGGTCCTCGTTCAGTTGCAAACCGATATTCGGCGCAGTGGTGTTGTAACAGATGTTGACGATGCGGGCGTCGTCGAGCCAGAAGAATGCACTGTCATACTCCCGCATCCTGGCTTTATCCTTCAAGGCGGACAAGGTGAATTTCTTTTCGTGCTTTTGGAGTTGGCCGGGGATGGCATCATAGATGGCCTCAACGCGGGCCAAGGCAGAACCGGCATATTTCTTGATGTCGTTTTGGTAGAGACGCAGAATCCGCCGTTTTACGGCATCCACTTTGTTGAAGTCCTTTGATTGGACATATTCGGCCACGGCTTGCGGCATACCGCCTACAATCATATATTGGCGGAAGTAGTGCATTGCATCTCGATGGAAGTCACCCATGGGCTTTTGTTGTTCAAACTGCTTTTGGATGTAGGGCATCAGCACCTCGTTTCCCATAGCCCAGAGGAACTCCTCAAAATCCATCGGATACATGTCGATACCTTCTTCTTCAGAAGGTATGACAATGTTCTCCACGTTTTTTTTGATGGAAATGAGCGAGCCTGTTTCCAGATAGTCGAAACGGTGGTCGGCGACCAACGTTTTGATGGCTTCTCGGGCACGGGGACATTTCTGCACTTCGTCGAAGATGATGAGCGACTTGCGTGGCGTGAGTGTCTTTTTGTAATGGAGCTGTATGTTTTGAAGGAGTGTGTCCACATCCTCCAGATATTCATCGAACCAGGACTTGACTCTGGCCGGTGCTTTGCTGAAGTCAATCATGATATAGGAGTCGTACTCGTTGCGGGCAAAATCCTCGGCGATATAGCTTTTTCCGATACGTCTGGCACCCTCAATGAGTAACGCGGTTTTACCATCCTGTTCTCGTTTCCATTGTACTAATTTGTCATAGATTTTCCGTTTCATAAATCACGTTTCCTAAGTTTTTCAAATAGGTGTTCCTACACCTTTCCAAGATTTTTTGAGAGTGCAAAAATACACATTTCCGCGATTTTTGAAAATAATTTTTTCTACAACTTTTCCCCTTTCCCCCGCCCAATCTTATCCACAAAACTTTCACCCCACATTCCCCTTCAGCGGATACCCCCAATCCCTCTCCATCTCCCGCAATATCTCGCGGAAGGTCTCCGGGAGGCGGGACCACATTTGGCGGACGATCTCTTCCGGGATCTCTTGGTAGTACGCTTCGGCGAGGCCGCCAGTGATGCAGGCGAGGGTGTCGCTGTCGCCGCCGAGCGAGACGGCTAAGCGGATGACACTCTCGAAATCCATCCTGCCGCACTCACCCGCATCGCCGAGCCGTTGCCCCACGAGTTGTAGGGCACGCGCTCGCGCCCGCTGAACAGCCACCGGTAGAACGACCCGCCGTAGCCGCCAATCGGGTTGGGATAATCGTATGCAAAACGCACCATCGAGGCCTCCAGCTCCTTGTGGGTGTGGTGCTCGTCGCGCAACAGCCAATCGGCCACCGCGAAACTCATAATGGAATCATCAGTGAATTCACTTCTCTCCGAAAACAGAGGGAAATCGGTGGTTTTGATGTTGTCGAATTCGTATATCGATCCGACGGTGTCTCCTATTATTGCTCCTAACATATTGTTCTATTTTTGTTGTTCTGACCTGAAAATGAAATCCGAATGTGCAAAACTACATTTTTTCCCGTTTACCTCCAATCGTTTACCCAAAAATCATCGTCTTCCAAATCCTCCCCATCCCAATAATCCTTCAGCGTCTTCCCGGTCGGGATGAGTTCGTCCTCGTTGGCTTCAACCATCGAGGCAAAGAGGTCGCGCATGATGTTGGTTTCCGGCTCAGTTGTGCACCCACGTCCACGAAGTTGTCGTTTTCATCCTTCTCGCAACGCAACAGCATCTCAAATACAAAACCCATTCTTGAAAACTCGTATCTTGGGGCATACGGATTAGGGCTGATGAATGTCCAGAAGGCTTCAATCTGAAGTTTTCCCTCCATACAGTCCCACTCGTCAGCGATTTTCTGCTTGTAAACAAGGGCCGTGCGGCTGCAGTTGTTCTCGTGCAGCAGCAAGGCCTTGATGAGTTTCAGGTCGTTGGCGAAGTCGGATGCGGTGTACATAGTCGTTGCCCTAAGTTCGCGTCGGACGCAACTGTTAAAATTAAAGTATTATGCCTACTCTGTTAAATGCTTTTCGGTAATCGCATTGGTGTGAAACCTGCGGCAAAAATAGGGCTTAGGTGTGCAATAGTGTGGCACAGTCGGCACAAGGGTGTCTTTGGTTCAGTCCGTGGATCAGCCGACAGGTCGGTTTTGCGGTCGGCAACTGTAATATTCCGCGAAAAATCGCAATGATTGTTTAACAATTAGCAAATTAAATCGTAAATATTTTTTTACATTTCGTTATTAATCAATGCCAAAGAAAATTTCAAAAAAACCTTGACAAACGCCTTTCGTTGTTGTATATTTGCCGTGAAGATATTAAATGATCTGATATGAATTTCGAATCACTCGTAGGACGCATCAAACTCATCCAAGATGCACTTCAGGCACAAGCCGCCCATGCCGTCAATCTTTTGCTGACAGCACGAAATTGGCTGGTGGGTTATTATATCGTGGAATATGAGCAACATGGCGAAGACCGTGCCAAGTACGGCGAAAAACTCATCAATCGGTTGGCAGAAAGTCTTAACCGAAGAGGATTCAATCCTCGAAGATTACGCGATTACAGGCACATGTATCAAGTTTACCCGTACTTAGGCAAAACAATTTGTGACTACTTGCAGAACCATCAAAACCTTATATCCAATTCCGAAGATTCTTCGATTTGGCTGTTTTCAATTGCCAAATTGCAATCTGTTGGTAATCAAGAAGGTGGAATTTGGCTGTCGGAAACAGCCAAATTGACAACCGATGTAACTCAGGGTGATGAAAAATGGCGGTCGCTGTCCGCCAAATTGGAAGATTGGTCCACTCCAGCGGACAAATTGTTTTATCGTCTTAATTACACTTTATTGTCATATTTAGCCACAATTGAAGACCCCTTAAAACGAGCTTTTTATGAGCAGGAAACAATCAGGGGGTGTTGGACGCAAAAGGAGCTTGACCGTCAGGTATCCTCACTCTATTTAGAGCGTATGGGACTGTCGAAAGACAAGGAAGCCCTTCGTCGGTATGTGACCCAAAAAGCCCAGCAACTTACACCCAAGGACATTCTTCACGACCCCGTAACGCTGGAGTTTCTTGATATGGGGTCGCAGGATATCTATAAGGAAACTAAATTGGAAGCGGCCATCCTGAACAACCTGCAGAAGTTTCTCTTGGAGATGGGAAACGGTTTCTGCTTTGAGTCCCGGCAGAAACGCATCCTCATAGACCAAGACTACCATAAGGCCGACCTCATCTTCTATCATCGCATCCTGAAATGCCACGTCATCATCGATTTGAAGATCGACCGTTTCCGTCATGAGTACGCCTCGCAGCTGAATTTTTACATGAACTACTACAAGCACGAGGTGATGCAGGAGAACGACAATCCGCCCATCGGCCTCCTGCTTTGCACCGACTATGGCGAGACCACGATTCAGTATGCCATCGAAGGTCTCTCGCAGAATATTTTTGTCAGCAAGTACGGTATGCAGTTGCCTTCAGAGGATGATCTTCGCAAAAACATGTTGGAGGGCATCACGGAGGAGGACTTCGAGAGGATGAGAGAGGCATAGTGGGTTTCCCGCTCGAACGTGTGGTAAAAATGCGAATTTTTTTTGGTTAATTCCTGAACCCGATTGCCTCTGACTTGCTCCCTTTCCCGATCTTCTCGTGACGGCACAATTCCTCGATTTCCGTCAAGGTGGGGCGGGTGCCGTGAAGCACCTCCTCCATCACGACCTTGCGGACGATGTTGTCGATCTCGCCGCCGGAGAAGTCGAACTTCGTGGATAGCGTCCGGCAATCCTCGTCGGGGAGCCACTCCAACTTGCTCTTCCAGATGCTCTGCTTGGCCTCCACCGTGGGCTGCCCGAACTCGACCTTGAACAGGAATCGGCGGGCGAAGGCACTGTCGAGATTGTCAACGAGATTGGTGGTGGCGATGAGGATGCCGTCGAGCTTCTCCATCTCTTCCAGGATGATGTTCTGAATGGCATTCTCGGTCTGCGCCACATTCGAGAAGTTGCTGTCCTTGCGCTTGGCGAAAAGCGCGTCGGCCTCGTTGAAGAGCAGGATGGGCTTTAGCTTGCTTTTCTTGCACTGCTCGGCGTAGCCCGTGAAGATGCGTTTGATGAGCTTCTCGCTCTCCCCGAACCAGCAGCTTTTGGAACTGGCGATGTCCACATGACACACCGGACGACCCGTGGCGCGGGCAATCTGCATGGCCGTCTCCGTCTTGCCGGTGCCGGGCAACCCGTGGAAGATGGCCGCCACACCCTTGGGCAACGACTGCGCCTCCAATCGCTTCTGCAACTCTGCGAAACGCTCCTCTTGAAGGTTCTCTTTCAGAAGATTCAGCTGCCGCGACAGCTCTTCGCTGTAAAACATCGACTTTTCGGGGATGTCTTCGGGATAAATCAACTTTTTGTCCTTCTCCTTTTCTTCAGCGAACAATTCAAAGTCGTTCTCGAGGAACAGTTTCCGTCCTTTCTCTGTCAACTTCATGGAGGCCTCGGAAAACATCCGTTCGGGCTCTATTTCAATGATATCCAGCTTGATAAGTTCGTGTTCCTGTTGCATCAGCTGCTTTCCCCATGAGAATCTTTCCGGTATCGAATCGAAAATGTCATTTAACGTCGCATCAATATCGCTCACGCGCCGACGAGAAGAGATGAAATCGTAACAAATGTCATAAAACATCACTCTGCTACGACTGTCCGGTATCATCTTCTTCACCGTTTGCACAAAAAGAAGGTCCTCCGATTGTTCTTCTTCTTTGGCCATTTTTTGCAGCAACTCCATCGTTTTGATATCGTTATCTTCCACCCATTTCCCGATAGTGGTGACAAAATCGTAACGGGTTATCTCTTTCTTCTCGTTGTTTTTCTCCCCAATGGGCAAATCTTGGTGTATGGCAGAAACAATTTCCTCGGGAATGATGTATTGGTCTCTTCGTCGGGAATCGCTTATTACCAGAAGATTATGCTTGTTCAACAAGTTGAAGTCGTGCTGGAGGAATTGCGCATCAATGTTGTCTAAATCGAAAAAGGAGCGAATGTCATCGAAATCCACAGACGATCGATACAATGATTTTGAAAAAGCAGCGGTAAACAGGGCGGCCTGTATAGAGGTGACCTGCAGATAGGCGGCCAACCTGTCCAATTCTCCTATCACCTTGTTTAGGGCCTCTTCGTTGATGACATCCTCCTCCCGGCGGGTGAAACGGTTCGTTCCGAAGGTGACGAACTTTGTCTCATCTGAGATAAGTTCGGGCTGGATCGCGTTAAGCGCGTAATGTTTTGAGTTTTCCAGCTGTTTCGCGAGGAAACATAATCTTTGCAGCGTGGTTCTTTGTTTTTTCTTCATAACTATTGTTTTATATTTTTACTTTTTGTGCAGCAAGATGCTGCGGGTTTTTATGTGCAGCAAGATGCTGCACCTCCTAAGACGCTGCAAAAATAAATCGTTACTGTGCTATTCTGTTGCATAGTCATATTTTTTGTTGTGCATAAAATTGGCATAACTTTTTTTAGACTGTGCCATGGAATTTCACACCTATTTGTTATCTTTGTCGCGTAGTTTTTTAATCCAATAGTTATGACAAAGGAGCTAATAATAAAGTATATTTGGCTGATAGATATGGTGAACCAGGCGGGATTCGAGGGAATCACGTTCAGCAATATCCGCAGCAAGTGGATGCGCAACGACCTGCTTTCCGGCGGGGAGGACTACCCGAAACGCTCGTTCCACAACCATGTGGCGGCGGTGCGCGAGTTGTTCGGCATTGAGATTGCCTGCCACAAAAGCACCAACTCCTATTATATCGCCAACAGTCGCGACCTCAAAGACAGTTCCGGCTTCAAAGGGTGGCTACTGGACGCGCTCTCGCTCAACAACCAACTGGAGGAGAGCAGCCAGCTGAAGGACCGTATCCTCCTGGAAGAAAACCCCTCCGGCCGCGAGTTGATGCCCACCATCCTGGAGGCTATGCGCGACAACAAGATGCTGACATTCAGCTACAAGCCTTACTGGGTAGAGGACGATCACATCTCCAACCTCTATCACGTGGAACCTTACGCCCTGAAGGTGTTCAAACGCCGATGGTACCTGTTGGGCAAGTATGGCGACAGTCCGCTGAAGGTCTATGCTCTGGACAGGATATTGGACATTGACATTGAATTCGAGAGCTTTACGCTGCCCGCCGACTTCGACGCGGAGTCCTTTTTCAGCTCCTGCTTCGGCATTATCGTCAGCGACGAAGACCCGCAAACCATCAAACTGAAGGTGGATGCCTTCCAGTCAAACTACCTGCGCTCGCTGCCTTTACATCCGTCGCAGAAGGAAACCGAGCGCACGGAGGAGTACTCCGTGTTCACTTACTTTCTCCGTCCCACCTTCGATTTCATCCAGGAACTGTTAACCTTGCGCGAGACCGCCGAAGTGCTGGCTCCAAAAGAGTTGCGCGCAGAGATGGCGCGGATCGGGAAAAACATAGCGAATAAGAATGGCGGGCGCCGACAATAACACAATGCAATTCTGTAAAAACGTTTCTTGAAACGTCTCCACCTACCGCAAATCACGGACATAAATCTCATAACTGGCCGTGGTGCTGCAGCCTTTCCACCGTGGCATTGCCTTCAGAATGCGAGTGGCATCTTCATAAAACGCTTTCTCCTCGACAGTCGGCGACTCGTTCCTCGGCTGGAACACTACCTCTTTCACTTCACCCTTATCACTGATAATGAGCACAATGTAGGCGTTGTTGTATTTCTTATCACGGAGAAAGTCTGTCGGGGCGGTCAAACGGGATTTCAGGTATTGTGCCGGGGTGCCCTCGATGTCGGGCGCCCACTCAGAAGAGGGGTCATCCAATATTTCCACTGGTACATCTCCCTCATAATCCCCAGACGGTATCACATCTACGACTCCCATTAGAAATTCGTCACATTGTGAAGATGGCTTGGACGCGCCACGTTTCGATGACGAATCAGCAACAAGGTCTATAGCCTCTTCTTGCATTTTATACGTATCTACGTTGCCTGGCTCTGGAACCTCCTCTTCCGATGTGTTATCGGATAAGGGTTGCACCAAGGTCTCTGTGACAGGTGCGGGAGCGGGGGCCTCTCCGGGAGTTTGCTGATTGTGGCAGCCGCCCATCATCATAGCGGAAACGGCAATGCCCGCGACGGTCACGGCCTTGCCGAGACTCCGGTGCTTGGAGAGTTCCTGTTCCAGATAGCGCACCTCGGCCTCGCAATAGGGGCACGTGCCGCGGCAATCGCCCTTATGGGTGCACTCGCGTATCTCCAGCGGGATGCCGTTCTCCCGCGCCACGCGCTGCCGCACCTCCTTCAAAAACTCACAAGTACGCTTTCCTTTACTCATATTCTATTTACAAATCAGGTTGCAAAAGTAGAAAAAAAACGTTGTATTTCAAAAAAATATTATTTTTGCAAAAAAAAAAGACGATGAAACCTCTTGTCAAATTTGCGATTACCTGGGTGATTGCCCTGACGTGTTTTACAGGACTGGCACAAGACAGCCCAGACCTTCAGGACGACCCGCCATTGCATTACACCGATGAGATGCCCGAGTTCCCGGGCGGCGCAGACTCTCTAACCGCGTTTCTCCAACGGGAAATAGTCTATCCACCAATTGCAAAAAAGTACGGCTTCAACGGCACGGTGCTGATAGAGTTTGTGGTGGAAAGGGACGGACGGGTAACCCACGGCAAGGTCAAGGTGCCTCTATTCCCGGACTGCGATGTGGAAGCGCTGCGCGTCGTAATGTCAATGCCACGGTGGAAACCCGGCAAAAACCTCGGAAAACCTATTCGCTGCTTCTATATGGTGCCGGTAAGGTTTGAGGGTTGAGAATTGAGAGTTGAGAATTAAGACTGGAGACTTAAGACTTTAGACTGAAGACCGTAAACCGTAAAACGTAAATCGCAAATCGCAAATGTCCAGAAAGCGCCACACTTTGATTCTTTTACTGACAATATGCACGTTGTCGGCGTTTGCGCAACAGGAGAAGGATTTCAATGAAAGAATAACTCCTCCCTTCGATTGTGTGGCGGTGTCGCCGGGAGGCGACCTGTGGGGATCACAAGAACACCGAGGGGTTCTATATCACGCCGGGAGTCTCCGCGAACTTTGGCACGTTGTGGACAACCTCGGTAAAGGCCATCCCGACGACAGCCATTATGACGGCGGGGGCAAACTATCCCACATCATCTGCCCGGACAGCAACACCGTACTGGTGGTTGGAGAGATTCACACCCCCTTCAAACACAAACAGGTCCGCAACACCTACTGGTACTCCAACGATCGGGGGAAGACGTGGGAGTCGAGAGTTTTTGCCGCCAACAAAGACCAGATCCGCTGCACCTTCTGTTCCCCATCCGGCGAGGTCTGGATTGCGAGCGACACGCTTTATTGCTCCGCCGACAAGGGATTGTCCTTCACAAAGCTCAACCACTTCCCGCACACACTCTCCTCGATCTCTATGAACCCGGACCTGCGCACAGGCGTTGCAGGGTGCTATGACAATGCCATCTACTACACCGAAGACAACTGGACCACCTACCGTGCCATCCGAACCCCCGACAAGCAGAATCTCCTCAATAAGGACAACAGCCATTCCGAAGAACCCAGGTACAAAAGATGTTTAAGGACTCTGATCTTCAAAGAATGGATTATGGTGTACCAGGGCGATGAATGGTTTCGCTCTGCAAGGGACAGAATCAAATGGGAAAGATTTCCCGAAGGCCTCACGCCCCAAACCCACGATCTCGAATCCGGCGTCCTCCTGCTCACCGACGAAGCAGGCGACATTTTAAGGACGACGGATCTTCTGCATTTTGACACCGTGTTCCATTCTCAAGGAGGCTATCCTTTCAGGCTCCGTGTCTGCAACGGACAGCTATACGGTTACATCTCGACAGCCGCGGACCACTTTTTCTGCCATTTTTCCGGTGATTCCTGCACCCGTATGGGATTCTTCAGCGACGACCATCCCATCCCCGCGCCGTGGCGCAGGGCCACCGCCAGTTGGGTCTGGTTTGATTTCGCTGTTGAGCATCTTAAGGACAGAGTGTACTCTGAAAAATATCCTTGGGGTTGGGAGAAGAAGGACATCCTCCATTTCGACTCTGAAAAAAAACAGTGGCACAGGGTTGTTACCGCACCGTTTAAGATTCAATATATGTATCCGTACAGCGATGGAAAATGCCCTGACGGGCAGCAGGTTGTTATCAGTGATGGCAAACAATCCTATCTGGTTAGCGAGCACAATCCTACCCTACAGCCGTTCCGCATAGAAAGGCCCTTGGACAAATTCCTGCGCTATCCTGTCTCCCAAGTCATCTTCACCCCTTATACCGGCGGCTGCTTCCATTTCTGGCAAGATTCCATCAGCTATGTTAGAGAAAACGATCTCTTTGTGGCAAAAAATGCCATCCTCCACAAAGACACCGTGGAACTAAGCCTTTCTTTCAGAGCGGAAGCGCTGGACGCCTTGCTCAGAGACCTCAACCTGCACTACGACACCTCCATCACAATGGGGATGTTCTCTTTCGCAAAGGCAGACTACGATTCTGTGATGAGCCTTTACAAGAAAAACTCGTCGTTATACCTTTTCAGGTACGCCACGCTCAAAGACATCTACCAGTTGGACGACACCGTCTATCACTTCAGCGATTCGCTGATCCACTATATAATGACCAGCGGTTTCGGTGACGGCTGCACCACAACAGCATTCTTCACAGCGCGAATCATCAATCAAAACGGAGACGAGCTGATCGTCAGCGGTGAAGACGCGTCTTGCGACCTCGGGGAGCACTCCTTTATGATGCCGGTAGAACTGCGCACAGACAGCCTTATCCTGTCCTGCACGCACATCCCGTTTCTTCGCTTCCTTGGCGAATTAATGCCACAAAAGATGCTGACCCGCCAAAACTTCACCGACCTTGACGTGCTGCTGAAATGCCTCCGTTACCTCACCCACCCGAAAGAGAATTGGGAGACATTGTAAAGACGTTTCGTGTAAAGACGTTTAAAAAAAACGTCTCTACCTCATTGTATCTCCTCCACCGTGAAACATATCACCTCCGTGGGCGCTTGGGACTGCCGCTTGGCTTTTTTTCGAGCGGTGAGATCCTCTTTGGGAAAAACATAGTGATAACAAATCCCGAATCCCGATTTGACACACAACGATTTCAAATATTCCATTGCTGCATCACCCTCATTCATCAGATTCATACGAAGCATCGCGCGCAACACATTAGCATCATAATAGGAGTTGGAATTTGAGACAGAAAAATAATAGACGAAATTCTGGCCGTCAACGCCCACCGAGTCCAGCGTGGTAATCTCATCAACCACAACGGGGCATTGGATGTTGGTGACACGGATGATGCCTTCCAGCGCACTGCCAACCGCAGTGCCTCCGTCAGCATTCGCCGCCTCCTGCATCCTCTTCAATTCCTCCGACGAGAACGCCACTGTTAGCACCGTATCAACGCTCCGTATGTGAAAATGGTACGCGATGGCGCCATTCAATGCCAGCAGATTCCGGAAAATATTGTCGTCTTGGACACCACTGATTTGTTCCGCGAGGTTCAACTTCATTTGTTCTCGCAAAAGATCAATGTTGAAGAAGACGGGGTCCAAAGTGTCCACCACATTGTAAATGTTCAGCACTCCGTCCTCAAAACTCATTCTCTCCACGCTCGCTTTCCCATCCCCTTGTGGAAAATTCTCGCGACTGTACTGCTCAATCGCCTGCGCGAACAACTCCGAACTCAGCTGGGACGCAATTTTCTCACTGGAAAGGGAATCCACACTCTCCCCTATCTTTTCAGCATTGTTTATCTCCTGAGCCGAAACAAACAGGTCAATTGCTCTCCGGGTGTTCTCTTCCATATAGAGAATCCGCAAACCTTTGAAATACTGACAGAAGAGTTCTTTTGTTATCATAATGGAATCGAAAACCTCCGGAGTGCTGTAGGAGTCTTCGATGATGGTTTTCATCACGGACGCGAGCTTTGCCTTGACAATATTCTGCTCTTTGGCGGTCATATTGAAGTTCATCGTATTCTCCTGCACAGCATATACCAAGAGAAAGATGCCGTCATTATACTCTGCACTTTCCATCTTCATATTACTGGCACTGTCCATTGCCTCTTCGAAGGACTCCATCGTCTCTTCCGCCGCCAATTCCATATATTCCCGCATTTGAGAATCATTGGCCAGTGTCAGTTTTTTCGCCTGCGAGCGCCATTCTTTCAACAGTGTTAAAGGAAAGTCCATTATCAAACTATCTGTACGTAGCTGATTAAAAACCAGATAACGAAAACCGCACTCGGCATCAATCATTTGGTCCAGTCTGTCGGGGTCCGCCAACAACGCATCCCTATTGTTGGAGAGCACCACTTCCTGATTCTCCACATAGAGTCTAAAACTGCTATCATCCACCGGATGCATATAATACACAATCCAGTCTTCCGTCATCGCCAGCGAGTCAGGAAGCAGGTATGAGGGGGGCTCCTGCGGAGGTGACGTTTGCAGGAAAGCTCGAATTTGCGCATTCGCAATGAACACATTCCGCTGCAAGAATCTACGGGCCTTCCATCTCTTGGCGTTCTTATAGGCGGGCTTGGACCGGTCGGACCAGATTTGGCGGACCTCCTGCGGGGAGTAGGCTATGGTGAAACTGCTGTCGCTGTCCGCAAGGGTAAAATGGTACGAGAGACCGCCGTTGATATCGCCGAGATGACTGTAAAGATAGTTGAAATACTCGTGTTCCAGCCGATAGCGGAGCCGGTCGGCATAAAACTTCTTCAATTCTGGAATGCTGAGTCCCATCAAAACCTGTTCTTTGGCGGTGATATGGAAGTGAAGCCGCCCCGGGGTGTACGATAGTTTTTCGATGTTGACACCCTCTTCAAAAAAAGGACAGTTGTGTTTGGAATTGGAACGCACCACATTGGCATACATCTCACGGTCAATCGGCTGCGCAACCAAAGCGCCGCACCACAACAGCCCAACAATCATCAAGCATCTTAAGAATCGTGTAACTATATGCCTATCCATCATTTTCCTTTATCATATCATTATCTAAAAATCACGTTGCAAAAGTAGCAAAAAACAGTCGTACTCCACAATTATTATTTTTTGCAAAAAAATGACAATTATTCCTATTGTCAAATTTGCGATCACCTGGGTGTATTGCCCAAAAAATCGTATCTTTGCCGCCGCAAATTATGCACAGAATTTTACGTTGAAAAAAGAAAGTATGAAATATGTTTGAAAATTTATCCGACAGATTAGAACGCGCGTTTAAAATCATCAAAGGCCAGGGCTACATCACCGAAATCAATGTGGCCGAGACGATGAAGGAGGTGCGCAAGGCGCTTTTGGACGCCGATGTCAGTTACAAAATCGCCAAAGAGTTCACCGACAGCGTCAAGAAAAAGGCTCTCGGCATGAACGTCCTCAAGGCCGTCTCGCCGAGCCAGTTGATGGTCAAGCTCACATACGACGAACTCATCACTCTGATGGGACGCGAAGCCATCGACATCAACATCAAGGCCAATCCGGCCATCATCCTGATGGCAGGTCTGCAAGGTTCGGGTAAAACCACCCACGCGGCCAAGCTCGCCAACTTGCTGAAAACCAAGCGCGGCAAAAAGCCGTTGTTGGTGGCTGGCGATGTATATCGTCCCGCCGCCATCGACCAGCTCAAGGTGCTGGGCGAGCAGATCGGCGTCCCCGTCTATACCGAGGAGGGCAGCAAAGAGCCCGTCAAGATTGCCAAGAACGGCGTGGCACACGCCAAGGAGTATGGCTACGACGTGGTGCTCATCGATACCGCCGGCCGTCTGGCCGTCGATCAGGAGATGATGGACGAAATCGGCAACATCAAGGATGCCGTCAACCCGCACGAGATCCTCTTCGTGGTGGACGCCATGACCGGCCAGGATGCTGTCAACACCGCCAAAGCCTTCAACGACAAGCTCAACTTCGACGGCGTGATCCTCACCAAGATGGACGGTGACACCCGCGGCGGTGCAGCCCTCACCATCAAGGCGGTGGTCGATAAGCCCATCAAGTTCATCGGCACCGGCGAGAAAATGGAGGCCCTCAGCGTGTTCCATCCCGACCGTATGGCAGAACGCATCCTCGGCATGGGCGACATCCGCTCCTTCGTGGAAAGGGCACAAGACCAATTCGACCAGGAGGAGGCCGCCAAGCTGCAGAAGAAGCTGGCCAAGAACCAGTTCGACTTCAACGACTTCATGGCCCAGATCCAGCAGATCAAGAAGATGGGCAACGTCAAGGACCTCATGTCCATGATCCCGGGCATGGGCAAGATGGTGAAGGACATGGATTTCGACGACAACGCTTTCAAGAGCGTGGAGGTGATCATCCAATCGATGACGCCCGCCGAGCGCGCCAACCCCGACATCATCAACGGTTCGCGCCGCCGCCGCATCGCCAATGGCAGCGGCAGCAGCATTCAGGACGTCAACCGCCTGCTCAAGCAGTTCGAGGAGACACGCAAGATCATGCGTCTTGAGAGCAAAGGCAAGATGAAAGGACTGGTACGCGCCATGAATGCCCCGGGCAGAAGACCGTTTTAGTTTATGAAATTATTAAAATACGAAATTATGAAGATTATTCTGTTCTGAAACCATTGTTCATTCAGAAAAACACATCTTCATGATTTAATTTTTTTAATGGTTTAATGATTTAACAAATAGAATTATGGCAACTATCATCGACGGCAAAGAGATTGCCGCTACCATAAAGACCGAAATCGCCACCGAGGTCAAATCCTTGCTTGACCAAGGCAAGAGCGCACCGCACTTGGCGGTCATCATCGCCGGGCAGGACGGCGCTGCCCTCAGCTATGTCAACAGCATCGAAAAGCAATGCAAGGCTGTGGGCTATCTCTGTTCCGCCTACAAGTTCCCCGAAGATGTCAAGGAGAAGGACATCCTCGACACCATAGACTTCCTCAACCAAGACGAGGAGGTCAACGGATACATCATCCAGATGCCGCTGCCCAAGCAGGTCTCCATCGACAAGGTGACGGCCCACGTCGATCCGCGCAAAGATATGGACTGTTTCCATCCTGCCAACATGGGCAACTTGCTGCTCGGCAAGGAGTGTTTCCTGCCGGCCACGCCGCATGGTGTCATGGAGCTCATCCATCGCAGCCACATCGAAACGGAGGGCAAGGAGTGCGTCATTCTCGGCCGCAGCAACATTGTGGGGAAACCCTTAGCGATGCTGTTGTTGCAGAAGGACGCCAACGCCACGGTCACCGTCTGCCACAGCCGCACCAAGAACCTCAAACGGGTGTGCAGCCGGGCCGACATCCTCATCGTGGCCATCGGCCAGCCGGAGATGATCACCGAGGAGTACGTCAAGGACAAGGCCACGGTCATCGATGTGGGCATCCATCGCATCCCCGACCCGGGGCAGCCCAACGGGTACCGCGTCTGCGGCGATGTCAAGTACGACGAAGTGAGCCAAAAGTGCGAGGCCATCACGCCCGTGCCCGGCGGTGTGGGCCCCATGACAATGGCCTGCCTGCTGCTCAACACAATGAAAGCATATAAGGGATGTTAGCCATTAGCTGTTGGCCATAAGCCATTGGCAGTTGGTAAATAATTTAATAGCTTAATAGTTTAATAATTTTAGTTTGACAAACGTATGGCAAAACGATACCTTATCAGCGGCGGCGGCACCGGCGGGCACATCTTCCCCGCATTGGCCATCGCCAACAAAATCCGCAAGGAAGAGCCCGATGCTGAAATCCTTTTCATCGGCGCCGACAACAAGATGGAGATGCAGCGCGTGCCCGAGGCCGGCTACCCCATCGAGGGGCTGACCATCTACGGCATCAGCCGCGACTTCTCCTGGGCCGGCATCAAAAAGAACCTTAAGCTGCCCTTCGTGCTGCTGCGCGCCATGCGCAAGGCCAAATCCATCATCCGCGACTTCAAGCCGGACATCGCCATCGGTGTGGGCGGCTTTGCCAGCGGTCCCGCCCTGAAGTCCGCCGACCGGCTCGGCATCCCCACCCTGCTGCAGGAGCAGAACTCCTACCCCGGGGTCACCAACAAGATGCTCGCGCCCAAGGCCAAGCGCATCTGCGTGGCCTACGACGGGCTGAACAAATATTTCCCCGCCGAGAAGATTGTCAAGACCGGCAACCCCATCCGTGCCGAGATTCTCAACATCCAGCGCAAGAATCCCGCCGCCTACAAGTTCTTCAACTTCAGTCCCGAGCGCAAGACCGTGCTCGTCGTCGGCGGCAGTCTCGGCGCCCTGACCCTCAATAAGACGATGGCGGCCCATCTTGACGACTTCCGCAAGGCCGACCTTCAGCTGCTGTGGCAGACCGGCGAACAATTTTTCCGTGACATCGACTCCAAACTCCTCGCCGAACAGGACGACCACATCCGCATCGTGCCTTTCATCAAGAACATGAACGATGCCTACAGCATGGCCGATGTCATCGTGTCGCGTGCCGGTGCCCTGGCCCTCGCCGAGTTAGCCATCGTGGGGGTGCCCACCATTCTGGTGCCCTTCCCGTATGCCGCCGAGGACCACCAGACCTACAACGCCCGCGCCCTGTCCGACAAAGGCGCCGCCATCCTCATCGCCGACAAGGATGCCCAAACACAACTCATACCCCAGCTGATGGGGCTGGCACAGGACGAAGCACGTTGCGCCCGCATGAGCGAAAACCTGAAACCTTTCGCACAACCCACCGCCATCGACGCTATCTACAAGGAAATCAAAGAAGTGGTGCAAAAGGCGTAATCACCCGCCATCATCATAGTCACACATACGCTCCTCCGACAGGCAGGCCGTCAGGTCTTCCGGGCAATTTTTTTGGTAGTCATATACATAATGGCATCCGGCTGGAATAAACAACACATTTTTTCAAACGCCTCCCTTTCGCGGCGAGCAAGTTTTATGCATCTTGGATGCCGACTCCCGCGCCGCG
>CAMVIT010000011.1:0-59854 GCA_947167635.1 uncultured Bacteroidales bacterium | reverse complement strand
CGCCCGTGAGCGCAAGGAGCAGGAGGGTGTGGCCGCCGCCGCCATCGAGCTGGCCGACGGCACGCTCATCACCGCCAAGACCAGCCCGTTGCTGGGACCGAGTGCCGCCTTGTTGCTCAACGCCACCAAGCACCTCGCCGGCATCGACCACAGCATCAAACTCATCCCGCAGGAGATGATCGAGCCCATCCAGAACACAAAGGTCGCCCTGCTGCACGGTCACAACCCGCGCCTCCACACCGACGAGGTGCTCGTGGCTCTCTCCATGCTCAGCCTGCATGACGGCAACTGCCGCCGCGCCCTTGAATGCTTGCCGCAACTCAAAGACTGCCAGGTTCACTCCACCGTCATGCTCAGCGAAATTGATCACAAAATTTTCAAGAAATTGGGCATCGGCCTCACCTGCGACCCCATCAGAAAAAAATAATCACCAATATGAGAAAAACCATCCTTCTCCTGACGTTTGCCTTGCTCTTGATCGGCACGGCCCGCGCCCAATATGAAACCGACCCCGTCACGGGCAACATGGAATGCACCTCGATCACCGTGGGCAAGCTCGCCTCAGCCGACGGTTCGGTGATGACATCGCACACCGACGACAGCCACCGCTCACGCACCAACATCATGGTAGAACCAGCCAAAGACCACCCGAAGGGTGCCAAACAGACGCTCTACAAGCGCGTGTGGGCCAAGAACGAACCGGGCAAGATGGCCCGTTACGCAGACATTCCCGTGGGTGAAATCAACCAGGCCCCGCACACCTTCCAATTCCTCAACACGGCTTATCCCTGCGTGAACGAGAAGCAGTTGGCCATTGGCGAATCCACCTTCGGGGGGCGCGCCGAGCTGAAATCCGACAGCGGTCTCATCGACTGCCAGCGGCTTTGCATGCTGCTGTTGCAACGCTGCGCCACCGCACGCGAGGCCATCCGCACCGCCGGTGAGCTGCTGAAGCAGTATGGCTGGATCGATGCCGGCGAGTGCCTCACCATTGCCGACAAGAACGAAGTGTGGCATCTTGAAATTCTCGGTCCCGGCAAGGACAAGGTGGGCGCCGTCTGGGCCGCGCAGCGCGTGCCCGACGACCATGTGGCCGTCAACGCCAACGCCTCCACCATCCGGGAGATAGACCTCAAGAACAAGGACTACTTCATGGCCTCCGACAACGTCTATACGTTGGCCAAGGAGATGGGCTGGTGGGATGGCAAATCGACCTTCCAGTTTGCCTACGCCTACGCACCTGCCACCCGCACCATGATCGCTTGCCGTCGCCGCGAGTGGCGCGTCTTTGACCTGCTCGCCCCTTCCCTGCACTTGGACCCCAATTCCGAAAACTATCCCTTCTCCGTCAAACCCGACACCCTCGTAACCGTTGAGAAGATGATGAGCGTCTTCCGCGACTACTACGAAGGCACGCCCTACGACATGCGCAAGACCCTGACCGTGGCCGATAAAGACGGCAAGCAGGTCATCTCACCCATGGCCAACCCCTTCATGAAGGCCGATGAGATGAAGCTGCACAAGATCAACGGCGGCTGGGACGAGCGCGGAGAGCGCAACATCGCCGTGCATTTCACCGTGTATGGCACCATTATCCAATGCCGGGCGCAATTGCCCGACGAAGTGGGTGCACTCTGCTGGTTCGCCCTCGACAACGTGGCCTCCTCCGTCTATGTGCCGCTGTATGCCAACGTCACGGACTTGCCAGCCACTTACAAGACCGACGGCCGTGAGACAGGCTTCAGCAAAGATGCGGCCTGGTGGGCCTTCAACCGCGTGGGCACCATCGCCTGCCAGCGTTGGGGCGACATGCACATCGTCATTGACGATGTCTGGCAACCCCTGGAGAAGGAGTTCCGCGAAGGCAGCCGACAGATTGAACAGGAAGCCCTGCGCCAGCTGCGCAACGGCGACCGCGACGGCGCCGTCAAGACGCTCACCGACTACTCCAACCAATGTGGCAACCGCGCTGTGCAACAAGCCTGGAAACTCGGCGACTACATCTGGACAGTGTTTGATGGAATGTGGTAGGAGAGGTGGTTGGCTATTGGTCTTTAGTCTTCGTTCTCCAACTACCAATCGCCTAAAATCCCGTCCAGAAAGTCTCCCACATCTTTGCCTCCATGTCCTGCCAGGTTTGTCGTGTGGCGCCGGCAAAGTCGGAGGTGTACTGGTTGAGAAGCTTCTGTGCATCTTGCTTTTTGCCATCTTTTAGCAGGTCGGCCACCTTTTTCTCGAGAGCGGGCAACTCCTCCATGGCTTTCTCTTCATAGCGGAGGATGTTGTCATAGAACATCGTTTTGGTCCGTCCCCATCTCACCTGGCCCAGCTTGTTGGCCTTGCGGTAGTGCCACAGGGCAGCGTTCTCGTTGTAGCGGAAGTGTCCGCAGATGTCGAAGCCGGCAGGCATCTTGGTGGCACCCGCATAGACGGGGATGCGCGGACTCTGCCCGGGATTTTCCAAGGAGAACCAACAGAGTGCACCGATCTCATCGGGCAACCAGCTGCGGCATTGGGTGATGAACGAATAGGAGCACCATGACATGGCCACACCGCGGTAGAACGTTACAGTGCCGGGCTTGAGCAGGTTGTACATGGCCCGCTCGTTGCCATCCATCCACGGATTGGCGTTGGGGCAAACCACCGTGTCGGTGACAAGGTTGCCATCGATTTTGCGCGTGCGCGGGTAGAGCAGGTTCTGTGTCTGGTCCAGTTCGGGAGAACCCTCATAGTTAGCGCGGAAGAGCTCCATCACCTTGCGCACATCCACCTTCTTGTCGGGCTTGATGGAGAAGGGCAGCTCTTCAGCGTCGAGGGCAAGGTGGAGCGAGGGTGCCAGTTCGTTGAAGATGTACCACTCGCGCTCCTTGAAGTTCTTGCCGTTGCTGTAGGAGGAGGGGAATGCCTTGTACCAAACAAAGTCACCCTTGCCATCCCACAGACCGTATTTCCGGGCCACTTGCTCAATGTTGTCGGAGCAGAGGAAGTAGTTTTTGTTCTTGCGGTCCAATTTGCCGATACGGGGCACGTTGCAGCTGACGGCGACCTCGTTGTCGGGCACACGTTGCGCAACCCAGATGCCACCGATCTTGTCGGGACCCTCGCCGAGGATCTCCATCTGCCAAACCTCTTTCTTGTCGGCGATGGTGATGCACTCTCCACCGTCGCCGTAACCATATTGGGCGATGAGCTCTCCAATGAGACGGATGGCATCGCGGGCGTTGTCGCAGCGTTGCAGGGCCACCCGCTCCAGCTCCTCGATGAGGAACATGCCCTTCTCGTTCACCAAGGTGTCAGGACCGGAGAAGGTGCTCTCGCCGATGGCCAGCTGTTTTTCGTTGAGGCAAGGGTAGGCAGTGTTCATGTAGGCGTAGGTGTGCGCCGCCTCGGGAATCTCGCCCGCAAGGGTCAGACCCTCCATGCTTTTGGGCGTTTCAGTGTGCATCGTGCCCTTATAGACCTTGTGCATGGTGCCGGGCTTATGGTCGGCGGCAGGCTCCATGGTCACCCAAGTGCGGTACTTGCTGTCGCAGGTGTGCGAGGTGATCACGGAACCGTCTGTGGTGGCCTTGCAGCCTACCATGATGGAGGTGCAATTGGCACCCACCAGTTCGGTCTCTTGACCGTGTGAGTGAAAAACGAGGCAAATGATGCCGAATGCAAGCAGAAGGGATTTGATTTTCATACGCGGAATTTTAAAGCTGCAAAAGTAGTAAAAAAGAAAATAGGGACAAAAAAACAGTTGTTCCCCTGGCACAAACTAATATTCATAAAACACCTTCACCCGGAATCCGAACCCCTGCATGGGATAATTGCGGATGATCTCGTAGTTCTTGTTGGCGAGGTTAAGAAACTCGCATTTGAACCCGATGGTGTTTGGGGTGTTCTTGATTTTGTATTGGTGCCCGATGGTGACACTGTGGTCCGCATAGCCGGCCACGCGGTTGATGGGGATGTTCTGTCCCAAGGCATAGCGCTCACCCGCCAGCAACAACGAGTACGAGAAGGTGATCCACGGCAGTTCCACACTCACGCCTGTGGAGCCCGACCAGACCGGCGTGTAGGGAATCTGGTGGTTGTAGGTTTTGTCCGTCGGGTTGGTCCGATCGACGGCTTTTTGGTAGGTGCAGTTGCCGTTGACGCGCAGGAAAAAGCCCTTGGCGAACTGGTACTGCACGTTGGCGTTGACCTCAGCGCCCCCGATGAACACCTTTCCGTAGTTCATCATAGTCCACGAGAAGAGGTTGCCTGCGGGGAAGGCCACAATCTTGTCCTTCACGATGTTGAAATAGCCGTCCACGGAGGCGGCGAGCGCCACGCGCCCGTGCGCAAGGTTGTCGCGGTTATATACGGCGCCGACATCCCACTGCCGGGTCTTCTCAGGGTTGAGATTGAGGTTGCCCACTTCGCGGTAGTAGAGGTCATTGAAGGTGGGCATGCGAAATATATTTTTGTAGAATGCTCTGAAAGAAAGGCTTTTGGTGGCCGCCACCGCCACGCCCACCGTCGGGGAGAGGTGGAAAAAGTTGTCCCCGACAGTCCCCTGCGCCCAGTCGTGTACGGCAGTGAACAGCAGGTTGCCGTGGACCTTCACCATCCGACCCTTGTAGAGCAGCGAGAGTGCCGCCAAAGAGGTGATGCGCGAAGGATCATCGTAGTTAAGTGCGTTGGACTTCAAAAAATTGTGAAAAACATCGTGGGAGAGTGCGATTTGCAGCCATTGGTCGCGTCCCTTTTTGTCGGTGAAGGGTAACGTGTACATCACGGTGTTGGAGAGGTAGCTTTCGGTCTGCCTGTAGTCGTTCTCCAGCCGCCCCGCTGTATTGTTGTATGTGGTGTCGAGGTAGTGTGTGTGGTCGTAGTTGAACTTGGCGTTGAGTTGGTAGGCCCAGTGGGTGTTGAAGAAGTTGCAGTAGCTGAGTTGCCCGAAGGTGTTGCGGTTCCACAATCGCTGTGAGGAGTTGAGGTTGTAAAACGTGGTGGCGGAAGGCAGGCCGCGCTCCGAGTCATAATAATACCACTTGAAGGTCAGATGTTGCTTGCGGTTAATTTGGAACCGCATGTTGGCCTCGGCGTTCCAGACGGAGACGTCGGAGTTCTGCCGCCGCTCATGGGAGACACTGTCTGTAATCCCGCCATAGTGCAGTACAAAGGGATAGTTGCCCTTGGAGGTGAGGTAAGAGGCGGAGATGTTCCATATAAAGAAACGGTCCTCCCGCTTGCGGCTTTTGAGGAGGTTTTCCAAAAAAATTTGCGGGCTATACAAACCGTATGAACCGGCGGTAAAACCCACCTTTACCCCGAAAGGCTTGTTGGGGATTCTTGACAGTGTGTTGATTTTTAATATATTGCTGTATGAAAACAGACGTGCGGGCACAAATATGCCGGAGCTCATGCCGATTTCCAGGACGATGGATCGGACGTTGTCGAGGGAGAGTTTGCCGAGGTCTATCTGGCCGGTCTGGCAGTCGGTGAGGGGGATGCCATCGTAAATCACGCCGGTATGCTGGGAGCCGAGACCGCGCACCGAGACAGTCTTCATGCCACCGGTTCCGCCGTAGTCCTTCACCACCACGCCCGACATATACTTGAGGGCGTCAGAGAGCTGCAACGAGGGCAACAATTTCAACTGTTTGGCCGTAAGCTGCTGTACGGTCGCGGCATCTGCCGCGATGCGCACGGGCTGCTCCGCGGCAATGATCACCTCTTGGAGACGTTGTTGCTGGGTGGTGTCGTTCTCTTGCGCCGATAGGGGAGCGAAAAAAGAGATCATGACACACCACAACACAAATGTAGAGACGCACCATGGCACGTCTCTACGATGGATGTCGGATGAGGTTTGCCAGATGTCCCTATACATATTTGTTGCCAAAATCCACCTGCACATCGGCCACATATTGGCGGATCTGCTGCTCTTCGGATTTCTTGCAAATGAGAAGCACATCGTTGTTCTCCACCACAATGTAATCTTCCAGACCTTGGATGACCACAACTTTGTTTTTGGGAACGTTCACGATGCACTTGTTGGTGTCATATACTTTGACATGATTTCCGGAAATGACATTCTTGTTGGCGTCTTTCTTGCGCAATTCATACAGGGATCCCCAAGTGCCGAGATCCGACCAGCCGAAGTCGGTGGCATATACCTTGACATTTCTGGCCTTCTCCATGATGCCATAGTCCACCGAAATCTTCTTGCAGACTTGGTAGATCTGGTCGATAAAATCCTCCTCCCGGTCGGTGTTGTATAATCCTTCACCCTGTTGGAAAAGGGATTCTATTTCAGGCAGGAAATTCTCGAAGGCCTTTTGGATAGAGGGAAGGGACCACATGAAGATGCCGGCGTTCCAGAGGAAGTCGCCGCTTTCGATGAAGCTCTTGGCCATTTCCAATTCCGGCTTTTCGGTGAAGGTTTTCACATCGTAGATGGAGTTGTTCCTGGCGTATGGTTTGTCTTCATCGTACTGGATATAGCCATAGCCTGTGTTGGGCGAGGAGGGGCGGATACCGATAGTGAGCAGCCAGTCGTTGTCAGTGGCGGCTTTGAGACCTTCTTCAATGACAGAGACGAAGATATCCTCCTTGAGAATCACATGGTCGGAGGGGGCAACAACAATGGTAGCGTTCGGGTTATGGGTCTTGATTTTGTGATTGGCGTATGCGATACACGGTGCCGTGTTGCGGCGATAAGGTTCCAGGATGATCTGTTCGTCGTTCAGCTCCGGCAATTGTTGTTTGGTGATATCCTGATAGGCCTTGCTGGTGACGATGTAAATGTTTTCAGGCGGGCAGATTTTGGTAAAGCGCTGGTATGTTTTCTGGATGAGGGTCTGCCCCTCGCCGAGAATGTCGAGGAACTGTTTCGGGGTGGTGCTGTTGCTAAGTGGCCAAAAGCGGGATCCTACGCCGCCGGCCATAATGACACAGTAATAATTGGGATTTACCATGATTGTTTGTTGTTTGTTATTATAGAGACGCAGTGTGCTGCGTCCATATTGATCCGCATCAAATGTATTGACCGGTGTGTTGCATCTGATGTGGAGACGTTTTTGAAACGTCCCCACATTGGCAATATTGTGTATGCGGTATTAATTTTCGTTCAAAGCCTTGACACCCGGGAGTTCTTTGCCTTCGAGATATTCAAGCATGGCGCCGCCGCCAGTGCTGATGTAGGAGACGAAGTCGCCGAGGTCGTATTTGTTGATGGCCGCGATGGAGTCGCCGCCGCCGATGACGGAGTAGGCGCCTGCGAGGGTGGAGGCGGCCACACTGATGGCCACGGCCTTGGTGCCCTTGCTGAACTTCTCCAGCTCGAACACGCCGACAGGACCGTTCCAGAGGATGGTCTTGGAGTCGCGTAGCACCTGGGCGAAGCTCTTCTGGGTCTTCGGACCGATGTCAAGGCCTTCCCAGTTGTCGGGGATGTTATTGTCCTCGGTGACAAGGATGTTGGCATCGTCTCCGAACTTGTCGCCGCAGATGGTGTCGAGACGGCAGTAGAAGTTCTTGCCGGAGGCCTTCACCTGGTCGAGGATCTCCTTGGCCACGGGCAGCATGTCGGGCTCGAAGAGCGAGTTGCCGATGGTGTAGCCCATGGCGGCGAGGAAGGTGTAGCTCAGGCCACCGCCCACAATGAGGTTATCGACCTTGGGCAGCAGATTGGTGATGATGTTGATCTTGGTGGACACTTTGGAGCCGCCGATAATGGCTGTGAAGGGCTTTTCGCCGCCGTTGAGCACGGTTTCGAGGCTCATCACCTCGTTGTAAAGCAAATAGCCGGCGAAGGCCTTGCCCGGGAAACAGCGGGCGATAGTGGCCGTGGAGGCGTGCTCGCGGTGCGCCGTGCCGAATGCGTCGTTCACATAGACATCACCCAGGCGTGCAATGGCCTTGGCAAAGTCGGGGTCGCCCTTCTCCTCCTCGGCGTGGAAACGGAGGTTCTCCAACAAGGCGATGGAACCGGGCTTCAGACCGGCAATGACATCTGCCGTTTTCGGATCCAGCACGTCGCCGGCAAAAACGACCTCCTGGCCTAATATTTCGGACACCTTGCCCACGATGTGGCGCAACGAATACTTGTCGTTGGCCTCGCCTTTCGGGCGGCCGAGGTGCGACATCAGGATGATGGTGCCGCCATCGTTCAGTATTTTGGAAACGGTCTCTTTCGTGCGCACAATGCGGGTGACGTCGGTCACATTGAAATTATCGTCCAAGGGGACGTTGTAGTCCACACGGATAAGGGCCTTCTGGTTTGCAAAATTAAATGAGTCTATTGATTTCATTGTGATTATGTTTTATAAAATTATACAATCATATTCAAGGCTGCAAAATTACACAAAATATCCTTACTAAACATTATTTTGCATAAAGTAAGATTATCTTGGTCCGTACCGCTTGGGACAACGAAACGGAAAAATGGTATTTCTCTGTGGTTGACGTAGTGGAGGCACTTACCGACAGCACTAACCCGAGAAATTATTGGAAAGTCCTGAAACATCGGCTAATCAAAGAAGGAAATGAGTCGGTTACAAATTGTAACCAACTGAAACTAATCGCTTCTGATGGAAAAAGATATAACACCGATGTGGCTGATACAGAGCAACTTCTTCGAATAATCCAATCCATACCTTCGCCTAAGGCAGAACCGTTCACAGAAAGTGCAGGCATTGCGGAACGTGGAGGAAATCTCTAAACTCAAGCTTTTCGGCTTTCGGATTGTCAAGGCAATGTAGTAATTTTTTTGGGGGTCCACATCTTTTTTCTAGATGATTGAAATTATTGTGTATTTTTGCGAAATGTTTTTAAGTGGAAAAAATGAACGTTACAACTGGTGATCAAACGGTTATGGCTCAAGAGACGATGCTGGACACTCTCAAGCGGGACATCATCGCACTGCTGCCCGCAGGTGCGAGTGTATTGCTGTTCGGTTCCAGAGCCCGTGGCACACATCGTCCCGACTCTGATTGGGATTTGCTGGTACTGTTGAACCGCGAAGGACGTTCCACCTGGGAGGATTACGACAATGTCGGTTATCCCTTGAATATGCTTTTCTGGAGTCACGGACAAGATGTGAATACCATTATCCAAACTAAAGAAGAATGGAAACAGAAAAATTTCACTCCTTTCTATAAAAATGTTATGGACGAAGCAATAGTACTGGTATGAGTTTGAACGATGAAGAAAAAAGAGCTGTTGTTGCCTATCGCTTGGACAAGGCAAACTTTTGATTTACAAGAAGCGGATGTCAAGCCACTACTTGAATCGGCAGAACAACTTGTAACTAAAATAACCTCTCTATTCCAGCAAGAAATCTAATAAATCAGCAGTTGTCATCACACCGCCACTTCGGCTTTGATGTGGGGGTGCGGGTCGTAATTCTCCAGCGTGAAGTCCTCGTATTGGAAGGAGAAGATGTCCTTGACCTCGGGGTTGATGCGCATGGTGGGCAGCGGCCGCGGCTCGCGGGTGAGCTGCAACTTGGCCTGCTCCACGTGGTTGGAGTAGATGTGGGCGTCGCCGAGCGTGTGGATGAACTCTTTGGGCTTGAGATTGCACACCTGCGCCACCATCATCAATAGCAAGGCGTAAGAGGCGATGTTGAAGGGCACGCCTAAGAAGACGTCCGCGCTACGTTGATAGAGCTGGAGGGAGATTTCACCATTATTAACATAGAATTGGAACAGCACGTGGCAGGGAGGCAGGGCCATCTTGTCGATTTCGCCCACATTCCAGGCGCACACCATCAGCCGGCGCGAGTCGGGGGTGCGCTTGATCTGGTCGATGAGCTGGCTGATCTGATCGACCTTGCCGCCGTCGGGGGTGCCCCACGAGCGCCACTGGTGCCCGTAAATGGGCCCGAGGTCGCCGTCGGGGTCCGCCCACTCGTCCCAGATGGAGACACCGTGCTCCTGCAGGTAGCGGATGTTGGTGTCGCCCTGCAGGAACCAGAGCAGCTCATAGATGATGGAGCGCAGGTGCAGCTTCTTGGTCGTCAAGAGAGGGAAGCCCTCCGACAGGTCGAAGCGCATCTGGTGGCCGAAGATGCTGTAGGTGCCCGTGCCGGTGCGGTCCGACTTGAACGCGCCTTTGGTCAGGATGGTATCAAGAAGGTCAAGATATTGTTTCATAAGGAGTTTTATGCTGTTCTATTTCGCATCGAGACTTTCGAGGATGTTGAGCACAGGGTCTAAGTAATCGACCTCCGCCTTCTCCATCTCGCCCTTGTCGGCCAATTGCGCGATGCGGGTGTCGATGGGCATCTGGGCCAGCAGCGGCAGGTTGAACTCGCGGGCCACCTCCGCGGCGTGGCTCTCGCCGAACACCGGGATCTTCTCGCCGCAGTGCGGACAGAGCGCATAGCTGTAGTTCTCCACCAGTCCCAGAATAGGGATATTCATCATCCCGGCCATATTGACGGCCTTGCTGACGATGAGGGAGACGAGGTCCTGCGGCGAAGTCACCATGATGATGCCATCGACGGCCATCGTCTGGAAGACGGTGAGGGGAACGTCGCCCGTGCCCGGGGGCATATCCACCAGAAGGAAATCGATGTTGTCCCAAATCACTTCGGTCCAAAACTGCTTCACCATGCCGGCCACGAGGGGACCGCGCCAGATGACGGGTGTCTTCTCGTCGTCGGTGAGCAGGTTGGCAGACATGACATGAATACCCATTTCAGTCTTGGCGGGGAACACGCCGTCTTCATTGCCCTTGACCAGCTCGTGGAGGTTGAACATCTTGGGAATGGAAGGACCGGTGATGTCGGCATCGAGGATACCCACATGGTAGCCTTTGCGTCGCAATTGCACGGCCAACAGGGAGGTAACGGAGCTTTTGCCCACGCCGCCCTTGCCGCTGACGATTCCGATGACCTTCTTGATGTTGCTGTGAACGTTAGGGTTTTCGTGCAAATCTTTCTTTTCACAATTCTGTTGACTGCAATTTGCGCAATCGTGATTACATTCTGCCATAATACAATACGTTTATTTTCTCGGGTTTTAAGATGGGTGCAAATGTACAAAAAATATGATGAGTCAGAGCAGCTTTGTCTCATCATTATGGCAGACACTTCATTTGTCCGCGGATATTCATAATTTATGTACATTTGCCGCCTCATAAAGATGATGATTATGAAACCTGTCATAGCCCCCTCCCTCCTCTCTGCCGACTTCGGCAATTTAGAGCGGGAAATCCAGATGTTGAACCGTTCGCAGGCCGATTGGATACACCTCGATGTGATGGATGGCGTGTTCGTGCCGAACATCTCTTTCGGAATGCCAGTGATCAAGCGAGTGCGTCAGCTCTCCGAAAAGCCGTTGGACGTGCATTTGATGATTGTGCAACCAGAGCGTTACATCCACACCTTCAAGGAGGTGGGTGCCGATATGCTGACCGTCCATTGGGAGGCCAGCACCCATCTGCACCGCACCATCAGCCAGATCAAGGAAGAGGGGATGCTGGCCGGCGTGGCCCTCAATCCACACACGCCTGTAGCCGGACTGGAGGACATTATCAACGATGTAAACCTCGTGCTCATCATGTCGGTGAACCCCGGCTTCGGGGGCCAGAAGTTCATCAAACGGGCCCTGCACAAGATCAGCGAGCTGCGCGAGATGATTGAGCGCAACAGCTCGGAAGCCCTCATCGAGGTGGACGGCGGCGTGTGCCAGGACAACATCGCCGACATCGTCAGCGCCGGCGCCGACGCGGTGGTGGCCGGCAACGCCGTGTTCAAAGCCGAAGACCCGGAAATTGCTATTCAGAATCTTAAAAATGCTTAAAATATGAAGAAACTGTTCTCTCTTTTTTCGCTGATTATCATAACGGTCGGGCTGTTTGCCCAGACGGTGACCTATCAGGATATTGTCAACCAGAAATCGGCCAAGGAGCTGACCGGGCGTGTGGGGGGTGACGACATCTCCGTCTATGTGGCCTCCAACGGCGTGACCTATACCAAGGGCTCCACCATCACCTACGGCTATCCCACCAGTGGCAAATACTATGTCTATTTCAAGGATGTGACGGGCAGCGTGCTCGGCTCGTTGGCGGAGGACGAAAGCAGCAATGTCTCCACCAGTGCCGCCAACCGGGAGGTGTATGAGCGTGTGGAGAACCGTGCCGGTGGTGTGGCCACCATCAAAAGAATCCAATGCGTGCCCGTGGACCCCTTTAACCGGAAAACCTGCGGATGCAAAATCTATCTGGTTCTTAACCGCGGCGGACTTGCCTGTACCAATTTCGAGGAGGCACTGGCCACCCACGAGATTGTCACCAAGGCCGACCCCTCCGATACCGCTTCCGAAGCCGCCCTTGAGGAACTGAAGAAATGG
Organism: uncultured Bacteroidales bacterium; assembly: GCA_947167635.1. Lineage (GTDB taxonomy): Bacteria > Bacteroidota > Bacteroidia > Bacteroidales > WCHB1-69 > F23-D06. Next base: position 47,525 of record CAMVIT010000011.1, on the reverse strand, counting down.
AAGGAGAAATTAGACCTTCAGATTATCACTCAGGAAGAATATGACGCCAAAAAGGCCGAACTGATGAAATTAATCAAATAATCCCATGAATATGGAAACATCCAATAAAAAGACCGCCTACAGCATGTTTATCATCGGAGCCCTGTTCTTCGTGTTCGGCTTCGTGACATGGATCAACAATATTCTGATTCCTTATATGACTGCCGCCTGCGAGCTTACCACGCAGGTGCAAGGCTATTTGGTGACCTTCGCCTTCTATATTGCCTATTTTGTGATGTCGATACCCTCCTCCTACGTGTTGAAAAAAACCGGCTATGGCAACGGGATGGCGTTGGGCCTGATCATCATGGCCATCGGTTGCGTGATGTTCGTGCCCGGCGCGATGACGCGCAGCTACCCCCTTTTCCTGCTGGGCTTGTTCCTGCAAGGCAGCGGTCTCTCGTTGTTGCAAACAGCCAGCAATCCCTACGTCACGGTGCTGGGTCCTGTGGAGTCGGCCGCCCGCCGTATGAGCATTATGGGCGTCTGCAACAAACTCGCCGGGATGATTGGCATTCTGTTGCTTTACAAGGCGCTCTTTTCCGGAAAAGAGCACCTGTTTGAGCAAATCGGTGTCACCCCGGACGGTCCGGAAAAGGAGGCTCTGCTCCAGCAACTCTCCAACGGTGTCATCCTGCCTTACCTCATCATGACCGCGGTGCTGATTGCGCTGGTGATATTTGTGAAGCTGGCACGTCTTCCCGAAATCCAGCTCGAAGAGAGCCAGAAAGGGGAGAAGAAGAGCAGCATCTTTGACTATCCCTATCTTTGGCTGGGCATTCTCGCCATATTCTTCTATGTGGGTGCCGAGGTTATCGCCATCGACACGCTGATACCGTACGGCAACTACTACAACATCCCGACGGATGTATCCCACTATTTCGGCGTGTACGCCCTTATCGCGCTGTTGATTGGCTATTTCTGTGGCATCATCTTTGTGCCGAAGTTCATCTCCCAGCGTAATGCGCTCATCATACAACTCTGTCTGTCGGTGTTGCTGGTCATTGTGGCTTTGTGTACCACGGGCATCTTCTCCATCGGGGCCATCATCTGCCTCAGCTTCGCGCACGCCATTATGTGGCCCGCCATCTGGCCGCTCTCCATCCACGACTTGGGCGAGCACACCGAATTTGGTTCGGCCCTGTTGATTATGGCCATTGCCGGCGGTGCCGTGATGCCGTTGATTTATGGCAAGATTGCCGATGCCGCCAACCGGCACGTGGCCTACGCAATCCTCTTCGTGAGCTACGCCTACATCCTTTTTTTTGCCACCGTGGGTTGCAAAATCACCAAGAAAAAAGAGAACTAAACTATGCGCAGTTTTGGAAGCGACAACCATTCGGGAATCCATCCCGCCATATTGAAAGCCATAGAGGCGGCCAACGCTGACCATCAGATTGCCTACGGTGACGACATCTACACGGCGCGCGCCAAGCAGCTGATCAAGCAGCACTTTGGGGAGAGTGCCGAGCCCTATTTTGTGTTCAACGGCACGGGGGCCAACATCGTGGCCTTGAGCGCCTGTGTGCAGTCGTTCCACTCCATCCTGTGTGCCAAGACCGCCCACATTGCCGTGGACGAGTGCGGCGCGCCTGAGTTTATGACGCACGCCGCCCTGCGCGAGATTGAGACGCCCGACGGCAAGTTGACGCCGGAGCTCATCGCCCCGCGCCTCATCAACTGGGGGTTCGAGCACCACTCGCAGCCCAAGGCGGTCTATATCTCCCAATGTACCGAGTTGGGCACCGTTTATACCTGCGAGGAGATCAAAGCCATCGCCGACTATATCCACCAGTATGGGATGTACCTGCATTTGGACGGGGCCCGTCTGGCCAACGCGGCTGTCGCCTTGGGCAAGAGTTTCAAGGAGATGACGGTCGATTGCGGGGTGGATATCCTCAGCTTCGGCGGCACGAAAAACGGCTTGCTGATGTGCGAGGCGGTCATAGCCTTCCGCCCCGAGTTGGCCGAGAATCTGAAATACATCCGCAAGCAGCGCGCCCAGCTCTACTCCAAGATGCGCTATGTGGGCTGCCAGTTGATACCCTATCTGGAAGAGGGCATCTGGCGGGAGAACGCCGCCCACGCCAACGCGATGGCGCAACTGCTTCGCCAGGGCATTAAGGAGGCCGGCTACAACACCTTCACCCAAAGCACAGATGCCAACATCCTGCTTCTCAAGTTGCCGAAAACACTTATTGACAAGTTGTTGGAAAAATACTTCTTCTACATTTGGGATGAAAACGAGAATGAAATCCGCTTAGTGACCAGTTGGGACACCACGGAGGAGGATGTGCGCGCCTTTGTGGAGGATGTGAAAAGGTTGGCACAATTTTTGTATCTTTGCCGTTTTTAAAAACGAACACTTTATATGGCAAATTTTCTGACAAAACTGTTCGGCACCAAGGCCGATCGTGATATGAAAGAGGTGCAGCCTTTGCTGCGCAAGACGCTGGAAACTTACGAGAAAATCAAAGACCTTCCCTTGGACGACCTGCGGCACAAGACCGTCGAGTTCCGTCAGACCATCCGCGAAGCCACAGCAGTGGAAGAGGATCGTCTTAAGGAGATTCGTGAATATCTTGACGCCAACTACGACCTCCCCATCGAGGAAAAACAGGAGCTCTACAAAGAAGTGGAGAAACTGGAAGACAAGGTATATAAGACCACACAGGATGTTTTGGAACAAATCCTGCCGGAGGCTTTCTCCGTGATGAAGGAGACGGCACGCCGGTTCAAGGACAACGAGATTCTGGAGGTGACAGCCACCGATATGGACCGCGACTTGGCGGCCACGCACGACGGCATCGAGATTGACGGCGACAAGTGCTATTACCGCAACACTTGGTCCGCAGGCGGCAATATGATCACCTGGGACATGTGCCACTACGATGTGCAGCTCATCGGTGGCATGGTGCTGCATGCCGGCAAGATCGCCGAGATGGCCACAGGTGAGGGTAAAACCCTCGTGGCTACCCTTCCCGTCTATCTCAACGCCCTCCCCGGCAAAGGCGTCCACGTGGTCACCGTCAACGACTACCTCGCCAAGCGTGACTCCGAGTGGATGGGCCGCCTCTACGAGTTCCTGGGACTCTCGGTGGATTGCATCGACAAGCACGAGCCCAACTCCGACGAGCGCCGCCGCGCCTATAATGCCGACATCACCTACGGCACCAACAACGAGTTCGGTTTCGACTACCTGCGTGACAACATGGCCCGTAACATCGGTGAGCTCGTGCAGCGCCCGCACAACTATGCCATCGTCGATGAGGTGGACTCCGTGCTCATCGATGACGCCCGTACCCCGTTGATCATCTCCGGTCCCACGCCCAAGGGCGACCAGCAGGACTTTGACAAGTACAAGCCCATTGTGCAGCGTCTGTATGAAGCCCAGCGCGTCTATGTGGCCGAGATATTGACCAAGGCCAAGAAGATGCTGGCCGAGAATCCCGACCCGAAGCCGCAGGACGAGAGCGCCATGTTGCTGCTGCGCGCCCACCGCGGCCTGCCCAAGAACACCGCGCTCATCAAGTTCCTCAGCGAACCGGGCATGAAACAGGTGCTCCAGCGAACCGAGGCTTTCTTCATGCAAGACCAGAACCGCAACATGCCCCTCATCGATGACGAGCTCTACTTCGTCATCGAAGAAAAACAGAACACCGTCGATATTATGGAAAAAGGTATCGACCTCATCAGCAAAGACACGAACGAGCAGAAGATGTTCATCATGCCGGATGTGGGCGCTGAAATCGCCGAACTGGAGAAACTTAACCTTGACCAGCAGGAGAAGGCCAAGCGCAAAGAGGAGATCTACGCCAACTTCGCCAGTGCATCCGACCGTATCCACACGGTACACCAGCTGCTCAAGGCTTACACGATGTTCGCCAAGGATGTGGAGTATGTCATCATCGACAACAAGGTGAAGATTGTGGATGAGCAAACTGGCCGTATTATGGAGGGCCGCCGTTATTCCGACGGTTTGCACCAGGCCATCGAGGCAAAGGAAAACGTCAAGGTGGAGGCCGCCACACAAACCTACGCCACCATCACCTTGCAGAACTACTTCCGCATGTACAAAAAGCTGGCCGGCATGACTGGTACCGCAGAGACGGAATCCGGCGAGTTCTGGAACATCTACAAGCTCGATGTGGTGGTCATCCCCACCAACAAGCCCGTCATCCGTATCGATGCCGAAGACCTTGTCTATAAGACCAAGCGCGAGAAATACGCCGCCGTGGTCAACGAGATCATCCGCCTCCATGAGGAGGGTCGCCCTGTGTTGGTCGGCACCACCTCTGTGGAAACTTCCGAATTGCTGTCGCGCATCCTTACCGCGCGCCGCATCCAGCACAACGTGTTGAACGCCAAGCTGCACAAAAAGGAGGCTGACATTGTGGCAGAGGCCGGCCGTGAGGGCACGGTCACTATCGCCACCAATATGGCAGGTCGTGGTACCGATATCAAGCTCACCCCGGTGGTGAGAGAGAAGGGCGGTTTGGCCATCATCGGCACCGAGCGCCACGACTCACGTCGCGTCGATCGCCAGCTGCGTGGCCGTTCCGGCCGTCAGGGCGATCCCGGCAGCTCCCAATTCTTCGTCTCCCTCGAAGACGACCTGATGCGTCTGTTCGGCTCCGACCGTATCGCCAAAGTGATGGACCAGTTAGGCCACCAAGACGGCGATGTCATCCAGCACAGCATGATTTCCAAGTCTATTGAGCGCGCCCAGAAGAAGGTGGAAGAGAATAACTTCGGCATCCGTAAACGTTTGCTTGAATACGATGACGTGATGAACAAACAGCGTTCCACCATCTACCGCAAGCGCCGCAACGCTCTGTTTGGCGACCGCCTTGCCATCGATATCGCCCAAATGTTCGAGGACGTGGTTGAAACCACGGTTACCGACTATTGGGAATCCAAGGATTTTGAGGGATTCAACATCACTATGATCAAGACCTTCGGCATTGAGTCGCCCTTTGAGGAGGGATACTTCCTGCAAGAGCGTCCCAACAAACTTATTGAAAAGCTCAATCCCATTGTGTATGACCACTACAAGGCCAAGTTGCAACAACTTAGCGAACAAGCCTATCCTGTTATGGAACGTGTCTTCCTGGAGCATGGCGATCGTTTCCAAAATATAGCCATTCCGTTCACTGACGGAAACAAGAATATCAATGTGGTGGCCCCGTTACGCAAGTGTTACGAAACCAAGGGCCGTGAAGTGGGTCTCTCCTTCGAGAAAAGCATCACCCTCGCCGTCATCGACAATGCTTGGAAGGAACATCTTCGTGCCATGGATGACCTGAAGGAGAGCGTGCAGAACGCCTCTTACGAGCAGAAAGACCCGCTGTTGATTTACAAGCTTGAGTCTTTTAACTTGTTTGATGAGTTATTGGTGCGCATTAGCCAGGAGATTGTCTCTTTCCTGAACAAAGGCCGCATTCCGGTAGCCGAGGAACCGCAGCGCCAGGTGCGCGAAGCCCAGTTGCCGCAATCCGATGCCAAGAAGCTGACCACAGGCCGTCAGGAGGTAGCCGGCGGCGGTCGTCAAGTGACGCAGGGAGGCAAGGGAAGCCAGCCCATCCGCGTGGAGAAAAAGGTAGGACGCAACGATCCCTGTCCGTGCGGCAGCGGCAAGAAATACAAAAACTGCCACGGCGCTGTGGCAACGGCTTAGTCTGTTCCCCGCAGAACTCGCGGATTTTCGCAATTCCTTTTTCTGCGCCAATCTGCGAAATCTGCGGGGAAAATTGTATGTGCAAACACACACGATTCGCGGAGATCACTCGTACCTTAACGCACTTATCGGATCCATGTTCGCGGCCTTCTTGGCTGGGTACCAACCGAAGAAGATGCCCGTGAGGGCACACACCACGAAGGAGAGCAAAATGGCCATCTGACTCACCACGAAAGGCATTTTCAGCAATTTGGAAGCGACGTATGATATGATCAGTCCGAAGATGATGCCGATGATGCCGCCAATCAGACTCAGAATCACGCTCTCGCACAAGAACTGCAACTTGATGTCGCGGTTATGCGCGCCGATGGCCATGCGCAGTCCGATCTCTTTGGTGCGCTCCGTCACCGTGACGTACATGATGTTCATGATGCCGATACCGCCCACTACCAACGAAATGGAAGCGATGGCGGCCAGCAGCGTGGTCATCAGACTGGTAACGGAACTGATGGTGGAAACCAGCTCCTCCTGCGTGCGGATGTCAAAGTCATCGGTAGCACCGCTTTTGATGCCGTGGTTGCTGCGCAAAATGTAGGTAATCTCTGTGGCGGCCAGCTCCGACTCCTCCTCGGAAGTGGCCGAGGCAAACAACATGTTGAAATAGGTGATACCTAAAAAGCGCTTCTGAATGGTGGTGTAAGGCGCCAGCACAATATCGTCCTGGTCCTCACCCATCCCGTTCTGGCCCTTCGAGGCCAAAACACCTATCACAGTCATCGGTATCGACCCGAAACGGATGGACTTGCCGATCGGGTTCTCGCCATTGGTGAACAACTCCTTCACCACTGTCTGCCCAATGACACATACCTTGTTGTAGCGTTTCACATCCTCTTCCGTAAACATCACCCCGTCGGCCAACTCGTATTTCCGGATTTCAAGGTAGGCATCCGATACGCCATTGACGGAACAGCTGTGGTTGTTGTTGCCGTAAATCAGCTGTTTGGCGCTGCTCACCATAGGTGACACGGCGGCTACATAACGGGTGTTCTTTTGTATAGACAACAAATCCTTGTCATCCAAAGACTTGGAAGATGACATTCCCATATCCACACCGCCACGATGCTGACGGGCGGGCATGATCATGATCATGTTGGAGCCCATGGTGGAGAGTTCCGACTTGACACTCTGTGTGGAGGCCTGCCCGATGCTGACCATAGCAATGACCGATGCGATGCCGATCACGATGCCCAGCATGGTGAGGGCGGTGCGCATTTTATTGCGGAACAGCGAGCTGATGGCTATTTTGATAAGGTTTCCGATATTCATGGCTTAATCTTCTTTTTGGAGGTTGAGAGCAGCCAACGCTTCGGCGGCCGACTGGGTATTGATAGGGGCGTCCTCGATAATCTGGCCGTCGCGGAGCTTGATCTTGCGGGTAGTAAAAGTCGCAATGTCAGGTTCGTGGGTCACAAAGGCAATGGTCTTGCCCTGTTCGTGCAAGTCCTGAAACAGGCTCATGATTTCGTAGGAGGTGCGGGTGTCGAGGTTGCCGGTGGCTTCGTCGGCCAGCAGGATGACAGGGTCGTTGACCAACGCGCGGGCGATGGCCACACGCTGCTGCTGACCGCCGGAGAGCTGGTTGGGCTTATGCTCCATACGCTTCTCCAGACCCACCAGCTTGAGGGCCGCCTCCGCGCGCTCCCTGCGCTCTTTGGCTGGCACAGTGTTGTTGTAGAACAGCGGCAACTCCACATTTTCCAAGGCTGTGGTGCGCGCCAACAGGTTGTAGTTTTGGAACACAAAGCCGATTTTGCGGTTACGCAGGGTGGAAAGTTCGTTTTTGCTCAGGTTCCGGATGGAAACGCCATCAATGATATAGTCGCCGGCAGAGGGCGTGTCCAAACAACCCAAAATGTTCAGCAGCGTCGATTTTCCCGAACCGCTGGTGCCCATAATGCTGACAAACTCCCCCTCCTTGATGGAGAAGGAGACTCCACGCAAGGCATGCACATCCTCGCTCCCCACCCGGAACACACGCTCCAGATTTTCCACTTTTAAAATTTCTTTTTCCATAACTATCTGGTCTTGCGCTCGGGCCGCCCGGGCATAAACGGATTTGAACTTCCACTCTTGCCGTCCTTGTTTTCATTCGGCACCCCTCCCATCGCTTCGTTGACACCCATCAGCACTTCCTCACCCTCTTGCAAGCCTTCGGAAATCAATGTTTTAACACCATTGTTCAATCCAACGGTAACTCGAACCTGCTCATATTTGTTCTCCCCCTTTTTTACCCAGATGGTCTTCTTGGTGATGTCCTTCAGTCCTTGGGTCAGCTCTTCCTGATTCTTGTACAAAGACAGGAAGGTATAGCCTTTTTTTTCAAACTGTTTCATCACATCTTGATCCAAAGAGGTGTAAAGGGCAGTCATCGGGATGCATACGCCAGTCTCCTTTTTGGTGACGATGGTCACGTTGGCGGTCATGCCGGGAAACAATTTTGTCTCAGGGTTGGGCGCATTGATGATGACGGTGTAGGTCACCACATTGGAAGTTACAGTGGGATTGATGCGAACCTCCTTGACTGTGCCGGTGAACACGTCGTCGGGGAAGGCGTCCACCGTGAACGTCACGGGCTGGCCAGCCTTCACCTCACCGATGTCGGCCTCATCCACCTTCGCCTGCACCTGCATCTGCGTCAGGTCGTTGGCGATGGTGAACAGCGTGGGAGTGCTGAACGAGGAGGCGACAGTCTGGCCCTCCTCCACGGCTTTGTCCATGATCACGCCGTCAATAGGAGAGTAAATGGTGGCGTACGAGAGGTTTGTTTGCGCACGCGACAAGTCCGACTGTGCCGTCTTGAGCTGGTTTTTGGCCAAGTTCAGCGAGTTGGTGGCTGATTCGTAGGATTCCTGCGTGGCCGCCTTGTTGTCGTACAGTGCCTTGATTCTGTCGAACTGCTGCTGTGCCAAGGTTAGGTTGCTTCTGGCATTCGACACGTTGGTCTGCGCCTGTGTGAGCTGCTCGTTCAAATTGGAACGGTCAAGCTCGGCCAGTTTTTGACCCTTTTTCACCACCGAGTTGAAATCCACATAGATGTGCTCCACAATACCGGACACCTGTGTGCCCACATCCACTTTGTACACGGGCTGAAGCTCGCCGGTGGCCGTCACATTCACCTCCACACTGTCGATGGTGCTCCGCACGGTATTGATTTGCAACTCCGCGTGCTTGCCCTTCTTAAGAACGAGAGACAACATCAACGCGAGCAGCACAACCGCCGCGATGATCATAATCCATTTTGCTTTTTTAGATAACTTAGACATATAACAAACAATTTTCTAAACTTAATTTCTCTCCCTCCAAACAACTCAATAAATTAATGATTTAATAGTTTAACGATTTAACAACCTAAAGCCTCACCGGCAGGCCCATCAACACATCCAGGATTTTCCTTTGCAGGACGAACGAGTACTTGGTCTGCATATATTTGTTGAGTTGGTTCAGATAGTTGGTTTGTTGCTGGATGAGGTCCACCGCCGTGACAGACCCGTACCTGAACTTGAAACTGTAGGCGTTGTAGTTGGCCTCGTAGGCATCCTTCTGCGCCTCGGCCACGAGATAATTGTTCTGGGCCGAAAGAACATCGAGATAATACTGCTGCAACTCACGACCAATTTGGTATTCCGTCTCTTTCTGACTCAATTCGGCCTGCTGCGCACGCAGTTGCGCCTGCTGCACATTGTGGCGCACCTGACTGCGTTGATAGATAGGGATGCTTAGATTCAAGCCTATGTTTTCGCCAAGACCATGCCATAACTGTGTACCCCATCCCAGATTATCCGCCAAATTGCTGTTGTTGTAACCCGTGCTGATACCAGCGCTGAGCGACAGACTTGGATAGAAGTTGGATTTCTGGATTTTAATATCATACTGCGCATCCGTGATGGCGTTTTCCTTGATTTTCAGTTCCGGAAGATAACTCTTCGCACGGGTCATCAGCTCCTGCAATGTCGGAATCTCCAGACTTTTGAAGAGGGTGGCACTGTCTGGACGCACAATCTGGATTTCCGCAGCGGGGTCAATGGCCAGCAGGTTCTTGAGCGTCAAATAATTGTTCTGGATGTTGATTTTGGTGTTTTCAATATTGTAGAGATCGGAGGTGTATTGGGCCTGAAGCATCTTGTATTCGCTTTCCAAAATCTTACCCACTCTAAAGAGCTGCTCCCCCTGCTCCATTTGTTCCTGACTGCTTGTCAACACCTTTTGCTGATATTCAAGCATGTCTTCGTTCATCATGATGTTCAAAAAAGCCTGAATAAGGGATATTTTGATGCTGTTTTTGTTCTGCTCCAGCTGCAACTGCGACTGCTCTACCTGCAATTTGCTCTGCTGGATGGAATTATAATTGCTGAGACCTTTGAAAAGCGTCATGCCGGCACTGACGCCGTAGTTGCCGTTCCAGCCCACCGATTTTTGATAATGATTGGTTCCAAGCCCTTGGGAAACCGAGGCTGATACGGAGGGTGCGATGTTCTCCTTGGCCTGCTTGAGCGAAATTTCGGAAGAGTTGACGTTCAATCCCGCACTTTGCAATGAGTAATTATGCTCTTCGGCATAGCGGATACACTCTTCAAGGGAAAGGGTTTGGGGAACGGATGCGTTCTGGGATTGTGCAATTGTTTGAAATACAGCAAGTAATAGCACAAGACTTATAGTCAGTGTCTTTTTCATAGAAAGAAAATTAAGAATTAAGCGACTATTATTTTGTATAAAGGTTTAAATTTCGCCGTTTTTTTCATACGATAGACAGCCCTGGTTTTTACCCTATTCCCCGAACACTAAAATTTGCTATTTTTGCCGCCTAATTTTTAACAATGAAAAAAAATCATATCTACCTCATCAGCATAGCCATACTGTTGGTTATTAGTTTGATACTCATCCTTTTCAAGACGGGTACATTGCATGGGCGTAACAGTTCGCCCAAGTCCGACCTCTTTGCTGTGAAAGACACGGCCAGCATCACCAAGATTTTCATTGCGGACATGAACGGAGAGTTTGCACTGCTAACCCGGAAGGACAATGTTTGGTACGTTCAGGACTCCATTGTCGCCATGCCAATCAGGGTCTCGGAGTTGCTGTCCACCATCAGAAATGTCACTTTGCAACAGACTGTGGCCAAAACCGCCCAGTCGAACATCAACAAAATGATGTCCGTCAACGCAGTGAAGGTGGAGATTTACCAAACAGCTCCCAAGTTTTCCCTCTTCGGACACGGTTTTTTCAACAAGGAACGTCTGGTGAAAACGTACTACATGGGGCCTTCCACCATGGACAACATGGCCAACTTCGCCATCTTGGATGGTTTCGACGAGCCCTGCATCGTATATATTCCGGGCTTCAAGGGATTTCTCACCCCTTCCTACTCCTTTAAGCCCGTGGATTGGTACAATTGCGACCTTTTCTCCACCAAAATCACGCGCATCAAGACTTTGCAGGTGCAAGATTTTGAAACTCCTGAAAATTCCTTTTCGGTGGAAAAGGCCGGCCCCCGCTTTTTCACGCTGTATGATGCACAACATCAGGTTGTGGCCGATTACGACACGGTCAAATTGCTTGACATGCTGGCAGAATACCGCGACAAGAACTACGAGCGCTTCATCCCTGACATGCCAAAGGAACGGAAGGATTCCATTCTCCGCTTCAACCACTTCAAGACCATTACGCTCGAAGATGTGGACGGGAAGAAAACCACTCTGGACATGTATCGCAAACTCACGCCGGACGCCTTTTATCTGGATGCCATTCTCGGAAGGGAAGACGAGGAGGATGACGGACCGTACAACCGTGACAAATTCTACGCGGTGTTGAACGGAAACGACAGGAATCTTGTGCAATGTCAGTACTATCATTTCGACCGTCAGCTGCAGCCGTTGTCATATTTCCTGAAACATCAATAACCTCTGTCTAATGGAGGATCTCACACGTCACATTCCCTATATGCAACGTTGCCTGCAATTAGCCCGGCTGGGATTGGGCAGCGTGCAGCCCAATCCGATGGTGGGCGCGGTGATTGTGCATGACGGATTGATTATCGGCGAGGGCTACCACCACCGCTACGGCGAGGTCCATGCGGAAGTGAATGCCTTGGCTGCGGTAGAGGACAAATCACTGTTAACGGATTGCACCCTGTATGTCAATCTGGAGCCGTGTTCGCATTTCGGGAAGACACCGCCTTGTGCGGATGCCATCATTCACCATGGCATCCCCCGTGTGGTTGTGGGTACCATGGACTGCCACGACAAGGTCAACGGAGCGGGCATTGCCAAGCTGCGCGAGGCCGGCATCCATGTCACTGTGGGTGTGTGCGAGGCCGAATGCGAAGTGCTGAATCGCCGCTTTTTCACTTTCCATCGCCATCAGCGGCCATACGTCATCCTCAAATGGGCACAAACCGCCGACAGCTACATGGACGTGGACCGCTCCGACGGGCAACCCCGCGACTATTGGATTACCAACCCTGCATTGCGGGTGCTGGTACACAAGTGGCGCAGCGAGGAAGACGCTATCTTGGTGGGTTACAACACGATGCGCAACGACCGTCCACAACTGACCACACGGCTTTATCCAGGCAAGGATCCCAAGCGTTTTGTCATGCAGCGTGGTCACGAGGTTGACGCTCCTCTGCCTTGCACCGCCGTCTCCATGGACGTGCAGGAGTGCTTGCAGCAACTTTACGAGCAGCGCATCCAGTCAGTTATTGTGGAGGGTGGACGCAAAACCCTTGACCGCTTCATCGCCTCTGGTCTGTGGGACGAGGCGCGTGTGCTCGTGGGTGATGTAATCTGGGGCAAAGGCCTTCCGGCACCAGCCTTGCCAGGCACGCCGCAGCGGGAGGAGCGTATGGATAATAATACAATCTGGTATGTTCGAAGACACCTATAAGACAATTGCCGCGCCTGCCACAGGCATCTACAGCGAAAAAAGGAGCAAGTTCCTTGCATACGCCTTTCCTGTGAAAACGGAAGAGGAAGTAAAGAAGTATCTTGCGGAACTGCAGAAAAAGCACTATGATGCGCGGCATCATTGCTATGCCTACATTCTCGGTCCCCGAAAGGAGGCCTATCGTCTCAACGACAACGGCGAACCGTCCGGCACGGCGGGCCGCCCCATCCATGGACAGCTGCTTTCCAAGGATTTAACTGACACCTTGGTCGTGGTAGTACGTTATTTTGGCGGCATCAAGTTGGGTGTCAGCGGGTTGCAAAATGCCTACAAGATTGCCGCCAAGGAGGCCCTCGATGCAGCGCAAATTGTGGAAAAAACCATTGAAGAGCGGTACGATGTAGTTTTCGAATATTTGCAGATGAACGCTGTGATGCAGCTGATGAAGGACCCGAGTGTCACTATCCTTAGCCAGCAGAGCGACCTGAACTGCACTATCCGCTTCAGTGTGCGCCTGCGCGAGGCCGACCGCATCGTGGAAGCCTTGAAGAAGGTTGCTGGCAGCGTCAATGCTGTGAATTAAAAGTCAAACCCGGCCATCTCGCCGCGCGGGTGAATAATGGTGTATTTGGTGAAGCGGTCGTCGGCAGTAAAGCCGTCACCGTAGTTGACGGAGCCGTCGGCCTTGATCTGTTTCACTAACACGTCGGAACGGACGGTGCGGGAGAGTTGGTTCCACTGTATCTCTTCGGTCTTCAAGGTGTCGCCCTTGACAAGATCGACAATCACCACATTCTTGGAAGCCTTATATTGGGTATTGTTGATTTCGATGGCGTAATCGGCCGTCAGCATGGCTTGTCGCTGGCCGAACTCGTTATAGGAAACCACTTTGATGCCTTTTGGGAAGTCAGCGAAGTTCGTGTCACCATAATAGCGGTTCAGCAGCGGTGTCTCAAGAATAAAGCTGACCATGCCGGAGTCGCTCATGGTAAGGACCATGTTTTCCGCCGACTCGTCAGGAAATTTGCCTTCGTATTCGTAGAGCACAGAGCTTTTATTCTCCTTGTGGCAGGCAATAAAAAACATCATAAAGCACAAGGCTGTTATGATGTTTAGGGTAATATGTCTTGATGTGTTGTCCATCAGGTCTTATCTGACGGTCGTGCTCTCTTGGATCCAGCAGCCCACGCGATAGGGGTCGCCAGCCTTAAGGCCGCGCTTGAAGAGTTCGTCCTTGGGAGGGAATCTCAGCTTGGCGCGTCTTGCGGCGGCATCGTCGGAGCAGGAAGGATCCACAGCCACTGCCTTAGCGTACTTGTCGGCGGCAGCCCATGCGCATGCCAGCGGCAGGTCTTCACCGGAGCATCTGCCACCGGAAGTCGCGTAAAGGTCACCGATAAGGAGGTAAGCCTTGCCCATGTTCGGCTGGGCCTTGAGGGCGGCGTATGCGGCGTTACGGGCTTCGGAGTAGGCACTCTTGGTCTGATAGGCCAAAGCCAGCATGTAGTTGGCGTCGGCTTTCTGCTCGTTGGTTTCGCTATATTTCACAGCTTCCTGCAGATAGCCGATGGCGGCATCCAATTCGGCGTTGTCCTTGGTGGTGACAAAGCTTTTCAGGGAGAGGTTACCCATCCAGTAAGCGGAGTTACGGTTCGGGTTGGCCTTGTGCAGCACTTCCAATGCTTCCTTGAAGACAGGGCTGCCCAAGCATCCGCCCTTTGACATGGTCATAACCATCTTGTTGATGGCGGAGAGATCCTCCTTGCTGGCGGCAAGCTTCTTGGAATAGACCTCTTCCAACATTTCACAGGTGGCATAGGGGGTCACATCTTTCTCGATTTTGGCGAGGGTTCTGCGATAGTTCAAGACCAGCTTCATCTGGCGGGCAGTGTCGGCGATGAGCACCTTGCCTTGCGGGTGATTGTATATGCTGGCCGAATCGGCACCAAGTTCCGCCTTCAAGGCTTCAAGCTTCTCGGTTTGCTTTTCGTATTGCACCAGGGCATTGTTGATGGACATGTCCAGATAATCGGTGGCACGGCCGTAAGCATCAATGACGTAGGTGGTGTCCTTCTTGGCCTTGGTGATAACCTGGGCCACCGTGAAGTATTTGTCCCAAATGGCCGGCTGTGTGTTCTGCTTCTCCATTTCCACGGATTGCACAAACCAGTCGTGGATTTGCTCCCATTGTTCAATCGGAGCATTTTTCCCCCTGTACATCAGGGTGTTGTAGGCCTTGAAGCCGAGACCGTAACCCTTTGAGAATTTTTCGGGGAAGTAGCCGTTACGAACTTCATAGGAGTAAATCAGCGTGTCGATGAGGCGTTCTCTTCTCACAGAGTCCTTTTCCTCCTTGATAAGGTTTTGGAGGAGGTTCTGGGAGTTGGTGAAAATGCCGTCCCATGCGCAAGGACAGTTGTTGACAATGTATCTCCAGGAGTCGTAAGCATCGTGATAATTCTTGGCCTTGTACGCCATGTTAAAAGCCGTGATCTGTTCAAGGCATTTCAGGGAGTCTTCAGGTGTTGCCCCATACTTGTAAGGGCATTGTGCAAAAAGGGAGCCGCCGAAGACGAGCAGCATCATAGCAACAATCAGTTTTTTCATCTTTTTGTTATTTATGTTGGTTTTTACTCGATTTTCATTCGTTGATACCATTTTTCCTGTAGAGTGAAGCTGAGTGTGAAGCGGAAGTAGTTTTGCAGTATGAGGTCGTTTGCCGTAGTTCCAAGTTTTCCATATTCGACGAGAATGTTGATGCTTGAGTGTGTGTTGAACGTGGTCAGTGGAATACCAACGCCCAAAGAGACTCCAAATTCGGAGACAGGTTTATTGTGGAGCACAATTTCTCCCGTGGAAAAACGGGTTCCGGCGCGTAAGGCAATACGTTTGAAAAACTTAGGAGAGAACGGGTCTGGGATATATTGCACGCCGAGACTGCCGGAGATGGAGTTTTTGAGGGAATCGCCATGCCCCATGAATCTGTATTTGTCCCAATTTTGCCAGGTCACGTCGGCGGCCACAGTGAACTTCTCCTTGAAGGAATAGCTTATTCCTCCGCCGACAGATTGTGGGATGCGGAGGGAGCCGCGAACATCTTCCTGGCTGAAATAGGCCGTGTCGTAGGTGGTTACGGCGTTATAGCTTCCTTCAAAGTAGTTGATAAGCAGTTTTTCCTTAGCCCAGATGTAAGCAGTGTTGCCATATACCACACCCAAACCGATGGTGTGATTCTCTTTCACCTTGAAAAGATACTGGAGACCGCCCGTGAGGTGGATGCCATCCAAATGATAGGCATCCGAAATGTTGGTGTTGTAGAAATTAATGCCTTCAAATTCGGTGCGGCGGTAGTGATAGAAAGAGCCAAACATATAGGAGACATTGAGGCCGATGGAGAGACCTTTGCACAACTTGAAGGCGTTGCCCCAGTAGAGTTGGTTGAGGCCGCCTTTGCCGGTGTACTCGTAGTTGACGTTGCCGACATTGTCGATTACGCGATTGTCAACCATGTCGTAGCCCATCACGCTGAAGGGCACAACCCCGATGGAGGTGCGCCAATGGCGGGTGACCGGCAGGCCGATGGCCAAGTAGTCGGGACGGGCATACGTGTTTTTCTGAACAGCGTTGTCTGTTGACAGGACGCTGGTATGAATGGAAGCTGCGGCATCCGCCACGAAGGAGAGTGAATCGAAGGCCGCATAGGAGGCGGGGTTCCGGAAGTTGACGTAATAGGGGTTCTGCATGGCGTAGGACGTGCCGCCCATACTGTTCAAGATGCCGTTCGCCCCCCTGTTGACCAAACCGATGCCGATTTTGGAATAGGGCACGCTGATAACGTTCTGCGCCAATGCGGGAATGGCGAGAACAAGGGCTAAAAGTCCGAACAACAACCGTACATTATGTTTTTTAAACATTGAGTTTCAATATTTCATACAATCCAGACAGCACCAAATTTGGGGCGGCAAATATACTATTTTTTAGCGAATTGGTCAAGAGGGGTGCATCGCCGCCTGTCAGAACGGCTTTTACATCTGAAAATTGTGTTTGATACTGAGAAATAAGGCCGTCTATTTCATACGTCAGGCCGTTTGTCACGCCGGAGAGGATGGACTTTTCGGTTGAGTCCCCCACGAGATAGTCGATGGGTTTGGCTTCGAGCAGGGGCAGCCGTGCCGTGAATTGGTTCAGTGCCCGCAGACGCATTCGCAGGCCGGGTGCGATGCTGCCGCCAAGGTACTCGCCACCTGCCGTCACAAAGTCGGCGACCAGGCAGCTGCCCACTTGGATGGCGAGCACGTTGCAGCCGGGAAACAGGGTGTGTGCCCCCACGGCACCGGCAATGCGGTCGGTGCCCAGCGTGTGCGGAGTGGCATACCGCAGTCGCACAGGCAGGCGCAACTGCGGGGAAAAGGTGAGCGTGCGTGTCCGCGTCCGGAGAAAATCCTCGATGGCTGTCGGGGCCTCCCCCACGGAAGAGACGATGGCCGCCGTTACGGCATGGCCTGCCAGAAAGTCGTCGATGTCGTCACAAGAGAAAAACGACTTGCGCATCCAACCCTTTTCCTCCCCTTGTTCATCAAAGAGCGCCGCTTTCTGGGCCGTGTTTCCAATGTCTATGACTAAATATGTCTGTTCTTTCATATCAACAATATCTTAAGTCCAATACCGATCAGCACCAAGCCGCCGACAATCTCCGCGATGTTGGCTTTGATGCGGTGGCTCCAGCGTTTTGTCAACCCATAGCCCAGCAACGACATCAGGAAGGAAACCACTCCGATGTTGAGGACGGCCCATCCGATGCGGACATTTTGCATCATGGCGAATCCAAAGCCCACGGCCAGAGCGTCGATGCTCGTGGCAATGGAAAGTGCCAGCACCGTGCGTGCCTTTGTGATGTCGAAGCGATCCTCCTCACGGTTGCGAATGCCTTCCACCAGCATTTTGCCCCCGATGAAGAGCAGGATCAGAAACGCAATCCACGGGGCCACACGGCTGAGGCGCGAGACAACGGCTTCCCCGCAAAACCATCCGATCAGCGGCATTATGGCCTGAAAAAAGCCGAAGGAGAATGCGAAAAACATGACCTGCCCTCTTTTCAGCTTGGGCTGGAACACTCCCGCCGCGCAACTTACGGCAAAACAGTCCATGGCTAAACTGAGGGAGAGGAGGAGTAGATCAAGGTAGGTCATGGGATGATTTTGTTGAAGTATTTGTTTGCCAGTGTTTTAATTCTTTCCATTAAGATAATGGCCTTGAAGCGGCAAAGATATACAAAATCAAAATAGCGTTGGCTCCCAATTTTTAAGCCCATTCTCTTTGGGTGCGGTGTGGGCTTCTTTGTTGAGGTATTTCACTTTTCGCACGATGCCCCAGCGATAGCCGCCCAGCTTGCCGTTGGTGCATACAACGCGGTGACAGGGCACGATGTACATCACAGGGTTGGCGCCCACGGCTTGTCCGACAGGACGTGCCGCTTTCGGGCGATGGATTCTTTTGGCAATGTTGAGGTAGGTGGTCACCTTGCCGGCGGGAATCTGCAGCAGGTCGCGCCACACGTCGAGTTGGAAGGGAGTGCCGTAGAGATGCAGGCAGAGGTCACGAACCTTGTCAAAGCGTTGTTTGAGGAGCCAGGCGGCCTTTTTGTGCAGCTCCACGCTTCTGTGCCGAAGACGGGCGTATGGGAAATGGCTCTTGAGGGTCTCCTCGGGGAGCCATTTGAGGGCTGCAGGCATCAGGAAGCAGATCCCTTTGGATGTGGATGCGACCAGCACGCGTCCTCCCGGCGCCGTTTGGAAACTGTAATGGATGACCAGTGGTTTCTTCTTGCCCAGGAATTCCTCCTGGCTCATGGGCTCCACCCAAATGCGACTTGGCATAAATCCGTTCATTGTCAGGTAATTTAGACGCGGCAAATATACAAAAAATAGCAATCATCCGTTCATGATTAGCCCTCTGCACTTCATCGTGAAAAAACTAACAGCGAGAGCCTGTTGATGAATTGCTAATTTTTGTATTTTTGTCACTCGTTTTTATAAAATAGGAATCTTATGAGAAAATCATTCCAAATTTTGCTCTTAATTGTTGCAATACAAGCAATTGCGTTTTTTTTATCCCCATTGTCCGCGCAAAAGCTCAAGACTGCCGATGTACCAGCCGATGTTACCCAAACGCTCGAGTTTCAGTATCCCTACGTCAAAGTGATGAGCTGGGCCAAAGATGGCGAGAATTACGTGGCTTCGGTCAAGGACGAAGGCACCAACGGCAAGGTGGTCATTTCTGAGGATGGCCAGTGGATCTACACTCATTTCTTCATTCCCCGGAATGAGCTGCCCCCCACCATCACGGAGTATGTGAAGACGAACTATCCGGACTTCATCGTGTCGGTTTCGTGTCTTCAGGAAAAAGAGGATGAAAAAGCCCAGTATTATGTCGAGGTGAAGCCCGATGGCGTGGGTGCCAAGTCGTCGGTGCTGTTGTTCAGCACCACAGGCCGCAACGAGCTCCTGAGCCGTACTGATCCGGAGGATTTCCAGGATCCCTTGGCCGATGCGGAGAAACCGGCAGCACGGACACCATCTCCCAAACCTGAAAAGGAAGTTGTTGAAAAAGAACCCAAACCCGAAAAGCCCAAAAAGGAAAAACCTGTGGAGGATGTTTCCGACTCGTATGGCAACGAGGCCATCGCCGCGAGCGAGGTGCCCGAAGTCGTCGTGAAGTCCTTGACCAAGAAAGTGCTTCACCCCGAAGAACTCAACTGGTTTCAGACGGACAGTGCTTATTTGGCCAAATGCGTCTATTCCGGTAAAAAGACGGCCGTCTATATCAAGCCTGGCGGAGTGTGGGACAAGACCTTAACCGTTTTGCCGGAGGAGGCTGTCACCGGGCCCATGCTCAAGCATCTCAATGATTTCTACAAAGGATTCAAGTTCAAGATGGCCATTCGTGAGCAACGTGCCGACAAGCAGGACAAGACTTTGGTTGATTTTTACGAGAAGGCCAACTTCAAGACCAAATTGGTGACCACTGTCATCTTCGACAAATCGGGCAAATTGCTTCAGACCATTCATCCGGAAGACCAGATGGACGAAGGCAATCCGCAGAGCTTGACCGAGGATGCCGCTCTTGACCTGTATAACGAGAGGGTGAACATGACGGCCGGGAAAGATGACAACAAAAACATTCCCGAACCGGTGAAAGCCGCCTTCAAGCTCAAATATCCGCGCGCCACCAACGTGGAGTGGAAAGAGGATGACGACATGAACTATCAGGCCATCTTTTTCAGTGCCAAAGGCAAGGAAATATGTGTCTTCAACAGCTATGGTGAAATCGTGGAAACCATGCTTATGGGCAAGTTGGAGAATCTTTCCTCCACCATCCAGGATTACATCAAGAAGAACTACAAGAACTATAAGGCCACGGAATTCTACACGGTGCGCAAGGTCGCCGAGCGGTTGAATTGTTACAAGGTTTTCATCTTCAACAAGAAAACCAAGGAGGAGGATGTGCTTTGGTTCACCACAGCCGGCCGCCCGCTCGAATAGAGAGATCGAAAAAACAAAGAAACCAAGAACCTATGCAATACACAGAAATAAAACTTACCATCACACCCGCCGAGCCGTGGGTGGATGTTTTCACGTCAATGATGGCCGACCTTGGATGCGACAGTTTCATGGAGGGCGAGCAGGAAGGAGAGCTCCTTTGTTACATGCCCACCAAAGACTATAACAAGGAGGCAATCCGGGAAGTGGTTGAAAACCATGAATTTCCGGATGTGCGGGTTGCTTGGTCCGCACAAGAAATGCCCGATCGCGACTGGAATCAGGAGTGGGAATCCAACTACACGCCCGTGGTCATAGACGGTCGGTGCTATGTGCGGGCCCCGTTCCATCCGGAACGCCCCGGCATGGAATTCGACATTGTCATTGAACCCAAGATGTCGTTCGGCACGGCCAAACATGCCACGACGTACCAAATGGCCGAGTATGTGATGGAGACGAATCTGTTGAACAAATCGGTGCTGGACATGGGGTCTGGCACGGGGGTGTTGGCGATTTTGGCGCATATATGCGGCGCACATCCCGTCACCGCCATCGACAATGACGAGTGGGCTTACCGAAACTGCCTTGAAAACACCGCCCGCAATCATTGTGAGGACATTGAGGTTCTGTTGGGCGATGCCACCTTGATTGGGGACCACACATTTGATGTCATCTTTGCCAACATCAATCGCAACATCCTCATGAACGACATTCCGGTTTATGCAAAAAGCCTCAAAGAGGGCGGATTGCTGTTCATCAGCGGGTTTTACAACGGAAAAGACCTTGAAATCCTGCGCCGGTGCTGTTTGGAAAATGGAATGCTGTACGATTCCCATCGGGTGATGGACAATTGGGCAGCCGCAAAATTCAGCAAAGTCTGACTATGAAGAAATACATTGTTTTCCTGATTGTGCTGTGCTTGACGCTGATGGTCAACGCACAGCGGTTCACTTCGTTTTCTCAGGACCCGACCTTGACCGTCAATGAGATGAAGGAGTATTTGTCTTCTGCCAACAAAGACCGGCAGAAAGAGGCGGACGCCCTGTTGAAAGAGTTCACGGAATATTGGACTGCGGGCATCAATCCCGATGCGCAGGAGGCCTTTATCGGGGAGGCCAACAAGCTGTTGAAGCGCAAGTTCCGACCTTTTCCGCAGTTTGAGTCGTTCATACATGCTTACATGGCTTTCACGGCAAGCGATTTTGCAGATGAACTCGGCCTTTGGAATCAGTTTGTAGAGTATCATGCCACTCACACGCAGACACAGTTTCCAAACAAAATGAAGTTGTACGAGATTTTTTTCAAGAAAAACTATCTTAACGACGATGACAACGTGCGCTGGATTGCCATGGGTTATGCCGACAAGATGGGATTTGACCAAGAGCCCTATTTTGACTTCAAGGACATCAATTTGGTGGCTTCCTCCAAGAAGGACAGTTTTGAGGTGGTGGATGTGGGCGGACGTTATTTCCCTGCCCGGCTGAAATTTGCCGCCAAGGGGGGCAAGGTTTTCTGGGACCGTGCCGGACTGGACTTGAGCGTGCGCGCCGAGCTCGGCAATTACGAAATAGACCTGCGCTATCCGCAGGTGAGGGCGGAGAATGTCACATTCCACTATCCTGCGCTTTTCAGCGGTCCTATCGCTGGGCGGGTGGAGTACAAGGCTTCGCTGCCCACAACGGAGGAAAAGGCGGCCTACCCTCGATTTGTCAGCAACAGCCGTATGTTGGCGATTCCCAATCTCTACCCCGATGTGGACTATGTGGGCGGTTTTGAACTGCGCGGAGCCTCCATCTTCGGCTCCACGGAAGGCGACACGCTGGCCTCCATCACCATCCGCAAGGAAGGCAACGTCATCATCCGTGCCCTTTCCCATAGTTTTCTCATCAAGCCCACCAACCTGCTCTCCGAGGATGCCAAGGTGAGCATCTACCTCGAAGAAGACTCCATATACCATCCTGCTGCAAATTTCAAGTACGACAACGAGACCAAAGACCTCCTCATTTCCCGCCCCAAACAGGGTGTGGGCCGTTCCCCTTTCTTCGACTCCTATCACAAATTGGACATATATGTGGAATCCATGCAGTGGAACACCAACGACAAGCGCATCGAATTCCGCCCCATCGTGGGACAAACCGCTGAACATTCCGCTTTTTTCGAGTCTTACAATTATTATGACGAGTCGGTGATGCACGAAATAGCGGGTTACAACAACGTGAATCCGCTATACACGCTCTGGCAGCTTTTCAACAGCGCCGGATACGAGCCCGTCACCATTGAGGATGTCATCTTGTGGTTCAATAAACCGCCCTTGGACATCAAGGCCATGATGGTGGACTTTGCCGCACGCGGCTTTATTGAGTACGACATCAACAACAACCAACTGCACTACCGCAGTAAAATTTCCCGTTATCTCAACAATCAGGTCAAAAAGAAGGACTATGACTACATTCGTCTGGAATCCAAGAGCCATTACGCCTCGCTTGACATGCTGACCAATGACCTGCGCATCACGGGCTGTGAGTTTTTCGTGCTCAGCGACCCGCAGATTGTGAACGTCTATCCTATGAACGAGATGGTGACAGTCAAGAAAAACCGCGACATGGTCTTTTCCGGACGTGTTATTGGCGGCTTGTTTGATTTTGTGACCCACAATTGCCGCTTTGAGTATGAACGTTTCCTGGTGGACATGAATGTCATTGACACGCTCATCATGTATGTTGAGGATAAAAATGGTCCGATGGACATGTATGGCGACTACAAGTTGCAGCGTGTGCGCAGCCAGATCGAGGAGCTCTCCGGCACGCTGTATATTGATGTGCCCGGCAACAAGAGCGGCATGGTGGACTATCCCGACTATCCCATCTTCGAGGCCCGAAAAGGCGGCAAAGTCTTCTACGACCAACCCTATGTGCTGAATGGTGTCTATGACCGCAACCGGTTCTTCTATGCCGTGGACCAATTCCGTATCGTCAATCTTGACAACTTTGAGATTGACTCCATGAAATTCACGGGCGCATTGGTCTCCGGCGGCATTTTTCCCGACATAGCGGAGCCTTTGCAGGTCCGTCCTGACTTCTCGTTAGGTATGCGACACAGGACCTCGGGCTTGCCCATGTATGAGGGCAAAGGAAACTATCAGGGTGTTATTGACCTCAGCAACATGGGACTTAGGGGCAAGGGTACGATTGACTATGTGACCTCCCACACGGTGTCCGACAGTTTGGTCTTCTACCTTGATTCCACCAATGGTTCCGCTGACCAGCATCGCGTGGACGAGCAGCTTGCCGGCACAGAATTTCCGCCTGCCGCTGTGGATGACGCCTATCTCCATTGGGAGCCTTATCAAGACCAGATGTTCATTCATTCCCGCAAAAATCCCATAGCCATCTTCGGGGAAACAGAGCTGGTGGGCAATTCCAAAATCACACCGCATGGCATGTACGGCACGGGGGTCTTCAAGTTCAACCGCGCGGACATTACCTCCAAGCTCTTTGCCTTCAAACACCACGAGGTCAATGCCGACACGTCAGACTTGCGCATTTACGATATCAGCAACGGAAACGACAACATTGCTTTCACCACCGACAACTACAACTCGCATGTTGATTTCAAGACCCGAAAAGGCCATTTTGTGGCCAATGGCAAAGCCTCCGAGGTCTATTTTGTCAAAAATGAAATCAAGACCAACGCCCACGAGTTCTATTGGGATCCCATTGACTCCACCTTGCTGCGTTTCCAGTGGGATGATCCGCACAAGGATGTCGATATTGACAACACGCCCATTCGCGACTTGGTGGACATGACGCCTGAGCCAGGCAATGAACTTTTTGCCGCCGACCCTTCCGTGGGCTACCGTTTCGGTGCCTTGAGCGCGGAGTTTGATTTTACCCAAAACATCATCTACGCTCACGGTGTCCGGTACATCAATGTGGGCGATGCCGCCGTCACGCCTAAAAATGGAGATGTCATCATCCGAAAGAAGGCGGCCATGGACCGCCTGCAGCAGTCACGCATCCTCGCCGGCCGCGAAAACAAATACCATGAGCTTTACGACTGCAACACTCGCATCCAGACGGTCACCCGTTTTTATGCCAACGGCTTTTACGACTACATTGATGCCGAGCAACGGAAACAGACGCTCTATTTTGATACCATATATCATATAAAGGAGACTGTCGGCGACGCCAAGATTCCCTTGGAGAAGAATTTCCAATTCAGCGACCAGTTCGGGTTCGACGGGCGTGCCGAGTTGCACAGCACCCAACCGTTCCTTTCCTATTTCGGCGGTGTCGAGATCCGTACGGGTTGCGACACTGTACAGCATGCGCGCATGAAAATCCTGCAACAGGTCGATCCCAACAACATCATGTTACAGATACACGAGCGTACCAAGGACATGCAGGAGCTTCCCGTCAAGGTTTCCATCTCCTCCTCCAATGTCACGGGGCGCATCTATACTGCTTTCGGCCATGCCAAGCACCAGCGTAATGATGCCGACTACATCACCGTCTATGGATACATCACATACGACAAGGAGAACCGCGAGTTCCGCGCCGCCTCCAAGGAAAAGCTGACCGACTCGACGGCCCGTGGCAATATCATCACCCTGCGCACTGACGACTGCGTCTCCATCGGCAAGGGTAAAATCGACATCGGCGCCAAGTTGGGCCGTGTAGATTTCAACACAAATGGTACCATTATCAACTACATGTCTGCCGATTCTGCTGAAATGTTCGCAACCACTTCCATCAACTTCTTCTTCAACGATGACTGTATGCGCATGATGCACAAGGCGATGGAGAACAACATCGAGTTGGAGTTTGTGGATGTCTCCGGAGACGAGGCCTACGACGAGGCATTGTTCGACATATTGGGCAAGACAGAATACGAGCGTTACATGCGGAGCGCCGCCCTTGGCAGCAACCGTCGTCTCCCCGAAGCACTCCAGGTGAAGTTCATGTTCTCCAACATTGACTTTGTGTGGGACAAGGATCTTTCGACTTTCAAGTCGCAGACAACACTGCCGTTGATTATTTGTGGCGGACGCACGCTCTATAAGATGGTACCGGGACGCATCGTGGTGGAGAAACGCGGGTCGCGTAACAAGCTGTATGTCTATTTTGAGATGGGCAACGAATTCTATTACTTCCAGTTTGACAACAATGTGGTTTCCGCCTTCTCGTCAGACATGAACTTCAACAATGCCATCAAGAATACTAAACCGAAGAATCGTTCGTTAGCACCTGACAATGCTGCCGGTCTTCCGTCCTTCTCCTACAAATTGGGCAACCGTGGTTGGAAAAACAAATTTGTGAAGAACTACTTCACCAATGTGGAGGAAGAGGAGGAAGAGGAGGTGCAACAACAGGATGAGGAATAATATCTTGAACTTTGAATTCTGAAATTTTGATTGCCGGGCCTTGCGCCGCTGAAAGCGAGCGTCAACTGCTGGACACCGCCGCCCAGTTGCAGGAGGAGGTTCGTGCGCATGGCTGGCAGTTGGCATTTTACCGGGCGGGTGTGTGGAAACCGCGCAGCAGGCCCGACAGCTTTGAGGGGATGGGTGAGGCGGCGCTTCCATGGTTGGCTGAGGTGCAGCGTCAATTTGGTTTTCCCGTGTGTGTGGAGGTGATGACGCCTCACCAAGTGGAGCTGTGCCTGAAGCATGGCATCTCCGCATTCTGGGTGGGGGCCCGTACCAGCGTGAATCCCGCAACCGTACAGGAAATCGCTGATGCCGTGCAGGGCGCGCCTGTCACTGTTTTGGTGAAAAACCCGATGGTGCCCGACTTCAAGCTCTGGGCTGGCAATGTGGAGCGATTTCTCCATGCCGATGTGACGAAGGTGATGGCTGTACATCGTGGCTTTGCCGACAGCACGGAAAATGTATATCGCAACGCCCCCCGTTGGGAAATCCCGATTGAGCTAAAGGTGCAGTTTCCCGAGTTGCCGATTCTTTGCGATCCGTCGCATATCTGCGGACACACTCGCTGGATTGCGCAAATGTCCCAATTGGCACTGGCATACGGCTTTGACGGTCTGATGATGGAGTGCCATGCCCATCCCGAACAGGCCCTCAGCGATGCTGAACAGCAACTCACCCCGCGGCAGTGGGCTGAACTTGTTGAAACACTGAGTTTCAAGACCAATGTCCCCAACCGTGATCTTGTCAAGCAACGCGCCTTGCTTGAAAATGTCGATACCCAGCTCAGCGAGCTTTTGGCCATGCGCTTTCATATAGTCGATGAAATTGCCCGCATCAAGCGCGACAATAATCTGCCTGTGGTGCAACCCCAACAATGGGCGCAGGTCCGAAAACGTTATCTAAAAGACGGGCAAGACGCTCAATATCAGGAGTTCATAGAACAATTTCTGGAAATGCTCCATATCAATTCCATTAAAAGACAACAATAATCGCACTCGTAAGATATTATGGACGGAAAAATTCGCGAAATCATCACTCCTATCCTGTATTTGTTGATTGCATTCCTTGCAGGAGCATCGGTGGCTGTCAACTTCTTGCCATCTAAAAAGATCAGTCCTGCCAATCCGCAATTGTACAAACTCAATGAGGTCATGAACTATATTGACAAGTACTATGTGGATTCTGTCGATGTGGATTCCATTTACGACAATGCCATCAATGCCATCCTGCAGGGGCTCGACCCGCACTCTTCTTATTCCACGCCCGCGCAGAACAAGGCCATGATGGAGGTGCTGGAGGGTTCTTTCGAAGGCATCGGCATACAGTTCAACATCATGAACGACACGGTGATGGTTATTTCCACAATCTCGGGCGGGCCGTCCGAGAAGGCGGGCCTGCGCGCCGGCGACCGTATCGTGACAGTGGATGGAAAGTCCTTTGTGGGCGCCTCCAACGAGAAGGTTTACAAAGCTTTGAGGGGCAAAAAGGGAACGCATGTCAAGGTGGGCGTGATACGGCCGGGATTCGACAAAGTTTATACATACGACATCAAGCGCGATGTGATTCCAACATACACGGTGGATGTGGCCTATATGGTGGACAAGAAAACGGGCTACATCAAGCTCAACGAGTTTGGCAGCACCACAGCCGAGGAGTTCGCCAAGGCGATTCAGAAGCTGAAAGGTCTGGGTATGCAGCAGTTGATCGTGGATTTGCGCGGCAATGCAGGCGGCTTCCTTGATGCCGCCATCAGTGTCTGTGACGAGTTGTTGGTCAACAAGCGGAAAATTGTCTCCGTAGAAGGGTTGAACGTCCGTCCGGAGGTCTATTTTGCAACCCGTAGGGGCAACTTCGAAACGGGTAAAGTGGCTATCCTCATCGATGATTTCAGCGCATCCGCCTCCGAAATCGTGGCGGGAGCGGTACAGGACAATGACCGCGGCTACGTCATCGGACGCCGCTCTTTCGGGAAAGGCTTGGTGCAACGGCAGTTCAGCCTCAACGATGAGTCCACCATCCGTCTCACCACCGCGCGCTACCACACCCCCAGTGGTCGCTGCATCCAACGCGACTACAAAGAGGGCACCGAGGCTTACTACGAAGAGCTCTACCAACGAATCATCAACGGCGAGATGGAGTCCGAGGACAGCATCAAACTTGACAAGTCGGAGGCCTACAAGACCGTTGGAGGACGCACTGTCTATGGCGGTGGCGGCATCATGCCCGACTATTTCGTGCCTTTGCAGCGGCTTGACGAGATGCCTGGCTATTCCGAAGTCGCGAACACGGCAGCCATGGTGCAATACGCATTCCACTATGTCACACAAAACAAAGTGGATTTAAAGAAGAAATACACCAATGCCAAGGCTTTTGTGGACAACTTCCAAGTTAGCGATGCCCAGCTGACGGAAATGCTTGCTTATTATAAAAAACTCAGCGGTCATGCCGCCCCTGCGCTCACCGCCAAGGATCGCAAGGAACTCAAAACCTGGACCAAAGCCCTTGTCGGGCGCAACCTTTATGGCGAGGAGGCCTTTTATCCTGTGATCAATACTACGGACAACACAGTACAGAAGGCGTTGGAGGTGATGAAATAGCTAATATTCGATCTCAACTTTGTCGCCGACGCTCAGAGAGGCGAGCAGCGAAACTTCTCCCTGGTACATGGAGATTTGTATGTGATGGAGCGCATTGTCCGTCAAAAACATGCCTTCTGTCTTGGAGTAATGTTCAAAGAATTTCTCGATTTTCCAATCCGTTTTGGAATGGATGGTCATTTTGAAGGAGCCACCTTGCACCGCCTCCTTGAACATGGCGGTGGGAATGTTGGTGATGGCGTTGAAGGCGGCATCGATATAGACAATTTCGCCTTCAATGCTCCTTTGTGGCATAATATGGATGGGCTCAGCCCCTAACGCGCGTTCGAAATCAGGGTATTCATCAGTGACTTCTTGGATTTTGCCATCGTGTATGGCTTGCACTAAATGGAACATTCCTTCCACCGTGGTGTCGTGGACAGTGGACAGACGCCGTCCTTGCAGGGGTCCTTTCATCCCGAACATCAGGAAAAAGACACCATTGTCCTGCCCGATGAAATAGTGGCCGTCATGTTCCAGCAACACGGCGGGAGCGGTGGCAGTGTGGGCCGTGTTGGTAAGCATCAGGTGTATTGATCCTTCAGGGAAGTTCTGATAGCTGTTTTTCATAATAAAAGCCGACTGGGCCACATTGAAAAAGTCGATGTGGTGGGAGATGTCGATGATGTTTGCGTCGGGATGGGTGGTGAGCAACCGTCCCTTGAGCATAGCCACGTATGGGTCGCGCAGCCGCCAGTCGCTGATGAGGGTGATAATCATGGAAATGGGTGGTGTTTTCGTATGGGATGTTTGTTATGGTAGTGGAGAGTTCAGGAATCAGGGGGCAGGTGTTCATTGGTCGTGCTGCAACACCATATTGATGGTTTCGGGGTAATGTTGGTGTTCCAGCTGATGGATGTGGGTCTCGATCTCGTCGAGGGTTTCGGTGCCGTCGCTGTGGAAAGCGAACTGGTCGATAATCTTGCCAGTATCAACACCTTCGTCAACGAAGTGAATGGTGATGCCGAAAACGCGCACGCCGTGGTTGAAAGCATCCTCGATGCCGTGTGCGCCGGGGAAGGAGGGCAGCAGGGCGGGATGGAGGTTGATGATGCGCATGGGATAGTGAGTGAGAAGCACTTCGCCGATGTAGCGCATATAACCGGCCAGGACGATATAGTCCACGCCGCGGCTCTGCAACTCGTGCAGGATGGCGGTCTCGTAGGCCGCCTTGTCGGCATACTCCTTGGAGCAAAAAGTGAACGCGTCAATGTGGTGTTCATTGGCGCGTTCCACTGCTTTGCAATTCGGCTTGTCGGAGACCAACAGGGCGATTTCGGCCTGAAGCGTCCCCTTCTTTACGGCTTCAATGATGGCCTGGAAATTAGAGCCGAAGCCGGAAGCGAAAACTGCGATTTTTTTCATAGAAGACTACTTGCCTTTGCATTCACCCTCTTTCGGGCACTTGCCGTCCTTCTTGCACTCGCCTTTGCCTTCTTTGCAGCATTTGCCCTCTTTTGGACCCTCTTTGCAGCAAGGTTTCTTGCAGCAGGGACAAAGGTCGAAAGCGGCCTTCTTCTCCTCGGTGGTGAGATTATCCCACTTGCTCATTTGTTCTTCGAACTTGGCTTTTTGGGCTTCTCTCTCAGCTTGTTCGGCTTTCTGCTTGTCGTAGCAAGCCTTGCGCTCGTTGAGGAGTTCCACCTTGCGGTCTTCGGTCAGGTTTTCCCAGTTGGCCCAGTCTTCCATGGCCTTCTGCTTTTTTTCACAACAAGGGGATTTCTCTTTCTGGCATTCGGTCTGTGCTTGGCATTCGGGCTTGGGCTGTTCTTTGGGTTGGTTGTTGCAAGAGGCTAAAACCAGACAGCACGCAGCTGCCAAAATCATAAGTTTCTTCATTTTCTGAAATTTTAGTTGATAAAAATAAGAGCGGCAAAGATACAAAATTGCTATTTTTGCAGCCCTGTAAAAAATAATCTTTTATGAAAAAAATTTTGTTCGTAACCCTTATCGCCACCATGTTGTTCAACAGTTGTGCAAAAAAGTCCAAAGAAGACAATAACACCGTGATTTCCAAAGACAACCGTGAAGTTCCCGACTTCAGCAAGGGAGTGATGGACGAGAAAATACTCTGGTATTTGGGCCGTCTTTCCGACGTGCAGGTCTCGCCCGACGGCAAGACGCTTCTGTACAGTGTCAAGTATTATGACTACAAAGCCAACACGGGCAACGCCGAGTTATACACCATGCCGGTGGAGGGTGGCGAACCCACGCGCGTGACCTCCACCCCCAACGACGAGATGCAGCCCGTCTGGCGTCCCGATGGCAAGAAAATCGCCTATCTCTACAGCGACGACAAGGGCACCCAGATTTGGGAGTGCGACCCCGATGGCTCCCACGCCAAACAAATCACCCATGTGGAGGGCGACATCAACAGCTTCAGCTACGCACCCGACATGAAGCACATCAGCTACGCCATGAACGTGCAGATCGACCCCACTATCGAGCAGCGCTACCCCGACCTGCCCAAGGCCAACGCCATGATCTACGACGACCTTATGTACCGTCATTGGAATTACTGGGCCGACGGCACCTACAGCCACCTCTTCATCGCCGACTATCCCTCTTGCGACAACGCCACTGACCTGCTGGAAGGTCAGAAGTTCCATTGTCCCACGCCTCCGTTCGGCGGTGCCGAGGAGTTCGTATGGAGCCCCGACGGCAAATCCATCGCCTACTGTTGCAAGAAACTCTCCGGCAAGGCCTTCGCCGAGAGCACCAATACAGATGTCTATCTCTACAATCTCGCTGACAAGTCCACACGCAACCTCTCCGAAGGCAACATGGGCTACGACATGGCGCCCGTCTTCTCCCCCGACGGCAAGAAACTGGTCTGGTGGAGCATGGAGACCGACGGCTTCGAGTCCGACAAGCACCGCATGGCCCTTTGCGACCTCAGCACAGGCAAATGGGAGGACTGCACCGCCGAGTTCGACCAGAACGCCACCAACTTCGCCTGGAGCGAAGATGGCAAGAAAATCTATTTCACCAGCGACAAGGAGGGCACCATCCAGGTTTACGGCTACGACATTGCCGCCCGCACTTTTGAGCAAATCACCGATGGCGACTATGACTACAACTCCATTCAGGTCATTGGTGACCAGATTATCGCCACGCGCACCACACACGCCTATCCTGCCGAGATCTATGGCATAAACTTGAAAAACAAGGAGGTCAAGCAGTTGAGCTTCATCAACAAGGATGTGCTTGACAAAGTCACGTTGGGCAAGACTGTCAAGAAATGGGTGGAGACCACCGACGGCAAGCAGATGTTGGTTTGGGTGATCCTTCCGCCGAACTTCGACTCCACGAAAACTTACCCGACGCTGCTCTATTGCGAGGGCGGCCCGCAGTCTCCCGTAAGCCAGTTCTATTCCTATCGTTGGAACTTCCAGATGATGGCGGCGCACGACTACATCATCGTGGCCCCGAACCGCCGTGGCCTGCCCGGCTTCGGCCAGAAGTGGAACGATGACATCAGCAAGGACTACGGCGGCCAGTGCATGAAGGACTACCTCTCCGCCATCGATGCGCTTGCCAAGGAGCCATACGTGGATGAGGACAGGCTCGGCTGCATCGGCGCCAGCTTCGGCGGCTTCTCCGTCTATTGGCTTGCCGGCCACCACGACAAGCGCTTCAAATGCTTCATCGCCCACTGCGGCATGTTCAATTTCGAGAGCTGGTATGGCACCACCGAAGAGCTCTTCTTCGCCAACCATGACATCGAGGGCAACTATTGGCAGAAGCCAACGCCCAAGAGCTACGACTTCTCACCGCACCATTTCGTGGGCAACTGGGACACCCCGATTCTCGTGATCCATGGCGGCAACGATTTCCGCATCCCCTACACCGAGGGTATGCAGGCTTACGATGTCGCCCAGATGAAGGGAATCCCCAGCCGCTTCCTCTTCTTCCCCGATGAATGCCATTTTGTCACCAAACCGCAGAATGCCATGCTTTGGCAGCGTGAGTTCTTCCGTTGGCTCGACCAATGGCTGAAAAAATAGACGTTGGCTGTTGGCCATTGATGTTTGGACGTTGGTGTTTTTTCATGTATAACTTGATAAGCCAATAGCCTGTTTGGCAACACAATAATACCTATAGTTCACTGAATGTCACGCTGGATTGAACGATTTCGGGAATTAACGGGATGGAAAATCCTCGATTCCTACATCCTGAAGAAATTCCTCGGGTCGGTGGTCTATGCCGTCACTTTGCTGATGACCATCGTCGTGGTCTTCGACTTGTCGGAGAACATCCAGCGTTTCATGGATAGGAATATTCCCGTAAAGGAAATCATCACGGGATACTATTTCAATTTCATCCCCTACTTCATCAATCTTTTCATCCCATTGTTCACGTTTATCAGCGTGATTTGGTTCACCTCGAAACTCTCCTCCCATAATGAAATCATCTCCATTTTGGGCAACGGGGTCAGTTTCAGGCGATTTTTGCTGCCCTATTTTGTGGGATCCATCATCATTGTGCTGGTATCATTGATTTTGGCAAACTTCATCGTGCCCCACACCAACGCCCGGCTGAATGAGTTCAAGTATGAGAACATGGGGCGGCAAGCCGTACAGACCACCTATCTGCACATCAAGAATTCCGCCAACAGTTACATTTTTGTAGAGCGCTGGGATCGTGCCGCCCAGACGGGCTACTATTTTACCTTTGAAGTGTTCGATGAGATGTCTTTGAAAGAGAAGATTTCCGCCAAGAGCATCACTTTCGATAATGAAAAACAGGTATGGACACTTAACGATTACACGCGACGCCGTATAATAAATGGGGTGGAACAGATGGAGACAGGCCTGACGATGGACACGGTTTTCAACGTGAAGCCCATCAACCTCAATCAGGATGCTTTTGTCAGTGAAACCATGTCGTACAATGAGTTGCGTACTTTTATCAAAGAAGAAAAGACGCGAGGGTCAAGTTTGGTGGCGCATTACCAAATCGAGCGTCACAAGCGTATTGCCAATCCATTGGGCATCATCATCCTTTCGTTTTTAGGGCTGAGTGTCTCTTCGAGAAAAACCGCCCGGGGAGTGGGTGTCCACATCTTTATCGGCATGGGGTTGGCCTTCACGTTTGTCTTTTTGCAACAGGTGTCCACCGTCTTTTCTGTGTCGGGCGGGCTGCCCCCCGTGCTGGGCACCTGGATACCGAATCTCATATTCCTCGTCATCATGATTTATATGCTGCGGTTTGCGCAAAAATAACATCCATGGAGAGATTTCGCAGTTATATGCTTCCGTTTGCCATGGTGATGGGCCTTTTGTTGCACAAATGGTGCGGACAATTGGCATTTTTGGCACCCTATCTGATATTCACCATTCTGTTGCTCAACTTCGTGGCGGTGGATTTGCGCAAACTGCATCTTACCAAGCTGAATGTTTGGATCATGGTTTTCCAGACCTTGGCCAGTGTGGGCGGTTATTTTCTCATTCGGGCCATCTTTCACAATGAATTGTTGGCGCAAGGTGTCTTCATGGGCATTCTATGTCCCGTGGCCGCCTCGGTGGTTGTGGTCTCCTGCATGTTAGGTGCCAATCGTGAAACCATCACCGAATACACCATCTTCGGCAACCTGCTTATCGTGGTCATCGCCCCCTTTTATTTCTCCTTCATCGGATTGCATCAGGACATGGCGTTCGGAACCTCCTTTTGGATGATCTTCAAAAAGGTGAGCTCCACCATCGCACTGCCGTTTTTTGTCGCGCTCTTACTGCAGCTCTGCTGGCCCAAGGCCAATGATTTTCTAAGCCGATACAAGGACATCACTTTCTATATATGGGCATTCTTGCTTTTGCTAACCTTGGGTCGCACCATTGATTTTGTCTTTTTGCATGGACAGGGCAATGGTTTGAACATCTTGTGGCTCGGCATTGCCTCCATTCTGGTCTGTGCCCTTAACTTCGGTTTGGGCAAATGGGTCGGGCGTCATTATCACGACACGATTGCGGGCGGACAGCTGATGGGGCAGAAGAACACCGCCTTTGGCATCTGGATGGCCACCGTTTTTCTCAACCCGCTCGCCACGGTCTTTCTGGCATTCTATTCCATTTGGCAAAATCTCTTCAACAGCTGGCAGATATGGCGGTTTGAAAGAAACTCTGTCCAGCAACCCCAATCCCCTTTAAAATCATGACAGCCCTATAACGGTATTTTTGATACATTTGCACCCTCTTTTTATCGTAACAACTTATATGGAAAAAATCATCATTCTTGACTTCGGTTCTCAAACCACACAACTCATCGGCCGCCGGGTGCGCGAACTCGATATGTTCTGCGAAATCGTGCCCTACAACAAATTCCCGCACAACGACCCCGATGTCATCGGCGTCATCCTCAGCGGCTCGCCCTTCAGCGTCTATGACGAGAAGGCCTTCCAAGTAGATCTCTCCGCCATCCGTGGACGCCTGCCCATCCTCGGCATCTGCTACGGCGCCCAGTATATGGCCCACACCAACGGCGGACGCGTGGAGCCCGCTGGCAGCCGCGAGTACGGCCGCGCCAACCTCGCCGCCTTCGACCATGACAATCCGCTGCTCCAAGGCCTCGATGAGCATACCCAAGTGTGGATGAGCCATGGCGACACCATCACCAAACTTCCCGACAACTGCCGGAAGATTGCCTCCACCGACAAGGTGGAAAACGCCGCCTACCAGTTTGAGAACGAGTCCGTATGGGGCGTGCAGTTCCACCCTGAGGTGTTCCACACCACCCAGGGCACCCAACTGCTCAAGAACTTCGTGGTGGGCATCTGCGGCGGCCACCAGACCTGGAGCCCCGCCTCCTTCGTGGACACCACCGTGGCCGAACTGAAACAGCAGATCGGCAACGACCGCGTCATCCTCGGCCTTTCCGGCGGCGTGGATTCCTCCGTGTGCGCTGTATTGCTCAACCGCGCCATCGGCAAAAACCTCACCTGCATCTTCGTCGATCACGGCCTGCTCCGCAAAAACGAATTCGAGAACGTGATGCGCGACTATGAGGGTCTCGGCCTCAACGTCATTGGCGTGGATGCCAGCGAGAAGTTCTTCCGTGAGCTGGAGGGCGTCACTGAACCCGAGCGCAAGCGCAAAATCATCGGCGCCGGCTTCATCGATGTGTTCAACACCGAAGCCCAGAAAATCACCGACGCCAAATGGCTTGCCCAAGGCACCATCTACCCCGACCGCATCGAGAGCCTCAGCATCACCGGGATGGTCATCAAGAGCCATCATAATGTGGGCGGACTGCCCGAGAAAATGCACCTCCAGCTCTGCGAGCCGCTGAAGTGGCTGTTCAAGGACGAGGTGCGCCGCGTGGGACGCCAACTCGGGATGCCCGAACACCTCATCACCCGCCATCCCTTCCCCGGTCCCGGCCTCGCCGTGCGCATTCTCGGCGACATCACCCGCGACAAGGTGCGCATCCTCCAGGATGCCGATGACATCTTCATCCAAGGGCTGCGCGACTGGAAGGTGAAACTCTCCGGCGAGGAGGCCCGCAAAGTGCTGGCCGCCGGCGTGCCCGCCAATATGACCAACGGTGAAATCGAAGTCTCCCTCTATGACCAGATTTGGCAGGCCGGCGTCATCCTGCTGCCCATCAAGAGCGTGGGCGTGATGGGCGACGAGCGCACCTACGAGCGCGCCGTGGCCCTGCGCGCTGTCACCAGCACCGACGCCATGACCGCCGACTGGGCCCACCTGCCCTACGAGTTTATGGCCAAGGTCTCCAACGACATCATCAACAAAGTCAAGGGCGTCAACCGCGTCTGCTACGACATCAGCTCCAAACCGCCCGCCACGATTGAATGGGAATAACAACAGAAGTTTGTGGTGAAGAATTGAGAAAAATTGAAATTATTTGGCGGTGAAATGTATTTTTAGTATTTTTGCCGCCAAATAATTTTCATATATGAGAGCATCAATTATTGCAAGAGAGGCTGAAATCCACCAACTGGACACCTTGATGGAGGAGGAACTCCCTCAATTTGTCGCTGTGTATGGCAGGCGTCGTGTGGGCAAAACATTCTTAGTCAGAGAATATTTTAACGATGAATTCGCTTTTTTTCACACAGCCGTATCTCCTCGCGAAATGAAAGACCGGCAACCGGAATTGCTTTATAGAATCCAGCTGGACGAATTTGGAAAGACTTTGAAATTGTATGGATATCAGGATGCTTCCAAAATCAAAGACTGGTTCGATGCTTTTGACCGTTTGTGGCGGCTTATCCAACAACATCCAGCCGAAGAAAGACTAGTCCTGTTTATTGACGAGATGCCTTGGTTGGACACTCCTCGTGCGGGTTTTATGAGTGCTTTGGAACATTTCTGGAACCGATATGCTTCCGGGCGTCACAAATTGCTGCTTATCGCCGCAGGAAGTGCAACGGCTTGGATGTTGGACAATTTGGTGAACAATAACGGAGGCCTGTACGACAGAACATCACGAGACATTCACGTTCATCCATTTTCGCTTTCAGAGACAGAAACTTATTTTAAAAAGCGAAATTTCTTGATGGACAGGTATGATATAGCGCAGTCTTATATGATTGTCGGAGGAGTTCCTTATTATCTCTCTTTGTTCGAAAAAGGAAAATCTTTCGCCCAAAATATTGACGCTGTTTTTTTCGTGCGTGGTAACAAATTGCAAAAGGAATACGATCGTCTGTTCCAGTCTATGTTTGCCGACAATGACAAATTCAAGAAATTTGTAGAATGCATCAGCAAATATCGCTATGGAGTCTTGCGGCACCAAATATGCAAAGAGCTTGGCATTACGGACGGGGGAAACATCTCGGAGATTCTGCTTTCCTTGGAAGAGAGCGATATCATCACCTCCTTTTTCAATTTCGGGGAGTCCAAAAGAAACAAATACTATAAACTTATTGATCCTTTTTGCCTGTTTTACCTGAAATTTGCCGCGAAAAATCCCACCAACAATAAAACATTCTGGCAGGATAACCAAAACTTGCCCAAACTCAATGCTTGGCGTGGACAGGCGTTCGAGGACGTCTGTTTCTCTCATCAGGAACAAATCAAACGGGCACTGGGCATCCAGGGAGTTCACACGGAGATATACCCTTGGCGGTTCATTTCCGAAGGCGAAACTCCAGGGGCGCAGATTGATATGCTCATAGACAGGGCGGACAGGGTTGTCAATGTATGCGAAATGAAATTTATGCAGGGAGAATTTTCCATTGACAAGGATTATGATGAAAAACTCCGCAATAAAATAGTTGCCATCACAGAACAGACCGGCAGCCGAAAGAATCCCCAGATGACTTTGGTCACCACATACGGCCTTAAAAAAGGCCTCTATAGTGGAAGATTCCAAAAAGTGGTCACACTGGACGATTTGTTTGTTTCTTGACATATATTTTTTTCATCGTGAAAGAAAAAATTTTGCTGTCAATCAACTTACTCCATAAGGTAAAGAAAATAGCGTGACATTTATTATTCAAAGACATATTAAAAAGTTGTACTTTTGCAGAAAATAAAAATCAGAAGAATAGACACGAAAATTTGACATTTTGGTAGATAGGCAACAGATGTAAGTCAATAACCATTAGTGGATTTAATATAATTGAATGGGAATAACCGACAACTCCAAGCAAAACATCGGCCACCTCTTCAACCGCATCGCGGGCACCTACGACCGGCTCAACCACCTGCTCTCGCTTAACACCGACCGCCGGTGGCGCAGGCGTGCCGTGCGCCGGCTTACACCCTGTGATAACGCCCTCGACGTGGCCTCCGGCACCGCCGACCTCGCCATCGAAATGGTGCGACAGGACAAGGTGCAGCAGGTCATCGGCATCGACCTCTCCGAGGAGATGCTGCGCATAGGCGACGAAAAGATCCGGAAAGCAGACCTCGCCTCCCGCATCACGCTCCAGCAGGGCAGCGCCCTCGCCCTCCCCTACCCCGATGGCCATTTCCATGCCGTCACCTGCGCCTACGGCATCCGCAACTTCTCCGACCTCAACGGCGGCCTGCAGGAGATGCAGCGCGTGCTCCGCACGGATGGACAACTGCTGATCCTCGAATTCTCATACCCCGACAACAAAATCATCCGTTTTTTTTACGACTTTTATTTTACCAAAATAATGCCCGTCATCGGCCGGAAGGTCAGCAAAGACCCCTCCGCCTACTCCTACCTCAACCGCAGCGTCAAGGAGTTTATATGGGGTGAGGCGATGGCCGAAAAGCTTCGCGCCGCCGGCTTCCGCAACGTCACTTTCCACCCAATGACCTTCGGCATCACAACCCTTTATTTAGCACAAAAATGAAAAAACTTCTGTTTTGGATTCAGACCATCCGGGCTTATTCCCTGTTTGCCTCGCTCTGCCCGGTGCTCATAGGCCTGCTGGTCTCCTCAGAGGTGAACGTTTGGGTCGGAATTTGCACAGCCGTCTGCGCAATGTCCCTGCAATCAATGTCGAATCTTGTCAACGACTACTACGACTTCAAGCGCGGGGCCGACAAGGCCGGGCGCGAGGGCTTCAAACGGGGACTGGCGGAAGGCGATGTCTCAGTCCGCCAGATCCGGAACGGCATCCTGGTCACGCTGTTCATCGCCGTAATTACAGGGGCCATCCTCTTGGTATATTCCGGCTTCGTGCGGCACGAGTGTCAAGTCACCTTCAACTGGATCTATTGTCTCCCCATCCTGCTCATCGGGCTTACCTCGCTGCTGTTCGCGTGGCTCTACACCGCCACCGACCATTCGCTCTCCTATTTGGGCATCGCCGACATCTTCGTGTTCCTCTACTACGGGGTGATTGCCTCCACGGGCACCACCTACCTGCAGACGCACACCTTCTCGATGACCTCTTTCTGGGCGGGCGGCGTGTGCGGCCTCTGTTCCATGTGTGTCTTGATTGCCAATAACTTGCGCGACATTGAAGATGACCGTGAGGTGGGCAAGCGCACCTTCCCCGTGCGCTTCGGCAAGCGCGCCGGCGAGATCGGGATGCTAATGGTCATCCTGCTGATGCCCGTGATGGCCTACTTAGCCTTCGGCTGGAGCCTCCCGATGTTCATCATCCTGCCTGCCTTGTTGCTTTACTACTTCACCCGCCGCGCCCAAGGCGCCCAGTACAACCAATGCCTCTTGGGCGCCCTGCTGCTCAATATACTATATGTAATATTGAGTGTGATTCAATGGGGGGTGTGAGGAATTAAGAAATTAAGAAATTAAGAAACTAAGAAATTAAAGGGGATATTTCAATTCACTGATTACTAATCACTGTTCACTAATCACTATTCACTGATCACTGATCACTGTTCACTAATCACTGTTCACTAATCACTGTTCACTAATCACTGTTCACTAATCACTGTTCACTAATAATGCGCATCGTTATCCAACGTGTAACCTCAGCCGACGTGACCATCGAAGGCAATACTGTGTCCGCCATTGGGCCGGGGCTGCTCATCCTCGTGGGGGTGGAGCAGGGCGACAGCGAGCCCGACGCAGTTTGGCTGGCCGCCAAAACCGCCAATCTTCGTATTTTCGATGATGAAAACGGGGTGATGAACCTTTCCGTCAAAGAGGTGGGTGGCGAGCTACTGGCCGTATCGCAGTTCACACTCACGGCATCCACCCGCAAGGGCAACAGGCCGGCCTATATCCGTGCCGCCGGCCACGAATTGGCCATCCCTCTCTATGAAAGGTATTGCGACCTTTTGGCAGAAAATTGCGGCAAAAATGTCAAAAAAGGAGTCTTTGGCGCCAATATGCAGGTGCAATTGGTCAACGACGGGCCCGTCACCATCATTATTGACTCGAAACTGAAGGAATGAGAAATTGGGAGTTGGTGGTTGAGACTGGGTACTATCTTACAATCACTTTCTCGGTCGTTTTCCCTATTCGGACTATATAAATCCCGGGAAGAAGGGGGATAAAGGTCCTGCCCCTTTGTAAAGGCTTGCTGAGCATAGTTTGCCCTAACATATTCTACACCATCACTTCTTGACCTGTCATTTTTTCGGCGGTCACCCTTATGCCTCCTGAAACTCCATAAATGCGTACTTCTGAACTGCTGGCACTTTGCAGACCTGTCACATTTGCCTGGATTTCAAGATGATTGTTTAAGTAAAACAAGCTGTCCCAATTCGAAACATTCATCACATAAGTGTTGTATGCTGTGGATTCTTTTATTGATAGAGTTCCATTTGAAAAAGCAATGATAGGTTGAATGCCATACTCTGTTTTAGGTTTCAACAACACTTCTGTAAATAAAAATTGCTGCTTTGCGCAAAAGAATCAAATGAAATGCTGGAAAACAATAAAAAAATCAAATAAAGCCTATGTTTCATTTCCATCAGATTTTTTCTATACATAAAATCTTGGAAGGCTTAATCCCATAATAGTTATGGTAATTGACAAAGTATTCTATAGTACAAAGAACACGCATCGGCTCATTCGGATGTGTCCTGTATTCTTTAGGGATATAGCCATTTACGGGATAGAATGCAAAAGTCCATTCAAAATAGTCAGCGCTTAGTAATATTTTACATACTGAATCAATGTCAAGATTGGGGCTGTCGGGAATAAAATAACCTACGACCTCTCCTCTGGATGGTTCAAGATACAGCCAAGTTCCGTATTGCCCGTATTCACATTTTTTTTGTCTTTGGCAACTTGATAGTGCCATTACTAACACAAGTGCCCAAAATAATGGCAGAAATTTTCTCATAGTTATGAAGTTTTATGAATCCGCGGCAAATTTACATAATATTTGTTGAATAACAGTTGGTTGCGTTTTTTCCATATATTTTACGTTGGCATGGTAACCAAATGTAGAGCCGCCACAATGTGACGGCTCTACATTATGACGGTTTTACATTTTGACGGTTCTATTTTTTCACAATCCGCTCACTCGTCACGGTGCCGTCCGACAGGGTGACGCGCAGCAGATAGACGCCTGCTCCGATGCCCGACAGATCGACATCGGCCGTGGTACCGTTCGCCGTGAGGGAGAAAAGCTGTCTGCCGGAGATGTCGTACACCTCCACACTCCGGATGTCGGATCCTGCACTTTGGACCTGCACACGCCCTTCCGTGGGGTTGGGCCAGACATGCGTGCTGTTGTCCATGTCGTGCCCCACGATGCCGACACAATTCTCATGGAAGGTGACGTTGGGCTTGGCGGCCAGCTCCGACCAACCGGGGGCGGAGGTGTATGCACCCATGGTATAACAGGGGATGTTGAACCTGATGGCTCGGTCGGGGTTGCTGCTCGAAAGGAAGACCTGCTCCCCAAGGGCGGGCGGAACGGCGGACAGAAGGGTCACCGTGTCCAAACCCGACGTACTCGATTTGAAAGCATGGTCCCCTATGGCGGTGACACTTGGGGGCAGGGTGATCTCCTTCAGATTCTGGCAGCCCTGGAAGGCCCTATCTCCGATGGATACCAGCGAGTTGGGCAAGGAGACCGTTTCCAAGGAGATGCAGCCTCCAAAACAGTTGGTGGGTATCGAGGTGATGCCGTCGGGCACGACAAGCGTCGTCAGGGCGATGCAATCTCCGAAACAGCCGACTGAGAGCTCGGTGTTTTCCGACAGCACAAGCGTGTTGAGATAATTGCAGTAGTAGAAGCATCCCTCTGCCAGGTGTACCTTCTCATCGGGGTGGTCGCTGTCGAACTGGAACTCGAGGTGCCTGAGCGGCAGGTTGAACTGGGTCTCATAATTGCCCAACACCTCTTGTTGCTCCACCCAACGCATCGACCGGGGGAAGACCAGGGTGTCAGTTTGGGTCGAGTAGAGGGCGTGTTCGCCGATTCCGCGCAGCCCTTCGTGGAGAACGACGCGCCTCAGGGATGTGCAATAAGCAAACGTGAGGGGCAGGATGGTGTCGATGCTGCCGGGCACCTCAACCTCCTGCAGCCCGGAACCGTAGAAGCAGGCTTCGCCGATTTGTCTCAGGCTGTTGGGCAGGTCTATATGCGTGAGGCTCTGGGTGTAGCGAAAGGCTTCTATTCCTATTTGTTCCACATTGGGCAGGTTGATTTGTCGGAGGGAATCGCACGACAGCATCGCGCAGTTGCCGATGGAGGTAATGCTCGGGGGAAGGATTACGGACTGGATGAGTTTCTGGCCGATGAACGCCTTGTTCCCGATTCTGGTGACTTGGTACGACACGCCGTTGTGGGAGACCGAGGCGGGAATCTCAACCACGGGGTCATAGTGGTAATATTCGGGAGCCACAGTCTGCCCGAACGGGGTTTGGACGTAGGCGGTGTCGGCGCAGC
The DNA here is from genome assembly GCA_947167635.1 of uncultured Bacteroidales bacterium. Lineage (GTDB taxonomy): Bacteria > Bacteroidota > Bacteroidia > Bacteroidales > WCHB1-69 > F23-D06. Next base: position 5,008 of record CAMVIT010000011.1, on the reverse strand, counting down.
TGGTCACCTCCACCGTGCTGTCGGAGGTGATGTTGTAGCACAGCGTGTCGCCAGCGGCGTTCACCGCGCTGAAATCGTAATGGTACTGGGCGCTTGCCGACAAACAACCCAGCAGCATCACCATCACAAAACTGAAAATTGATGACAACTTTTTCATAATGGTACTCCTTTCTGTTTCAATTGATTTTACGGGTCAAAGATAATGTTTTCCAAACATGATTCATTTACTTTTATGTTAAAAATTGTTTATTGCGGTAATTGTTCAATTTTACATTGTGTAGAGCCGTCACATTGTGGCGGCTCTATAGGTTCCCCTACATTTTCACAAACTTCCTCACCGTCACGCCGTTCTTATTGCGGAAACTGACCACATAGAGGCCCGGGGTGAGGTGCGAAACGTCGATGGTGACACCATGTTGTGACGTTTCCACATATTGCACCACCACGCCGGTGATGTCAGCGACGGTAATGGTGCCCTGCGGGTCGTCGAGGCCCTCGAACTCCACATGGAGGGTGTTGGTGGCGGGGTTGGGGTAGAGTTTCATCGACACATCCTGATGATGAGATGAAATGTCATTTTCCCCGGTAGCGGCGAGATGGCGGGGATCCCCCATCACGGTGAAGTCCTCATCCTCGCAGATTCCGAAGAAGAAGCAGAGCACGCCGCGGGCCATCACCGAGGAGCGGCCCGTGTTGGCGTCGGCGATGCGCTGCAGCTCCGCGATTTGCGTCCCCGTGGCGGAAGGCCAGTCGGCATGGCCGTAAAGATAGCCCGACAGGGCCTCCTTCAGGGCGTTGAACGCCATGTAGTTGTCATACTCGTCACGCTCCTCTTCTGTCTCTAACAGCGCGGAGACACCCTGCAGGGTCTGGGCATTGCTCTCGCCAGAAAGGTACTCGGTTTCAGCCAGGGAGTAACGGCTTGACAGCCCCGGCGTGGCCGCGAACCAGCTCTCCAAGGCCGGCAGGTCCAGCAATGTGTCGCGAAGCAGGGCCCGCACGGCGCTGTTGGAACGTATGTGAAGCTCGCGCTCCAGCTCGCCGAGCTGCGCAAAAGCGAGTCGGGCTGACAGGATGTCCGCCTGGGAATGGAGGTCCTCCGACGGGTCGGCCACGATGTCCGCGTAGCCCCGCGACTTGAATTCCGACAGCAGCGTGTCGTACTGGGCCTTCAGCGCCAGGTAGCCGGCATCCGGCGACTTGATGGGACCGGGAGGAGGAAGCACATTCCCGCTGCCGCACAGCGTGGACTGGCACGGGTTGGCGGCGGCATTGCTCCAAACGGTGACATTGGAGGTCGGATTGTAGGGCACGAGGACGATGCCAGTGCCGCTGTTATAGTAGGTTATCGCATAGCTGCCGGCGTTGTACAGGCTGCTGGCGGTCGTGCCCGAGAATTGGTTGTCCGCACCCGCGGAGGCGCTGCCTTGCTGCGGTGACATGTTCGAGTTGGCGGCTACATAAATGTCGTATTGGTTGCCGTAGAACGTGTTGCACCTGCACTCAAGACCCACAGGGATCTTCATCCCCCTGTTGGTGCCCACCACTGTCACGGCCTTGTTGAGACGAGAGAAGTCGTTGCGGTACAGCAGGTTTGCCGCACTGCCGGAATTTGTCACACATATCCCCTCGAAGGGGAACGGGCCCGACAGGGAGGTGCGGTGAAAGCTGTTCTCCTCCACCAAGTAGCCCGAGCAGCTGTTCAGAGAGAGGCCCGTGCCCTCCGTGAGGGTGCCGGGCAGGCTGTTCATGTCGAAGTCGTTCCGCGTCACGGTGACGTGGTTGTTGCCGGAGATGTAGATTCCCGTGCCATTGTTGCTGAACTGCGCCTCGTCAACCAAAACATAGTAGGTGTTGCCCGAGGTGCTGGCGGAGATGGCCGTCAGAAAGCCGCTGAACTGGCTGTACGTAGCCTGTCTTTCGGGGCACTGGCAGACGGATGTCGGGTCCAACAGCCCGATGTCGCACAGGGTGGCCACGCGGAATCCCGCGTCTATGGACTTGATGGCGTAGCCCTTGTCGGGGTTCATGGCGGTGGTGGCGTTGGTGAAGGTGCAGCCTTCGAAGGTGACGCCTTTCACGTCCCACAGGGTGGCATGGGCATCGAAGGAGGTGTTGTTGGCGGCGAAGAGGTTGTCGTTATCCACGGTGAAGGTGCAGTTGGAGAAGCCGCTGAAGTTGTCGCGGACGGTGGTGCCGCTGACGACATCCGCATAGGAGAGGAACTCCACGGACTTGCGGTTGTTGTGGAACGTGCTGTTGGAGCATTGGACGATGCCGCCTGTGGTGTTCCAGTTGTCGCCTGGCGCGCCCGTGCGGATGCCGCGCAGTGCGTTCTCTATCACGGCCCCGTTGCGCAGAACCACAGTGCCCTGGTTGGCGGCGGTCTGGTGCAGATTGCGGTTGCCCTCCACGAAGATGCCCTGCCACATCTCGCCGGAGCAGGCGGAGGTAAGGGTGCCGCCATCCACGATGAGCTTGCCGCCGGGACGCACGATGATACGGGCGGAAGAGGTCATTTTTAATGAGCCCGACACGACAAGAGTATGCTGGGATTCAACAATCAAATCTCCATCAACAAAGTAAACACCAGTATTGTTGGAATAATAATCCAAACCGTATTGTTCAATACCCATATCACACGGTTTAACTCCGACAGCAGCCCATGCTCCAATTACAGCATTGCGTATTGTTTCTGGGTTACTAAAATTCTCTGTAGCGTCAATAGTGGCTTGACATATATCCGAATAATCCATGTTGTTAACAAAATATCCTGCCGTTTCACAATAATATAATAGTTTTGCAGCTGAATCTATGGGAATTGCAGGAAAAACATAACAACCACCTGTACAACCCATACCATCATGACCATGTGTAAGAAGGTAAAACCAATGAGATATAACGCCACTCTGTTCGTACGCATTTCCTTCTTGTTCTTGACAAGCATTCGTGTTCATCGTAATTTCAGCTGAAGGGTCTGATGGATTGGCTAAATTTCGAATACAAGTATTTCCAGAATTTGGAAGAACTATATCCTCTCCAATTTTCCATATTTTGTTCTCATTATCAGGATAGACTTTACTTGTCAAAACAGCAGACCAAATGTCTGCGCAGGCTTCTGCCAGTCTATTATCCAAAATGTAATCAGGAAAGGTTGACAACTCGGGAGACCATGACTGATATGAGAATATATGAGCAAATTCATGAACAACTTCGTCAATTGATGCTCTTGGATTATGGTTTTGTCCTGGAGCACCTATTATAATTATATTTCTCACAATATCAACGCCATATGTCTTAAATTGAGGTGTATAAGTCTGTCGCTTCCACATCGTATTATCAACGAAAGTGTTTAAGGCCACATAGACACGAGTCATTGTGTCGTCGACTAAATATTCATGAAAATATGGATGCAAGTAACGCTGAAAATAATGTTTAGGGTATTGATAAGTATTTTGCATATAGTACGAAAAAAGGCATGCGGCCCAATAAGCATCCAATATATGCTGTGGATATGTTGTGTCAGAGTATTGGTTCCAAATATTTGTTTTGTTGTAAAATGTGTTTGGAATACCCGTTCCCAGATTTGTTACTCCTGAGTCAATTTTAAGAAGACTAATGGCTGCATCAAAGTCTTTCAACACAAAAGTGGAATCTGATCCAACATGATTACCTTGTTGTATCCCATTGTATTTAGTATAAAATGTGGCATTAAATCCGGAACTTGGAGCATTTTTCTCTTTCAAAAAAGACAAATCGGAGGCAGAAACATATAATATTTTATCAATTAGTTCTGAAACATTGCTTTGTATCTTAAAACTCAACACCGCTTTTGGTGTCAAAGACAAGTCCTCCGTTACCAGTAGAATAACATTGTAAAAGCAGGAATCGTTAATGTTTCCATAGTAATTCTTATAACAGACAATGGCATCGTCAATGGTGTATTCAGTTTGTGTTGAAAGAGAGTCGATGTACAAATAATTTCCATTGAAACGAATAATACTTTTGTTATGATATGTCAACGTTATCACTGAATTTTCGACATAATAACCAGCGTAATATTGTCTGTATTTTACATGATAGAAAGATGAATCTGGAGAGTAAAAGGTGTCTGTTGGCACAAATTGATTGTTTTTTCCGAGTTTTAGATAAAAACTCGAAAAATCCTCCAAACTCATATTATTAGTTTCTGTTGGTTCAAATGTGGCATATTTTATCCGGATACTGTCTGAACAATACTTTATGTGTGTTTGACCACTTGCACTTATTATATATGCCAAGAAAAACGTTAAATAAATAAACTTTTTCATTGTTCGTCGTATTAAAAGATTTAATAAGAATGACCCTTGATAATTTTTTCCCTGTACTGGACACCGTTGTTGTCCAGGATGAGCAGGACGTACACGCCCTCCTTGAGACGGGAGATGTCAACCATTGTATTGTCGGACTGCACTGGCGCAGTCAGGATGCGGTGTCCCAACGCATCAACAATCTCCAAATGCGAACCAGCGGCGAAGGAGGCGCACTCCACGTGCAGCGTGTTGCCTGTTGGGTTGGGATACACCCGGGCTTGATACAAAGTGGGTTCCCTCACCCCCACGCACTCCTCATAGTAGATGTTGGAATAGTTCTGCCACCCGGGCGCTTGCTGATAGAGGGATGTGCTTCCGCACGGCACCCGCACGATGATGGAGTCCGATGTGTTGAAGACCGCGCTGCCAAGAGCAGGGGGTTGTTCACAATAAATGTCTAATGTCCTGAGTCCCCTGTCCGAAAGGGTCCTGAATGCCTGCTTGCCGATATACGACACCGTGGCGGGCAAAGACAGCCCCTGCAGCATGGGCGTTTCAAAAAACGCAGCTTGTCCTATCGTTTCCAGTTGGGGCGGCATCGTGACACTGCTCAGCAAATGGCAGCCATAGAAGCAGTTCTCGGGAATGGCCTTGACCTGCTGGGTAGGCTGCTCAAAAAATAGTTTGTTTTTTTGGCAATCGCAGACATTTCAACC
>CAMVIT010000010.1:0-60801 GCA_947167635.1 uncultured Bacteroidales bacterium | reverse complement strand
CGACGAGCCTGCGTGAGGGATTGAAGCGGAAATGATTTTGGTGGGAATGCGTCCCTTGGCGAGACGGAGGTTCCGCTTGACGCTTCGCGTTTCGCGGAATGGTGGTAGGTTTTAAACCAAAATTATTGGAGCGGAAAGCCCGACGGCGCGGCGGCATTTGATGGTGTGTGCAAATGTGACATATTTACCGCCGCCGCGCCGGCACGCCCAAATCAAAAAAGATGCAAAAGCCCTGATTTATGCCATCAGGCATATAATCCCCATATTTTTAGAGCGACAAAAACTAACGATAAAGTTCGTGAGATTTATTGGGCGTTCGATGTTACAACAATAAATAATTCCCAACCCTTCCAAAAAATTCCTATCTTTGCCGCCCAAAGCAATCGGAATCTTAAACTAAAAACGAGTAATATATACGAGACAATAGAAGAATAAAAAGACAAATAACATATTGACATAAAGCGTTTTTGCTTTTCAAGTAAACGGAAATCGGCAAATTTTCAACTTACTACACGAGAAAGCAGAAATGCTCACGGTGTATCCGTGGGCTTTCTTGTTTGTAGTAAGGTTTTGCCGAACCTCCGTTTAGACAGAAAGACTCACGGATTCTTTTTTGTGACCGCTCGAAAGGCGAAGCGCCCTAAACGCCAAGCCATCATGAGCACCAAGTTTTTCAACAATATCGAGACGAGGCTGATGGACAAGTTCCACGGCATCGCCTCCGCAATGGCCAACTTCGACATCTTCCATGCCGTGGTTGGCTATTTTCGTTCCAGCGGCTACTTCAAACTGCGCAAGGAGCTGGAGAATGTCAGCGAAATCCGCATCCTCGTCGGCATCAATATCGACAATCTCTTCCGACAGTCGCAGGCCGCCGGCAAACTGTTTTTCGGAGACAGGGAGGCGAGTCTCGAACAATATTGTGAGGATTTCCTCCGCGATGTCTATCAGTCGGAATACGCCTCCGATGTGGATGACGGCATCCGCCAGTTCTGTGCCGACATCGCTGACGGACGTTTGCAACTGCGCATTCATCCCACCAAAGACCTCCACGCGAAGTTCTATCTCTATCTGCCGAAGAGCCACAGCGAGCATAGCGACGGCTGGGTCATTATGGGCAGCAGCAACCTCAGTGCGCAAGGGCTCGGCACCACCGAACCGCCTCGCTATGAGCTGAATGTGGCCATGAAGGATTATGACGATGTGCATTACTGCGAGGAGGAGTTTCAGCATCTGTGGAACGACGCCATACCCGTGACTATGGATGACGTGAACCGCATCGTGGACGGCACTCATCTCGCAGCGCCTGAACACCAGCCTACGCCATACGAGCTCTATATGCGGATGCTCATCGACCATTTCGGCAATCAGGTCGAAGACCATTTCGTCCCTCATCTTCCTGACAATTACGACGACCTCACCTATCAGCGCGATGCCGTGGTGCAAGGGTACGACATTATGATGCGGCACGGCGGATGCTTTATCGCCGATGTGGTGGGCTTGGGCAAAACCGTGGTGGCGGCCATGATTGCGCAGCGGTTTATCGCCGCCAATGGCGACAACACCCGCATCCTCGTCATCTTCCCGCCTTCGGTGCAAAAAAACTGGGAAGACACATTCAGGGATTTCGAAATCAAAAACAACTATAGCCAATTCGTCAGCAATGGCAGTTTGGAAAAAATCATCGAGGGCACCAACAACTACAATCAGCCTGGTTGCTACGACCTCATTATCGTCGATGAGGCGCACAATTTCCGGCATGACAGCAACTGCAACTACGACCTGCTGCAGCGCATCTGCAAGTCGGCACGGCTGAACAAAGGCAATGTCAAAGGAGACAAACGGGTGCTGCTGCTTTCGGCCACGCCGCTCAACAACACGCCCGAGGACATCAAGAACCAGTTGCTGCTGTTTCAGGATGTCGCACGCTGCACAATTGACGGCGTCAGCAATATTGCCGATACGTTTGCCCCGTGGATCAAGGAATTCAAGAGTCTTATGTCGCAGCGCCGCACAATGAGCGCCGGTTTTCTCACCACCCGTATCGATGCCATCAATCAGGAGCTTCGGCACAAGGTGTTGGAGAAAGTGATGGTGCGCCGTACCCGCAGCAATATCCAGCACGAGCCCCGCTATGCCCACGAAATCCATTTCCCGCAGCTTCTTGATCCCACCGACCGTACCTATCAGATGTCGCCCGAATTGTTGAAACTCTTCATCGATACCTATATTAAATTGGTAGATACACCATCGGCCAATCTGAAAGAGGTCAACGCGGACGTCTTCAACGGAAGCGGTCTGCATTATGCCCGTTATCGTGCGGTGGAGTATTGTCCCTCGTACAAAGTCCCTTCCGGCAAGATGGCCAAACATATAACCGACTCGCTGGCCTCCATCTACCAAACGCATCTGGTCAAACGGTTGGAAAGCAGTTTCGATGCCTTCCGCCGCTCGCTCCACACCCTTTTGGAAGCCACGAGGGGAATGATCAAAATGTTCCAGGAAGACAAAGTCATCATCGCGCCCGAGCTGAATGTGAAAAAGTTGCAGTCCGACGGGGTCGAGTTGGACGAAATCATAGAATTGGCCATCGGCAAAGGGTTCGACCAGAAAGAGATACTCTTCCACGCGGCCGACTTCAAGCCAGATTTTCTGCCGATGTTGGAGTATGATGCCGATGTGCTGGACAAGCTGTGCCAACGATGGGACAAAGTGAAATCCGACCCCAAACTGGAACTTTTCATCAACATGCTGCAAGGGGAGTTGTTCGACAAAGAGAAGAATCCGGGCGGCAAATTAGTGGTGTTCAGCGAAAGCGTGGATACCGTCAACTATCTGGAAAAAGAGTTGAAAGAGCGTTTGCATCGTCAAGACATTCTGGCCGTGTGCGCCAAAAACCGCAAGCGACTTCAGAAAACGATCCAGGCCAACTTCGATGCCAAGTACAAAGAAGAGTGGCATAACGACTACAACATCCTGATCACATCTGATGTGCTGGCCGAAGGCGTGAACCTGCACAGGGCGAACGTCATTGTCAATTACGACAGCCCGTGGAATGCCACGCGGTTGATGCAGCGCATCGGACGTGTGAACCGTATCGGCTCCACCGCCACCGCCATCCACAACTACATGTTTTACCCTTCCGACCCCGGCGATGCCATCATCAGTTTGAAGAAGAACTCCCTCATCAAGCTGCAGAGTTTCCATTCCGCCCTCGGCGAGGACACCAAAATCTACTCGCACGACGAGCTGGTACACGAGTTCAAACTCTTCAACACCGACGTGCGCGACGAAACCGACCGCAGTCTGGAGCTGCTGCGCGAAGTGCGCGCCCTCCACGACAACCATCCTTCGCTTTATCGCCGCATCAAGAAGTTGCCGCCGAAAAGCCGCTGCGCCCGTCTCGGAGAGACGACACATCACACCATCGTCTATCTCGCCTCTCCCCTCAAAAAGGCCTTCTACCTCGTCGGCGACATTCCCCGCGAGCTCTCCTTCCTCGAAGCCGCCGATATCTTCCATGCGGAACCCGACGAGAAAGCGGTGCCCTTCGGCGACTGCATACAGCGGCATTACGAACAGGTACAGAGCGCGATACGGCAATACACCCTCGACCAGCAGCGCGAATATCAGGAAGACAAGCTCAAAATCGGCAGCAAAGACAACGACGCCAAAAAGGCCGCCGCTTTCCTGCGCGAGGTGCGGCCTCTGCTCGACGAAGAGGGACGCGGCATCCTCGATCGTCTGAAGCAGATGGTGGAACGCGGTGCCTACAACCAGTTAGCCGATGCCCTCAACCGTATTTCGAGGAAGCAGAAGAAAGAGCCCGCACCGCTCACCAAGATACAGGAACAGCTTGAGGAGTTGGACAGACACTACAGCCAACCACAGCCGCAGACTGAAACCAAGCAGATGGCCTACACCACTGCCGACATCATTTTAAGCGAAACCTTCAAATAAACCCGACAATGAATACCGAAACCCTCCGTCAGATTTTCAAATCGCCGTTCGACTATACCACTTACAGCCGCGAAATCGTGCATCGTCTTTTCGGGTGCCACGACGTGGCCTCGCGTCCCGAATGGCTCGACACCAACGCCGAAGGCGACCAGAGTTTTTTCATCGGTCAGATGGATGATGCCGACCATCGTCTGCTCGGCTTCTTCTACACCCGTGTGGCCGATGGCGGCGATGTGCGTCGCAAGCGTGTGGGCCTGCGCAAGCTGATCAGTCCCTATCTGAAATACGATGTCGATGGGGCCATTGCCGTTTTCGACGACGGCCGGCACTGGCGTTTGTCCTACATCTGCGACCTCAAGGAGGGCAGCACCTCGGCCAAACGGTTCTCCTATATCCTGGGTGACGAAAACGGGCAATACAAAACACCGCTTGAGCGATTGGAGAAGGTGGCCAGACTGAATGGGCGAATAACGCTGTCCGACCTCCGGGAATCCTTCTCGGTGGATGCGCTCAGCGATGAGTTTTTCGACGAATACCATCTCCATTACGACCGGATTGTGGCGAACCTCACGCAATCCTATCGTAGAGACGTGACATGGCGCGTCTCTGCCGACGGAACATCCGACACCCGTCTTCATGACTACGTCAAAAAGATGATGGGACGCATCGTGTTCCTCCATTTTTTGCAGAAAAAAGGCTGGCTCAATGGCAATCCAACGTTCCTGCGCGACCTGTTTCGTTCAAGTCCTCATCAGGCCGATTTTCTCGAACAGGTCTTGGAACCGCTCTTTTTCGGAATCTTCAACACCGAGCCAGAGCAGCGTGAGAAACTGTTTGCCGACGAACAGTGGGATAAGGGGTTGCTGAAACAGTGGGAGCATTTGCCTTACCTCAACGGCGGCTTGTTCGAGCGAGACGAAGTGGATAAGATGAACATCCGGCTGCCGTCTTCGTTGTTCAACGATCTTTTCACCTTCTTGGCCTCCTACAACTTCACCGTCGATGAAAACGACCCCGACGACGCCGAGATTGGTGTCGATCCCGAAATGTTGGGCAAGATCTTTGAGAGCCTGTTGGAAGACAACAAAGCCAAAGGTGCCTTCTACACCCCGAAGGAGATTGTGCGGTACATGTGCAAAGAGTCGTTGATTGCGTACTTAGGAGCCATCTGCTTCCCAGCAGATGAAAAAAACACCAATTGCGAGGACGTGGTTGGCTCCAAAATCCGCACCTTTGTCGAAACCCACGAATTCCCCGGTGAATTGGAACCCTATCGTGAGATTCTCGACCGTGCCTTGCGCGAGGTAAAGATCTGCGACCCGGCCATTGGCAGCGGTGCGTTCCCGATGGGGTTGTTGAACGAATTATGGAGATGCCGCGAAGCCTTGACCGACCATGATTCCTGTTCACTGATCACTGTTCACAGATCACAATTGAAGAAAGAGATTATCGAAAACAACATCTACGGGGTCGATATCGAGCGGGGTGCCATCGACATTGCCCGTCTGCGGTTCTGGTTGAGCATCGTGGTGGACAGCGAGGAGCCGCAGGCCTTGCCCAACTTTGACTACAAGTTCATGCAGGGCAACAGCTTGATAGAGAGCTTCGAAGGGGTGGATTTGAGCCGGATGATGAGCAGCGACGGTCAGCACAGCAGTTTGGGGAAGGGCAGGCAGAAAGCGGGGGCTAACCAGTTAGGCATCGAGTTCGTGAGCACCGATACCAAGCGCAATCTCCAGCTGATGTTGCGGGAGTACTTCAGCCTCACCGACCATGTGAAGAAGGCGGAGGCGCGGCGCAGCATTAACGATAGCGTCAAGCGATACATTCGGCAGCAGGGGTTGCATCCGTCCGCCGAACTTCGTCTCTCCTCCCTCGACCCCTCTGCCAACCAGGAGTTCTTCCTCTGGCACACCTGGTTCAAGGACATCTTCGACAAGGGTGGGTTTGATATTGTGATAGGGAATCCGCCGTACTTCAAATACGAAGGTGCTATAAAAGGTGAAATTGAAACTATAAGGAAAATATCGGAATTGAAGATTGCTTTTGGAGGTAAACTCAACGCCTACAAATTGTTCCTTGCCATCTCCATCAACAAAATTTGTAAAGATAGAGGTGTTATATCAATGATATTCCAAAATTCTTTCATCGCGGACCAGCAAGCAACTCTTTTAAGGAAAGAAGTGATAGATCATCATCGAATTATCACGATTGATTCTTTCCCAGAGCGAGATAGCAAAAAGAAAAGAGTGTTTCCAAGCGTTAAGATGAGTGTTTATATTTTGTTGATGCAAAAAACTGGGGTGCAGAGTCCGTTTGTTGTAAACTTTTGGAATAACAAGTATAAATCTTCAGGTACTAGTGTACTTTACACTGCTAAGGACATAAAAAACATTGATTCGAAAGATTATTGCATTCCAAGAATAGAACAGCGCAGCATACCATTGGCAATAAAACTTCGACAATTTGGCAAAATACCGTTAAAATGCTATGAGGGAGAACTGAATATGACTTTCCACAAGCATTTTTTCAATGATGATTCTTCAAATCCAGTCATTTTAAAAGGTGCAGCTATTCAAAGATACTATATCACCTATAAAATGAGTCAAGGTAAAATTGAATATTTGGATGAAGACTGGTATTTAAGCGAAAACACGAGTGAAAAGTCACGTCATCATGAAGTGGAAAGAATTGCGATGCAAGGAATGACAGGTGCCAATGACAAAATCAGGTTGGTGATGACGATTGTACCTCCAGGTGTATATCTTGCCAATTCATGCAATTATATTTTGCCTACCCAAGAATTGCCAGCAAGCTATCTTTTGGGTCTTCTTAACAGTAAATTGCTGAATTGGTATTTCCGCTGCTTTAGCACAAATAGCAATGTCAACGGCTATGAAGTTGAAGATTTCCCAATGCCAAAAGCAACTGAGCAACAGAAGCAAGCCATCATTTCCTTGGTGGACAAAATACTCAACGCCAAACGTTCCGACCCGTCAACAGACACGTCTGCTTTGGAGCGGGAGATTGACGGGATAGTGTATGGGTTGTATGGGTTGACGGAGGAAGAAGTGGAGGTGGTGGAAGGGGAATGATTGCACACGGTAATTGTTTGTTTTACAATGTTTTACATTGGTGTGTTTTAATTTAATAGTACATTATTTTAATGATACAGTAAAGTAAATGATAATTTTTTTCAAAGAATAGGCACTGCGTATTGAAAAAAATGTATTTTTGCGGCAAAAAGTCAACGGGCATTATGGACAACGTCAACAATAGTATAAATGAAATTTTTAGCAATTGGAATATGTCTTCAAAGCAAAAGGGAGATAAATATTATACATTGGCTAAACAGTTAGACCTAGGCGAGGTAAATAGATTGAAATGCACTGATTTAGCTATTGAACAATATGAGAAGACGACAGATGAATCATGTTTGTGCAATTTAGCACATTGTTACTTCATAAAGGCCCATTTAAGTAAAGAAGAAGCAGACGATTGGTACAAAAAAAGCATTGAAACACATATTGCAGGCAGTAGAGACAAGGCGTATCAGAATCAAGAATTTTATCGCTTTTATTCTGTGGACAATGAAAACATTGACTCAGTTTTGACAAAAATAAAGCTTTCTCATCCTTCGAGATTCAATGATCCCGTAGATTGTCCAATAGCTCAAGAAAAAGGAACCGACCATCTTTTTCCTAACAAAAATGTGTTTGATGGATTAAAAGTATGTTGCTTTGGGAAAGTTGATTTTAGCAGAGATCGGATTCAATTTTCGGTTGATTCGAAAAAATGGGCATATTACGGAAACAAGCACACAGGTATATGTATTCGATATTGTTTTTTTCCGAACGATCTTGAAAAAGCACTATCAAATAAATTTGTTTTTAAAAAGGTTGAATATAAATCATCCTTTTCTTTTAAGCGTGGCATTGTAGCAGATGGTCTATTAAGCAAATCAGTCCAATATGAAGAAGAAAATGAATGGAGGATTGTTTGGTATGATAGAAACTACGGGGACAATCCTTATTATGATGCAGACAAGGATAGTTTACTCGTTCCAATTAACCTATACAATATAATCTGTATTTATGTTGGGTATCATTGTCCAAATAATATAACTCGGCGAGTAATTGAATTCGCAAAACAAAAAAAGGATGTGCCTTTATACGTATACAGGATTCACCCAAATCCAGAAAATTTGTTTTCAATGGTCAAAACTCAAATCTACCCCATTCCCAATAATAGGGTAGATTAACGGTTGGGTTCAATTTTTCTGAAAAAAAGGCGTATAATATATTGTCAAACAAATTACAAGTTACGGTTATGAACCCAAACGACCCACGCATCGCCGAATATCAAAACGACTTACAGCGGTATCAATCTTGGGGAAATTTATTCCTCGGTTTCTCTTTTGGCAGCTTCTTCTCCCCAAACGTGCCGTGCGATTCGCTAACCCTTCACAACGGTTTAGAGTATCTCAAAGCCAAAATGAAGCTAAACGCCCTCGCCGATGCCCGTCACTCTGACGAGGAAATCGAGCACCGTTTGCGGCAAATCGATACGGACATCCGCCATGTGGAGGAGGCCCTGCGGAACGATCTTTCCTTCTGGGGCCTGCTCCGTCCGTAACCGCCGTCACGCGCCTCCATGTCCCACACCGCCATCACCCGCCACACCTCCAGCACCCGTATCGGGCTGGTGGACAGTGGGGGCACTTGTGCACCAAACATAAACTTTCGTTCCCTTGCAATAATCCCGAACCTTCCTCGTTAACCGTGGAGCAAAACGAAATATCAAACAAAAAGAGAACAGAATGGAAATAGGGAATTTTGGATACTACTGGTTGGACACCTGGGTGATGTCCAACGTGATACAACTCGCCACACAGGACTTCTGCAGGCGTTACCTTAACCGTGCCAACGATCCGTGCGGTCGCCAATACGACCAGATGACCCAGGCGGCACGTTCGGTACCGGCCAACATCGCCGAAGGCAACTCACGGCACGCCACCTCAAAAGAGACCGAGATGCGGCTCACCGACGTGGCGCGCGCCAGCCTCGCGGAACTGGCCAACGACTACCTGAACTGGCTCCTCCAGCACGAAGAGCTTCCATGGTCCGTGAAGTCGGATATCTACCGCAAGGTGGCAAACACCCACCTCGACAGGCCCTTATACAAGGACGATGTGCAACACCTAAGCAGCCAACATATTCTGCTCCAAAAGCACAAATTCGATGAGTGGTTAGAGGCTAAGAACTCGATTGTGGCGGCTAACTGCCTGCTGGTCCTCTGCAACCGACTGATCATGATGCTGAGGAAACAGCTGGCTAACCAGCTGGAAACTTTCCGGACCGAAGGCGGTTTTACAGAAGCCCTGACCGCCGAAAGACTCGCCTACCGGGCCGAACAAAACGCGAAAACAGGCGCCCCAACCTGCCCGAAATGCGGCAAACCGATGCTGAAACGCATGGCGAGAAAAGGAATTAATTCGGGAAAGGAGTTTTGGAGCTGCACAGGCTACCCAGAATGTACCGGAACGCGAAAGGTGGAACAGGTGTAAGGTTAGTTTTACGTGAAACGTAATCACGATTAATTATCACGTGATGGATAACAGTAAAATAGCATCCGCCATGTGGAGGAGGCCCTTGAGCCACGACCTCTCCTTCCGGGGCCTGCTCCGTCCGTAACCGCCGTCACGCGCCTCCCTGTCCCACACCGCCTCCAACCGCCACGCCTCCGACACCCGCACCGGGCTGATGGACAGCACGGAACCGCAAAAAACACCCCGGCATTGCATACTGATACAGATATTTGCTATCTTTGCTGCGTCGTTCTCTTCGGATTATGTTTAACGACTTCGCATGGTCCGCGGATACGGCGTGGAGTGTGAATAAACTGAAGTCTCTATATCGAAAATGAATCGCTGGAAATTTCTTATCGTATTCCTCGCGCTGTCTTTCTCTTCCTACGCCCAGCAGTTCCGGGTGGTGGAGGACACGCTACGGATTAACGCTTCTGATTTCATAAGCCCTATTTCGGAATTTGAGATGAAATGGGCCGCTAAATATCACGGTTATTATTTCTGTATTTTTCTAGACCAACAAGTCTATGACCATTGGATAGAGAAGAACCGACTACTCGTCATTTCAGAAAAAGGGAATGGGATTAAAGAGGTAAGTTTGCCCAAAGATTTTCAAAGGAACTCTTATGGCGACCTTTTTGTACGACACGACACCCTCTATCTGAGTCCATACCATCTTAGGAATGAACAGGGCGGCTATTATTTTGATATGGTTGCTTGGCAATGGAAGCCCGTCGAAGTGGTCTCCAATGTGATATATGAGGACGACCAATACAGCGTTGCATACGTTGACATTGGTGAATGGGGAGAATACACCTGGTTTATAGACAAAACAGCGTCACACCTTGACGTTCTGCATAACACGCCAGAAGTGAGCACGGACATTTGGGAAAGCAGCACCTCTGTCACTGTGAAACCTTCCTATCCTGAAGTAAAAGAGTATTTTCCCCAGCACCTTATGTCTGGAGGATTGTCGCGCATCATCAAAAACGACAAGGTCTATTATTTCATTCGGGGCAACAAAGTGGACACCTTGATTTCCCTGGAAGGGAAAACACAATTATGTGAGAAGGGCTTCACATACGAAGATGCTTCTGCAGACGAAAACGCTTTTTTGCAAAGCCTTTATCACTCCGGCGGCATCAATGTCAAACCTGTCCCTACTCTTTTCCAATTCACAGGCAGATATGATGAAGACAGTTGGTGGAACGAGAAGACTTACGACACAGTATTCTCAGACGCATTCCTGACAAATGGGAATATTTACTACTTGATCAATTCAAAGAAGAGAGCATACATCGCCCAGCTCGAAGACGGGAAACTGATTGAAAAATTTGATTTGGGACATTCCTATCGTTTTTTCCGGTGGCACGACAGCTTTAGAGGCATCAATCCTGCTCCAAATCAGTGCTTCAAGCAATTCAAGGAGGATAAAAATTCATTCGGAGTGCTGGAAATCCAGGATACGCTCATCCACGTCTGCCACATTATCCACAATCAAGACTCACTACCTCATATAGGCACAGACAACATCGAGCCATTGCTCCAATTTCTCCTGAATCATCTTGACCATCTGACGCTTTCCCAGACAGACAGCGTGGAGAAGTCGTTACAGGCCTCTTGTCAAGGAGAGTTCCGAGATTTGGCCAATCTTTATTATCCTGACGAATATCAAACAGGCGAGTACGAAAGATACAGCTATTATACGGTAGTCGATGATAAAGAAACCTTATCTGTGGACTATTGCGTACATAGAAGCGATTCTATGGTCAGGGGCGCATTTTTTGAGTGGATAAAGACCAATGTTTACAACTCGTCCAAGCGCATTTCTGGAAGTATAGACAATGTGGGGAAAAAACATTCGCAAGTACGCCAAATCCTGACTCGATTGACCGGTAAAGAGCCTGTCAATTCAGATGGGAAAAGCAAGTATTTGAGGTGGTCTCACCACAATATTACAATAAAATTATACGAAGACGGGCGAATGGTGATGTATCTGACGAAAGAGTAAAAAAACGGAATTATTTTATATCGCCAACGGGCATCCAGATACCCGAAAATTGCCTATATTTGCCGCCTGAAAACAAATAAAGAGAAATGAAGGATTTTGTTGCCATAGACTTTGAATCCGCCAATAACGAGTGCAGTTCGGTATGCAGCGTGGGCATTGTGGTGGTCAAGGACGGTGTCATCATGCAAAAATTCTACTCTCTCATCCAACCTCGCCCCAACTATTACGATTATTGGTGCTCCAAGATCCACGGCCTTCAACGCAAAGACACGCAAGACGCGCCCAGCTTTGTGGAGGTGTGGAAGCTCGTGGACCCGCTCATCGGAGGGCTGCCGCTGGTGGCCCATGACAAGCATATCGACGAGCGCAGCTTGCAGGCCGTCTTCCATGTCCACAAAATGGAATACCCCGGCTACAAGTTCTATGACACTCTGGCGGCGTCGATGCGAGCATTCCCCGACCTGCCCAACCACAAGCTTTACACGGTGGCGGCACAATGCGGCTACACCTTGACACACGAACACAATGCCCTCGACGATGCCATAGCCTGCGCCTGGATCGCCCGTGAAATATTGTAATTCAAATGATCAGGGTGACGAGAACTGTCAATCCTTCACGCACCTGACAGACAGACCGTAAAACAGGCTGCAGTCGTTCACGGTAGGTTCCTTGGTGTTGAATCCGATGCTCCGCCCAACCGCGAAATATTTTCCCGTTCGCGAAGTGGTCCAAAAATAGCCATATTGTCCCACATCATTGAAGGAACCGAAATTGAGATTCCCGGAGGGAAGCGCGTGGAACCCGGTGGCATCGTTGATTTCCATTTCCCGTCCCGGCGAGAGATAGACGCGCGAAGAATCCCAGCCATACGCAGCAGCCAACGCCTTGGCCACAGAGCCGCTGTATTCGATAAAGTCGTCATCCGCCTTGACCGCCACAATCATGGCATTCCACTCCTGGTTGGAGGGCACATGCCATCCGTCGGGGCAAACACCCTGCACCCCCGAAGGGTTCTCGCTGCTGTGACTTTGGCCATGCATCACGGCGGACCAATTGTACAACTGGCCCATAAGCTCGGAACCTGCCACCGAATTGTCCGGAAGATACCGGAATGGCAGAGAATCACTACTACTCGTGATGTCGCCCAGCGGGATTTCCGTGCCATCGGCATAATGGCTTGTTTTCAGATTGGAGGCCATCCACGTCTGCTCCCCGATAACTACAGCATCATAGGTGTTGCCATCCACATCGGTGACGGCGTCCTTCACGATCACGGCGGGGCTCTCCGTGGGACGGTGCTTGCAGGCATTCACCATCAGCACCGTCATCGCCATGAAAACGCAAAACAGCAAAAATCTCCTCATGTCCGTTAAATTCTGTCCAACACAGTCCGTACCAACGTCTCCATCCTGTCGTGATAATCGTCCAGGAAGCGGCCTGTCACGCGATTGGCGATGATGAGACACACAGTCAAGGGCTGATGTCCCAGGAGATTTCCCAGCCCATAGATGGCCGAGCACTCCATTTCCATGTTGGTGATGACGTTTCCGTCATATTCAAAAGTCTCTATTTTCTCATTCAGATGCGGGAAAGCCAGCGGTGCGCGCACTTGTCGCCCCTGCGGGCCAAAGAAGCCCGGCGCACTCACGGTCACACCCTGACGCATGTCGAAGGCGATGCGGTTCAACAGCTCCTGCGATGCGGGGGTGCAATATGGTCGTGGCAGACGCTCATTCCAATCCGTGTGCCGGACAAAAGCGCGCACCAACTCCTCATTATCCCAGTTCCCGTGTTCGTAGTACTGCCACACGCCGTCAATGCCAAGTCCCCACGCCGAAGCGACGAAAGAGCCGCACTCGATGTCAGGCCGTAGTCCGCCGGAAGTGCCGATACGCACCATGTTGAGCGCATGCCGCTCCGGTTTCACGGTCCGTGTCGCCAAATCAATGTTGGCCACTGCATCCAGCTCCGTGACCACAATGTCAATGTTGTCCGTGCCCATGCCCGTGGAGACGGCGGATATTCTCTTGCCTTTGTACAGGCCCGTATGTGTGATCAGCTCGCGGTTTTCCTTGACCAATTCAATTTTATCAAACATGCTGGAAATCATCGAGACGCGACCCGGATCACCCACCAAGATCACATTGTCGGCAAGTTCTTCGGCATGCAAGTTAAGATGATAGATGGCCCCGTCTTTTTGTTGGGGCAGTTCTGATGCTGGAATTATCATAGTATTCAATATTAGATTATCAAAATTTATCAGAACAAAAAATCATACTCGGCTGATTCCACCAACTTGTCGAACTGATTGTTCGGGTGAATGGGATAAACACGTCCGTTGGAAACGATCAACCACTGATTCCTGATATTGTACAACTTCACATCATCAAGACTCAATCCTTTGATTTTCAGTATATTCCCAGAGAAATTGTAGGACATCTTGTTCTTAATGGGCGTGGTCCATTGCTGAATCTGGACAAACGAGGGCTTCTGTTCCGGCACCGCAATTTCCTGTTTGTTTTGATCAAGGTAAATGACACGGGAACTCACTTTCGACAGCATTCTGTCTTCCATAACCGACTTACCGCTCTCTTGAAGGTCGGACATATAGAGTTCGTCATACTCCATGGTCAGGTCTTCGGTAGCCAAGTCGTCCAGAAGCGAGTCCGCGGGGATGCTGTCGAGATCCTGGGCAGCCAGGTTCTGCATCTCACGGTCCTCATACTTGTGGATCACATATTTCACAACGGTGTCCGATCCATGCTTGGAAGCGAGCGTGTCGGAAGGGATCACGTTCACGACGGTAGGATGATGATACCCTGTGAGGTCTATGACCAACATGGTGACCACCGCGCCCAAAAGCAGGCCTATGATGGTGGCAATCAAAAACAGTGTGCCTTTCCCTATGGTCTTGGCCGATTTTTCATTAGAGTCCTGTGTATCCATCTCATTGCAATAGCGGGTGCAAATGTACAAAAAAAGTGGAAAGTCAACCCACATTTTTTTTGTATCTTTGCGGCCTTGTAAAATTGACACGACAATGGGCGTAGTAACACAAATATTAGGGCTGGTCGCCAGCCTCTCCTTCCTCATCCTCACGCACGAGCTGGGGCATTTCACCTTCGCCAAGATCTTCAAGACGCGGGTGGACCAGTTCTACCTCTTCTTCAACCCGGGATTCTCCTTCATCCGCTTCAAGCGATATGACGGGAAGAACCACTTCAGTTTCTTCTCGGGCCGCGCCCCCAAGGAGTGGGCCGACCATCCGGAGAGCACCGAATGGGGCCTGGGATGGCTGCCATTAGGCGGCTATTGTTCCATCAACGGCATGGTGGACGAGACCACGAAGGCTTCCGACCTGGGCGAGGAGGTTCACGAGTGGGAGTTCCGCGCCAAGCCTGCCTGGCAGCGCTTCTTCATCATCATCGGCGGCGTGCTGGTCAACTTCCTCTCCGCCATCATCATCTACATCGCCCTCTGCTTCACCTACGGCCGCGAGTATATCCCCCTCGAGAACGCCAAGTACGGTCTCGAGTTCTCGCAGGAGATGCAGGACGCCGGTTTCCGCAACGGTGACAAGATACTCCTGCTCAACGACTACAAACCACAGACGCTGAGCGACTTCGCCAACGACATTCTCCTCGACGACATCAAGACCGTGACCGTGGAGCGCGACGGCGTGCAAAAAGTCATCCGCATACCCAAGTCGCTGCCCCGCAAGGTGGTGGGTGCCGGCACCAACAGTGCCTTCTGCAACTACCGCATCCCGTTTGTCATCGACAGCGTGCTGCCCGCCACACCCGCGGCGCGCGCCGGCCTGATGCGCGGCGACTCCCTCGTGGCTGTCAACGACTCCGCCACCTTCTGCTTCTTCGACTACAAGAAGGTCTTCAGCGAGAACAAGGGCCAGCCCGTGGAACTCGCCTACTACCGCGGCGACAGCCTCTGCCGCAGCACCGTCACCCTCGACTCGCTCGGCAACATCGGCGTCTCCTACAAGCTGCCATACGACTATTTCGGCAGCGTGAAAGAGGAGTATGGCTTCTTCGAGTCCATACCCAAAGGCATCGTGATGGGCTTCCAGACCCTCGCCGACTATGTGAAGCAGTTCAAGATTGTCTTCACCAAGGAAGGCTCCACCCAGCTGGGCAGCTTCCTGACCATTGGCAGCATCTTCCCGAAGACGTGGGATTGGGAGCGCTTCTGGAATATGACCGCCCTGTTGGGCATCATCCTCGCCTTTATGAACATCATCCCCATCCCGGCCCTTGACGGCGGCTACATCCTCTTCATCCTCGTGGAGATGATCACCGGCAAGAAACCCAGCGACAAGTTCCTCGGCATCGCCAACACCATCGGCTTCGTGCTGCTCATCCTGCTGATGGTCTATGCATTGGGATTGGACTTCAGGAGGTTCTTTTTTAAGTAACTAAGAAATTAAGAAACTAAGAAATTAAGAAAATATAGTTTTACTTTAAGCAGCCCCGGAGGGGCAAGAGCTTGGCAGCCCCGCATCAGCGACAAAGCCGAGCAGTGTGGAGCCTTGAGGAGGAGACCCTACCGCACATCGTAAACCGCACATCGTAAACCGCACATCGTAAACCGCACATCGTAAACCGCATATCGTATGAACACCGCAGAACTCAAAACCGAAATCGATCGCCTCAAGCGCGAGAAAAACGCCATCATCCTGGCGCATTACTATACGCTTCCTGAAGTGCAGGAGGTGGCCGACTATGTAGGCGACAGTCTGGGGCTGGCCCGCAAAGCCGCCGCCACGGACGCCGACATCATCCTCTTCGCCGGCGTGCATTTTATGGCCGAGACCGCCAAAATCCTCAACCCCACCAAGAAGGTGCTGGTGCCGGATATGAGCGCGGGCTGCTCCTTGGCCAACAGTTGCAAGGCCGAAAAGCTTGCCGAATTCAAGGCGAAGCACCCCGACCACAAGGTGCTGGCCTACGTCAACTGCACGGCCGCGGTGAAAGCCCAGTGCGACCTGATTGTCACCTCCGGCAACGCCCTGAAGCTGGTGAACCAGTTGCCCCAGGACGAGAAGATCATCTTCGTGCCCGACGGCAACCTCGGCGACTACATCAACCGGATGACGGGCCGCCAGATGCTCCTCTGGGATGGTGCCTGCTGCGTGCACGACCATTATGAGGTGGAGGATTTGGAGAAGGCCAAGGCCGAGCATCCTAACGCTTTGGTGGTGGCGCATCCCGAGTGCCGCCGCGAGCTGTTGGAGAAGGTGGATTTCATCGGCTCCACCGCCGCAATGCTCAACTTCATCGGTGAGAGCGAGGCCAAGGAGTTCATCGTCGTCACCGAGAGCGGCATCATCTACGAGATGCAGAAGCGCAACCCCGACAAGAAGCTCTACACCCTCTACAACGGCGCCGTCAAGCACGACTGCGTGAACATGAAGAAGAACAACCTGCTGAACATCTACGCCGCCCTGCTCGAGGAGCAGCCGGAGCTCATCATGGACGAGGAGCTGCGGAAGAAGGCGCTGGTGCCGATCCAAAGGATGCTGGAGATGAGCTAAAAACATTCCTTGAGCAGCCTCGAAGAGGCAAAACGCGCGAAGCGCAAGTAACCCCACACAAGGCGGAAGCCGCAGTGTGGGGCATAGCGACACCCGGCGATGCAAGCGTATCGGAGACACGCAACTACAATCAAAAAAAAACAATATCACATCCTCCGCGTCACCGGCAACTGGTATATCCCCATATTGAAACTGACAAATATTTTGTTTTGTCCAAAAAAATGTATTTTTGCAAACCGGAACTATAAAAAATTTCGGATAATTTAAAGTTACGATTTATGTTATCACGACTTTTTAAAATTCAAGACGCTGAAACAGAAAGTGTTTTCTTTTTTGGAGCAAGACAAACAGGAAAAACAACATTATTGAGATACTGAAGACCTCAAACAAGCAAAAGGACGCTGGTGCCGATCCAGAGGAGGCCGGAGATGAGTTAAGAGTTAAGAATTAAGAATGCAAAATTATTAACGAACACGAAATCATAATTACCTATGAAAGATGGATGGGGCGGGGGCAGTTATCAGATTTTCGAGTTCGTAGGGTTATATGTCCGATATTTCATCTCCAAATTGTTGCGGATGGACATCTCCCTTACGGAATTGTCGGGCGAAAAGGATTATCCGCACATCGACAAGCGACAGCGCAGCAAGTGTCTTGTTGTGGGGATTTTGACCGTGGTTTTGTTATTAGCAGGTGTGTGTGTCGTGATTGCCAAGATGGGGTTGTGAGCCCGCACAAGGCATCAGCCGCAGTATGGGCAAAACGGCAATCCACAAAACAAGCGTGTCGGAGACACGCAATTATAATCAAAAATCGCAATACTCACCGCCAGAACGTCACCGGCAAATCATAATAACAGCGGACGGGAAGCCCCCTAAGTGTGCCTGGTTGCCATTTTGGCATAGACAAGACCACTCGGACGGCCTCTTCATCGCATTTAGGATGCAAAGACGTTATCACCACTGGCTTAATGATACTTCCGTCTTTATCCACAATAAATTTCACCCGTACCACTCCACCAGCATCCAAGAGCGGGTCATCCGGATATTGGGTTTCACGGAGCATGAAGGCTCTCAAGGAATCAGTTCCGCCAGGAAACTTCGGGAAAAACTCGGGAAATAGAAAAATAGTGTCTCCGTCGATGATGTCGACTCCGAACATGAAATCCGAATCATCCGGTTCCGACAAGTCAAATTGAAGAACAGTGTCATAATAGCCCTCCCCTACCACAATCGTATCCGTACCTTGTACTATAAGCGTGCGTGAATAATTCGGTCCGCACTCGATAACATTCAACACAACCTCTTTCTGATCCGCATACGAATTCCATTTCTTTACGAACTTCTTCAACGATTTAGTCCAATCATTTTTTGAAAAGGTTGGCTGCAACGGCAACGTATTTCCCCAATCCTCTCTAAAAATAATGGGAGAATATTGAGGCACAAAACTGGAGAAATAGCTGAAGAGTTCCATTATGTATCGATTCCCGTTCGGAAAAGAAAATATCAGATACGCACCGTTCAAAAAACTTATTCCACTATCAACGCAATGATAGATACAATCCATATCCTTGAACGTTATGGAATCCTCCATCAACACAATATCCCCATATTTGAATTGGCAAAGGGTGTCAAACTCGTAACACCTATAGTACTTCTCATGGACAAGCACGGCGGAGGGCATTGTTTGCCAGTTTTGTGCGGAAACAACAAAAAGCATCGCACAGAAAGCGATGGTCATAGCCAGTGGCAGCACTTTATTTCGATTGCGGGATATCATAGCGCAAAGATACGTTTTTTTAGTCATTAAAATAAATGGCAAAGTGATACATCTTTAGATTCTTGAAGACACACTCTTCGGCACACCGTTTTTGTGGCCGCAGCAAGGACAATACTCAGGCTCAATATGCATTGGAGTCGAGCAGTCAGCCTATAGGAATATCTGAACATGAACTTGAGAAGTTCTACCCAGAGAAACTTGAAGGCGTCATACCCACTATTGAGGAGATTGAAGCCAAATTAAATGAATATAGTAACAATTATGCAGGCGGTGACCAAGTCTCCCGCGCATCACCAAAGCATCACCCCCACCCCTCAACTTCTTAATTTCTTAATTCCTTAACTCCTTAATTTCTTAACTCCCTTAATCTTCCTCCTCCGCATACCGGCTCTTCACATACTCTAACTGGCGGCGGTCGCGCTTGGTGGGGCGGCCAAGGCCGTGGGGACGGTACTCGGCGGTTTTGAGGGTTTTCATGCGGTCGTACTCCTCCTGCGGGGTGAGGTCCTCCATGTATTGCGGCACGAGCGGCGCCCCCACCCTGCTCTTGGGTGTGCCGAGCACCTTCACCGTCTTGTTCAGCGAGCCGATATGCACCTCGTACACCTCCTCCGTGCGCACGTCGCGCGAGGGCTTCACGTTGGTGCCATCCAACTTCACCTTGCCCGCATTGCAGGCCTCCGTGGCCAACGAGCGCGTCTTGAAAAGACGCACCATCCAGAGCCACTTGTCAATTCTGACGTCGAGTTTTTCCATACACTATCCGATCTTTTTCCATTTCATTGTACGACCCAACGCAGGCACGCCGATATAGCCGCGCACCCGCAGCGTTTTGTCATCCTCGAACCACATCCGGCTCTTGTAGAACTTGCCGTGCACGGGGTCATAAATCTCCCCGTCCACCCATTTGTTCTCCTTGGCGTCGTAACGGAAATGGAACAGCAACTTGATCTTGTCGCCCGGCGTGTTGCGCTTCTTGGGGTCGGGGTTCATAATGTCACGCTTGGGCGACCCGTCCTTGAAGGTCGGGTTCTTCACCCAGATAATCTGCCCCTCATACAGGCCGTCGGAGGTTTTGGTGATCCGTATCTTGCAGTCCTCGTCCGACTGGTCGTCGGAGATGTAATAGACCCCTAAAATTTTATCTGCGGCCGACTGTGCGACCGCAGATAAAACGGTTGTTGACAAAAGGATTGCCAATATTATGCAGGAAAATATTCTATGCATCTGATTTATTCATTTTCAGGAGCATCGGCAGGAGCTTCAGCAGCAGGTGCCTCGTCATCCTTGGACTTAGGATTGTTCATCATCCTGATCTTGTACTCCAAATCCTTCACCTCCTCCTTGGCAGCATCAATCTTCTTGCGGAACTCAGCCGTGATAATCTCAGCGTTCTTGGAATTGGCGAAGAAGCCCAAGTTGTTTTCCCACAGGACAATGTCTTCCTTCAGCTGCGCCAGTTTGTTTTTCAAGAAGTTCTTCTCCTTGTCAATGAGCTTGTCCGCATTGGGATTGTTGAGGATGTTGTCGATGCGCGACTGGTAACGGGTGCGTCTCATATCCTCGGCACTGATCTTCAGTTCAGCAAAACGCTTGTCGAGAGCGGCACGATACTCAGCATAGATTCTATCCTTGTCCTTTTTGGGCACAAAGCCAATCTCAATCCATTCGTTCTGATAGGCCTTCAGCACATCGATATTGGCGGCACGGTCGTCGGAGAATTCATGGGTAAGGATCTTTTGGATGAGTTCCTCCTTCTTCTGAAGGTTTTCCTTCTCCTTATCCTGAATATTGTTGAAATATTCGGACTTGGCAGCAAAGAACTTGTCACATGCCGTTCTGAAGCGTTTCCAAATCTGATCGGAGTATTTACGCGGGGTGGCTCCGATGTTCTTCCATTCAGACTGCAGGCTGAGGATGTCGGCAGTGGCTTGTTTCCAATCGGTACGGTCAGCAATACCCTCGGCTTGGATGACAAGGTTGAGCTTCTGATTGTAGTTCTGCATCTGCGTGTCCTTGATTTGCTGGAAATACTCCTTCTTCTGGGTGAAGAACTTGTCGAGCGTACCCTTGAAGCGGTTCCAGATCTCGTCGTTCAGCTTGGCAGGGGCCGGGCCGAGCGTCTTCCACACACTGAGCAACTCGGACAACTTGTCGCTGATGTCATTGAAATTCTTGATGTTGTCGGAGGCAGCCGCAGTGATCTCCTCAGCTTGTTCGCAAAGAACGACCTTGGCGTTGTAGTTGTTCTGCTCTTCGGCGAACAATTTGTCATAATGTTCCTTGCGTCTCTGGTTGATTTGGTCGGAAGCGGCTTTGAAGCGTTCCCAAACCTCCTCTTTCTTATCTTCGGGCACAGGTCCGATTTCCTTCCACTGCTCGTGCAGATTCTGCAATTCCTTGAATGATTGATTGATGGAATCCATCAACAACAGGGACTCCGCTTTTTCGCACAGTTCGAGTTTGCTTTCAAGATTCTTCTTGTAATCCATCTCGCGCGCCTCTTTGTTGAGACGAAGGATGTCGAAGAACTTCTCCACATAGAAATGGTAGTTCTGCCAGAGATTCGTGGACTCGGCTTGCGGCACAGAACCGATGGATTTCCATTGTTCCTGAAGCTCTTTGAACTTGTCGTTGAGGGTCTTCAGGTTCGATTCGGTTTCAATGAGGTTCTTCAGGCCTTCGATAATTTTGTTCTTGGCATTGAGATTGTCCTGTTTCTGGGCTTCCAAGGCTTCAATGAACTTAGCTTTGGAGTCCTTGAATTGCTGGAAGGCTTTATTAAAGCGCACTTCAATCTCGTCGGGCTCATTGGACGGAGCGGCGGGTTCCTCGACGGGTGTCTCAGGGTTTTCCGCGGCTGCAGCGGCTGCAGCAGCCTTGGCAGCTTCAAATTCCTGCTGTGCAGCACGTCTTCTGGCGCGGAAGAATTCGATGATTCTCGCGCGCAGCACACCCACGCGCATTTTGATGAGATTGAAGTTCGGCTCCTTCACCAGACGTTCCAGTTCAGCCACACACTGTTCCAAGTCGAAATCGGCATATTCAGCCTCTACTTGTTCGAGAGTTTCCTCCACAGGCTGTGTCTCCGTCTCAGCTTCGGCCTCAGCAGCCGTCTCAGACGTCTCGGCAGCGTGTTGTTGATCCAGTTCGGCCATCATCTCCTCTGGAGAGGCGGACTTTTCAGCGGCCGGCTCGACCACCGGCTCGGCAGCTGGTTCGGTCACCGGCTCGGCAACAGGTTCGGTCACCGGCTCGGCAGCTGGTTCGGTCACCAGCTCGGCAACAGGTTCGGTCACCGTCTCGGCAGCAGGCTCGGCGGCGGGTTCAACAACAGGCTCCTCAGCAATGGGGGCATTTTCCTCTACGGATGCGGGAGTTTCTTGGGACGTAATGTCTTGGGCCTCGACAGAAGCGCCAGAGTTCACCTCTTGGTTTTGCACATCAGCATTTTCCGGGTGAAGAAGTTCTTGGTTTTCCATAAAATAATTTTTTTGATAGATAAAAATTAGGTTTTTTCAAATGGGCGGCAAAAGTACAAAAAAAGCATACACACCCACTTATTTTGCATATTGTTTTTCAAGGAATGAAATCATCCGTTTTCTCTACCTCCAAAATCATCGTAATGTATCATCTCTGAGGGCACTCCAAGGTTGTCGAGCATGGTCAGAACGGCCTTCAACATCAAGGGCGGCCCACAAATATAGTATTCAATGTCTTCTGGATTTTCGTGATGTTGGAGATATTGTTCGAAGATTACCTGATGAATGAAACCGACCGGGCCGTCCCATTTGTCGTTAGGTTGCGGTTCGGAAAGGGCGACATGGAACTCGAAATTGTCGAATTGCCGCGCCAGCTGCTCAAACTCTTCCATATAGAAGAGTTCCTGACGTGAGCGGCCGCCGTACCAGAAGGTCGCCTTGCGCGTCGTGTGCCGCGTCTTGAACTGGTCGAAGATATGGGAGCGCATCGGAGCCATGCCCGCGCCACCGCCGATGAACATCATCTCGCGGTTCGTGTCCTGCACAAAAAATTCACCATACGGGCCGGAGACCACAACCTCATCGCCGGGTTTCAACCCATAGACATAGGAAGAAGCCACGCCCGGGTTCACTTTCTGAAACTCTCCCTTCTTGCGATCGAAGGGCGGCAAGGCGATGCGCACATTGAGCATCACCACCCCGTCTTCGGCCGGATAATTGGCCATTGAGTAGGCTCGCACCGTAGCATCGTTGTTTTTCATCTTGAGGGCAAACAAACGGCGGGCTTGCCACTCCTGGCGGAAGGGCTCGTCAATATCCATATTGGCAAAATCAATGTTGCAGGCAGGGATGTCGAGTTGCACATAGCCGCCCGATCGGAAGTCCATGCGCTCGCCATCCGGCAGTTGCAGCACCAGTTCCTTGATATAGGTGGCCACGTTGCGGTTGGAGAGCACGCGGCATGTCCACTTGCGCACGCCGAGCACCGACTCCGGTATCTCAATACGCATGTCTTCGCGCACCTTCACCTGGCAGTAGAGGCGATAGTGTTCCGCAGCCATGGCGCGTGTGATGTGGGCTTTCTCGGTGGGCAGCAGGTCTCCGCCACCGGCAAGCACCTTGCCCTTGCAGGTGCCGCATGTGCCACCGCCGCCACACGCGGAAGGCATGAAGACCTTCTCGTCGGAAAGGGCCTGCAACAGCGAGCAACCCCGCTCATGCTCTATCTCGCGCTCACCGTTGATGGTGATTTTCACCTTCCCGTCCGGGACCAGCCGTTTGCGTGCAAACAGCAAAAGCCCCACCAACAGCCAGATGACGGCAAGAAAGATGACAATCGACAGAATTATGGTTTTCAACAACATTTCTAATCCTCCTATATGCCAAGAAAACACATGAACCCCAACCCCATCAGCCCGGTAATGATATAGGCGATGCCGTTGCCTTGCAGCGGTTTGGGGATATTTGAATACCGCAAGCGCTCGCGGATGGCGGCGAAAGCCACGATGGCCAACAGCCATCCGATGCCAGAGCCTAATGCATAGACGAAGCTGTGCGCCACCGTGGGGAAATGCCGCTCCTGCATAAAGAGCGAGCCACCCAGTATGGCGCAGTTCACCGCAATCAAGGGCAGGAAGATGCCCAAAGCTTGATAGAGCGGCATGGAAATCTTCTCAATGACCATCTCCAAGAGTTGCACAATGGCGGCTATGACAGCGATGAAGATAATAAGCGTCAAAAACGACAGATCGAGGCCCTCGCCCCACGCGCCAGCCCACGCCAACGCGCCCGGGCCGAGCAGATATTTGTCTATAAGATAGTTCACCGGAATCGTGACCATCAACACAAAGCAAACCGCAACACCCAATCCGAAAGCCGTCTTCACATCCTTCGACACCGCCAAATAGGAACACATGCCCAGAAAATAGGCGAAAATCATATTGTCGATAAAGACAGAGCGCACAAATATATCCACCAGTTCCATCATTTCACATTTTTAGGGTTACGATTCAATATCCATATCAATGAGCCAATCAGGATGAGGGCCATGGGCGGGAGAATCATCAGACCGTTGTCAAGGTAGCCAGCCTCATAGAACGCTTGGGGCATGATGCGAATGTTCCACAAGGTGCCGCGGCCGAAGAGTTCACGCAGCGTGCCGACTACCACAAGCACCAACCCATAGCCGAGACCGTTCATCAGCCCGTCCACGAGCGAGGGCAGCGGCTTGTGCGACAAGGCAAAGGCCTCCAAACGGCCCATGACAATGCAATTGGTGATAATCAGTCCCACGAAGACGGAGAGCATCTTGCTCACGTCATAAACGAAGGCTTGCAGAAACATATCGACCATCACCACGAAGAAAGAGACAACGAGCAGTTGCACAATGATGCGCACACGCGGCGGGATCGTATTACGTATCCAGGAGATGATAAGATTGGAGAGGGCACAGACGACCGTCACGGAGAGGGCCATCACCACAGCGGGCTTCAGCTGTGCCGTGACCGCCAAGGCAGAGCAGACGCCGAGCACCTGCACCAACACCGGGTTTTCCTTGTTCAAAGGGCCTAAATACTTCTTCATTGCACCACCTCCTTCAAACTTTGGGACAACATATTCTCCACACCGCGGCTGGTAATGGTGGCGCCGGAGACGGCATCCACACCGTGCGGGTCGTCGGAATGACCACCGCCCTTGTGTACTTGAAGCGGCTTGAAATTCCCGTTCCCGTCACGCAGCTTCTTCCCCGCAAAACGTTGTTCGAACTCCGGTTCCGCGATATTGGCGCCGAGGCCGGGCGTTTCCGACTTGTGGGAGAAGGTCACACCCTCTATTTCACTCATATCTTCATCCATAACGACATAGCCCCAGATGGGCCCCCACAGTCCCTTGCCATCCACATACACCACAACGCCGTCGGTGCCGTCCGGGCAGTGGATGCCGTACATCTCACGTCCTGCGGCATTGGCTTTGGGACTTGCCACTTCTCCGAGCAGTCTCACAGCATCGGCCTTGTCGGCGGCATCATAGCCCGCCGCTTTCAAAATCTGCACGGCCTTCTCCCGCTGGCGGTTGGCCTCATGCCTGGGTTTCAGCCCGACGGCAGCCAACGATAGCAGCAGCGCGATGACCGTCACCAAAGCGCCCACATAGAGGAAAATATAGGTATTGCTGAACTTCTTCATACTTTGGACCGGGCGATTCTCTGTTTACGTTTGCGAATATGGATACGGGTGACGCAGTAGTCGATAAGCGGAGCCATGACGTTCATCAGAAGGATGGCGAGCATCATGCCTTCAACGTAACCCTTGTTGAGGACACGCACCATGATGGCGAGGATACCGACAAGCAAGCCATAGACGTACTTGCCCGCGCGGGTGTGCGCCGCGGTCACGGGATCGGTGGCCATGAAGACCGCGCCGAAAAGGAATCCGCCCATCAGCAGCTGGGTGAGCACCGGCACGCCGGTCATGCCCACGGCATGGAAGATGGCAGCCATGCCGGCACCGCCCACCAGCACAGAGAGCATAATGCGCCAATCGGCCACTTTGGTGAGCAACAAGATGGCAGCCCCAAGCAGGACAGCGATTTTGCAAGTTTCCCCGATACAGCCGGGAATCGCGCCCACAAAGAGTTCCCAATCACTTGGAATTTGGGCTACATCCACTGCCAGGGGCGTTGCACCCGAGACAGCATCGCACACGCCGGGATGGGCAATCCACACGCTGTCGCCGGAGATAACGGAGGGATAGGCGAAAAAGACGAACACACGGGTCACAATGGCGGGGTTGAGGAAATTGTAGCCCGTGCCGCCGAAGACCTCCTTGGCGAACACCACGGAGAAGGCGGTGGCCACGGCGAGGATCCATAGCGGCACAGTAGGCGGCATGATCATGGGAATGAGGAACCCTGTCACGAAGAAGCCCTCCGCAACCTCGTGTCCGCGCCATTGTGCAAAGCACACCTCTATGGTCAGTCCCACAGCATAGACCACGACCGCCATGGGCAGCCATCGCAGGAAGCCATAGCCGAAAGCCTGCCAAAAGCCGGGAGTGGCACCCACAGAAAGGAAATGTTGATATCCCACGTTCCACCAGCCGAAGAGCAGGGCAGGACACAGCGCAATCATCACCGTGATCATAATGCGCTTCATGTCCACAGCATCGCGCACATGGCTGCCACCATGGGTGACTGCGGCTGGGGTGAGCAGGAAGGTGTCCACAGCATCGAACAGGGCTTTGAAAGCATGCAGCGGCCGCCCCTTCTCGAAGTGGCCACTCAACCTGTCGCTCCATTCTTGAAAAAATCCCATATTCCGCCGTTTTTTAGTTCTCATATAAGTAATGAAGGGCCTCTTTCACAATTTGCTGCCATGCGATTTTGGAGGGACAGACAACCTCACACAGTGCTACATCCTCGCTTTCCACACCATAAATGCCGAGTTCCTCCATCTGCTCCACATCTTTTGCGATGCAGGCCTTGAGCAATTCGGCAGGCATGATATCCATCGGGAAGACCTCGTCATACACGTCGCTCAGCACGAGGGCGCGTTCACCGCCATGCATGGAGGTGTCGAACGAAAACTTTTTCTGTTTGGCGAGCCAAGCCACAAAAGTATGCGACAGGCTCCACTTTTTCAATCCCGGAAGCAGCCAGCCCAGGAATTCACGCTGGCCGCCCTCAAACAGACGGGTAATTTGGCAATCGTAAAAGCCCACGCCGGGAAATTCGCCCAGGGCGACACCTGTCAGCACGTTGCCACTGATATTGCGCACGGCGCGGCCTTGCGGGTCGGGGGTAAGCAGTGACGACAGATCAGCCCCGTAAGTCATCGCCACATAGCGTGGACGCGGTTCCGCCGGGCCGACAAGGGCGATGCAACGCTCATAGGAAAGCGTATGGCCAAGAAACAGCCGCCCAACAGCCGCCACCTGCCATGGGTGGATATACCAAACCACATCGCCCTTGTCAAGAGGGCGGATGAAGTCGATTTGAGTGCCGATGTTGCCGGCGGGGTGCGGACCGCTGAAATAGTGCAAGTTCACACCTTCCGTTCTCTCAAAGAGCGCATTATCAGCACCGTCCCGCAATCCCAGATGGACAGGGGCACCGGGACAGATTTGGCGCAGGACATGGATGCCCTCGTGCCATTCGGCTTCGCGGCCTTTCAACAGCACGTTGAAATCCGGGGCCAGCGGCGCACTGTCGAAGCAAGAAACAAAAACGGCATCAGGGGTGCCGTCAGGATCGGCAATGACGGAAAACGGGCGTTGCCGCAAGGCGGGCCAAAGGCCATGTTGAAGCAAGATGTCGCGAATTTGCCGTGGCGATGGATCATCCGGCACCTCAACGTCCAAGGAGTGGGATTGTGCCTCGTCGGCGTTTATGACAAGCGCGAGAATACGTCTCTTGTCACCGCGGACCACCTGGCTCAACACACCGCCCACAGGCGAGCAGACGCGCACACGAGGGTCGCGCTTGTCGGCAAAGAGAGGTGTGCCCACCGACACGGGGTCGCCCTCGCGGACCAAGAGCTGAGGAGTCATCCAACGGAAATCCGACGGGCGAAGATAATGCCGGCTCGGTGCGTGCGTCTCCACAACAGGAGCAGCTCCGCCGTCGAGTTGGAGGTCCAGTCCCTGACGAATCTTGATGGTTTTTCCCGTCATTCCTTATTTGTAATCAAAAACTTTCAGCAATTTCAGAAACAGCCAGCTGCCACTTCAACACGATCAATGATATTTCCAATCTCCATCCAAATCCCCGCCAAAATAATTATCGGGATGAGTATCATAGATATCTCGCTGAACCTGAATTTTTCTCACCATCAGATATTTCCAGTTCGGTTCATGACGTTCACCATATTTATTGGAGTGGATAAGCTCGTAATCGTTGCCCACCAAGGAGGGATCGTAGAAGACGAACTTCACGTTGGATTGGTCATCAAGATAATAGTAATGCCAAATTTCGTACGGCATGGTGACAGGGTCGGACGGCACCTCCTTGACGTCGTTGGGTTGTCCATACTGCAGATAAACGCGGCCGCGGTCGGTCTTGTAGCCCTTGACCTGCACGCTGCCGAAGCGTTCCTGCACATAACCTACCATTTTGTTGTATTTGTTCCATGCCGTTTCCGGATCATTGGGGTTTCGAGCCAACCAGAAGGCATAGAAGAAACGTTGGAGCTGTTCGGTAGGGATCTGCTTCATGCGTGTGTCGAAGAACTCCTTCTCCATATTGGTGCTGATCGGATATAAAGAGCGGATGTACTCTTCCAACACCTTGCGATCCGTGATGCGGGACACGAAAGTCTCCTCTATATCGACGGCATCGTATTGGGTGATGTCTAACTGAATGGAGGGATTGCTTCTTTGGAAGAACGTCTTGTTGATCAGGAGAAGGCTGTCTCTGTCATTATACAACTCCACGACCACGTTGAAATTCCCGGAGGGGAGCTGGTGAATGCCGAATTGGTCGAGGATGACAACCACATCATTGGGTTCCAAGAACTTGGTGATGATTTGATTGGGCAATGACACCATCTTGTTCTCGAAATTCTCGATATAGCACTTGGCCTTCATATAATGGCCTTTGCCAATGATTTCAGGAGTGTTGTAAACTTCCAACGCGAAAGGCAGCATGCTTTGCTCCTCCTTCACGTATGAATAGTACAACGGCGGGAGATCATAGCCATATCTGGAATACAATCCCGCCCCGTCGGTTTGAATCATATTCTCATATAAGGAGATTCGGGAAGAGGAGATCTTGTCGTTGGGGAAATTCACGACAATCTGGTCGATGTACTTCAGTTCCACAGAGTCCCTGTTGTGATCTTTCAGATAAAAATTGAGGAAAAACTCGCCATTGGGGACTGGAAGATTCTGAATGTCGGCGAAATCGGGTTTGTTGCTGCGCGTCGAGTCCGAAAACTCATCGGAAGCGAGAATATAGTGCAACGCCTTGACCACGGTGTCGCCGTGGGCAACCTCGACGAGCACTTCCACATCGGCCTGGTACTTGCCATACTCATTGGGGGCATAAGCCACGGTATTGCCACCCACAATGAAAGTGAATTCAATATAGGGCTGCAGGTTCGAGGTACAATAGGCCTTATGGCTGATGAAGGCCTTCATGTTTTGGGCGCACGCTGCACCAACCAGCAAAAGAGCGCCCAGCAATAGAGTAAGTTTTTTCATATCATTATATATTGTGACCGATGTCGGGCGACCGTAGATGCCGGCCACACGACATCGGTGAATTAACGCAGCTTGGCGGAGATCTCGCTCACCAGAGCATCGACGGGCAGGCGATACTGTGCCATGGTGTCGCGCTCGCGCACGGTGACAGTGCCGTCCTCCTTGGTCTGGTTGTCCACGGTGACGCAGAACGGCGTGCCGACAGCATCCTGCCGACGGTATCGGCGGCCGATGGCGTCCTTGTCCTCGTACTGCACCATGAACTCCTTTTTCAGCTTGTCGAAAATCTCCAGTCCGATTTCAGGCAGGCCGTCTTTCTTGACCAAAGGCAGCACAGCGACCTTGTTGGGGGCCAACTTGGCGGGTAACTTCAGCACCACGCGGGTGGAACCATCCTCCAGGGTCTCCTCATTGTAGGCATTGCTGAAAACAGCCAGGAACATGCGGTCCACACCGATGGAGGTCTCAATGACGTATGGCACATAGCTCTCGTTGATCTCCGGATCGAAGTAGCGCAGCTTCTTGCCGGAATATTTCTCGTGCTGCGACAAGTCGAAGTCGGTGCGGGAGTGGATGCCTTCCAGTTCTTTGAAGCCAAACGGGAATCTGAACTCGATGTCGGTGGCGGCGTTGGCATAGTGGGCCAGCTTCTCGTGGTCGTGGAAACGGTAGTTCTCCGGGGCAATGCCCAGGTCGGTATGCCACTGCAGGCGGGTCTGTTTCCAATAGTCGAACCACTTGAGCTCCTCACCGGGCTTGACGAAAAACTGCATTTCCATCTGCTCGAACTCCCTCATGCGGAAGATGAACTGGCGGGCCACAATCTCGTTGCGGAAGGCCTTGCCGATCTGGGCAATGCCAAACGGAAGTTTCATGCGGCCGGTCTTGTAAATATTCAAGAAGTTCACAAAGATACCTTGGGCGGTCTCGGGACGGAGATATATGGTATCGGCGCCTTCGGACACGGAACCCAGCTTGGTGGCGAACATGAGGTTGAACTGACGCACATCAGTCCAGTTGCGGGTGCCGGAGATGGGACAGGCGATGCCCAGCTCTTCGATGAGGGCCTTCAACCCAGCCAGGTCGTTGGCGTTCATCAACGCGGCAAAGCGCTCGCGAATCGAGTCAATCTCCTTCTGGTGTTGCAACACACGACCGTTGGTTTCGCGGAACATCTTCTCGTCGAAATTCTCGAAACGCTTGCGGGCCTTCTCCACCTCCTTGGTAATCTTGTCCTCGATTTTCTGGATGTGGTCCTCGATGAGCACATCGGCACGATAACGCTTCTTGGAATCCTTGTTGTCAATCAGCGGGTCGTTGAAAGCATCCACATGGCCGGAAGCCTTCCAGATGGTGGGATGCATGAAGATGCTGCTGTCCAGCCCGACAATGTTGTCATGGTACTGCACCATCGACTTCCACCAATATTGCTTGATGTTGTTTTTGAGTTCAACGCCATTTTGGCCATAATCATACACGGCACCGAGGCCGTCATATATCTCGCTGGAGGGGAATATAAACCCGTATTCCTTTGCGTGAGCGATAATTTGTTTGAAAAGATCTTCGTTGTTAGCCATAATTATTCAAAGGTAAAAGATATCATGAGTATTTTGGATTTCAGGGAATTGATGGTCGTGGCATGGATGTCAGGGTCTTCAATCAACAGATTGCGCAGGCCGAAAGACATCTTAAGTTCAGTGGAGAACTTGAAATAGGTGCAGTAAAAGTCGAATCCCACGCCCGCAATGGCATGCACATCACCAGGGTGGAGGCGAAGCACATAGCCGACATTGTTTTGGTGTTTCTTGGCAATAGAGGTGAGATCGAGGCTGTATTGGGCGCCGGCAAGCACGTAGGCCCTGATATTGTTCATCATGCGCGACGATTTCATCTTCACCAACAAGGGAAGGTCCATGTACACTGCACCGGCCACACTGTTCTTGGGGTTGGTGTTCTGGTGATATTCCACCGCATCGTTGTAGGCCACACTTCTGTCAAAAAAGGAGAGCGTGGGGATGAAGCGCAGGTCAAAGTACTTGCCCATGCGCAAGTCGGTCACGATGCCAAGGTTAAAGCCGCTGTAACCGCGGGTATTGATGATGTTGAGCGTGTCGCTTTCGTTACAGTCGGCCTTGGAATGGATGGTGAAATCCGCCATATTGTAGCCCAACAGGAAGCCGAAATGGAAAAGTTTGTTGTCGTATTTGAGCAAGTTGGGCACGCCAAAGGCCCCGGACGACTGGGCTTTGGTGGTGGAGAAGGTGACAGTCACAAGGAGGAGGAGGATCGACAGGTATCTAAGATGTTTCATAACTGTTGCAGAAGTTCAGACTGTGGAAACGCACAATCTGCTGTTTTATTGTACTACAGCATCCTGGTTTTTGACGATTTCATTCTGCAATTGCGCACTGTTGATGGGTACAACACCCACATACTCGCACACCAAGCCGCCCGCGAGGTTGGAGGCCAAGCAGGTCTCCTCCATCGAACGTCCCGTGTACATGAAGAGCGTGGCCACGGAGATGACCGTGTCACCCGCTCCCGACACATCGGCGACACGACGCTTGAATGCCGGCTGGTGATAGAACCTGTCAGCCTGGCGATCGTAGAAGGCAATGCCCTTGGCCGACATGGTGATCATCACTTTGTCAATATTTTTATCTGCAGCAAAACGTTTGGCCAGTTGGTGTATGTCTTCCAACTTCAGCTCAACATTATCCTCAATATGCATGCCCATGGCCAACTCTTTCAAGTTGGGTTTGAAGAGATTTACATTGGCATAGTGGTTGAAGTTGCGCTTTTTGGGGTCAACGGCCACGAAAATGTTTTTCTTGTGCGCAAAACCGAGTATCTCGTCAATGACATCCTTGGAGAAGAGGCCCTTGTCATAATCCTCGAAGATAACGGCATCTATGGGATGGTGCTCGATAAGCTGTTCGACGGTGGTGACGAACTGCCGCTTTTCGCGTTCCTTGAGCTGTTCGTCGCGCTCGTCATCGACACGCACGATGTGGGCATTGTTGCCAATGATACGGTATTTGACGGTGGTCTTGCGCCCGAACATGGGCACCAGGCCGACAGAATCCAGCTCGCAATCCTCCATCAAGTCGTAGAAGACCTTGGCCTTGTTGTCGCCACCGATGACGGAACACAGAATGGGCGTGGCACCAAGCGACTTGAGGTTGAGGGCCACGTTGGCCGCGCCGCCAAGACGGTAGTTGCGGCTTTGCGCATTGACAATGGGCACCGGAGCTTCCGGACTGATACGGGAAACCGTACCGGTGATGTAACAGTCGATCATCACATCGCCGATGACCAACACCGTGGTTTTATTAAAATGGGAGAAAATCTCGTTGACGTTGTCGATATCCATAGTATCAAAAATTTGGGCGCAAAAATACAAAAAATGTGGAGATGAAAGCCCCCTCAGCTTTCATTATTATCAACCTCTCACTCAAAGAGTTTGTCCTCGAAGTTGATGAGATACACATTGTCCGTGCTGCGCGTGACGGCGGTATAGAGCCAGCGCAGGTACTCTTTGTCGAGGTTCTCCTCCGTAAGGTACCCTTGATCGACGAGCACATGCTTCCACTGGCCGCCCTGCGTCTTGTGGCAGGTAAGCGAGTAGGCGAACTTCACCTGCACGGCATTCAAGAAGGGATCGTTCTTGATCTGCAGGAAGCGAAGCCGCTTGTTGGCAATGTCGGCATAATCCTCGGCCACAGCCGCATAAAGCCGCCGATTGTCCTCAAACGACAGGG
This sequence comes from uncultured Bacteroidales bacterium, assembly GCA_947167635.1. Taxonomy (GTDB): domain Bacteria; phylum Bacteroidota; class Bacteroidia; order Bacteroidales; family WCHB1-69; genus F23-D06. The sequence continues at coordinate 27,477 of CAMVIT010000010.1, read as the reverse complement.
AGGGCGCCTCCACCTCAAGGCTTTCCAAAATGATCTTGATGTCGATGTCGGGATAGTTGGGGTAATCGCAGAGCCTCACGGTAACGTCGGCGAAGTGAAAGCCGTAGAGTTCCTGCTGCTTGTGGATGGCCATCACCTCCATGATGTCGCCATTGGCAATAAAGCCGACCTCGGAGTCTTCGTCGAGCCAATAGTAACTGTTCTTGACGGCCATCACGTAATCACCGGTGGCGATGCGGTTTTCGCGATAGAGAATGCGCTGCCGGATTTCACAGTTGAAAAGGTAGGCGCGCTTGTTGGAGCGGGTGATGGCCACGATGTCGTCGCACGCATTGTGGCCATAGAGGTCGTAAAGCAGGTCCTCCAGCTCGCCGCCACGGATGCGGGTGAAGTCGTCGAAAGGCTGGCCACTGAAGAAGGGGAAGGCTATCTCCTCGCGCCGGATTTTATCGCGAAGCTTGGTGGCGTTGAAGAGGATGCCGGAATCGTTGGCCTGGCGCACCACGTCGGTGAGCTGCCCGTCGCGCACATTCACATCAAACGCCGCTTTCAGGTATTCGGCGGAAAGCGCGGGGCTCTCGGTAGCGTGTACCGGCGGCAACTGCGCATCGTCGCCGATGAGGAGCAGGCGGTTGTGGGGACTGGAATAGACGAAGTCGATAAGATCCTCCAGCAAGCTGCCCATGCCGGGGAGCTCGCCGGCATGGGAGTCGGCAGAAATCATGGATGCCTCGTCCACAATGAAAAGCGTGTGGGTCGATTTGTTTTCCCGGCGGATGAACATGCGCAACCCGTCGCGGGTGGCCACACGGTAAATCCACTTATGGATGGTGAAAGCCTTGCGACCCGCATACTGGGAAATCACCTTGGCGGCCCGGCCTGTGGGGGCCAGGAGGACGGTGCGCACGCGAATATCGTCGAGCGCCCTCACCAAAGCGCTCACCAAAGTGGTCTTGCCCGTGCCGGCGTAGCCCTTCAGGATAAACAAAAAGCGTTCCCCCTTCTCATAAATGAAGTCGGTAAGCCGGCTCATCGCCACACGCTGGCTCTCCGTGGGCGAGAAGCCGAAATGGGCCAGAAACCGATTGTGGAATGCGCTCTTCATGGGGTTTTGCGGCTGTTGTTTCAACAGGTGTTTTTTTGACTGATAAATGTTTTGCAAAAGTATCAATTATTTTTGAGATGTGTTTTGAAAAAAAGTGTTTTTTTGCAATCCAATATCATCGCTATGAAACAACCCAAGATCAGCATCATCGCCACCGGCAAAAAAAGCGGCGAACATTGCATGGAGGAGAGAATATGAGCAGAGGATTTGTAAAAGAGGGTGACCAGGAGGAGGTCCCGTTGGTCACACCAAGAGCATTTTTGCCGGCCGGCGTCGAGAATTTCGTCACGTCCGCAGGATTGGCCGCATTGAACGAGGAGCGCGAAGCCATCCTGGCGGAGCGCAAGCCTTACGAGGGCGTTGACAACAACGATGCCCGCGTGAACAACAACTTTCTCACGGCAAAACTCAAGCAAGTGGAGGAGCGCATCCGCTCCGCCAGAGTCCTCGACTACGACCCTGCGCGACAAAAGGACATCGCCTTCGGCGCCACCGTTGAATACAAAGAGTTGAGAAGTGGCAGGCTGTTCAAATACCAGATTGTCGGCGTGGACGAATCGAACATCACGAAAGGCAAGATCTCCTTCCTTTCACCGTTGAGCAAGACCCTGATGAACAAGAAGGTCGGCGACATCGTCTATTTCGACACGCCACGGGGAGCGCTGGAGATTAAGATTCTGTCTATCACATAACCCGAGGCAGCGACATACATCGGGGCGTTGTCGGCGAGCCATACTTTTATCTTTGCACGTTATTTTCATGTTGTAATCCCTTCTTTCACAAAACTGATACTGCCGTGGAAAAAAAACTCTTCATCAACGCCATGACCATTCACGAATTCGACGACCTCACCGCTCTCATCCAACAATTAGGCTTCCTGCCGTTATTGGACAGCCCCGTGGCAGGCTTCTCCGCAGAGGAGATGGCCTCCATTGAATGCCGCTACCAGCGCTATAACGACGGCAGCTGGAGCTGGCCGCTGTGGGACTGGAAAGGTCCCGCCGTGCAGAACACGCCCTGTGTCTATGGCAAGTTCTTCGGCGGGCGCGCCGGGTTCGTCAGCCTGGAGTGGTGGCCCGACCTGATGAACTACCGGCGGGGCACGCACCCCTACCCTGCCGAAAACAGCGTGGAACGTGCCATCCTCGACATCCTCGAGCTCAACGGGGCCATGATCACCCGCGAGCTGCGCAAGGCCTGCGGTTTTACCGGCCCGAAGATGCGAAGCCGCTTTGACAACTACATCACCCGGCTCCAAATGGAATGCCGCATCGTCACCGAAGACTTTGTCTATCCCAAGGACAAGCAAGGCGAGCGCTACGGCTTCGGCTGGGCATTGCTCAACACGCCGGAAAACACGGTCGGGCGCGCCGCCTGCCACTGCAACCGCACCCCGCAAGCATCTTTCGAGCGCATTCTCGGGCACTTTTCCAAAATATTGCCCCACGCCAATGCCGATGCCATCCGCAAGCTAATTTGCTAAGGAACTGAATCATGTTGCAAGGCGTGGCGAGAGATGAGTGAACAGTGAGTAGTGATCAGTGAACAGTGATTATGTAAGATTATAAAAGTAAATAGATCATGAAAAAAATTTTTATACTCTTCTTTCACGAATTTTATGTATGTTTGCAGCACTATTTTTGAAAAACATAAAATATCTAATAATCAATTAATTATATCTATGAAAAGAGACGAGCAAATCTTCAACCTTATCGAGCAAGAGCGTCAGCGCCAGACCAACGGCATAGAGCTGATCGCTTCCGAGAACTTTGTCAGCCCCCAAGTGATGGAGGCCATGGGGTCCGTGATGACCAACAAATACGCCGAAGGACTTCCCACGAAGCGTTACTACGGCGGCTGCCAGATTGTCGATCAGAGCGAGCAGATCGCCATTGACCGTGTCAAGGAGCTTTTTGGTGCCGAATGGGCCAATGTGCAGCCGCACTCCGGCGCGCAAGCCAACATGGCAGTGCTTTTAGCCTGCCTGCAACCGGGCGACACCTTCATGGGCCTCGACCTCAACCATGGCGGGCACCTCTCCCACGGTTCCCCCGTCAACTCTTCCGGCATCCTCTACCATCAGGTGGCCTACCAAGTGGAGGAGGAGACCGGCTGCATCAACTATGACAAGATGGAGCAAGTGGCCCTCCAGGAGCGTCCGAAGCTGATCATCGGCGGTGCCTCCGCCTACAGCCGCGACTGGGATTGGAAGCGCATGCGCGAGATTGCCGACAAAATCGGTGCCATCCTGATGGCCGACATCTCACACCCTGCCGGCCTCATCGCCAAGGGACTGCTCAACAACGCCGTGGCGCACTGCCACATCGTGACCACCACGACCCACAAGACCCTGCGCGGACCGCGCGGCGGCCTCATCATGATGGGCAAGGACTTCGAGAACCCGTGGGGCAAGACCACCCCGAAGGGTGTCGTCAAGATGATGTCCCAGCTGCTCGACTCCGCCGTCTTCCCGGGCGTGCAGGGCGGTCCGCTGGAGCACGTCATCGCCGCCAAGGCCGTCGCTTTCGGCGAAGCCCTGACCGACGACTATGCCCAGTATGTGAAGCAGGTGAAGCTTAACGCCGCAGCCATGGCCGAAGCTTTCAACAAGAGAGGCTACAAGATCATCTCCGGCGGCACCGACAACCACCTCATGCTCATCGACCTCCGCACCAAGTTCCCCGACATGACCGGCAAGGTCGCCGAGAACACCCTCGTCAAGGCCGACATCACCATCAACAAGAACATGGTCCCGTTCGACACCCGTTCCGCCTTCCAGACCTCCGGTCTGCGCGTCGGCACCCCTGCCATCACCACCCGCGGTCTCAAGGAGAATGACATGGACGGCATCGTCGAGATGATCGACAACATCCTCTGCGATGTCGAGAACGAGGAGCTCATCGCCAAGACCCGCAAGCAGGTCAACGACATGATGCACGACAGACCTCTCTTCGCCTGGTAGTAAAAACAAGCCCTGTTCCACCCCATGGCGCGGGGCTTTTGTATAACCCCACTTTAAAACATTAACACAATGAGTAAATTAATCACCATAGAAGAAGCCGCTTCCTTCGTAAAGGACGGCATGACCATCATGTACGGCGGTTTCCTCGGCTGCGGCTCCGCCGTGAAAGTCATCGAGGCCATCGCCAAGAGGGGCGTCAAGGACCTTACCCTGATCGGCAACGACACCGCATACCAGAACAAGGCCATCGGCATGCTGATCGCCAACAAGCAGGTCAAGAAACTCTACGCCTCCCACATCGGCACCAATCCCGACACCATCCAACAGTTCAACGAGAAGACCCTCGACATCGAATTCTGCCCGCAAGGCACCCTGGCGGAGCGCATCCGTTGCGGTGGCGCAGGCCTCGGCGGCGTGCTCACCAAGACCGGTCTCGGCACCGTTGTTGAGGAAGGCAAGCAGAAAGTCGTGGTGGACGGCGAGGAATACCTCCTCGAAAAGCCCCTCCACGCCGACATCGCCCTCATCGGCGCCAGCATCTGCGACACTATGGGCAACTGCATCTACAAGGGTACGACCCAGAACTTCAACCCGATGATGGCCACTGCCGCCGACCTCGTCATCGTGGAGACCAAGGAGCTCGTCGAGGCAGGCCAGATCCCCATGGAGAGCGTCCACACCCCCGGCATCTACGTCAACTACATCGTCCAATAGATGACGGACAAACTGTTCAAAAACACACAGACATCGTCTGCGGCGCGAAAGCACACACAGACGATGTCTGTGTTTCTGAGCCCCAACGTCAACGCCACTGTCCATAACCCAACAGATACTGACATGACCGCACTGCCGCCCACCCGTCTGAAAAAGGGCATCCGCCTTCGGATCGCCCTTGTCGGCCTTTTGCTCTGTCTCGCCCTGCAAGGCTTGCGCGCCCAGGGCGACAGGCCCATCCGTCTGGAACTTCCCGCCGACAAATACTCATCAGAACTGCAGTGCGCGATCTGCGACACGTTGGGACTGTGTCTGATTTATCCCACCTTCGACATCGACACGCCCGTGGCGCACATCGACCATTATGACGTCAACCTGATGCCCTTAGAGCAGCACACCCTACGTCTGCCGGTCAATTATATATATGTAGCCTCCACCTACCATGCCGGCGACCTGTTTGTGCTTTACCAAGAGAAAATCAAGAAAAAAAAGACCCCATCGGGTGTTCTGCTACATGTCAGGCCCGGCAGCAGCCTAATTGACACGCTGCACATCCGCAACTTGCCCGTCAATGACATCACACGGTTTACCTGTTGTAGTAACACGCTGCTCTTCACAAGTCCCACAGGCCGGGAAAGCAGCAACCTTTTCTATTTGTCCATCCATCAGCCGATTGTACACGGATTGTTTCTGAAAGACGCGCCCGAATACTCCATCGACGACTTCATCGCCGACACCGTCAATCAGCGCATTTTTGTATGTGCCAACCTTGCCTCGAACAGCAAGGACAATGTCATCTGGCTGTGCGAAAGCAACATGTCGGGAGAGATACAGCGCATCATCGACCTGCCCGACACGGGAATCTACCGTTTCCAGAACGCACGCATCACCCTGTTTGAGGATGAGCGCCTCTTCATCGCGGGCACCTACCAGATGCGGAAGAGCTCGCCTTACAACACCGCCACCGGAGTCTATGCGCTTCTATACAAGGACGGCACTTTCACCGAGCCGGAATTGCATCCTTACGAGCCGTCGGCTGCCGGCAAAGTCGAGGTGCTCTACCTGCCCGGACGGCTTTTCAGGGACAGCATGCATGTGGCGCTGGTCACGGAGTCGTTCTATCCCGAGTACCGCTACTCCACCACCTACAGCTATGGCGTGCCCACCACGGAGCCTATCTTCATGGGGTACCGCTTCATCAGCGCCGATGTCCGCCTCTTCGACGCCGACGGACATTTGGCAGGCACTTACGACTTCCCTTTCGACAACATGCTGGTCACCAACCTGACCACCCACCTGCGCGTCGCCTTCTCGCCCGGACAGATTCTGTTCTACCACATACTCAACCAATCGCTGATCACCATGCTGACCGACGACGAGCTCAATGTCATCGATCCCATCCGTTCCGTTGAGATTTTTCCGCAAGAAAACCGCAACACCCCCATGGTTTATACAACGGCACTGTATCCGTGGTACAAGAACTATTACCTGTTGTCGGGCTATCGTTTCCGCAACACCGGGAGCACCCGGAACCGAAATGCGGTCTTTTTCCTCAACAAGTTGAAATATCAGTAACTCAAGTTTCGCATGTTCTTCTCAATCAGTTTGTTATGGGTTTCATGTTTCAGACTGTGGAACCTGAGACCTGAAACCTAAATTAGAATCTCTCTTGAACATAGTGGCAGGTTCTTACCGGTGGTCTATGATCAACTGCTCAATAGAAAAAAGTTCTAATTTCAAGTTTTACGCTTGATTTGAAACGAAAATTATTCACAAATAGGATGGCAAAAACATGCGAGACCCGAAAAAAATATCTTCAGAACTTTTAATTATTTTTTTTATTTTTGCAAACGTAAAAAAGCAATCTGGCATGCTCGACAGAACCTTTTTTTTACCACTTATAATCCGACTCCTCACAACAGGGGGGGGGGGCTTCTAATTGTCATATTTTTGCTCCCTGCCAAACCATTGTGCGCCTTTGGCAGGGAGTTTTTTGAAATAAAGGATTAAATAAAAGACATTCAAGACATTAATCCTTAAAATCTTTTATGGCATTGAACGATGATTTCAATCATAGACAATCCTCTATGGCACACTTTACAAAGGAGTATATAGTTTCATATATTAATCAAATTCAAAATTAGAGAATACAATGAAAAAGATATTTTTTATACTAACCGTTTTTGTCACAGTATTTTTCTTTACTGGATGTGAAAAAGAAAACATAAAACCTACTGGAACAAATACTATCAACACAAAAGAAGAGCCGAGTTTTCTCTTTTCAAAGGGGCACGTTTACGTTTGGGAAGCTGGTTATGGATACATTCATGTAGGATATTATATGAGGGAATACAGAGAAACCGGTTTAATGGCGTGGCTTCTTGGCCCTGATTGTTACGGTTTCTCCGGCAATTGTTTACCTGAAGTTGTCATCACCTCAATGGCCCCAAATACTGATGATGAGGAGGAATCTGAAACTTTAGGAATGGAATATGAACTCAGCGATGCAACTGTTGATTATGTTAACTCACATTATTCCATTCCACTCGTTTCTGTGCTTGACTCTAATTGGCAATCACAATACGTTTTTTTTGCAAATTTTGCCAATAATTGCGAGAATATTCCTTCAGAACTATTGAATGATTTTTCGGAAGGATTATTAATAATAAAACAATTCCCTGAAGGTGTCTATGTTGTCAATCAAGGTGCTACAGAGTATGATGACATTCCAGAATACGAATGGTAAACACAACTGTAATGAAAAAGTTACTCATTTTTTTAAATATACTTTTGGCTGGATGTTCCGACCAGCCAAAAGTGTATTTAGTTTTAGACAAAGAGGTATCATATACCCGTGAGAATGGTGTAAACGATTATTTTTGCTGTCAATGCGACAACAACATTTTCATCGCCAATCCATATCATTCCAAGACCATTTATGTTTACGACATAAATGGTGGAGAAAATATCCGTAAAATTGAATTGCCAATAACAACTTACGTTCAGGGTTATCATTACGAATCAGATTCGTCTGTCATTTTTTGTCCTTACCACTCGACGCAAATTCTCAGACACAACAATATAACAGGGACATTGGACACTCTTGTCAACTTGACGATAGCCGAACTCACCAGACTTAGACAATCTGGTAACGACCTAGGGCCTACTGTAGAATTCACTTGTGGCCCCGCTACGCCACTCATTGCCAAAACTCCTCACTACTACATCGCTAATGTCGTTTTTCCTTATGGTAATAAAAAAGAACAAATGCCTATAATACACTTCGTTATCACACCTGATTCCACCATAGTAGACAATTCTGTAGGCCGATTTCCTGATAGCTACTATGATGAGGGGAAAAGTATGTTTCCTTTTAATATGACTACCACTTACACAATGAACGACAAACAAGAGATTGTTGTTTCCCATTTGGCAGACCATCATCTGTACATATACAAAACAGACGGAAACTTGATCAGCAAGGAATGTAAAAGCAAATACCTAAAAGAACTCCCGAAAGGTATAGAAATAACCGCGTTGGAAAACGAAAACATACTTGCAGAACGTGACAAACTCGCTGCATACGTGGGAATTGCATTCGATTCCTATCGAAACATCTATTATCGGTTTGTCAAAATGCCAGACAAAAAAGCAAAAACAAACAATTTATTTTCTTTTTCCATAATGATATTAGACACTACATTCAACGTTTTAGGAGAGCAACTGTACAGTAACACCCCCTACAATCCCATAAACGCTTTAGTAACACCGGAAGGTCTGTTGTTGAAGAAAAACGACGACTATTCCGGTGCAAGCAAATTCGGACTATTTAAGATTAAAGGATTATGACCAGATTATTTTTTTTATTATTAATATCTCCACTGTTCATTGTTGGGTGTCAGTCCTCCGACACAAAAAAACGTCAATATTATGACAATTTTTTCACTTTTTCCAATGAATCCCCCTATGATATTGTATATGTGTTTGTTCCACAAGGTTGTTACTCCTGCAACCATGAATACTACAACAACCTGAAATACAAAACCTTGGAAAAAAATGAGTACTGCCTTATCTTGTCACACTATCCTTATTGTGAAAGTGAACGGGAGATTACAACAGTTTTGAAGCGAAAATTTGGCAGCAGGTTCGCCATTGACAGTACAAACCTTCATCTGCAATATAAGGAAGTGCCAACGTACTCGAAGACCGTCATACTGCAAAAAACACATCGAAAACGATTCTGAACAACAACAAAAAAGACACCGAATGGTGTCTTTTTTTCTCGATTGAAAGTCGGGGTGATCCGACTCGAACGGACGACCCCTTGCACCCCATGCAAGTGCGCTAAGCCAACTGCGCCACACCCCGATTGTTCGAGGCCGCAAAGATACACTTTTTTTGGAATGTTTGTATGTTCATAAGTTTTTTTTTGTAACTGTCGGATATTTGCTATCTTTGCAGCCATTTTTCAAAACTGATTTTATGAGAAAAACCGCCATTTTCACGATTCTATTTCTCCTGTTCGGGAGTGTTTTTGCGCAAAACGTCACTTTTTCAGAAGCCGCCCGTGTAGCCAGCCAGTTCTTCCACACGCAAGGCAAGTCACTCGTTCAGTGCGCCGACGTGGCGGTGGCGGATGCGGACACCCTCTATTATATCTTCAATGCCGACAACGGTTATGTGGTCGTGGCCGGCGACCGGCGTGTGCCACCTGTTCTTTCCTTCTCCGACCAGCGCCCGTACACGGTTTCCGAGATGGTTCCGCCCGCCAAGATGTGGATGGACCACTATCGGCGGCAACTGGCCGAACTCAAGACGCAGCCTGCAAGCGCACAACCCGTGCATGAGGCGTGGGCACGGCTGTCGCGCGGGGAACAACCGCTGCGCGATGTGGTTGAAGGCATAGAACCCTTGGTACACTCCCATTGGGGACAGGGCACCTTCTATAATTATTATTGTCCCGTCGATTTTTCGGGTGAAAACGACCATGTGGTCACCGGATGCGTGGCCACAGCCATGGCACAGCTCATCTACTATTTCCGTTTTCCGGAAACGGGCACCGGCTCCTATTCCTACACGGACGCGAACTACGGCGTGCAGTCTGCCGACTATGGCGCCACCACCTACAACTATGAAGCCATGTGTGACAAGCCCACCGCCATCAACCCTGAAATCTGCAAGCTGATGCATCACTGCGGCGTGGGCGTGGACATGGTGTACGGCCCCGACGGCTCCGGCATGTACAACCACAGCGCCGCCCGCGTGCTGCGCACATTCTTCAAGTACAGCCCTCAAACCGAGTACCTTTTCCGCGACTCCACCGACTTGGATTGGGACAGCGTCATCGTCTCCCATTTGGAGCGTCGCATCCCCATGTACTACGCAGGTTGGAGCAACCCCGAGACAAACAACGGACACGGTTTCATCGTCGATGGCTACAAGATTTTGGACAGCGCTTACTACTACCACTTCAACTTCGGCTGGGACGGCTATGCCGACAACTATTTCTATACAGACCAGCTCAACGTCTCCAGCACTCATTTCAACTTGGCGCAGGAGTTGATTGTGAACGCCTACCCCGACACGACGCAATACACCTACCCCACCCCGCAGCCCCTCACAGGCAGCAAAACACTCACCGCACTGTCCGGTTCGTTCACAGACGGCAGTGGCGAGGTGGAGAACTGTCATCCCGACATGGACTTTATATGGAACATCGTCCCGGACATCGACACATTGGTGTCCCTGACGCTCGACATCACCTATTCGCTTGCGGAAGGCGACACCCTGTGGATTGCGCCCGACTGCGTCAACACCTTCTATGTGCTCACTGCCGACACGGGGCACTGGCACGAGGCATTCCCCTGCATGGAGATCGGCATGCGCCTTGTCACCTCCAACCCGTCCAACTCGTTGGGGTTCCGCGCCAACTACACCACTGAGCTGCCGCAATACTGCAGGCCTGTTTCCGTTCACTCTGCGGCTGCCGGCGACCTCTCCGACGGCAGCGGCGCATACGACTACACTCCCTTCTCCCATTGCATGTACCGCATTATGCCCTCGGGATACAATGCCATCTTGATTGATCTCCACTCACTGGAGCTCACTCCCGGACGCGACTTCCTGCGCATCTACAAACGTCCCCACTCCGACAACAACTTGCTGACGGAATTTACCGGGACCCTGAACGACACGACTTTTGTGCTCGAACATGGCAAACTGGACATCGTCTTTGAAAGCGATGCCCAACCTTGCAACGGCGGATTCGACCTCTCCTACACCGGGATCACCATCGACGTGGTGGAACATGCCGGACAAGGGCTGCGTTCCTGGCCGAACCCCGCCTCCACGACTCTTCATCTGCAGGCCGGCGAGCCGCTGCTCGATGTGGAGATTTTCGACCTGCAAGGCCGGAAAGTGTGGAGTCACAGCATTCAAGATGCACAATGCGACATCCCCGTGGCCGACTGGACCGCAGGCCTCTACTTCGTCAAAGCCAGAACCTCCACGGAAACCACAACCACGAAATTCATCAAACAATAAACCTGTTATTATACCCTAAAACAAATGAGAAAAGAACTACCCTTCATTCTCCTTGCCATCTTTATGATCGCACAATCCTCCCTTTCTGCAGACAACAACACCATTTTTTCCTCCACCATCGACAAGACCATCCGCTCAGTGCGGTCGGTTTCCAACATGTCCGACCAATTAGTGGAGCGTGGGGTCAAGCAGGCGGCGGCCCTCTGGATAGAGAGCGACGGTTCCCAGCAGGATTTTCAGGATTTCTGCAGAAAGAATTTCTGCAAGAACATTGAGGAGAAGGTCACCCTCTTCCATCGCATCTGCGACAATTTCGAAGTGATTTACGGGCACAACCATCGGATATCCATCGAGTTGATGCGCCCCGAGCAGTTGGTGGGCTACCCTTCCACTTCGGTCGATCAGCTTTTCAGCGCCTACAACGGCATGACCCACTTCCAGGAAGACATGTTCGACAGCAAGCTGGCTTTCATCGTGATCCTGAATTTCCCTCATTTCACGCTGAAGGAGAAGCAGCAGAACGGCAGCCGGTGGTCGGAGCAGGAGTGGGGGTTCGTGCGTCTGGGCGACGTGTTCACCTCGCGCGTGCCCGCCTCCGTGGAGCAGCGCATCGCCAATGTGAGCGCCGCCGCCAACCACTATATCGACAACTTCAACATCAACATGCTGCAGGTGGGTAGCTATCATAACGAGTTCTTCTGGCACAGTTCCCTGCCGCTGATCACCCACTGGGGGTTGCGCGACGAGCTCAAGGCCGCCTACGCCGACCCTTCTCGCGGCACCGACAAACAGGAGGTCATCTATGACGCCATGATCCGCATCATCAAGGACGAGGTGCCCATGGAGGTCGTGAAGCAGGACATGAGCTACAAATGGTATCCCTCCACCAACCAGATCATGCTCAACGGCATCCAAATCCTCGCCGACGACCACAGGCCCAAATCCCGCTACCAATACCTGCTTGACTTTTTCCATGCCGAGAAGGCCGCCGACGAGTACTGTTCCAACAATTTCATCCAACGCAAGTTCGAGAACGAGTACGAGATTTCCGTAGCAGATGCGGAAGCCCTGTTCCACACACTCCTAACCTCCCCGGCAGTTGAACAGGTGGCCAACCTGATCTCCAAACGCCTGGGCCGCAAACTCAAGCCGTTCGACATCTGGTACGACGGCTTCAAGAACCGCGGTGACATCAACCAGGACTCCCTTGACCAGATTGTCAAAGCCAAATATCCCACCAAGGAAGCCTTCGAGAAGGATCTTCCCAACATCCTGACCAAGTTGGGATTCACAGCCGAGAAGGCGCGCTTCATCTGCGACCATGTGGCCGTGGACGCCTCCCTCGGCGCAGGACATGCCATAGAGGCCAAGATGAGAGACGACAAGGCCGTGCTCCGCACCCGCATCGGCGAGGACGGCATGGACTACAAAGGCTACAACATCGGCGTGCATGAGTTCGGCCATAACGTGGAGCAAACCATCTCGCTGCACGATGTGGACAACTATTTCCTCTCCGGTGTGCCCAACACCGCCGTCACGGAGGCTTTGGCCTTCACCTTCCAGGCCAAGGACCTCGAGCTGCTCGGTCTCACCGCCACGGACGACAATGCCGAGGACCTCAAAACGCTCGACCTCTTCTGGAACTGCTATGAAATCATGGGGGTCTCTCTCGTGGACATCGGCATCTGGAAATGGATGTACGAGCATCCCGATGCCACCGCCGACCAAGTCAAAACAGCCATAATCGACATCGCCAAGCAGGTGTGGAACAAATACTACGCTCCCGTCTTCAAGTGCGAAAACGAGCCCATCTTAGCCATCTACTCCCATGCCATCATCGACCCGCTCTACCTTTCCGCCTACCCCATCGGCCACATCATCGACTTCCAGTTGGAAAGCTATCTCAAAGGCAAGAACATGGCTGATGAGGTGACTCGCATCTACCGTCAAGGGCGCCTGGAGCCCAACCTGTGGATGGAGCGTGCCGTGGGTGAGAAGATCTCCGTGCATTCGCTCATACACCGCACCGAACAGGCCGTCAAGAATGTCAGCGGCAAAAGGAATCGGTCCTTTTAGTGTTCCTTTGGGCTCAACATTGCATGTAAAATAATAAACCAATGTACTTTGATAAAATATGAAAAGAACTCAATTAATTATTTTAGTGTCTGCACTTTTTCTTGCATTCGCGATGACTTCCTGCCAGAAAGAGGCAGATTATGTTTTACATATTGGAGAATCATTTGGTATCGAATTAGTTGAATTCACAAGTATTAACTATACTTGGGAATGGGAAAATCAATACGAAACGGATGTAGTAAGCATGTCTTCATATTATGTTAATTCGTATCCGAACACACCCATCACGGATATTCCACTTGGTGGAAACAGCAATCGAGTTTTCGTTTTCAAAGGCGAAAAAAAAGGGTTCGTAATTGTCAGAATGGTTCAAGCCAAGGGTTCCCCTGATTTTCAACAACGAATCAATTTCTCCATACGGGTCATTGAATAACGACAACGGGTTCCAGAAATCTTTCGTCAAACAGTTTTCAAAAAAAAAAGCCGCGAAATTCGCGGCGTTTTTTTGATTAGTACTCCATCACAGGATCAAGGCCTTTGGCGAACTCGATCATCTTTTCCAGTTCGGAGACGGAGGGAACGCGATTGCAGATGTTCTTGGCGTTGTTCACCTCTTCGAGCTTGGGTTGGAGATTGGCGGGCACGCGGTGGCGGAACTCCTTCACCGTGTCCACGCCGGCGGCCTCCAGCAGTTCGGCGAACTGTCCGGCCACGCCCTTGACTCTGAACAAATCGGAATGATTGGTCCACTTGAGGATCAGTTTCTCGCTGATCTCGGTCTGCTCGGCCAACTTGGCGCGTCCAGCCTTTTTGGCGCACTGCTTGAGCAGGTCATCCGTGGTCTGGATGCCCACTGCGTTCAACTTCTGTTGGTAAACGTCGCCGACACCTTCAATTTGTTCGATTTTATATGCCATAGTGATAGTTTTTATGAATGCGCCTACTCTTTTCCGGATTTTCGGCTTTCTCCGATTATAGTTTAACGAGGCTGCAAATGTACAAAAAATGATAATACAAGACACTCCGAAGTTGCTTCGTTCGCACTTCGCCCGGTCCACGACCCTATTTCCTTTTTTTGTATTTTTGCAGCTCATAAAAAAATTTTAGAATGATGACACTGCAAGAATTCCAAGAAGACCTCAAGAGAGGCATTCCCAGCACCTTGCCGCAGGCCAAGCCCTACGACCCTACCGTCAACCACGCACCCAAGCGCAAGGACATATTGACCAAGAAAGAGAAACAACTCGCCCTGCGCAATGCACTGCGCTATTTCGACCCGTCGCTGCACGCGCAGCTCGCCCCCGAGTTTGCCCAGGAGCTGCATGACTACGGCCGCATCTACATGTACCGCTACCGTCCGGACTATGAGATGTACGCCCGCCCGATCGATGCCTATCCTGCCAAGTGCAAGCAGGCCGCGGCCATCATGCTGATGATCCAGAACAACTTGGACCCTGCCGTGGCGCAGCATCCCCACGAGCTGATCACCTACGGCGGCAACGGCGCCGTGTTCCAGAACTGGGCACAGTACCGCTTGGTGATGAAATATCTCTCCGAGATGACCGACGAGCAGACCCTCGTGATGTACTCCGGCCACCCACTGGGACTCTTCCCGTCACACAAAGACGCGCCCCGAGTGGTCGTGACCAACGGCATGGTCATCCCCAACTACTCCAAGCCTGACGACTGGGAGCGCATGAACGCCCTCGGCGTGAGCCAGTACGGCCAGATGACCGCCGGCTCCTACATGTACATCGGACCGCAGGGCATCGTCCACGGCACCACCATCACGGTGTTGAACGCCAGCCGCAAGATCGGCGGCGAGATCGGGGGCAAGCTCTTCGTCACCGCCGGACTCGGCGGCATGTCGGGTGCCCAGCCCAAGGCCGGCAACATCGCCGGTGTGGTCTCCATCACCGCCGAAATCAACCCCGCCGCCACCCAGAAGCGCTACGCACAAGGGTGGGTCGATGAGGTACACGACAACCTCGACGAGCTCTTCGTGAAGGTCAACGAGGCCAGGGCCAAGAAGATCGCCCGCTCGTTCGCCTACCAGGGCAACGTGGTCGATCTGTGGGAGTACTGTGCCGCGCACGACATCCACGTCGATCTCGGCAGCGACCAGACCTCCCTGCACAACCCGTGGGCCGGCGGATACTATCCCGTGGGCATCTCCTTCGAGGATGCCAAGGTGATGATGGCCGAGCAGCCCGAGGAGTTCAAGAAGGCCGTGGAGGCCTCCCTGCGCCGCCAGGTGGCCGCCATCAACAAGATGACCGCCAAGGGCACCTACTTCTTCGACTACGGCAACGCCTTCCTCCTGCAATCCTCCCGCGCGGGCGCCGACATCCTCAAGGAGGACGGCACCTTCCGTTATCCCTCATACGTCCAAGACATCATGGGACCCATGTGTTTCGACTACGGCTTCGGCCCGTTCCGCTGGGTCTGCACCTCCGGCAAGCCCGAGGACCTCGATGTCACCGACCATATCGCGATGGATGTGCTTGAAGAGATCGCATCCACCGCGCCCGCTGAGATTTCCCAGCAGATGCGCGACAACATCACCTGGATCAAGGGTGCCAACGAGAACCATCTGGTGGTCGGCTCGCAGGCCCGCATCCTCTACGCGGATGCCGAAGGGCGCACCAAGATTGCCGCCGAGTTCAACAAGGCGGTGCGCGACGGCAGGCTCTCCGCGCCCGTCGTGTTGGGCCGCGACCACCATGACGTGAGCGGCACGGACTCCCCGTTCCGCGAGACCTCCAACATCTACGACGGCAGCAGCTTCTGTGCCGACATGGCCGTGCAAAACGTCATCGGCGACGGATTCCGCGGCGCCACGTGGGTGAGCATCCACAACGGCGGCGGCGTCGGCTGGGGCGAGGTCATCAACGGCGGCTTCGGCATGGTGCTCGACGGCAGCGACGACAGCGACCGCAGACTGCGCAGCATGCTCTTCTGGGACGTGAACAACGGCATCAGCCGCCGCGCGTGGGCCCGCAACGACGGCGCCCTCTTCGCCATCAAGCGCGCCATGGACGCCTGCCCGGAATTGACCGTTACACTGCCGAATTTCGCGGATGACACTCTGATTGAATCAATGTTTTAAAAGTGATCAGTGATTAGTGATCAGTGATCTGTAATTAGTGAACAGTGGTCTGTAATATGTTTTAGTATTATGAATCATAAGGATTTGGCAGTTTGGAAAGAAAGTATGAAGTTGGTGAAAGAGGTTTATCTTTTACTGAAGCACTTTCCATCCCACGAACAATTTGGCATCTGTTCACAAATAAGAAGGGCTGCGGTATCTATTCCGTCGAACATTGCGGAAGGCGCGGGTAGAAGCAGCGACAAAGAACTCTTACGTTTTTGCCTCATATCCCAAGGTTCACTATCTGAATTAGAAACACAATTGCTGATATCTGCTGAACTTGAATACATTAGTTCTAACAATGACATTTTCAAGCGAATCATTACTGTCAGAAAAATATTATCAGGTTTCATCAATCATCTAAAAACAAAATTACAATAATAACACCAATCTTCCAACAACCCTAATAATCACCCATCACCAATCACTGTTCACTGATCACTCTTCACTAATGACAATGCGTACCACAGTCATCACGATATTAATCCTGACGTTCGTCGCGTGCTTAAACGGCTGCCACAAGCAGCCGGAGCCCATTGTCATCACCCCTGACATCGAGAAGAACCACCTGCAGCGCAACCACATCTTCGGGCTTGTCAAGGAAATCCGCACGGAAAGCTTCTTTCCGACGGACAGTATTTCCCTGAACGACACCACACAGCTTCCCAAGCTGCTCAAGCGGATCAAGCCCGACCTCATCTCGCAGCAGCGCTACACGTCCGACGGCTTCCTCACCGACTTCGTCAAGGTGAAATTGCCCGATGACACCCTGTACCGGAAATACCGCTACAACAAGAAGGCGCAGATTGTCGCCTGGAAGGAGACTTCCTCGACGGACACGCTTGTGACGCGGGGCAAATACCTGTACGACCGCAACGGTTTCATCAGCGGGGAGCAGGTATTCCAAGGCGACAGTGTGGTGATAGCTTTCGCGCACACCACCGACGGGGTGGGCAACATCATCCGCAGCGCCCAATCGTTCGGAGACTACACCACCCGCACGGAGACCAAATACAACGAGCAGGGACTTGTCTCCAAAGTCACCGAGTTCGAGCCCAACGGCAAGATGTTCAAGACGGTCACCATCGAGTACGACAACTATGGTGACGAGGTCAACCGCTGCGTCTATAAGCCCGGCAACGTTTTGATCGAATTCACCTACAACCTTTATGCCCAAGACGGGCGCCAACTAAAAAGCATTTACGAGGACAAGATACATCATGTGAAGGAGCAGACCTTCTATTTCGACCATGACAGTCAGAAAAACTGGCAAGTCGAGGTGACGGCCCGCGACAACCAAATCATCTCCATCCGGAAAAGAATCATTAACTATTTTCAAAACTAAAAAAAAAACATGGATTTAAGCAACATCTTATCAATCACTGGAAAAGGATCCCTGTACAAACTCATTTCCCGCACTCCGAACAGCTTCATCGTAGAATCTTTGGAAGACGGCCACCGTTTCCCCGCCTTCTCACACGACGGGGTGGCCACCTTGGACAACATCGCCATATTCACCGATGAAGAGGAGGTGACCTTGCAATCGGTCTTGCAAGCCATCTTCAAAAAGGAGAACGGCCAGCCCGTCGCCATTCCGAAGGACAACAACATGTTGAAGTCCTATTTCGGCGAAGTGCTGCCCAACTACGACCGCGACCGCGTCTATGTCTCCAACATCAAGAAGGTGCTGGCGTGGTACAACATCCTGGTGCAGCACAACCTCATCGATTTGGAGGAGCCGCAGCAGGAGGAGAAAACCGAATAATCACCCACAACCCCGGCGTAGGCGCGCAATGATGCGCCTACGCCTCATACCAAAACCCAAAATCATACCGTATGAAAGAGGAATACAACACTGAGAAGCGTCACGGCTGGATTGTCTGGCTGAGCGTGCTGGCCCTGATACTCGTCGGCGTCGGCATTTTTTTCTACTACACATTTTTCCGGCAAACCCGTTCCGAGTTAATTGAGGCCGTGCCGACGGATGCGATGTTCGTCTTCGAGATCAACGACAACGAGGGGTTCCAGAAGGGTGTGGCCCCGTTGGCGCCCTACTTCACGGAGGGGTTCGCCATGGATGTGCTGCCCGCTTACGAGGATGTCTATGCCAAGCTGACAGGCCAATACGACCTGACCGTCTCGGGCCACCCCGGCGATAACGGCCCCCACGCGCTCTTCAACACACACATTGAGAAAAATGTATTCAAGAAGCTGCTCCGCGCCCTCAGCATCGACCCTGCGAACTTCACCTCTTTCGAACATTACAAGATATACACATACGGCACGAAATTCAAAAGCCTGAAATTCGTCTATTTCAACCACATCCTCTCCATCTCGGACGACATGGAGTTGTTGAAAAAGTCCATCATCCAGCACACACACCCCAAGAACCTGCTTGACAACAAGGCATTCAAGGGGTTGTATGAACTTTCGGCCAAGAACATGAAACAGAACTGGGTGCTCATCCAGAACCAGGAATTCGGCAAGCATATTGCCACCTTCCTGACGGAGGAGACGTACGCCAAGATCAAGAAAGCCAATCCATTTTCTGACTGGTCGGCCTTCCAGTTGCGTCTGGGCCGCGATGAGATCACCCTGGCCGGCTACACACCTGCGAGCGACAAGCTGAAGGCGTTGGCGCAGCAGTCGAAGCACAACTTCGACATTCCCGAACAGATGCTGCCCTTTAACACGGAGTGGTATCTCAAGCGGACGGGCAAGAGCCACGCGACCTGCACCTTCTCGTTGGCGGGCGACTCCTCCCGTCACTATCAGTACATGGTGGTGATGCAGGACACGGCACACCGGGTACTGGTGCCCTTCGGCAGCGAGGAGCGCGCCGAGCTTTTCCGCAACCAACACCCCAGCGGCATCTATCCTGTCACGGATTCCACCTTCTTGGGTGCCAAGGATCTGGTGAACCCGACCGCCTATCCGCTGTTCGTGGAACGCAACGAAGTTTGCCTGTTCGCGCCCTCTCTGGAAGCACTCGCCCTCTACTACAAGATGCTGAACGGCAAGGGCACGCTGGCCGACAACCGCTATTACAAGTTCTCGAACAGCAACGCCGCCTCCCGCAACCTCATGGACTTCACCTTCTACAACCAGGCCCCCAGCGAAAAAGAGCAGGACATCCTCTCCGAGAAGGGCAAGCACAGCTTCCTTGGCCGCAATGTCGCCATCTTCTCTGTCAACTGCACCGATGTCACCGACGAATACGCCGCCGTGAACATCTATGTGATGTTCAAATCCGGAAAATAAAGGGAGGGAGTGGACCTTACGGGACTCGAACCCGTGACCTCGTCCATGCGAAGGACGCGCTCTACCAGCTGAGCTAAAGGCCCTTTTTTTCGGGCGGCAAAGATACAAAAATTGATCATACGATTGCATCATCTGAAAACCATCCATTTTACGATTGCAGGGAACGTGGATGGCATGTTTACAGCTTGCAGATCCAGCTTTACATTTATATAAAATTATACATTTATATATGACAATTTACCAAAACGACCAGCCTATCGACCCCGAATTGGTGCATGACCATCGGCTTATCCACGCGGCGGGAGGCGTTGTCTCCAATGACAGTGGAGAGATTCTGATGATATACCGTCTTGACAAGTGGGATTTCCCGAAGGGCAAGGTGGAGGCGGGTGAACGTTACGACGAGGCTGCCCTGCGCGAAGTGACCGAAGAGACCGGGTTGCACGGCATCACCCTCGGCGACGTGCTGCCCTCCACGTTTCACACCTACACCCTGCACGGCGAGCCTATCCTCAAGGAGACCCACTGGTACCGCATGTACGCCCCCAAACAAGAACTCATCCCGCAAACCGAGGAGGAGATCACCCAAGCCCTTTGGACACCGAAGGATGAAGTGGAACAAAAGCTCCAAGGCTCGTATGCGACATTGCGCGATTTGTGGAAGAGCTTTTGAAAAAACAGAGATCAAAACAAAAACAAAGCAGACGACAATGATACATTTGTGGCACTTCAGAATCACATTCATGCTTCTCCTGCTGGCATGTGCCCTTTCCGCCCAAAACATCGACGGCTATTGGGAAGGCATGCTGAAAATCTCGCCCACGGATTCCCTGCGGTTGGGCATGTTTGTGGAGATGTCGGGCGGCACGCTGCAGGTGGAGCTTGACAGTCCAGACCAATACGCCCTTGGCTGGAAGGCGGAGAACGTCTCCTTCGGGGGTGACACGCTCTCCTGGAGAATGAAATCCATCGGGGCCTCTTACACGGGTGTGTACGACGGGACGCGCTTCGTGGGCACCTTCATCCAAAACCGGAAGCATTTCCCCCTCACGCTGGAGCGGGGTCATGAGCGCACCGTGATACGCCGGCCGCAGACACCGCAGCCTCCATTCCCATACCTTAGCGAGGATCTTCATTTCCGTTCCCGCGACGGCGGGATCCCGCTCATCAACGGGATCCTGACGATGCCCGACAGTCGCAACCCGACGGCACTCTACATCCTCATCAGCGGTTCCGGATGGCAAGACCGCGACGAGAGCATCGCGGGGCACAAGCCTTTCCTTGTGATTGCGGACCATCTGACCCGCACCGTCAACGCCGCCGTGTTCCGCTACGACGACTTCCCGCCCGCCCTCTTCCAAAAGTCCACCACGTTCGACTTCGCCGACGGGGTGCAGCTGATCATGGACTCGCTGCAGGCACGCCCCGAATTGGCCGGGCTGCCCGTCTATTTGCTGGGACATAGCGAAGGCAGCATCGTGGCCTTCATTGTGGCATCCAAGGACAGGCGCGTTTCCGGCATCGTCACCCTGGGCGGCGTGGCGCAGCCCATGCACGAAGTGCTGCTCTATCAGCTGCGTGCCATCAGCCAGGCCAACCACGAGCTCTCACCCGCTGAAATCGACAACAGCTTCCGGATCTCCGAGGAGCTGTACAGCCTCGTCCGGAAATCCAAAACACCGCAGGAGGCCGCCAGACTCATCGGAACATTCTGGGACACGCAGTGCGCAAGACTCACCCCTGAGGAGCAGACACGATACAACATGACCTTGACGGGAAAAATAACGGCCATCCAACAGCTCACCTCTCCGTGGTTCTTCACGCTTTTCCACTTCGACCCCAAGAAATACATCCAGAAAGTGCGTTGTCCCGTCATCGCCATCAACGGCGGGAAAGATTTGCAAGTAGATGCCGTCGCCAACCAGACGCTGATGCGCCGTTATCTCTCCAGGAAATGGCCTCACCAATTCCATATCATCCCGAATGCCAATCACTTGCTTCAGACCTGCACCACAGGAAGCCCCGATGAATACGGTGTCATAGAGGAGACCGTGTGCCCCAACGTGCTCGAATTGACAGGCAATTCTGTGCCATCACAAAAGAACAATTGATTTTTTTCCTATTTTTGCAGCCTATTACGGCCTATATTCGTCTCAAATGAATATCGGTATTCGCATGTCTCAAAACAAAAACTCACTTTTACAATCTCTCTAAGTCCGCTTTCGACCATGGAGTTCACACCCGAAATTGAATATCAAACCGCCGAAGTCATCCGCCAATTCCAGGAGGAAAAAATGCGCGAACACATAGCCTATCTACAAGTCTATTCCCCTTTTTACAAAAGGCTGTTCGCCGAGCACGGCATAGACTACTCCAAAATCGAGCATTTGGATGATTTGCGGCGTGTCCCTTTCACCACCAAGTTCGACATGGAGAGCCACAACGACGATTTTCTATGTGTTCCGAAATGGAGGGTTATCGACTACGTTTTTATTCCCGGCAGTGATGGGAAATCGGTGAAGTTTGCCCGTACAGACAGCGATCTAGAACGGCTTGCGTACAACGAGGCGATCACATTCAACTGTGCCGGAGTGCGTCCCGGAAGCGTTTCCTTGCTGATTCCGCCCAAAGGCCTGCCATTCATCTCCCAGATGGCCTATTTTATCGGCATACGCAAGTTCGGGGCCTGCATCATCCATATAGACGACAACAGCTTCGAGAAACAATGGGATACCATTGGGGAGCTGAAGCCCTACATCCTGATAAGCACACCCTCGCATGTGCTGAAAATGCTTGATTATGCCGAAAGCAAGGGCATTGACTATCGCCAATCCTCCGTCAAGCGGATCATCGCCATCGGGGACACGCTGCGAAACCAAAATTTCGAGCTCAACGAAAACGGCAAAAGCATTCAGGAACGCTGGGGCGTCGATCTCGTAGCCACCTACTCATCCAACACCATGTCCATCACCTTCTCCGAATGCGGCTGCGGCTGCGGAGGGCATCATCATCCGGAATTGCTGATTGTGGAGATCATCGACAAAAACGGGAACCCGGTGCCTGCCGGCGAGACAGGCGAAGTGGTTGTCACGACGTTGGGAGTGGAGGGCATGCCGTTGTTGCGATTCCGCACGGGCAACATGGCCTGCATCCATACCGAGCCATGCCGTTGTGGCCGCAACTCGTTCCGCATCAGCCCTGTGGATTCCCCAAGCCCTCCTTTCACGAAATAAAAGCAAATCAAATTCATAGAAACAGATTCATGGCAATTCTCCGCCCAAGCAAATCTATGAAGACGGTGTCAACACCATCATGTCGCAAACATGAACGACTCTGATAGCTGACCTGCCGCTCTTGTTGATCAAGAAATTGGACAGGCCAGAGAAAAATTTTCCCAACCCTACCAACCATCTCTACTATAAGCTTATACATCACATCAATCTATACTAACAATCTTAGAATGCACTGAGGTTTATCAATGCAAAAATAATGGCAGTTTATTCAATTTGCCCTCTTTTTATATATTTGGTAAAATATTTACTTGAGAAAATACCAGCCATTCGAAATAAAATGTATCTTTGCTGCCTTAAATAAATATAGCAGTAAATGAAATACTGATTATGGTTCTACTGAAAGATATAGCAGAAATACGATCAGGTGTTTACCTAAATAGTCCGCCTGGAGTTGAGGTGGCCTATATGCAAATGAAGGATCTGCTGATGGATTCCCCGGAAAAAATCGCCTCTTTTGTGGAATATAATCCGAAAATGGAGAAATATTTGCTGCGAAAGGGGGATTTACTGTTTGCGGGGAAGGGTACCACATACCTTTGCACACTCTTCAATCTTAACATTAATGCGGTGGCTTCTACTACATTATATGTAATACGGGTTCAAAACGACAAGGTATTACCGGAATATCTCTGTTGGTATTTGAACCGTCCCAATATTGTGAGCAAAATAAGAGCTTCGCAAATTGGAAGCTCCACACCGTTGATTCTCAAATCCACCTTGGAGGAGCTTGAAATCCCCATACCGGATAAAGCCACCCAACGGAAAGTGATGGAAATATCCAGACTTCAGGAACGGGAAACCTATTTGATAAATACTCTTGCAGAGAAACGTGCAAGCATCGTTAATCAGTTATTAATCAATGAAATAAACAAGTAATATGGAAAATAAGAAAATTACCCAAGAAGACATCAACCGCACCGTCTGGAAAGCGTGCGACACCTTTCGCGGCGTCATTGACCCGAGTCAATACAAGGACTACATCCTCACGATGCTGTTCCTGAAATACGTGAGCGATGTCTATAAATCGAAGTTGAACGATTATATGGACAAATACGAGGGCGACAAGGAACGCGCCGAGCGTGCGATGCGCCACGAGCGGTTTGTGGTCCCCGAAAAGAGCTCGTTCGACTTCCTTTACGACCACCGCAACGCCACCAACATCGGCGAGCTGATTGACGAGGCACTGGCCGACTTAGAAGAAGCCAACCGCGAGAAGATGAGCAGCGAAGACGGCAGCAGCATCTTCCGTAACATCAGTTTCAACAGTGCCAACTTGGGCGAGACAAAAGAGAAAAACGCACGGCTGAGAAACTTACTGCAAGATTTTCAAGGCGTTGAGCTGGACGAGTCGCATTTGGAAAACAACGACATCATCGGCGATGCGTATATGTATTTGGTGTCCACCTTTGCAGGAGAGGCGGGCAAGAAGGCCGGGGACTTCTTCACTCCCGCCGAAGTCTCCACACTGCTCGCAAAACTGACCAAGAGCAACCCTGGCGCACGTATTTGCGATGTGACCTGCGGTTCCGGTTCTTTGCTGATCAAAGCGGGTAAGGAGGTGGGTAACAACAACTTCTCCCTTTACGGTCAGGAGGTGAACGGCAGCACGTGGGCATTGGCGATGATGAACATGTTCCTGCACGGCTTCGACAACGCTGTCATCCGCTGGGGCGACACGTTGCGCAACCCGAAGCTGAAGACCAACGACAAGCTGATGAAGTTTGACACGGTGGTAGCCAATCCGCCGTTCTCGCTCGACAAATGGGGTGCGGAGGAGGCCGCCGGCGATCCCTACAACCGTTTCTGGCGCGGTATTCCGCCCAAGAGCAAGGGCGACTGGGCCTTCATCAGCCACATGCTGGAGGTGGCCGACGACAATGGCGGCAAGGTGGGCGTGATTATCCCTCACGGTGTGCTGTTCCGTGGCGGCAGCGAAGGCAAAATCCGTCAATATATCCTTGAGAACGAGCATATTTTGGAGGCGGTCATCGGTCTGCCCGCCAATTTGTTCTACGGCACGGGCATTCCGGCAGCCATCGCCATCTTCCGCAAAGGTCGCGGCTCCGAAAACGTGCTGTTCATCGATGCTAGTCGCGAGTACGAGAACGGCAAGAACCAGAACAAGCTCCGTCCGCAGGACATTGAGCACATCGTGGGTGTTTATCGCAAATTTGCCAACGGCGAGTTGCAGCCCGGCGTGGTGGAGGACAGATACGCTTACGTGGCCACCCCCGCCGAGATCCGCGAGAACGACTTCAACCTCAATATCCCACGCTATGTGGACACTTACGAGGAGGAAGCCGAAATTGACATCCCCGCCGTGCAGAAGGAGATTGAGCAATTGGAGACGGAACTGGCTGAGGTACAGGGGAAGATGAAGGAGTATTTGAAGGAGTTGGGATATTAACTGATCATATCGTTGACGTCAACGATATGATAAATACAAATAAATATATGATATTCAATGCATTATATATGATTTTGCACAAAATACATTCATCAATACAATAAGCAAAATACAATATAATAACCTGTAAACGAGCAATATAAGTGATGACAATAGTATGAATGACGAAAACCAAAACATAGAATACAAGCGCAGTTGGAGCGACGAATACCTGAAATGGGTGTGCGGATTCGCCAACGCCCAAGGTGGTAGAATCTTCATTGGCATTGACGATGACAAATCGGTTTATGGGTTGACCGATTCGCACCGGCAGATGGAGGACATTCCGAACAAGATCGTTGCCTTTTTAGGCATTGTGGTGGATGTGAATCTGCACCAGAGGAATGGCAAAGAATACTTGGAAATCATTGTGAATCCGAGCAATGTGCCCATTTCGTACAAAGGTGTTTTCTACTATCGCTCAGGTGCGACCAAGCAGGAACTGAAAGGGGTTGCACTTCAGCAGTTTGTCTTGAAGAAAATGGGGCGCTCGTGGGACGAGATAGTTTGTGAAGGGGCCAGAATGGAACACATTGACGACGAAGCGGTCGCCTATTTCGTGCGCAAGGGCATTAAAGCGGGAAGATTGCCAGAGAATGCAGCGGACGATTCCACGGAAACCATCTTGCGCAACCTTGACCTTATAGACGATGAAGGAGGTTTGCGCAACGCCGCAATTTTGCTGTTCGGCAAGCGGCCGTCGAAGTTTTTTGCCTGTGTAGAATTCAAGATCGGGCGGTTCAAGTCCGAATCCGACCTGCGCAATCAGGATATGATTACGGGCAACCTCATTCAGATGGCCGACAAGGTGATGGAGGTATTAGACAACAAGTATTTGATTCGCCCCATCCATTACGAGGGTTTGCAGCGCATTGAGCCGCTGGAAATCCCCGAAAACGCCCTGCGTGAAATCATCTTCAATGCCATCATACACAAAGAATACCCTGGCTACTCAACGCAGATGAGGGTATATGACGACCGGATATGGCTATGGAATTCGGGCGGGCTTCCTAACGGCATCACCTTTGAGCAGTTTATGGGCGAACACAGTTCGTGTCCGCGAAACCGACTCATTGCCAGAGCTTTCTATTTGGCAGGTTTTATCGAGTCGTGGGGACGCGGCATTGGCAAAATCAGAGACGAATTTGTGGCAAACGGTTTGGAAGCCCCCGTTTACAAGGAGGAGATGGGCGGAATGTCGGTGTATATCACTCGAAGGAAAGGGTTGTTCGGAGACGATGACACTGTAAGTGGCATTGTAAAAGATGCTGATAATAAGAAGATTGTATTGAAAAATGACCCTGTAAATGATACTGATGGCACTGTAAATGGCACTGTAAAACGAATAATAAAAGTTATAAGTGAAAATGAAGCCATAACTTATGACGAGTTGTCTGAAAAGCTGAATATTTCTCGAAGAACGGTAGCACGTCATATAAAGAAAATGACGGAGTTATTTTTGATTGTCCGCGAAGGCTCCGACAAGACAGGCTATTGGTATGTAACAAAAAAAGGAAAGGAGCTGCTATGAAGATACAATTCGCATCGGACTTACATTTGGAGATGAGAGCCAATGCCGTATGGCTTCAGTCGCATCCATTGGAAGTGACGGGCGACGTCCTTGTGCTGGCTGGCGACACGGCTTATTTGGAAGAAGGAGTGACCGACTGGTTCTTAAACTGGGCTGCCGCTTCCTACAAACAAGTGATGCTCATTCCTGGCAACCACGAATATTACCATTATGGTGATGTGGCCAAACGTGGCGATTCGTGGCAATGGATGCTTCGTGAAAACGTGGGATATTATTACAACAAAGTGGTCAGCATTGACAACACCGACTTCATCCTTTCCACGATGTGGTCGCATATTCCGGAAACGGAGATGTTTCAAGTGCAACGAGGGTTGAACGATTTCCATCAGATTCTT
>CAMVIT010000009.1:0-64499 GCA_947167635.1 uncultured Bacteroidales bacterium | reverse complement strand
TATTTCTTCCTGATTAACAGCTTCTTATGAGCTAAAATCCGCTGAAAACGACACCCGAAATCCCCGTTTCGGTCAACTTGCGACAGATGAACTTTTTATGATAAAATTTTCTTGCAACCAATTGTCATTCAAAGAATTATTTGTATATTTGCGGCAAATTAGAAAGGACAATGAATCAGACCAAACCAACATACAAACAGCCTGGAGGAGAACAACCTGATCTTGCATGAGGGCACCATGATAGACGGGAGCTTCGTGGAGGCACCGCGCCAGCGTAACACGCGTGAGGAGAACAAACAAATCAAGGATGGCAAGGGCGGCGAGTTGTGGAATCCCGAAGAGGGCGACACCGAGGAGGAGAAGAGGCGCAAGGCCAACAAGAAGAGGCAGAAGGACACGGATGCCCGATGGGTGAAGAAGGGCGGCGAAAAACATTACGGCTACAAGAACCATGCAAAAGTGGACAAGGGGAGCAAGTTCATCAAGAAAGGGGTGACCACGACTGCTTCCGACCACGACTCCAAGCCGGT
The DNA here is from genome assembly GCA_947167635.1 of uncultured Bacteroidales bacterium. Lineage (GTDB taxonomy): Bacteria > Bacteroidota > Bacteroidia > Bacteroidales > WCHB1-69 > F23-D06. Next base: position 63,969 of record CAMVIT010000009.1, on the reverse strand, counting down.
GAAAGAGCTTGTGGATGAGAATGACAGGGGTGAGGATTTGCTCGCTGACAGTGCCTACATCGGCAAAGTGGTGAAGAGGGTGATGCGGAAGTTCGGGATGAAGGACAAGGTGATCAAGCGGAACACCCGAGGCAAGAAGATCAGCAAATGGCAGGAGACCATCAACAGGAAGAACTCGAAGCTGCGCGTGAGGGTGGAACATGTGTTCGGGTTCATGGAAGAGAGCCTTCACGGAATGTCCAGCCGTGTGGTCGGTTTTGCGCGGAACGCAGCCTACAACACCCTGACGAACCTTGTCTACAACCTATGCCGATACGAGCAAGTTATGCGTCTTGGAACGAATTGATTAACCAACTAAAAATCAAATAGTTGAATCAACTAAAACAAAAAAAATATCAACAAACTGCAACCTTTTGGATTTTTTGCATCCTATGAATAGATAAAAGAATTAATTTTGCAGCGTTGTTTGCTTATCTTGATGTTTAACGGACTTCGCATCAAGGTCGGCGGCAACGCGAAGAAGTAAAAAATAGAAGTCCCCTTCAAAAAAAGTATGAAAAAAATTTTGGTTTTAGTTTCAGCAGCATTTCTGCTGGCCGCTGTCTCCACCTCCTGCAGCAAGGGCTGTCATTGCTACTTAAAGACTGATGTCACCCATGCGGTTGCCGTCTTCGAGGACGAGAACATGAACAAGGATGACTGCAAGGCCATGGAAAAGAAACTCAACGACGAGGCCGGCATGGACTTTTACAAGTGCAAATAGTATTGCGCCATGCCATAAACCAATCGGCGGACAGGGTTGCCTGTTCCGCCGTTTTTTTTGGAAACCACATTCTGATCACTCATCACGGTTCACAGCCAACGACCCGCCACCAACAGCTGCTATTGCTCCACAAACACCAGATAGTACCAGTCGGCGGGGTTGCCTATGCCAACACTCGGAGTGTACAGATAAACTGCCACTTTTTTGTGGCTGTTCGCATAATAGTGCTGGAACTCTTGCTGCATGGAGACGGTCTGCCAGATGCGCTGGAGGTCTGCATCATCTGTCACGGTCTGGTAAGTACCTGCATTGTTGATGAAAGCAATCTTATTCTGTCCTGGATAGGGTAGTCTGTTGTTGAGTTGTCTGCCGGCCCGGAAACCGGTAGGGAATTCCAACTCGCCGCATCCCGACCAGACGATGCTTCCGGACATCAGTAGATTGGTTGTGTTTTGATAGTATAACTTGATCCAACCGAAATCGCCGGGTGATTGGTATTGGGCGATAAAGGGGATTTCGGAGCCAGACTGAACTGGGTTCTGAACATTCAGGGCATAGAATCCTTTGTGTCGGAATGTGAGATAATCCACTTTGGAAATCAGAATGTTCTTGTGTAGATCCGTATCCTGCAAGTCGCTTTGGGTGAAATCATCGGAAGGTTGCCCTGCGCGTGAATTTAAGATACGCAACTCCACCCATTTGGTGTGGTTTCCGTATAAAAGAAATATTTCATACTCGTTGCCATAAATGTCATTTCCATTCGCAGTGATGTTGATGTCGGAGGCGGATTGGAGATTATCCATAGCGGCAATAAGCTCGTCAAGAGACTGGATGTTCAGGGTATTGCCATCCACGCGCCCGGAAAAGTAGGTGCGTGCTAATTTTCCGTATGCTGAGGAGGCGCGGAATTCCTGCAGCCATTGTTTGTAAAAGAGTAGCATTACGGGCAACTCCTGGTCTTTGACATAGAGTTCGCCTTGATGAACAACGGATTGGCTTGGACGCCAAAACGCGAGGTGCTTTTCTGTCCCGTTTTCGGTATGGATGTAGTGGTCCAATTCCGGGTCGGAACTGCTATTATTGTCTAAATGGTAGTCCCGCTCATTGATGATGGCAACGGCTTCATTCAAGTTTTTCCCGATGCAGGCTTTGACCATCGTGAAGTCATTGGTGACCGGATCGTTCACTTCAGGGGTGTACTCGATGGGCGGCAGTTCCTGGATTGTCGGGTTCGGCGGTGTCGGTTCCACGGGTTCGCGGGTGCAGGCGGCCAAAAGCATTAGAATGGCTGAAAAGGCTATTGCCGCGAAGAATTTGTTTCCTGTTCTGGATTTGAAGAGATTGGTTTTCATAAGCAAAGAAAGAAATAATACAAGATAGAAATAATGCAAAAGTAACGATGCCATGGATAATATTATTATTTTTGCAGCGAAATTAATTTGAGTAAAAAATATGAAGAGAATTTTCTTGTCCGCATTGTTTCCGATGTCAGTGGTGTCCATCTTTGCCCTGCAAGAGATGAAGTCCTTCGAGGTGAAGTGGCTCGGACGGTAATATACAACAACTGCTTTTATTAATATTAAACCCAATTAAAACCAACCAAAATGATGAAGAAATTTGTATGCCCGATTTGCGGCTATGTTCACGAAGGAACGGAAGCTCCTGAAAGATGTCCCCAATGCAAACAGTTAGTGGAATGGAAAGTGCTGGATGAGAGTGCCGGCCTGAATTTTGTCACCGAGCACGTGATCGGTGTTGCCAAGGATACGGATGACGAGATGAAGAAGGATCTCAACGCCCATTTCATGGGGGAGGCCACCGAGGTGGGTATGTACTTGGCGATGAGTCGTCAGGCCGATCGCGAGGGGTATCCTGAAATCGCCGAGGCTTTCCGCCGTTATGCTTTCGAGGAGGCCGACCACTGCGCCCGTTTCGCCGAGCTGTTGGGTGAGGTGGTTTGGGACACCAAGACCAACCTTGAGAAGCGTATGGTGGCGGAGTGCGGCGCTTGCGAGGACAAGATGCGCATCGCTCGCCGTGCCAAGGAACTGAACCTGGATGCCATCCACGACACCGTCCACGAGATGGCGAAAGACGAAGCTCGCCACGGCAAAGGCTTTGAAGGCCTCTTCAACCGTTATTTTAAGAAATAATCGGACGTTGGATTTTGGACTTTGGACTAACGCCAATATCCGACAGCTAACAGCCAAAATCCAAAATCCAACAGCCTATTCTTCCAGATAGCTGCCTTTGCCGAAGAGCTCTTTGGCGTATGGCGTGAGATTCCGATGTTTGGAGAGCCAGTAGATGGGCATCACCACCGTCTGCAGCCCGCAGGCGTATGGGGTGATGTCATATTGCTGGAACACGATGTTAAGGGTGCTCCGTGTGCTGTCGATGAAAAAGTTGTCAGGGACGATGATGGGTTGTCCGTTTTTGTATTCATCAAATACACAATCGCATACATCCTTGTTGACGGTCAGATCCTCGATGGCGCGCAGGACGACCTCGCCCAGACGGTTTGTATCCACCAGGTCGTTGAGATGGACGACGCGTTTCTTCTTGCGGTCGTAGGTGAGGTATTCCACCGTGTAGGTGCCGTGTGCGGCGCCGGCGTAGTAAAAATCTGTAAAAGTGGTGAATGTGACCAGATTGCTATCCTGGCTGACCTTGTTGGATACGTCGCAGTGGGTGCAGAATGGGCCGTAGGGGATGCTGTCCAGGATCTGGGTGTGAACGGCCTTTATTCCGTCATAGTCGAGCCAGTGATTCTTCAGAAACCGTTTCGCAGCCTCGTCGGCTGTGGTGGCGGTGCTGTCTCCAAAGGTCTGTATGATCAGCTCCTTTTCGGCTTCTTTGCTTATCATGCCTTTGTCGGGCCAGACAAGCGTATAGCTGTTGCCTACCCCTTGGTCTTCGTCAAACATTTTAGGGTCGGTTTTGACGATGAAACCGCACTCGCCATTCATGTTGTGGGTTGTGAAGGTGGATAATTTCTTGCTGCATCCTATTGATAGAATGGAGATTGTGATAAGAGATAGGCATAACGTTCTTTTCATGTCGGATATGATGTTTTGGGGTGGCAAAAGTAAGTGAAAAATCAGAATGTTGTTCTTGAAAAACAGATAGAGACGCACCGTGGCGCGTCTCTACCCAATGTATTATGAATAATGTCTGCGATTATTCCGCCTTGTAGAACGGCATCTTCACGGTGACGGCCTTGAGGAGGCGGTTGCGCACCTTGATGAAGATCTCTGTGCCAGCTTTGGCGAACTCTTTCTTGATGAGAGCGGTGCCGATGCCCTTGTTAACGGACGGGCCGAAGGTGCCGGAACGTACTTCACCGATGACGTTGCCCTCGGCATCGCATACTTCATAGCCGTTTCTCGGAATGCCGCGGTCGATGAGTTCGAAACCGGCGATTCTGCGGGTCACGCCATTGGCCTTCAGGTCTTCCATGAACTTGCGGTCGATGAAGTCCTTGCCGTCCACAAACTTGGTAATCCAACCTAAACCGGCCTCGATGGGGGAGATGGTGTCGTCGATCTCGTGGCCGTAGAGGCAGAAACCCATTTCGAGACGGAGCGTGTCGCGGGCACCTAAGCCGATAGGCTTGATGTCGAATTCGGCGCCAGCCTCAAAGACGGCGTCCCACATCTGGAGGGCCACCTCGTTGGGGAAGTAGATCTCGCAGCCACCGGATCCGGTGTAGCCCGTGGTGGAGAAGAGGATGTTGTCGAAACCGGCGAACTTGATGATCTTGTTGGTGTAGTATTCCATATCAATGACGGATGCGTCGGTGAGCTTCTGCATCGCCTTGAGGGCCAGAGGACCCTGGACGGCCAGTTGGGAGATGTTGTCGGAGATGTTCTCGATTTCGGCACCGAAGGCCTTGTTCTGCTCCACAACCCAAGCCCAGTCCTTGTCGATGTTGGCGGCGTTCACCACGAGAAGATAGTCCTCGTCGTGCAGGTTATAGACCAGCAGGTCGTCCACGATACCGCCCTTGCCGTTGGGGAAGCAGGAGTACTGCACCTTGCCGGGATACAGGGCGGCCACATCGTTGGTGGTGATGTGCTGCAACAAGGCCAATGCCTTGGGGCCCTTGACGGTGAACTCACCCATGTGGGAGACGTCGAACACGCCGACCTTGTTTCTCACCTGGAGGTGCTCGTTGGTGATGCTGTCATACTGGATGGGCATATAAAAGCCTGCAAATTCTTCCATTTTGGCACCGAGTTTCTCGTGTGTCGCTCTGTAAACGGTTTCTTTCATAGTAATAATTTTAATTTTTGAATGGATATTCGGTTTTAAACGGCGGCAAAAATACGAAAAAGAACGGCACAACACACACAAAAAACAAACACGCATAAAAAAAATATGGCGGTTTGCGCGGACCCTTGTCATCGTAAACCGCTTTTTTGTATTTTTGCGGCTTGTTTTTTCAAAAATAATTAAAGAGTATGAATTTCATTGAACAGATTATCGAAGAAGATATTAGGAACGGAAAGAATGACGCCAAAGTGCAGACTCGTTTCCCGCCCGAACCCAACGGTTACCTCCATATCGGACACGCCAAGTCCATCTGCATCAACTTCGGGATGGCGGAGAAATACAACGGCCTATGCAACCTGCGTTTCGACGACACCAATCCGGTGAAAGAAGACACTGAATACGTCGATTCCATCCGTGAGGACATCCACTGGTTAGGCTTCCAGTGGGCCAAGGAGTTCTACGCTTCCGACTATTTCGACCAATTATACCTCTGGGCCGAGCAGCTCATCAATGAGGGCTTGGCCTACGTGGACGACCAGACGCAGGAGGAGATCAGCAAGGGCAGGGGAGTGCCCACGGCGCCCGGCGTTGAGAGCCCCTACCGCAACCGCTCCGTGGAGGAGAACCTCGACCTCTTCCGCCGGATGCGCGCCGGCGAGTTCCCCGACGGCAGCCGTGTGCTGCGCGCCAAGATCGATATGGCCTCGCCCAATATGCACTTCCGCGACCCCATTATGTACCGCATCCTCCACGCCTCCCACCACCGCACCGGCGACAAGTGGTGCATCTACCCGATGTACGACTTCGCCCACGGCCAGAGCGACTCCATAGAGGGCATCACCCATTCCATCTGCACGCTGGAGTTTGAGGTGCACCGTCCGCTCTACGACTGGTTCTGCGAGGCGCTGCGCATCCATCACCCGCAACAGATCGAATTCGCCCGCCTCAATATGACCTACACCATCATGAGCAAGCGCAAACTGCTGCAATTGGTGAAGGAACATTACGTCAATGGCTGGGACGACCCGCGTATGCCGACCATCTGCGGTCTGCGCCGCCGTGGCTACACGCCGGCCTCCATCCGCAACTTCGCCGAGACCGTCGGCGTGGCCAAGCGCGACAACATCATCGACGTCTCCCTGCTGGAGTTCTGCGCCCGCGAGGATCTCAACAAGACCGCCATCCGCACCATGGCCGTGCTGGATCCCGTGAAGCTCATCATCGACAACTATCCCGAAGGCCAGGTTGAGGAGATGACCGCCATCAACAATCCGGAAGACCCCGAGGCCGGCACCCGCACTGTGCCCTTCTCCAAGGAACTCTGGATTGAGCGCGCCGACTTCCGCGAGAACGCCGACAAGAAATTCTACCGCCTCTCCATTGACCGTGAGGTTCGCCTCAAGTATGCTTATATTATTAAATGTACACATATCGTCAAGGACGACGCTGGCAACATCACCGAGATTCATTGCACCTACGATCCCAACACCAAGAGCGGTATGCCCGACAGCAACCGAAAGGTGAAGGCCACCATCCATTGGGCATCCGTGCAGCATTCCAAGAAAGCCGAGGTGCGCCTGTTCGACCGCCTCTTCAGTGCGGAGGATCCCGACAACTGCGCCGAGGGCGAGACCTTCCTCGATCATCTCAACCCCAACTCCCTCGTGGTGACCGAGGCTTGGGTGGAACCCACCTTGACGCTGGAAAAGGCAATGGCCATCAAACACTTCCAATTCGAGCGCCTTGGTTACTTCTACTCCGACCCTGACTCCGCCGAGGAGAAACTGGTGTTCAACAAGACTGTGAGTTTGAAGCAGTAATGGATGTTAGTAGTTGGGTGTTGGCAATGCCTTTCCCATCTGAAACTTAACAAATTAAATGCACCTCAATTTGATTTCTTAATTTCTTAATTTCTTAATTTCTTAGTTTCCTCCCTCTCCCGTGCACTGTCTCACCGATTACGATACCAAGTTGCTACTCGCCTTTTATATGAGCTTGAAGGGCGACAAGAAGTTCAGCGAGTTCCTGATGCAGAATGGATTCCCCGAATTGGAGGCGTTGGCACAGGGGATTCATTCCAATGTGGCCGCCATGCAGTGGCTGTTGGATAACGGATACCCCGAGTTCGCGGTGCTCAGCAATGCCATCGACGACGAGCCCGAGGCCATTGAGTGGCTCCAGAAGTATCACTGCGACTTTCTGCTGTTGTTTGCTGCCGCCTGCCGCAAGAATGTGCCGGCCATGAAATGGTTTGCCGAAAGGGATCTGAAATTGTTTGTGTTGATCATCAATGAAATACAACAGATTCTGATGCATCAGTCGTGGGATTCCTCCGATATCCACAAGTTCAGGAGAAGCTGATAGGCCATCGTCACCGGAATGAGCATACTTCTTTTTTCCCATATCGACACTGCGCAGATGTTGGATTTTGTCAAGTCTAACGGACTGCTGGTGCTTTTCTTCGCGTTGGGTTTCATCCTGCCGCGCATCCCGGTGGTGGGTAAGTTTTTCAATATCATCAACACAGCGCTGCATGAGTTCGGGCACGCTTTGATGGCCTTGGTCACAGGCGGCAGTGTGGACAAGATCGAGCTGTTCAGGGACACGTCGGGCACAACGACCACGAAGTCGAGTTCCAGGTTTTCTGCAATCTTGGTCTCTTTGGCCGGTTATCCGTTTGCAGCATCAGTGGCGTGGCTGTCATTTTATTTGATCCGACAGGGGGCGGAACAAGGCTTGGTGATCGGGCTCTCCATCCTCTTTGTGGTAATGCTTCTCTTCTGGATACGCAATTGGTACGGGGCACTCTGGGTGGTTCTCTTCTGCGTGGGCAACGGGCTGCTGCTGTATTACGGCGAGCCAGACTGGCTGCATTATGTTGCGCTCTTTTATGCCGTGATGATTCTGGTGGAGTCTGTCACCTCCACCATTACCGTCGTTGTGCTGGCCATCCGTGACGGTGGCAAGGCCGGCGATGCCACCAATTTGGCCAAAACGACTCATGTGCCGGCCTTCTTTTGGGCCCTGCTGTTTCTGGCCTACACCGGCTGGGTGAGTTATAGGGTGGCGCTGATGCTTTTTTGACTCTCGGATACATCAAAACAGTTCGAAACGCGGTTATAATTGCAGGTGCGTGATTTCCGATGTTGTGTTGAAAGACAGGCTGGGATAGTGAAAAACAGGAAAATCAGGGGCTGTTTGATGACTTGTATAGCGCCATAAAGAAGCGTACTCTTCCGGATTTTCACCCATGGCTATGAGTTGTCGCAAATATGATGCGATGGAACGACTCTCTGCTATGTGGATGTCACCAAGTCTGGAGATGATGGGACTGTGTTGTCGGGTCGGATCGTGTTCGAAGCGAAGTATTCGCTGCCCTTCGGGTGTGAATCCAACCAGTTTGAAGGTCATGCTTTTCCCTATGGCGGGCAGATTGAGCACATTGCGGTCGGTAGCCACGACATTACGATGTTTGTGGTGTAAAAAGTGCTTGAGTGCAGTGCCGGTATTGGGCGCGTATCGCAAGATTCCAGCCAACTCGATGGCCTCTTCTGGTGACAGGCGCGCAAATGATTTCTCTTCAATGCTCTCCTGTACTGATCTTGCATTGGGTGCAAATAGGGCTTTGTTCTCCTCAAATCCCTTGACGGTGAAAGTGTAGTATCCTAAAACTCCAATGCTGTTGAGTACTTGTCTCAGTTTCTGAGTGTGGCCGCGGCGAGATGCTGCGACATTGAAGACGAGCTGATTGGTGACCATCCATCCGGCAGAGAGCAGCTTGCGCACTCCTTCCGCTGCTTCGGGTGTGATTTCCAGAGGGGATTGGAAATGGGTCTGGATAATGAACTGCCGTATGCCGACAGTACTGGCTTTCTCCTTGAAATCCTTGAGGACCTTCACTAAATCGTCCGTGATGCGCATGGGCAAGTATGCGGGCAGTCGTGTGCCGAGCCGTACACGCTGCAATTCGGCGTACTTCTTGCCCTCTGGTCGCAAATGATTGGCCTCATGCTTGCGTAATGCCATTTGATAGACGGCTTCCAGAATGTTTTTTAAAGTTTTATTACGGTTCATCAATGCATCTCCACCCGTGATAAGGATATCACGCAACTGTGAATCCTCTTCGAAATATCTCATCAGCCGAGCAAGTTTTTTTGGCCATGTCTCTTTTGGGTTGAGCTGCTCGAATTCAAAATGAAGTCGCTTGTTTTGAAATCCATACATTCTTTGGCAGGAAGCGCATAGGCCGCCACATGCCCGTCCCATTGTGTCAGGAATGAGTATGGCCACCTCGGGATAGCGACGGTGAATGTTATCACCATAGGGTACCAACCATCCGGCTGCATTGGACTTGCCTTGCTCCACAACATCTTCCCGCTCCCAAGCCCGTATGTTGCCGAAATGCTCCACCAACGGCGGGGAGTAGAGAATGTAACTGCGAATTGTAGTATCATCGTACCCTTGACCGGTGGTGTTGAGAAGTGAAAGATAGTAGGGTGTCACAAAAAAAGGAATTCCTTTCTTTTGAGCACGTTTAAGAAGGTACATGGTTTCCGTAGAAAGAGTCTTGCCTAAAAAACGATTCAGTTCTTTTGGCCCTTTGATGGCCATACAAGTTTGAAACCGAGCTTCGTTCCACCACTCCTTTACCAACTCATATTTTTGCTTGTATTCCAATCCTTCTTCAAAATGGTATCTGACACCAGTGCTGCGCTCCACCTTCTCGACCAGCAGGTGTAACATGCGTTCCTTGTTCTTTTCCCGTATCTCCACAACAGAGGGGCGCAACCCCGAAGGCCACCGGCTGGTCCAGTCGTGCATTTTCGCCAACGATATTTTGGGATGGGTCTCATGGTCGAGTTGTAGAAGCAGTTCATAAAGATCAACGTACAGGTCTGTCTTTTTGTCATCCTCCCACTCTTTGCGCAAGAATGACCTTAAACGGGAAATGCAGTTCAGCATGATGTCCTTATCGTATGACATCTCATGGATGGTGGTGTCGTCGTTCTCGATTAATGTGCGTAAAACCTTTTTCCCGTCTGCATTTTTGCCGTTCTCCACCATATTCATAATAACTCTTTTGAAAAATATTGTGTCGGAAGAATCTTTTGCGGCCTGCACCAATTTTGGAAACCTTTTCTCGAATTCCAAATGGAGCTGCATCAGGGTAAGGGATAGTAATTTCTCTTGTTTCATACAATTGTTTTTTCAAGTTGGTGTTTGGCGTCAGGTCTGATATACGCCATGGTTTCACGGCAAAAATAATAAAAAAACGACAACTATCCTTTGTGTAGGAACGAATAATCATTCTTTTCCATAAAATGTTTGAGTGATAGAGTTCAAAAATGTATATTTGTGGAAAAAAACCGACCATGAAAGTGCTTGAAAAACTGTTCTGTTCACCAGTTATAGTCTTCTTGACCCTCGTATGTCCGTCTGCCGTGCCCCTGCAATCTTGCATAATTATTTTTTTTCTACTTTTGCGGCCCAAAAAACGCCAAAATAAAAACAACAATGTCACAGTATCTTTCAAGTAATGTTAACAAAATAACTACCAATACGTTGCAGCGTATGCGCAACGAGGGTGAATGCATAGCGATGCTCACCGCGTACGACTATTCCATCGCTACGTTGTTGGATATGGCCAAGATAGATGTGGTGCTGGTGGGCGACTCGGCCGCCAATGTGATGGCCGGTTACAAGACCACACTGCCCATCACGCTCGACGAGATGATATACCACGCCTCGTCCGTGGTGCGTGCCGTGAAGCGCGCGCTCGTAGTGGTGGACATGCCCTTCGGCACCTATCAAGGTAACTCCAAGATGGCCCTGAGCTCCGCCATCCGCATTATGAAGGAGTCGGGCGCTGACGCCATCAAGCTGGAGGGCGGTGAGGAGATTATTGAGTCCGTGGACCGCATCCTCAGCGCGGGCATTCCCGTGATGGGTCACCTTGGCCTTACGCCTCAGTCCATCAACAAGTTCGGCACATACGCCGTGCGCGCCACCTCCGACGAGGAGGCTGCCCAGCTGCTGAAGAACGCCCAGTTGCTGGAGGAGCACGGCTGCTTCTCCCTCGTCTTGGAGAAGATACCGGCCACCCTCGCCGCGAAAGTGACGGAGACGCTCCACATCCCCACCATCGGCATCGGTGCCGGCGGGGCCACCAGCGGCCAGGTGCTCGTGTTCCACGATATGATGGGCATCACCCAGCAGTTCACCCCGCGTTTCCTTCGCCGCTATCTGAATCTCAGTGAGGAGATTGTGGGTGCCATCGAACATTATATTGATGACGTCAAAAGCAGCGACTTCCCCAATGAATCCGAGCAATACTGATGAACCCATCCTGACCGAGGATCGCGTCTTGTATGAAGACAACCACTTGATTATCGTCAACAAGTGCGCCAAGGAACCGGTGCAGGCCGATGTCTCGGGCGACAAGGCTCTGCAGGACATGGTGCGCGATTATATCCGGGTGAAGAAACAGAAGACGGGCAACGTCTTCTGTGGGTTGGTGCATCGCATCGACCGCCCTGTCAGCGGCGCTGTCATCCTCACCAAGACCTCCAAGGCACTCTCCCGAATGATCCAGATTGTCAAGGACCGCAATATTGACAAGATCTATTGGGCCATAGTGGAGGGATGTCCCGAGTTTCCGGAAAACCATCTGGTGAATTGGCTCGTCAAGAACGAGACCAAGAACCGGACCACCGTGTATGATGAGGAAAAGGAAGGTGCGCAAAGGGCTGAACTTGAATATAAAGTGTTGGTTAAGACAGAAAGATATAGCTTGTTGGAAATCAAGTTGATGACGGGCCGCCACCATCAGATCCGTGCGCAGCTTTCGCACATAGGATGCCCCATCAAGGGCGACCTCAAGTATGGGGCAAAACGATCCAACGAGGATGGCTCGATATGTCTGCACGCGCGCCGCCTGCGCTTCGAGCACCCTGTCTCCCATATCATCGTTGATGTCGAGGCCCCGCCTTTCAATCCGTTGTTCGATAAAATCTTGTCTGGTAAAAATTTGATGGAAGAAGAAATCGGTTAAACTTTTGCGGAGAGTTGACATCTAATTCCTGTTTTTTTTGTATTTTTGCACCGTTAAAACCAAGAGCTATGAAGAAGTTTTTTACTACTATAATTGCAGTGGCGTTCTTGTCCGCCATGGTTTCCGCCCAATCCATCCAACTGTATCATGAGGGCAATGTCGTGAACAATGGAGATACCTTGGATATCCCCTACACCCCTTTTGATATTGGCGAGTTTCTGGTGGAGCCGCTGCTCGGTTTCTCGAACCTGTCCGGTAGTGCATTGACACTCACCACGCGCATTGCGGAGGAACACCTCGCTCCCGGTCACTCCATCCAGATGTGTGTGAACGGCCAGTGCTATGCGACCGGCACAGCCACTTTTGAGCTTGCCGCGGGTGAAACGGTCTCCGCAGAGGACGAGCGATCCTTCCATGCGAATTTCATGCCGGAAAACGAAGGCGTTTCCGTGGTGAAGTTTACGTTCGAGGATGCCAACAATACCTCCGATGCCGTGAGCTTCTATGCCCGTTACTATTACGCCACGGGTATCAACGATGTGTCTGTCGCTCAGGAGATAAATGCCTATCCCAATCCTGCCACCACCATGGTGACGATTGAATACAGCACAGCATTGGGAAACAAGGGCGGCATTGTGATCAAGAACCTGCTGGGCGGTGTTGTCAGCCGCCACTCCTTGGACGGCAGCGGCAAGTGCCAGATCTCCCTCTCCGGTGTCCCGGCCGGTGTCTATTTCTATGGCTTGGAGGATGCCCGCGGCAATATGATCTGCACCAAGAAACTTTTGGTAAAATAGACTTCCATTGCACTCCTTTTTTGAAAATCACCAACTGGCCTTTTCCGGATTTCATCCGGAATTGGTGTCTAAGGGCGACCCATGGGCGACCATCCTGATTTGTGCCGCGCTGTTCTTGCTGACCCTTGTGGTGGTCCCTTTCCGCCGGAAATGCTCCTTGATTCTCCGCGCCCTTTTCTCGCAACGGCACTTCTCGCTGTTGACGCGCGAGAGCAAGATCCTTCAGGAACGCGTCTTCATCTTCATGCTCTTGTTCGACGTGATGGTCTTTGCCCTTGGTGCGCTGATGTTGCTTCGGCAGTTTTACAATCCCCTGATCGACAAGCTCTCCACCTTGGGCGCTTACGGTGTCCTCTTTGCCATTCTGCTCAGTGCCTATTGGCTCAAATTTCTTTTCAACTTCATCTATACTTTCCTGTTCGACCATCCCAAAGAGCTGTATCCCATAAACCTGTACAAGTTCATATTCATCACCGATGCCGCCATTATCCTGTTCCCAGTTCTTGTCATTGTGCAATTTACGGGCTTTTTCCCTTTGTTATATGCTTATATTCCTGTGTTTTGTATTTTATTTGCCCTTTTTTCCTACAAATTATTGAAAATTAATCCCGGGAAAGTCAATTTATTCAATTTTTTTCTCTATTTTTGCACCCTTGAAATCGTACCCTATGTTTGGCTGGTGAAGTTGGTCTCAACGTTGTGATAGTCAAAAAGGTGCGGCGGTTTTTAATTTTGTGAGAATTGATCGAAAATGAAAATCAAGAACATCCTGATATCCCAAAACGCCCCGGCGGAGTTTGAAAAGTCGCCCTATGCTGAACTGAAGCGCAAGTACAGCATCAATATCGACTTCTATAAGTTTTTCAAGATCGAGAGCGTCACTGCCATTGAGTTCAGAAAGTCGAAAGTCAGCATTCTGGACCATCAAGCCATCATCTTTTCCAGCAAGAATACAATCGATCATTTCTTCGAGCTGTGTGCTTCCATGCGGTTGGTGATGCCCGAATCGATGAAGTATTTTTGCACGACGGATGCCGTGGCGTTCTATCTCCAGAAATACATTCAGTATCGGAAGCGCAAGATTTTTGCCGCCAAGGACAGCTTGCAGGAGAGTTTCCATCAGCTTCTGTTGAAAAACAAGGATTTAAGCATGCTCATTCCCTGTGGACAAGATGGTGTTACCCCGCAATTGATTGATTTCTTGGATGAAAAGGGTATCAAATACGACCCTGCCGTGGTGTTCAAGACTTCTCCCGCTGACTTGGCGGGCAATGTGGACATCTCGAAATATGACATGATTATCATCTTCAGCCCCAATGGGGTCAAGTCGCTGCAAGCCAATTTCCCGGAATTCGAGCAGGGTGAAGTTGCATTTGGCGCCTTGGGATCCACCTCTGTCAATGCGATTGAGGCAGCGGGTTGGAAGGCCCATGTGGTTGCCCCCACCAAAGAATACCCATCCATCACTCATGCACTCGATGCCTTCCTCAAGGAAAACGCCACGCGCAGAAGGTAGCGCCACCTTCTCGAAGGAAGAACGCATCAAGTCGTCATTGACCATCAAGACCATTGTGGAAGGGCGGCTTTCATGCTCTTCGTATCCCTTGAAATGCTTTTATCGCCACATCCCCTATGCCGGAATCGCGGCCCAACTGGCTGTCGTGGTCTCCAAGCGGCGCTTCAAGCGCGCCGTGGACAGGAATGCCGTCAAAAGAAGGATGCGTGAGGCCTATCGTCTTCAAAAACAGATGGTTGCAAAACTCCCGGACACGACACTCCAGATGTGCTGGATGTATGTCGGGAAAGAACTCCCGGCAACGGATACCCTCATCAAGTCCGCCGCTGCTGTTTTTGACAAAATCAATAAAACGATGCAGGAGGGAAAACCATGAGGAAAATATGGGAAGTTTTTTGCAAATGCTTGTCTTTCATAATGATAGGGTTTATAAAATTTTATCAAATAACCCTTTCCCCCCTTATTGGGCGCTCTTGTCGATATACCCCCACCTGCTCCAACTATGGCTTGGAGGCCATTCGCAAATACGGACCCTTCAAAGGGGGATGGCTTACTGTGAAGCGTGTGCTCTCCTGCAATCCATGGGGCGGTAGTGGCTATGATCCAGTGCCTTAAAAAAAAGAAGGGGCTGAAAACTGACTATATTATTATATATTTTATATTTGCACGCTCGAAAATTCGGGCGTGATTTTTTTGTATCTAATTAATATTTAACATTATACTGTCATGAAGATTTCTTATAAATGGTTAAAAGAACTCCTGACTTTTGATTTGCCAGCAGCGGAGACGGGCGATTTTCTGACCAATTGCGGTCTTGAGGTCGAGGGCATTGAAACTTTCGAGAAGGTGCGCGGTGGATTGAAAGGACTGGTCATTGGCGAAGTACTCACTTGCGAGCCGCATCCTAATTCCGACCACCTCCATGTCACCACGGTGAATGTGGGCGCAGACGAGCCGCTTCACATTGTGTGCGGTGCGCCCAATGTGGATGCCGGCCAGAAAGTGGTGGTGGCCACCATCGGAACTACGCTCTATCAGGGCGACGAGTCTTTTACTATCAAGAAATCCAAGCTCCGCGGCGAACCTTCGGAAGGCATGATCTGCGCGGAAGACGAGATCGGCTTGGGCAGCTCGCATGACGGCATTATGGTCTTGGATCCCGAGGCCGTGCCTGGCACCCCCGCCAGCGAATACTTCCATGTGGAGTCGGACACCATCTTTGAGATCGGACTTACGCCGAACCGCTGCGATGCCATTTCCCATGTGGGCGTGGCCCGTGACCTCTATGCCGCCCTCACCCAGCACGGCATCCCGTGCTCCCCGCTGATCCTGCCCACGGCCTCTGACCTGAAGCCCGTGGCCAATGCCAAGCTCAGAGTCAACGTCACGGTCGAGAATCGTAAGGCGTGTCCACGTTACACCGGGTTGCTTTTTGACGGTGTGAAGGTCGGCGAGTCACCGGCATGGCTACAAGAGAAACTTCGCTCGGTAGGCGTTCGCCCCATCAACAACGTGGTTGATATTACCCAATATATTATGTTGGAAATCGGCCAGCCCATGCATGCTTTTGATGCTGATCAGATTGCTGGCAATCATGTGATTGTCAAGAATCTGCCAGAAGGAACCTCATTCGTTACTTTAGATGGAAACGAGGTCAAACTGAGCGCTGACGACTTGATGATCTGCAATGAAGAGGAGGGCATGTGCATCGCTGGCGTCTATGGCGGTCTCAAGTCGGGCATCACGGACTATACCACCCGCTTGTTCTTGGAAAGTGCCTATTTCAACCCTGTCTCCATCCGCAAGACAGCCAAGCGTCACGGCCTCAAGACCGATGCCTCCTTCCGCTATGAGCGTGGCTGCGACCCTGACATCACCGTCTATGCCATTAAGCGCGCCGCCGAGCTTATCGTTGAACTCACAGGGGCATCCGTGATTTCCGAGATTATGGATTACTATCCTGTCAAACTTGAACCTGTGCAGATCACGCTCGACTACAAGCATGTGAACGAGGTGGCTGGCAAGGTGATCGAAAAACAGGTCGTCTCCAAGATATTGCTGACCCTTGGCATGGAAGTTCATCCTTTGAGCGAGGAGCAACTCTCTGTAAAGGTGCCGCTCGCCAAGGCCGACGTGACCCGTCCCATCGACTTGATCGAGGAAATTCTCCGCATCTACGGCTATAACAATATCGAAGTCCCCGATGTGCTGGCCTATCGCTTGGATAACAAGGTGGAAGTTGATGAATATCCTGTCGTGCAACAGAAGATCTCCATGTATCTTGCCGACAATGGATTCTTTGAGGTGATGAACAACTCACTGACCAAGTTGGAGTATGTGCAGAAGTTCGGCTTTATCGATGAGCGCGAAACGGTGAAATTGCTCAATCCGTTGAGCAGCGAGCTCGGCGTGTTGCGCCAAACGCTCCTCTTCTCCGGATTGGAGAATATCGAACGTAATGTCAATAACAAAAACGCCAATCTCCGACTCTTTGAGTTCGGCAAGACCTATCACCTCAACCCCGAAACTCAGCGGGAGGATGATGTGACATCGCGTTATCAGGAACGCGAGGAGTTGGCCATGTTCGTTACCGGCAAGGAAGGCGAAGACACCTGGAATCATGCAGCCCAGGATCTGGATTTCTACTATTTGAAAAATATGGTGGAGAACCTTCTTCAGCGCGCGAACTTCCCCGTTCAGGAACTGCACAAAATCACGGATGACACAATGCCCATGTTCTCCGACCATATCACCTATATGCACCAGAATATGCCTGTCGTCAGCATGGGACAGCTCAGTTGGGATGTGACCAGGAATTTTGGGCTGAAGAAACCCGTTTATTACGCGGTTTTCCAAATGAAGCCTTTGGTGGAGGCCGTCACCGGCCGCCCGGTTTTGTATCATCCCATTGCGGTTCATCCTTCCGTACGCCGTGATCTGGCCCTGGTGGTGGATCAGAACGTCACCTATGAGACATTGGAAAGCATCGGCTACAAGTACGGTTCCAAGTTGGTCAAGAATATCTCCCTGTTTGATGTTTACGAGGGCGACAAAATTCTTACGGGCAAGAAGTCGTATGCCTTGAATTTCGTACTGCAACATCCGGACAAGACCTTGACGGACGAAGAGATCAACAAAGTGATGAACAAGTTGGTGGCAGCTTACGAGCGCGAGGCGGATGCACGGCTCCGTTAGTCGAAAATGCTTGTCGGGCAAAAGAAAGGAACAGCATGCAAGTCTTTAGAGGATTTGATAAACCCATACCGTTGAGCCACCCGGTGGTGGCCATTGGTTCCTTTGACGGTGTTCACTTGGGGCATCGCCGGATTCTGCATTTCCTGACCACGTATGCCCATGAACATTCGGCTCCAAGTGCCGTTGTGACGTTTGACCCCCATCCACAGCAACTGCTTCGTCCGCATTCTGATTTCTTTGTGATCAATTCCCTTGCGAGGAACCTGCAGCTGATAGAGGCGGAAGGCGTGGATGCCGCTGTGGTCATCCCTTTCACACGCGACTTCTCCCAACTTTCCTACATGGAATTTGTAAAACGATATTTGATGGATGGACTTCATGCGGGAGGCCTTGTGATGGGTCCGAACCACGCAATGGGCCACAATCGTGCCGGCAATCACGAACTGCTGAAACAGTTTTGCGAGAGCCATGGCATTGAGGTGCTGGAGATTCCGGAGCTGATGTTGCATGAGGTCGGCGTCCATTCCTCCAAGATCCGGCAGGCCATACGTGAAGGCGACGAGGCCTTGGCGTCGGAACTGTTGGGGTATCCTTATACTATAGAACAAAAACAGTTGTCAAATGAATGATTGGATGTGTCTGTCAATCATTCGAAAAAAATAGAAGAATATGAGCAAGAACCTAATTATTGTCGAGTCTCCCGCCAAGGCGAAGACCATTCAGAAATTCATCGGGAAGGATTTTACCGTCATTTCCAGCAAAGGACATGTGCGAGATTTGCCCCAAAAGGATTTGGGCATAGACATCGGCAAGAGTTTTGAACCGAAATATGTGGTCTTGGACGACAAGAAGGCTTTGATCAATGATATCCGGAAAAAAGCCGAGGAGGCCGATGTGGTCTGGCTGGCAACGGATGACGACCGCGAAGGCGAGGCCATTTCATGGCATCTGATGCAGGTCGCCAAGATGGATCCCGCCAAGGTGCGCCGCATCGTTTTCCACGAGATCACCAAGAGTGCCATAGACGCGGCACTGGCCCATCCCCGTGAACTTGATGTGAACCTGGTGGATGCCCAGCAGGCGCGACGTATGCTGGATCGTCTTGTGGGCTTCGAGCTTTCCCCCGTGTTGTGGCGAAAAGTGAAACCGCAACTCTCCGCAGGACGTGTGCAGTCTGTGGCTGTGAAGCTCATCGTGGAACGCGAGCATGAGATAGAGAAGTTCAACAGCACTTTTGCCTATAGGGTGGAGGGCGACTTTTTCCCGAAAAGAGACACGAAAGTGCATCTGAATGCGGAATTGAACAAGCGTTTCGCCCACAAGGAGGACGCACTTGACTTTCTGAATGCTTGCAAAAATGCGGAATTCAAGGTGTCAGCCATAGAGAAAACACCGGGTAAGAAGAGTCCTGCTCCGCCGTTCACCACTTCCACACTGCAACAAGAGGCCGCCCGTAAATTGGGATTCTCCGTCAGCAAGACCATGGTGGTGGCGCAACAGCTGTATGAGTCCGGTTACATTACCTATATGCGTACCGACTCCGTCAACTTGTCCACCTTCGCGTTGGCTGCCGCCAAGGATGTCATTGAGGAGACATACGGCCCAGAATATTCACACATGCACAATTATGTGACCAAGTCCAAGGGCGCGCAAGAAGCGCACGAGGCCATCCGTCCCACCGACATGGCAAGGCAGACCGTGCCCGGCGATACATTTGTCAAGCACTTGTACGAGCTGATCTGGAAGCGCACGATCGCCTCTCAGATGAGTGATGCCAAAACCGAGAAAACCAATATCACCATTCCCGTGTCCGGCAGGAAAGAGAAGTTTGTTGCCAGTGGGGAGGTGATTCTATTCCCGGGCTTCCTCAAAGTCTATGCCGAGTCGAAGGATGATGAGAGCGAGGAGGTGAAGGGTATGTTGCCGGTGATGGAGTTGGATGAGATTCTGTTTGCCAAAACCATCACGGCCACGCAGCGTTTCGCCCAGCCGCCCGCCCGATACACGGAAGCCTCGTTGGTGAAGAAATTGGAGGAGTTGGGCATCGGACGTCCCTCCACATACGCTCCTACCATCACCACGATACAGAAACGCGGCTATGTGCTTAAACAGTCCAGACCCGGTCAAGAGCGCCAATATGAACGACTTGTGCTGAAAGGCAATCGTGTGGAGGAAGAGATGAAAACCGAGAAAGTCGGGTATGAGAAGGACAAGATTTTCCCGACCGATGTGGGCATGGTGGTGAACGATTATCTTCAGCAGAACTTTGAGGAGATCATGGATTATGGCTTTACCGCTGATGTCGAGAAGCGTTTTGACGACATTGCGGAGGGCAAGGAACAGTGGCAGGATATGCTGCACGATTTTTATGGCGATTTCCATCAATCTGTTGACAACGCATTGAACTATTCCGCCAAGGCAAGCGGTGAGCGACTGTTAGGATACGATCCGGTCACCAACGCGAAGGTGTTTGCCAAGCTGGGCAAGTATGGCCCCATGGTGCAGATCGGTGAAAATTATATGGACGAGAAACCGCGTTATGCGCGTCTCCGCCCGAATCAATACATTGAGACCGTGACTTTGGAGGAGGCCCTTGACCTCTTCAAGCTTCCCCGTTCCATGGGCGAATGGGAAGGCGCTGAAGTCACCGTGGGTGCCGGCCGTTTCGGCCCATACGTGCGTCATAACGGCGTATTCGTATCCATTCCCAAAGACGAGGATCCCATGGCCATCTCTTTCGAGCGTTGTGTGGAGTTGTTGAAAGAAAAACAGGAAAAGGATGCCGCCCGCGCACCCCGTTTGGTGGGACACTACGACGGCAAGGAGATTTATGCCGCTGTGGGACGCTACGGCCCCTACCTGAAATATGACGGAAAGAACGTGACACTTGGCAAGGGTATGAACGTCAGTGCTTTGACGGAGGAGGAAGCGATAGATTTCTTGCAGAATGTACAGAATAAAAATGTGCTCCGCTCTTTTCCGGAAGATGATAATGTCAAAGTGATGAATGGCCGTTATGGCGCCTATCTGACCAATGGCACGGACAATTATAAGCTTACCAAAGGGATTGTGCCGGAGAACCTCACATACGAGGAGTGTCTCAACATTATTCAGAACACGGCTCCGACAGCCAAGAAACGTTCCACACGGAAAAAATAATGAGTATGAACTATTCCTTGTTGTTTCAACCCGTCAGCGTAGAGTCGCTCGACCTGCCCGAACAGCTCTCTTCACAGCAATTGGCTTCGTCAGTGCTCTTTTTCAACCCGGATGCTCCTGTGAGCATTGGTGAGGCGCAAATGGCCATCGTGGGGGTCCCGGAGTCGCGCAACAGCTACCGTAATGCATCCACCTCCCTGGCCCCGGATGAGATACGCCGCCAGTTTTATCAGCTTTACTGTTGGCAGGGCAATGTGCGCATCATCGATATGGGCAACCTCATTATTGGCAAAACAGCCGAAGACACATACGAGGTGTTGTCTGACGTGATTGCCGACATGCTGGAAAACAATGTCATTCCCATCATTCTCGGAGGCGGCAATGATTTGGCTTTTGCCAACTATCGTGCCTACGAAAAGATTGAAAGGGTTGTTAATATCGTCTCTGTGGATGCACGTTTTGACCTCGGCGCGGAAAATCAACCCATCCGCTCGGATGCATACCTGAACAAAATGGTGCTTCAACAGCCCAATTTTTTGCTGAACTATGCCAATGTGGGCTATCAGACGTATATGAACAGCCAGGAGAGCATCAAGCTGATGGACGAGTTGTTCTTTGAAACCTATAGGGTAGGGACCATGCGCCGTGACATCGAGGAGGTCGAGCCCATTGTCAGGAACGCCGACATGGTGTCCGTGGACATCTCCGCCGTCCGCCGCCCTGATGCGCCCGGTTGCCCGCACAGCTCCTCCAACGGCTTCTATGGCGAGGAGATCTGCCAGATTGCCAAGTATGCCGGCGTCAGCGACAAGCTCACCTCGTTTGGCGTTTACGAATATGATCCCACGTTGGACTACAGCAACCAGACCTCTCAGTTGATTGCCCATATATTGTGGTATTTTGTGGAAGGATTTCTCCATCGCCAACAGGATGACCAATTCAAGAACCGGCTCAACTACAAACAATACAGCATCGCCGTTTCGGGTGCATTGGACGAACTGGTTTTCTACTGCAGCCGTAAGACGGGCCGCTGGTGGGTCGTGGTCCCGATTGTTTCCAAAGAGAATAATATTGAACAGAAATACTATCTCCCCTGTTCCAAACATGACTATGAAATGGCCTGTGACGACAGAATCTCGGAGAGATGGTGGAAAGCCTATAATAAGTTAAATCACTAAAAATAAACAGTTATGAGAAAAAATCTACTTTTACTCTTTGTGGCCGTTGTTTTAGTCGGCTCACCAATGTTGCGGGCCCAGGACGATGAGGCCAAGAAGGCCGCCGAGGCCGCAATGGGGACCAAGGTCAAGTCTAACGAGATCAAAGACAGCGTCAAGTTCTGGAAGTTCTCCGGCATGTTTGGACTGAACGCTTCCCAGACCCAGTTCTGGAACTGGGCAGCCGGTGGCAACGATAATATCACAGGCGTGCTCTATGCCAATCTGACCCTCTCCTACAAGAAAGGCAAGATTTCATGGGACAGCAACCTGGATACGGAAATCGGTGAACTCTATTCCGCCGACCTCAATCCTAAATTCAGAAAATCCAATGACAAATTGAATCTTTATACCAAGTTTGGCTATGAATTGGCCAAGACATGGTATCTTACCGCATTGGGAAGCTTCCGCACGCAATATGCGCCCGGCTATGAGTATGCCAATAATGATGCAGGTGACAAATATTTGATTTCCAATTGGTTCTCTCCTGCCTACATTGACCTTTCCCTTGGTATTGACTGGCGGCCCAACAGCATCTTCAACATCTATGTCTCCCCGATAGCTGGCCGTTTCACTTTCTGTCACGACTCGACATTGCGAACCAATTACGGTATTCCCGAAAAGGAGCGTGCCGACGGAACCCTGTATCGTCCGGCCGCACACTCTGCGCTCGGTCTTAGCATCAAGGGTGGAATCAACTATGACAAAATCAAAAACTTGAAGATCATTACCACGGTCTCCCTCTTCACGCCTTATACCTCCAAGGTGCAAAAGTTCGGCAATTTTGACATCGATTGGGATTTTGCCATCTCCTATAACTTCTTGAAGGTTTTGAGCGTCAGCTTGATGACATCATTGAAGTATTACGATCAGGTGATGATTGCCAAGCCTGACTGGGACGGTGTGGAAGGTTCTGCCGGCCATCCTTGTGCCCGTGTGCAGTTCAAGGAAATGCTCGGTATCGGTGTTGGCTATAGTTTCTAATGTAACATAACCATTATCGGTTCGTAAAAAAACGCTGTTTTTAATTTTTCTAGCTTATAGAATGAGACAGTTACACATTACTAAACAAGTCACTAACCGTAGCGAAACTGCGTCTTTGGACAAGTATTTGCACGAGATAGCGAAGGTGCCGTTGCTCACCGCCGACGAGGAGGCTGAATTGGCACGTCGTATCAAGAACGGCGATGACGAGGCGTTGGATAAACTTACGAAAGCCAATCTTCGTTTTGTCGTCTCTGTTGCAAAACAGTACCAAAACCAGGGTGTCACGCTGTCGGATCTCATCAACGAAGGCAATTTTGGTCTGATGAAGGCAGCGCATCGTTTTGACGAGACCCGTGGTTTCAAGTTCATCTCTTTTGCCGTATGGTGGATTCGCCAGGCTATTCTGCAAGCTATCGCCGAACAGTCGCGTATTGTCCGGCTGCCCATGAACAAGGTCGTGGCCATCAGCAAGATTTCCAAGACAGTGGCGGCATTGGAGCAGGAACTGCAAAGGGAACCCCGTATTTCAGAGATAGCCGAGAAACTCGACATCCCCGAAAGCGAGGTGAAGGACTCTCTCCGCAACTCGCCCCGCCACTTGTCCATGGATGCGTCTCTGACCAAGGACGACGACACCAATCTGTATGATGTCATCAAGAGCGAGGAGACCGCCCCGCCCGACAGGGAGCTTATCTATGAATCCCTGCAGAGCGAGTTGAGACGCGTCATTGACCTGCTCCCTGAACGGGAAGCGGATGTGCTGAAACTCTACTATGGTTTGGGGAGCAAGCATCCGATGACATTGGACGAGATCGGGGAAAAATTCGATCTCACTCGTGAACGGGTGCGCCAGATCAAGGAGAAAGCCATCCGTCGTTTGCGCCATGATACCAAATGTCGCGTTCTGCAAAATTACTTGAATTAGAAAATTTATCATTAAGAATAGGTTTCTTAACAAATTAGTCATGAAAAGATCAAGAATCATTGATATTATAAAACATCCGGAAGAGATAGGATTTGGTAACAGTGTTTGTGTGAAGGGATGGGTGCGCACCAAGCGCGGCAACAGCAATGTGGCCTTCATTGCATTGAACGACGGTTCGATCGTCACTAACTTGCAAATCGTGGCCGAACCCGCCAAGTTTGGCGATGAGCTGATGAAGCTCATCACTACGGGTTCCTGCCTCCATGTGGAGGGCACTTTGGTGGAATCCACCGGCAAGGGCCAGACTGTCGAGGTGCAGGCTGACTTTATCGAAGTGTATGGCACCGCAGACCCGGAGAGCTATCCCTTGCAGAAGAAGGGCCACTCCATGGAGTTTTTGCGTGAGATCGCCCATCTGCGTCCCCGCACCAACTATTTCGGTTGCGTGCTCCGTCTCCGCCATGCCATGGCCTTCGCCATCCACAAGTTCTTTAACGACAAAGGATTTTTCTATCTCCACACACCGCTGATTACCGCTTCTGATGCGGAAGGCGCCGGTGAAATGTTCAATGTCACCACCTTCGACCTTGACAATGTGCCCCGCACTGAGGATGGCAAGGTGGACTACAAGAAGGACTTTTTCGGCAAGCGCACCAACCTCACCGTCTCCGGACAACTGGAAGGCGAGCTCGGCGCATTGGCTATTGGCAACATTTACACATTCGGACCTACATTCCGCGCCGAAAACAGCAACACCCCGCGCCATTTGGCCGAGTTTTGGATGATTGAACCGGAAATGGCCTTCTATGATATCACCGACAATATGGACCTCGCCGAGGAGTTTATCAAATACCTTGTCCGTTATGCCTTGGAACACAACATGGACGACCTCCGATTCCTCAACGACATGTTCGACAAGGAGCTGATTGGAAGGTTGGAATCCGTGCTGCAACAGGATTTTGTCCGACTGGGCTATACAGAAGCTATCGACATCTTGCTCAAAGCAGACAAGAAGTTCGATTTTCCCGTCTCCTGGGGTATCGACCTGCAGTCTGAACACGAGCGTTATTTGGTTGAAAACCATTTTAAATGCCCGGTTATCTTGACGGATTATCCCAAGGAAATCAAAGCCTTCTACATGAAGCAAAACGATGACGGCAAGACTGTCCGTGCCATGGATGTGCTGTTCCCCACTATCGGTGAGATCATCGGAGGGTCTGAACGTGAAGCGGACTATCAAAAACTGCTTGACCGTGTGCATGAACTGCACATGACCGAACAGCAGTATTGGTGGTATTTCGACACACGCAAATTCGGTTCCGCACCCCATTCCGGATTTGGCCTCGGTTTTGAGCGCCTGCTGCTCTTCATTACGGGCATGACCAACATTCGCGATGTCATCCCCTTCCCGAGGACACCTCAAAATGCTGAATTTTAATCGAAAGGGGAAACTTGCTTTCCCCTTTCTCTCTTTTTTGACACTCCTCTTTTGTCTCCCATTTCGAGGATATTTTTCAGAAACATGTCACAGTCTTTAAATCAAGAACAAAAAGCGGTACAACGTCAGATCGCCACCCAACAGACTATCCGGCTGATGCAGCTGGTGGAACTGCCTTATACATCCCTTGAACAGGAAATTCTGAAGGAAGTGGATGAAAATCCCGCATTGGAAGCCTATAGGGATGACGAAGAGGACCGCAGGACGGATGCTGCCGACGAGCCGCTTTCCGAGTATGATGAAAATGGAGATCCGCTTGAACTTTCCGACGGGCCGCTTCCAGAAGATGAAATCTTCAAGGATGACTATTATCGTTACGACGATGTGGACGACTATCCTTCCGAACGGGAAATAGAAAACCGGATTTTGCGGTCGAATGCTCCCGACAATCAGGACACCCGCGACCATCAGAGCGTGTTTTACCAGTCGCTGCAAGAACAATGGCAACAGCAACTCGGCGAGATGGAGATGGATGACCAGGAGGCCCGGATTGCCGGTTATTTGGTGGGCAACCTTGATGAGGCGGGCTACTTGGGCGCCGATCTGCAGACCATTGTCAATGAGTTGCTCTATCTGAACAACATCTATACGGATGTGAAGGAGGTTGAACGTGTCTTGACGCATTTTGTGCAGGAACTGGATCCGCCTGGCACAGGCGCGCGTGATTTGCGGGAATGTCTCCTGTTGCAACTTCACAGGACCACTCCGCAGAGTGAGGATGTGGTCGCGGCCACTCGCATCGTGGATCACTGTTTTAATTCTTTCTTGAAAAAGCATTATGACAAAATACGAAACACGTTGTCGCTGACCGAGGAACAGCTGAAAGAGGCGGTTTCGGTCATCAAACGGCTCTCCCCGAGACCTGCCGATGCAGGATCACCTCTCCAGAAGTCAGCGGACATCATCACCCCGGATTTCACCATCACCTCCCATAATGGACAGCTTTCGCTCACCTTGAATAATCAATATATACCGAAGGTGCGCATCAACAAGGAGTTCAGCAATGAGTATCGTTTTCTTTCCAAGGAGGCCGCGGAAAAGAAAAAAGAGGAGGCTGAACGCTTTATGAAGACTTACGTTGACAAGGCCAACCAATTCATCGGTGCGCTTACCACCCGCGAGATGATTTTGTACAACACGATGTATGTTATCATGAATCATCAGCGCGACTATTTCTTGACGGGTGATGATGCTGCGTTGAAGCCGATGGTTTTGAAAACCATAGCCAAAGAGGTGGGCATCGATGTGTCAACGGTCTCTCGTGTGTCCAACAGCAAATATGTACAGACCGATTTCGGCATAATTCCGCTCAAACACCTCTTTTCGGAGGCCGTCAACGACGAGGATGTCTCGTCCAAAGCCATCAAGAGTCTGTTGGGCGATCTTGTTGCACAAGAGGATAAGAGTGCACCATACGCGGATGAAAAGCTGTGCGAGATGCTGAAGGAGAAGGGCTACAGTGTGGCGCGTCGTACAGTGGCCAAATACCGGGAACAGATGGGGATTCCTGTGGCGCGCCTCCGCAAGGAGTAGTCGCCTTAGTGCAAAACACTGGACAGGATCTCCGCCGACTCGATGTTGCGCACCTGCTCGTTGTGAATCATGTAGTATTTGATTAAGTAGTGAAGCAAGCTGTTCCGGATATTCCGTGTCACGGTGATTTGTCCATCAAAACGGAGCAGACGCGACAAGTATTGGCTCTCTTCGAATGGTATTTCACTGTTTTCATCCACAAAGAAAGATTGGAAACGGCATTCTGTGAGAGAGAAGTAACGATCGGTATCGGAGAAGTTGTTTTCAGGGAAGAAACCGAGCACGATGCAGAGTCGCAACATGAAACGCAAGGGCTGGTCGGCCAGCACGATGTCGGGTTCCTGAATGCGGTGGATTTCTTCTTCAAGAAAGTCGAACAATACGTTGTCGGGGCCGGAGTCGGCCAGGATTTTGTAGAGCAGTTCGTTGTAAAATAACAGGACGGAGCTTCTTCCCGGGTCATACAGCCGTTCGGTTGCGTTTGGCTGCCGTTGGATGTCGCGCAAATACATCAGCCGGTCGCTGTGGTGATCGTCGTATGTGATATGAACAAGAGCCATGGGTGAGAATAACGCGGCCTTGAATCGGCTTTTTTTATTGTACGCCCCCTTGACAATGAAGGACTGCATGCCTCGCTCTTTGGTGAATATCTTGACGATGAGCGATGTGTCCGAGTATTTGGTGCCGTGCATGACAATGCCGGCGGTGGAGACCATCATATCGTGAGGACTATTGTATGAACAGGAATTTTGTGACAATATGCTCCTTCCCGTTATCATCGGAGCACATGACGTAATAAACGCCGGTGGCGGGTCGCCGCCCGAAGTGGTCTTGGCAATGCCAGACCAACTCGCCGCCATTGCTGTAGCCTTGCCATACTAATTTGCCTGACGAGTCGGTGATTTTGCAAAGCGAGTTTTCCTTGAGACCTTGCACGGTGACAACTCCATCGTAGTCATGGCCGACGGGATTGGGAAATACGGGCAGATCCTCGTAGCTGTCGTGCCCGGCGGTGGCGGTGCCTCGGTAACTGGTCAACCCCTTGGCAGTGCCGAAGAAGACTTCTCCGCTGAGCGGGTCGATGCTGATGGAAGTGATTTGGTTGGAGAAGAGGGGATTGTCTTCCGCAGTGAAATGCAGAAGCTGCTCCTGTCCATCTTCGCTCATCAGGAAGACACCGGCCTTGCCGGTGCCGATCCATTTGCGGTTGGCACCGTCCACGGCAATGGCGGTCACCTCTTCCCACTCCAGCAATACGGATACATAACCATCCTGTTCCAGCAGGATGTTGCGCGGATGAGCACTCCCCTCAAAGACACGGCTGGGATAGTAAATGACTTTGACACCCTTGTCGGTGCCGATCCATATTTCGCCATCATGGTCCTCTGCGATGCAATAGACGGTGGCGGAATTGACCTCGGCCGCCACATTCATGTCAATGCGCGCGAATTTGTCATCACTCATGTTCTCGTAGGTGCCATTGTCGGAAAAGGCAACAAGATGGTATCGGTTGAAGTTGTCGTCGCGGGGGAAGGTGATCCATTTGTAGCCTCTGGAGTCCACGAGCACATGCTCGGCCACCACGCCGTTGGGCGAGGATGTTACGACACCGCTGCTGATGTTGTACGAGTGCCAGGTGCCGTTGGGCTCCAACATCTTGAGCATTCTGCTGCATTGGCTGTTGGTGATCCAAAGGTTGCCCTTGTTGTCGAATGCCAGTCCGGAAACGAAGGTGCTTCCGGCCGAGGTGGAGTCCAAAATGGAGTTTGCGGCATTGTAGTGCGCCACTACGCGTCCGTCGCGGCACTTGAAAAGCCCGTTGCCCCACGAGGCAATGTACCACTCCTTTTCGTCGTTGGGGTTGATGACGACGTTGTTGAAGTCGTTGGTGGGGTGAAGAGAATCATAATTTTGAAAATCGGTGGCGTTATAATGCCACTCTTGATTGCTGAACCAGCTTACAGAAGGGTATAGCCATCCCGGGGAGTACGCCGTCGAACTCTTGCGTGTGCCTGGTACAGTGACCGTAAGCCCGTTCGAGCAACAGATGCCTTCCGCTGTGGCGGCAAAGGGCCCGGAGACAGTGTAGAATTTGTAAAAGAAGAATCTTTTGTTATACTGTACGAGGCCGTAGATGTTGTCGGCAGCCCAGATGAGGTCTCCGTCTAACAGCGCTTCGTAACAGTTGGGATAGTTGTTGTCTTGATACCAGAAAGCGACAAACGTCATATTGAGTTGGTCGTCAAAGGTCTGTACATGATCCCAATTGGTCACTACCAATTCGCCATCGTTCACGGTCATGGAACGGACATCGCTATAGGTGTGCGCGGTGGCTGTCCATCCATGGTCTGTAAGCTCGTAAAGTGTGTCGGGGATGGTGCCGAAGATTGCGGCGGTGGCGTTTTTGTTGGCATACACATGCCCGGAGTTGCAGACAATATGGTCGAAGACATATACACCGGCAGTCGTGGACAACTCCCACTCATGGAAGTTGGCGGGGTTGCCGCTGCTTTTCGGAATGCTGTAGATTCCTTCGTCCGTACTGATAAAATAATAGTCGTTTGAAACGGCGATGTCGTTGGCAGTGATTTGAACACCGTTGCGTTTGGTGAACCAAGTGTCTTCAATCAACCGGCTTCGGGGGTCTATGATGACGATGCCGAAAGGGTATGCGATGTAAATCCGGTCTCCGTAGGAACGGATGTGCCGCGGTTCCTTGGAACCTGTCAGCGGCTTGCTCTTGATGTCACGGATGTTGTAAAGGTCGTCGTTGACGATGAGGTCGAGATTGCCATTGGCGTAAGCCACGACCAAAGTCTTGTGGTTTTTGTCGTAGTGTATTTTGGAGATGTCAATGTCGGAAAGACCGTCTATTTTGCTCCAGCTTGTGACGTCCGGGTCGTCGCTGTCGCGTGTGGCCTTGTCCAACAACAGCAGTCCGTTGGTGGAGGCTGCGTAAACGTAATCGTCAGCCACGGCCACGGAGTGGAATGAGTGGAGAGGAATGTGGGCACGGAATTTGCCCACGGGTATTTGCGCGGCTACAAAACCGGTGACCGCGAGACTGAATATGAAGAAGAAAAATCGTTTCATTATGGTGTGGTTTGAAGGGTCTTTTGGAGTTTTCTTGCAGGAATGATGGATGTCAGCAGACTGATGGACAGAACGGTCAATAAGACGATGATGAAGTCTATGGCCCGCATCTGCACGGGATAGTATTGGATGATATAGTTCCCGCCATCGCCACCTAATTTGACGATGTGAAACCATTGTTGCAGAAGACAGATGATGGCACCGATGAACAAACCTCCCAGCCCGCCGGCCAAGGATGTCCCCATCCCTTCGAACAGGAAGATGCGGCGGACAAGTTTCCGGGATGCCCCTAAACTGCGTAACACAGAGGTGTCGCGCTGCTTTTCGAGAATGAGCATGCCCAAGGAACCGATGATGTTGAAGGCGGCCACCAACAAGATGAAGGCGAGGATGACATAGATGACAAGTTTTTCAGACTGCATGGTCCGGAACAGGGATTCTTCTTGCTGATATTTGTTCTGGACTTTGTACTTGGGGCCGAGAATGCGTTGGATTTTCTCCTGTGCTTTGCTGTATTCACCAGGCTTCTTGAGCTGGATTTCCATGGAGGTGACCTCGCCGGGGTATCCCATCAGGTCTCGGGCGAAGTCGATGGGGCAGAATACCATCTCCTGGTCGTATGCCGTGTTGGTGCAAAAGACTCCGGCAGGGTAGAGGTGCAGCGTGCGGAAAGCATCCGCGGGATTGGCCAGATTCTTTTTGGTTCGTTTGGGGTAGAAAAGCTTGAGCAGGTCGTATTGGTTGAGCTGGATGAGCAGTTTTCCGGCAGCGCCGGTGCCAAGCACCGCACAAGGCTGCTCGCCACGATACAAGTCGAAACTGCCGTCAATCAGTAATTTGTCGAAATGGTTGCGGCCAATGTGCTCGGGCGTCACCCCTTTGAGACGCAGCAGCTCCTGCTTCTCGTTGTAGGTGGTGAGCACAAGGTCGCTGACAACCTCGTGGACGGCGGCCACCTCGGGCAGGGCGGCCACCTCGGCAGACGGGAACGAGTCAACAGCAAACGACTTGCCTTCTGCCAATGTGACCTCGAAATCAGGGTTGAAGGTGTTGAACCAGCTCCCGATCAGGTTCTGCATGCCGTTGAACACGGACAAAACCACAATCAAAGCCGCACTGCTGACCAGAATGCCCAAAACGGACACAGCAGAGATGACATTGATGATATTGTGCTTCTTTCTGGAGAAGAGATACCTCAATGCGATGAAAAAGGCGGTCTTGTTTGTGGCGGTGTCCAATGCGGTTATTGCTTAAGCAGTCGGTCAATGTTTTCAATATAGTCCAATGTGTCGTCAATGAAGAACTCGAGTTGCGGAACGATGCGGAGCTGGTTTTTGACGCGCTGCCCCAGCCGGAACCGGATGTCCTTGGTGTTGGCACGCACGGCGGCGATGACAGCGTCCTTGTCAGGGGCCATGTAGATGCTCAGATAGGCGCGCGCAATGGAGAGGTCAGGCGTGATGGTGGCCTTGGTGACCGTGATCATGCAGTTGTAGATGCTCTTGCTGTCTTGCAAAAAGATATTGGCGAGCTCCTTCTGGAGCAGGGATGCGATTTTCTGTTGTCTTGTTGAGTTCATGTTTTGATACGGATTAAGGGCGGCAAAAATACAAAAAATGCCATAATTCACAGGGGTGGCATATTAAGGGACGTTGACTTTCTGGTGCTCCATCTCATACACATACTTGGCATTGTCGAGCAGACTCTGCTCCACCGTGATCTGCCGTTCTTCGGCTTGTTTCTTGACAGACTCGTACCAGACAGGGTCCTCCTTGATGCGTTGTATGGTGCTGCGGACTTCCTGCATCCAGTCGTAATCAGGTCCGTCTTGCAGGGTCTCCTCCAAGGTCTCCAGAAAACCGAAAAAGTATTTGTAGGCATACATGGAGGTGAACATGACAACAATGATGTCGGTTTCGTCCAAAATCTTGTAACGGTCGATGTAAACCACTTTCTCGCTTCGCGTGCTTTCTGTGGAGAAAGCCTGCTTATTGTACTTCCAATAATCCACGCGGCTGAATGCCTCCATGAAGGGCGATCCCTCCAATTGAGTGAAATAGCTGTCGCCGATTACCAACAAGCGCGGCTTGGCATCATCTCCTCTGGTACACAAGGCGAACGTGGGCATCGGAAGCCGCTTGTGGCGGAGAGGGAACAGGAGGTTCAGCTGGCCTTCCAACTCGCGGTCGCTGGCCTGGTAGCGAGTGGTGAGGTTGCTGTCAATGTATTGGACACTCGGCAGCTGCCGTTGCAGCAGCTCCTCCATTTTCCGCAGGATGGTGTCGGCCACGGCAGGAACGGTGGAGTGCGCCCAGTGCGTGCCATAGCGGGTGTAGAGTGGATAAGTCGTTGTTTTTTTCCATTCTTGGAAGATGGGCATGAAATGGATGTGCGGGATGCCGTATTCGCGATACAGCTCCGCGTAGGTCTTCTGCAACGAAAATGGGTTTTCGGCGGCAAGACGCTGCATGTCGTCAGGCAGGTATTCAGGGTAGATGGTCGGCTTGTCGGGGGCCAGGACCACCAGAAGCCGGATTCCCCGTGCCTGCAACGTGTCCATCCAGCGCTTGGTCTCCTGCACATTGTATAAAGCAGCACGTTGCGCGCTGTCCGCGGTGCCAAATTCCTCCCGCAGGGCTTTGCCCGTCGTGACATCCGTGTATTGCTTCAAAAACAACTCCCCATCCTTGCCGATGACAATGTGGTTGTTGGTGGATTGGTTGAAAAGGCTGTACATCAGCTGATTGTATGCCCGGATATAAATTTCCCGGAATCCGAACTCGTTTCTGGCCCGCCGTCCGCAATACTTCTGGAAACTGTCGTCCGTCAGCGTTGCCCAACTTGGCTTGACGGGCTCCTCGGTGGCGACAAAACCCTCCAACTCCTTGAAGTGAAAGAGCCCGGCACACTGCTGCAAGGCCGGTAGGCAGAAGAATGCCATCAGCAACCAAAACAGGATATTATGCAGGGTTTTGTCTTTCATTTAGAATCTGAAATAGATGAATGGGTTGAAATCGGACACGGCTAAAGAACCGACGGAGAGGAATAACAGTGACAAGGCTATGAAAAAGAATATGATGGTGAAGGTGCGGGTGTGATGTTCGTCAAAGACGAGATGCTGAAGACGTTCGAACGGCTTAAGCATCGGCAGGAAGGAGAAGAGTGCGGCGGCGACAAGGCAGGTGAGGAATTGGGGCGTCAGGGTGATGCCTTCTCCGCCTCGAAAGGCGAAGAGTGCTTGGTAGTATTGCCCTGCGGCATGGAGGTCGTCAGCCCGGAAAATAACCCAACCCAGCACCACGGCCAAGAAGGTGAAAATGGTGGCGGGAATGCGTCCGGCCTTTTTCAGGATGTCCAGCAAAAAAATGCGATCCATGATCAGAAAGGCCCCGTGAAAGACACCCCAAAGCACAAAATTCCACGAGGCTCCATGCCAAAGGCCGGAGATGAGGAACACCACACCGAGGTTGAAGTACATGCGGGCGCGCGAAACACGGTTTCCCCCGAGCGGGATGTAGAGATAGTCCTTCATGAAAGCACCGAGGGTGATGTGCCAGCGCCTCCAGAACTCCGTGATGCTTCGGCTGACGTAGGGCGCGTTGAAGTTTTCGGAGAAACGGAACCCCAACATCCGTCCGATGCCTATGGCCATATCGGAGTAGCCGGAGAAGTCGAAGTAGATCTGGAATGTGTAGGCCACGATGCCGATCCACGCCGTGCCGGTGCCCAAGGTCCCGGAGTCCATGGCAAACACCTCGTCAGCCACGAGTGCCAGAGTGTTGGCGATGAGGACTTTTTTGCCCAACCCGATGGCGAAACGGTATATGCCTTCCAACCGGTCCTCAGCGGTGATGTCACGGCTGACCAGCTGCTCCGCGATGGTGTTATAGCGAATGATGGGGCCCGCGATGAGCTGCGGAAACAGCGCGATGTAAAGCATGTAGTCGTACCACTTCTTCAGCGGCTCCGATACCTTCCGATAGACATCGACGGTGTAGGAGATGGATTGGAAGGTGAAGAAGGAGATGCCGATGGGCAACGCCACCCGGGAGAACGGCACCGCCGCATGTCCGGCCATCTGCAGCAGCCCGTTGACGTTGTCCATGAAGAAGTTCATGTATTTGAAATAGGCTAAAAGGCCGATGTTGAGGACAAGTGAGACTATGAGCCATGCCTTCCTCGGTTGTGGAGCAGTTATGGCGTGCATTTTTTTCGTGATGAAAAAATTGCACAGCATGGAGACGATGAATATCGGGATGAAGGCGGGCGCGCCCCATGCATAAAACAGCAGCGACGCCACCAACAGCAGGGCATTCTTGGCTTTGCGCGGCATCATATAGTAAAGAATGAGTGCCGCGGGCAGGAAATAGAACAGGAATTCGATGCTGCTGAAAACCATCAGGGCTTTTTTGAGGCGGCAAAATTACAAAAAAAACCACTGTGCCTTGAAGTGTCCTGGTCTTTGCGTTTTTTGTATCTTTGCGCGCTTCAATAATTGGATTTCTTATGCTGAAAAACAATAAGATATGTGTTGTGCTTCCTGCTTATAATGCGGCACGGACGTTGCGGCAAACCTATGATGAGATTCCCTTCGATATTGTGGACGAGGTTATATTGGTTGATGACCACTCCTCGGATGAGACTATTGAGGTCGGACGGCAGTTGGGCATTCGTCATATTGTCTGCCATGAGTCCAACAAGGGATATGGCGGCAACCAGAAAACTTGTTATGACAAAGCTCTCGAGCTTGGGGCTGACGTGGTGGTCATGCTCCATCCCGACTATCAGTACACCCCGAAGCTCATAGAATCGATGTGCTATGTCATTGTCAACAAGGTCTATCCCGTGGTGTTAGGATCCCGTATTCTCGGCATGGGCGCCCGCAAAGGCGGTATGCCCGGCTACAAATATTTCTTTAACCGCTGTCTGACACTTTTCCAGAATGTGCTGATGCACCAGAAACTCTCGGAATACCATACCGGTTACCGTGCCTTCTCGGCCGATGTGCTTCGCAACATTCGCTATCATGAGAATTCTGACGACTTTGTGTTCGACAACCAGATGCTGGCGCAAATCTTCTATGCCGGCTATGAAATTGCCGAAATCACTTGTCCTACGAAATATTTCCCGGAGGCTTCCTCCATCAATTTCCGTCGTAGCTCCAGATACGGCTTGGGTGTGCTGTGGACGGCCCTGCAGTATCGTCTGCAGAAGTGGCATCTGGGGAAATTCAGGATTTTTGGCTAAAAGACATTTCCCAGACAGGCTGCGATTTTCTCTAACCAATACTGGTCTGTTTCATCGAAAGTGGAGAGATGCTCGCTGTCGATGTCGAGCACGGCAACCACTTCCTCGCCGTTGAAAACGGGCACGACAATCTCGCTTTGCGAGGCACTGCTGCATGCGATGTGCCCCTTGAAATGGTGTACGTCGGGGACCACGAGGGTGCGGCGTTCTTGCCAGGACGTGCCACATACGCCTCGTCCGCGGGCGATGCGGGTGCAGGCCAACGGCCCTTGGAAAGGACCGAGTACCAGCTCCTCGCCCAATACACGGTAGAATCCTGTCCACCAAAAGTGAAAGGTCTCGTGGATGACGGCGGCCATGTTGGCCATGAGTGCGATGGCATCAGTCTCTCCTTCCGCCAAAGATTGGATCTGCCGATGCAACAATTCATATTTTTTTTCTTTTTCTGTCATGAGCGCAGGGTTATCTTTTAGGAACTGCAAAAATAAGAAATTTCAGATTTTTTTGTATTTTTGCAAGTTTTTTGTGGCACAGGTATGGCGTGTGCCGTTTGTTAATAGAATAATTTAAATGCAGAAATATGAATAAGAGTAAGTTAGGTCTTGATTTCGCACGTGTGGATGCGGCGAAGCAGTTGGCTAAGAACATTGCCGACCAAGTGCAGGAGTTCGTGGACGGCTATACGACAGTGACGGTGGAGCGCACGCTCTGCCGACTTATCGGTATCGACGGAGTGGATGAGAACGGCGTCCCATTGCCCAACGTGGTGGTGGACTCCCTTCTGGAAAAGGGCGTCCTAAACCAAGGCATGCTTTATTTTATGGGCAACGCCATTTTGGAAACGAACAAGAATCCTCAGCAGATTGCCGAGGATGTGATGGCTGGCAAGCTGGATCTCACCACGCTGAAACTTCACGGTATCGATGAGATAAAACGGGCCGTGCAGCCCTATATCGACGCATGCCTTGCCCGCATAAAGGGCAACGTGGCCAGGCGGAACGAGTATCTCGCCACCATCGGCGAGGGCCCAAAACCTTATTTGTATGTGATTGTGGCCACTGGTAACATCTATGAGGATGTTGTGCAGGCACAAGCTGCCGCCCGCCAAGGTGCTGATGTCATCGCTGTGATCCGCACCACTGGCCAGAGTTTGCTCGACTATGTGCCTTACGGCGCCACCACCGAAGGCTTCGGCGGCACCTTCGCCACCCAGGAGAACTTCCGCATCATGCGCAAGGCCCTGGACGAAGTGGGCGAAGAGGTCGGTCGCTACATCCGCCTCTGCAACTACTGCTCCGGCCTTTGCATGCCCGAAATCGCCGCGATGGGCGCCTTGGAACGCCTTGACGTGATGCTGAACGACGCACTCTATGGCATCTTGTTCCGTGACATCAATCCCCAGCGAACCCTCATCGATCAGTACTTCTCCCGTATCATCAACGGCTATGCCGGTGTTATTATCAATACGGGTGAGGATAACTACCTGACCACTGCCGATGCAGTCGAGGCTGCCCATACCGTGCTCGCCTCCGATCTCATCAATGAACAGCTCGCTCTTTTAGCCGCCTTGCCCGAGGAACAGATGGGACTCGGCCATGCCTTCGAGATGGATCCTATGCTTGAGAACGGATTCCTGCTGGAACTCGCACAGGCCCAGATGACCCGTGAGATCTTCCCCAAGGCTACCCTCAAATATATGCCGCCCACCAAATTTATGACCGGCAACATCTTCAGGGGTCATATACAGGATGCACTCTTCAACATGATCGGCATTTGGACACACCAGGGCATTCAGTTGTTGGGCATGCCCACAGAAGCCATCCATACCCCCTTCATGAGCGACCGCTACCTCTCCATTGAGAATGCCCGTTATATCTTCAATGACATGAAGAGCATCGGCGAGGAGATGGAATTCCGCGAAGGCGGCATTTGCCGCGCCCGTGCCAAGGAGGTCCTTGACAAGGCCATCGAATTGCTGGAGGAGATTGTCAACGAGGGCATGTTCACCGCATTGGAGAAGGGCATCTTCGGCGATGTCAAGCGTCCCATGAATGGAGGCAAGGGACTTGCCGGCGTTGTCACCAAAGGCGACAACTACTTCAACCCCTTCGTGCAACTTATGAAAGAGAGAAAGTAACGAACATTTATAATATTTGTCAGATGAACTACGATTTGGAAAACTTGCCGGCCGGGACTCGCGTGCGCCACGAGAAATATGGTGAAGGTGTTGTCAGTCAGAATAACCCGCTGACCTATAAAATCATCTTTGTGCGCGGCGGTGAGATTGAATTCTCCAAGATGAGCGTGCAGCTCGATGTCCTCGAAAGTGCCGTGGCCGATGATTCGCAACCCAAGCTCAATCTCAAGGAATTTGAAAAGGTCTTGACACATATCCTCAACAAATACAATGGTATAGAGCACAAGGCGACGCTTGGCCGAAAGTGGGTTGGCGGCACGATGATTCTTCAGCCCGCCAATACCGAGCTGAAGCCCAAAGAGATGCCCATTGAGACTTTCTTTCACAAGATTGTGATGATGCGCGACCGTCTTCGTGTGCTTGAGCAGAATATAAACAGCAATGATGCCCTTTCCGATGAGGAGAAGGTGAACCTGCAACAATACATCTCCCGCATCTACGGCAGTATGACCTCCTTCAATATTCTCTTTGAAGACAAGGAAGACTATTTCGTGGGCGCCAAGTAATGATTTTTACATTTTGATTTTAAAGTTCAGAAAATTAATAATTTAATATAAAATAGCTATGAGTGGCGGATTGTATTCAATGGATCAAAAGGATTTTGATCAGACTTTAGATCTCACTCGTGTAAAGCCTTACGGCGACACGATGAACGATGGCAAGACACAACTGAGCTTCACCCTGCCGGTGCCGTGTGGCGACGAGGCCGTCGAGGCGGCCAAGCAGTTGCTTAAGAAAATGGGCTTCGATAACCCGCAGGTGGTCTTCTATAAAGAACTCACCAACGGGTTCACTTTCGTGAACTGTTATGGGGCCTGCACGCACACGGTGGACTATTCCACCATCCATGTGCCCAAGGTGGAGTCCACGGTCTGGTCCATGCCCGAAACAGACCAGTTCATTCGTGAACATATCGGGCGCAAGATCGTGGTCGTGGGTGCCAGCACCGGCACGGACGCGCATACCGTCGGCATCGATGCCATCATGAACATGAAAGGCTATGCCGGCCACTATGGCATCGAACGCTACGACATGTTTGAGGCCCTCAACATGGGCAGCCAGGTGCCGAACGAGGAGTTTATCGCCAAAGCTGTCGAAATGCATGCCGATGCACTGCTGGTTTCCCAAACCGTGACCCAGAAGGATGTGCATATCAAGAACATGACAGAGATGATCGAGATGCTGGAAGCGGAAGGTTTGCGCGACAAGCTTATTGTCGTCTGCGGCGGTCCGCGCATCACGCATGAGTTGGCCAAAGAGCTGGGCTTCGATGCCGGCTTCGGCATGAACACGTATGCCGACGACGTGGCCTCCTACATCGCCCAGGAGATGGACAGAAGAATGCATGCATAGCTTTCCCGCAAGGGCGAAACTGTCTCCTTGGCCAAACCTTTTTGTCTGCTTTGAACAAGAAGGTTTGGCCATGTTTTTTTTGTGTGTTGAAGTGCCAAGGGAAACCATTTTTTTTGTATCTTTGCACGTTATATGAAAATAATCAAATAGATTGAAAATGAGTGAGATAGAAAACCAAAAACCTATTGAGGAAACCTACAGTGCCAGTAATATTCAGGTGCTTGAAGGACTTGAGGCTGTGCGCAAGCGTCCCGCCATGTACATCGGCGATGTCAGCAAGCGCGGTCTGCACCATCTTGTTAACGAGGTGGTGGACAATTCGATTGACGAAGCCCTCGCAGGCTACTGCAACAACATAGAGGTTAACATCTTGGAAGACAACTCCATCAGCGTCCTTGACAACGGACGCGGCATCCCTACGGACATGCATGAGAAGGAACACCGTTCCGCTTTGGAGGTGGTGATGACGGTGCTGCATGCCGGTGGAAAGTTCAACAAGGACTCCTATAAGGTCTCCGGCGGTTTGCACGGCGTCGGCGTCTCTTGCGTCAATGCCTTGTCCAAGCACCTTATAGCCGAGGTGTTCCGCGATGGCAAACACTACATGCAGGAGTACGAGAAGGGCAAGCCCCTCTATCCTGTCAAAGTGGTCGGCGACACCGACTATCGCGGCACCAAGGTGACTTTCACCCCTGATGAGACGATTTTTTATGAGACGGTCTATGATTACAATATTTTGGCTGACCGCTTGAAGGAATTAGCTTATTTGAACAAAGGCATCACACTGTCCATCACCGATTTGCGCCATACTGACGAGAACGGTGAGCACCCGCATAGCCGTTTCTACTCCGAAAACGGCCTCCGTGACTACATCACCTATCTGGATGAAGGCAAAACCAAGATTACCAGCAAGCCCATCTACATTGAGGGCGAGAGACAGGGTGTGCCTGTGGAAGTGGCCATGCAGTACAACAACTCCTTCAACGAGGTCATCCATTCGTATGTGAACAACATCAACACCATCGAGGGCGGCACTCACTTGGCGGGTTTCCGCCGAGCCTTGACCCGTACCCTCAAAAAGTACGCGGACGACAACAAGATGCTCGACAAGCTCGCCAAGGATAAAATTGAGATTTCCGGCGACGACTTCCGCGAAGGCATCACCGCCATTGTCTCCGTGAAGGTCGCCGAGCCGCAGTTTGAGGGACAAACCAAGACAAAATTGGGCAACAGCGAAATCATGGGCATCGTTGACCAGATGGTGGGCGAGATGCTGACCAACTATCTGGAGGAGAATCCCAAGGATGCCAAGGAAATTGTGGACAAGGTGGTTCTGGCGGCACAGGCACGCCACGCCGCCCGCAAGGCCCGTGAGATGGTGCAGCGCAAGACCGCCTTCAGTGGTTCTGGACTTCCGGGCAAACTCTCCGACTGTTCTTCCAAAGATCCCTCCAAATGCGAGTTGTTCCTCGTCGAGGGTGACTCCGCAGGCGGTACCGCCAAACAGGGTCGCGACAGCCATTTCCAGGCCATTCTTCCCCTGCGAGGTAAGATCCTCAATGTGGAAAAGGCCATGCAACACCGTATTTTCGAGAGCCAGGAGATCAAAAATATATACACCGCACTGGGCGTGACCATCGGCACGGAGGAGGACAGCAAGGCCCTCAACCTTTCCAAACTTCGTTATCACAAAGTGATTATCATGACCGATGCCGATGTGGACGGCAGCCATATCGCCGCCTTGATTCTCACCTTCTTCTTCCGCTATATGCGTGAACTCATCGAGCAAGGCCATGTCTATATCGCCACGCCGCCGCTCTATCTTGTCAAGAAGGGCAAGGACCAGCGCTATGCCTGGAGCGACGAACAACGCTTGCAGTATGTCAGCGAGATGGGCCGCAACGGCGGTGAGAACAGTGTCCATGTGCAACGCTACAAAGGTCTTGGTGAGATGAACGAAGAGCAGCTTTGGAGTACCACCATGGACCCGGAATTCCGCACATTGCGACAAATCAACATCGAGAATGCTGCCGAAGCTGACCGCGTGTTCTCCATGCTCATGGGCGACGAGGTCCCGCCACGCCGTGAATTTATTGAACAAAACGCCACTTATGCCAACATCGATGCCTAATCCCGAAGAAATCAAGTCTGCCGAGAATGCTCCGGCAACCCCGCAACAGCCCGTGGAGAAGCCTGTTGCCGATAAGAATACGTCTGCAACCGAGACGGTCGCACCCTCGACGGCCCCGAAAGAGGAGACTCTGCACTTGGGCAAACCCATCTTGGAGGATGTCATCTCATTGCAAAATGTGGACATCTACCAACGCAAACTGATGGTGCTGTCCAAAATCTCCTTCAACATCAAGTCGGGCGAGTTTGTCTATCTGGTCGGCAAGACCGGCACGGGCAAGTCCTCTATTCTCAAGACTCTTATCGCGGAAATCAAACCAAAGGGTGAAAAAGCCATGATGATTGGATATGACTTGCTGAAAATGAAGCCCAAACAGATTCCGGACCTGCGCAAGAAAATCGGCATGGTTTTCCAGGATTACCAGCTGTTGAGCGACAGCACAGTCATCGAGAACCTGCTCTTTGTGCTGCGCGCCACCCGCTGGAAGGATAAACAAGCCATGCTGAACCGTTGTAAAGAGGTCTTGGCGTTGGTGGGCTTGGAGACGAAGGACTTCAAACTTCCTTCCCAACTCTCTGGTGGTGAGCAGCAACGTGTCTGCATCGCCCGCGCACTGCTCAACAATCCCGACCTCATCTTGGCCGACGAGCCTACTGGCAACCTCGACCCCATCACTGCAGAGGAGATTTTCCAGGTGTTCCATCATATCAACAAGTCGGGCACGACAGTCTTGATGGCTACACATAACTTTAATTTGATCAACAAGTTCCCGTCCCGCACGCTGCTTATCGAGGATGGCAAAATCCTGGATTCTGGCGTGTAGGTCATAGGGAAAACATGATTTGGACTTTCACTTCCGTTTTGTGCGGGACCTCAATTTGAGTGAGTCCGCTGCCAATGGTTTGCCTGTCAATGTAGTGGGTTCGGGCTAAACGCAGCCAAATACTGAACCACCTGTGTTTGTAACGCAGCATGAGGTACCCTCGGATGCCTTTGTAGTAATAGGAACCGATGGTGAAAGCGTAGTATAGGTCGTTCTCATACGCATAGAGCCGCTCATCATAGCGGTCTGTGTCGAAATAGGCAATGCGGGCGTGCAGCGACAATCCTAAGCGTGTCATATTGACAGCGGCGTCTTGATAGAGCAGGAGGCCTTGATAAAGCTTCCGGGTGTCCCCGTCGCGTTGGATCTGCCAATCCATCTCTGTTTTAAGTTTTACGAGAGGGTGGGGTGCAAAGCTCCATTGTAGGCGCACCTTGTGTCGCTGACGTTCCGCCAGTATGTGGAGGTGTGGGGTTCCGCCGCCATTTTGCGGTCGTGTGCACCAACTGTATTTGCCGAGCAACTGTCCGTGTCGCCCCATGCGGTACGCCGCGGAGATTCCGCAGTCAAGGCCTGCGATAGGTGCGTCGGTGCGGTAGCCGGGTTCGGAGAGACGGTAATAGTCGGCAAAAAGGGAAACCTCGCAGTTGCGCCCCGCAATGCAGTCGGCGGCGATGTAAAGGCCTGTTTCCCCGCTGTTGCGGCTGCTGGCGCCAAAGCCGTTCCCTAATGGGGCGCTGAAACCTCGGTCATAGTGGCGGAACAACAGAAGTATCTTGACGACAGGCGAGAGGTTCAGTTTGGCTGCCTGCAGCAGGGCTGACTTTCCGGATTGGTTGACGGCAGCCTCGCCGAAGAGAAGGTGCCGCTTGACGATGAGGTGGTAGTCGGCGGCTATGTTGAAACCCGTGGGCGTAAAACTGCTGCGCAGCCGCTCCCCCTGCAAGGTGTCGGTGACCGTCAGGATCACGGCGCGAATACCGACTTTGAAGATGGCGCGACGATACGACAGGTCGGCCCCGAAACGGTTGTCAAGGCTCCCAAATGTCCTGCCAATGAAGAGTGTGCCGGCTATGTGGCTGTCCCCGATGGTGACCGCTCCGCCCCGCAGGAAGTCACCTTCGTTGGTGGGAGCGGTCGCCCGGATGCCGCTTCCGAAGCGCCGCGCACTCTCCACCCCGCCTCCGCGCCCGGACAGTAAAGAGGAGCCCAGCACCAACCCCTGCCCGAAGTTGAGCCGGTAATCGCCTACCACGGCCCGCCGCAGCACCCCCATGTCCTGCACACACAGTGAACCCGCGTAGAAGTCGAACCCCTGTTTCTGCTCTCCCCGGAAGAACTGCTCGCCCGCATCCTTCTCCCCCGACAGCTTGAGGATGACTTTGTCCTGCGAGTTGAAACTGAACCGGAAACAGGCGTGCCCGGGCGAGCCCGGATAATGGTTGCTCCGCGCGGTGTCATACCCCGCCTG
Source organism: uncultured Bacteroidales bacterium (assembly GCA_947167635.1). Taxonomy (GTDB): domain Bacteria; phylum Bacteroidota; class Bacteroidia; order Bacteroidales; family WCHB1-69; genus F23-D06. The sequence goes on along the minus strand of CAMVIT010000009.1, from coordinate 20,738 downwards.
ATGCTCCAATATCTGGCCGTAACGGATCAACAGGCTGCTTTTGCTCTTCCGGAAAAAATCACGGAAGATGTTTTGCCGCTCTTTTGTCAGGGATGCCTCCACCCGGGGCAGCAAGCGTGCCACATCGCCGGACGTGAATCCCTCGATGGCCGCTAATTCGTGAACCGTGACTAATTGCCCATGTTCCTCAATGTATAATTGCAACTGATAATATTGATAGTCTGTTAGGTGTAGCTCTTTTACCGCTTTTTCGTAGCTGAGCGCATTAAGATTCTCCTTTTTGTCAATCCTTTCTTCATACAGCTCTTCCACTAACTCCTCGGAAAGTTCCGATTCGCCGTCCCATTGTTCCAAATAGAGTTCCAATTGGTCGGTGATATTCGCGTCGCGCAGATTTACACTATCCTCCTGAGCTTGCAAAAAGATAGGCAACAATATGAAAATCAATGCGTATATTCTTCTGTTCATAATGGGTTATATTTGAAAACGATAGAGAATCATGGCGACGGTGGAGAAACTGATGCGATAGGACCAGTCGGTCTGGACACCGAAAAGGAAATGTTTCCACGGGATATGTATGCCGAAGCCGATTTTTCGTAGGCCGCATTCCCCCGAGAGGACGACTGTCGGGATGGGGCGGTAGAGTAATCCGATGGCGGCATCCAATCCGCCGGGGAGCCTTTTCTCCACCACGAGATGCGCCAATATCTTGTCGCCGCGGCTATAATGCATCCGAAACGCGAATTCCAGGGGGATAAATTCGTTCCCGGTGACACCATATCGCATTAGGATGGGATTGAACAACCGTATGCCGAGGCCGAGGGAGGATGTGACTTGGCAATAACTGGAAAAATCAATGGTGAAGGAGTGTACGGGGGAGTATTGCCCGGCGTGTTCAAGCAAATATACTCCGCCAAGGGCAATAGAGAACCGCTTGCCAAAGCATCGTACATAGCCGGCGTCAAATCGCATTTCTCCAAAATGCGTCCAGCCATCGTGCGACAAGGCGAACCATGCGCCATTCTCGCCTCGTGAAAAATGCATTCCGATGCGATTGTACATCAACTCTGGGATGAAGTAATCGTTCTGAAACCGATACGAAACCGAACCGCCCTTCACCATGCTGCCCATCGCGGTCATCTCGTTGCGATGCAGTAGCCGATAGTAATCAATAATATCGTTTTGGGCTGTCACTTCTTCCTCGAATCCTGTAGTTGTTATTGTAATAAATATTTGGAATAATATTATAATATATTTAACAACACTGTTTCTTTTCATGATTGATGTAAATGCGTTTAATGTGTTATCTGTCATATTGTTATTGATAATATTCTGTTGTGTGTTCTATGTGTTTTTACGCTGCAAAGATAATAAAATATTAAATAAATATTATATAAAATTATTTTTTTTGATCAAAATAATTCGAGAAAACTCTTGCCCCCGTACTTCTCGACCTTGTTGTCTAATTTTTGTATTTTTGCACCCAAAAATGTAAGGCAATGAAACCACGTGTGTTAATGGCGATGAGTGGCGGTATCGACAGCGGTGTCTCCGCGATGCTGCTTCAAGAGCAGGGCTATGAGTTGGTCGGGGTGACTTTCCGCACTTTCGACTCCATCACGGAAAGTTGCATGGCCCGTGAAAAGGGGTGCTGTTCCGTCGATTCCATCTTTGAGGCGAAACATCTGGCCGAGAAGCTGGGCTTTGAACACCATGTTTTGGATGCCCGCGACACATTTCGCAAGACGGTCATCCAGAACTTCATCGATGAATATCTGCAATGTCGTACGCCAAACCCTTGCGTGCTCTGTAATCCCGTCATCAAGTGGGGCATGCTGCTTGATATGGCTGATGAGCTGGGTTGTGATTTCCTTGCGACAGGCCATTACGCCAGGATTGGTGAACAGGATGGACGAATGTTTCTCCGAAAGGGTCGTGATGTGCAAAAAGACCAGACCTATTTCCTGTGGAAACTGACCCCGGAGCATCTCCGACGTACGATTTTTCCGCTTGGCGACCTCACCAAGGACGAGGTGCGCGCGATTGCCGCCGGGCACGGTTTTGTGAAATTGTCGCAGAAAAAGGAGAGCGAGGAGATATGCTTTGTGCCCGACAACAACTATCGCAACTTCCTGCATGAGAATGTGCCCGACTTGGCGGAGCGCATGCCGCCTGGCCTGTTTGTCTCCCCTGAAGGTAAGATGTTGGGACAGCATGGCGGTCTCTACAACTACACCATCGGGCAGCGACGCGGCCTTGGCATAGCCCTGGGTGCGCCGGCATACGTGGTCGCCCTCGATGCCGAGCATAACCGCGTGGTGGTGGGCAACAAGGAGGACCTGCTGAGCGGATCGCTCGTTGTCCACGATCTCAATCTGGCCAAATATGCGGATTTTCCCGATGGCATGCAGGTCGATTGCCGCATCCGATACCGCAGCCAAGGCGTGTCGTCGCGACTCTTCCATGTGGACGGTGGCGTGTGTGTGGAACTCGATGTCCCGGTGGAGTCTGTCACCCCGGGCCAAAGCGCCGTCTTTTATGAGGGTGATGATGTCGTGGGAGGCGGAATCATTGGTTAGCCCGTTATCCGCTTCGTTTTCACTTTCATTGGAAACACATTTTCCGTATCTTTGCAAAAACCTAAAAATACCAGATTATGACATTGGAAGAACGTATCAATGAAGACATTAAGCGTGCAATGCTGGCTCGTGAAAAGGAAAAACTCAATGCGTTGCGTGCCATCAAGTCCGCTATCCTTTTGGCCAAAACCTCCAAGGGCGCGTCTGACACGCTGAGCGAAGAGGCTGAGATCAAGTTGCTGAAACAGTTGGTGAAACAACGCCAAGATTCCGCTGCCATCTATAAAGAGCAAAATCGCGATGACCTCTATCAGGAAGAAAAGGTGCAGCTCGACGTGATTGCTGCCTATCTGCCGCAAATGATGACCGAAGAGGAGATTGAGGCCACGCTGAAGCAGATTGTTGCCGACAACGGTTTCGCAGGCATGAAGGACATGGGCAAGGTGATGGGGATGGCCACCAAGGCATTTGCTGGCAAGGCTGACAACAAAACAGTCTCCGACATCGTTAAACGTCTGCTCGCATAAGGGGTCTGAACGACTTGTTTTCCTGACCACCATATAATTGCAAGGATGAAGTACTATATCGTGGCCGGCGAGGCGTCCGGCGATCTCCACGCCTCCAATCTGATGACAGCGCTGCGGCAACGCGACCCGGAGGCGGATTTCCGCTGCTGGGGTGGCGACCTCATGGAGGCGGCCGGCGGCGACCTGGTGAAGCATTATCGGGACTTGGCCTTCATGGGCTTTTGGGAGGTCTTCTTGAACCTCAACACCATCCTCCGCAACATCCGCATCTGCGAAACAGACATTCTCCTCTATGAACCCGATGTGCTGGTACTCGTCGATTACCCGGGCTTCAATCTCCGTATCGCCGAGTTTGCCAAAGAGAACGGCATCAAGGTTTGCTATTACATCTCTCCGCAGATTTGGGCCTGGAAGAAGAACCGCATCAAAAAGATCAAAAAATATGTGGATGAGATGATGGTCATCCTGCCTTTTGAGGAAAAATACTACGCCGACCGCGACATGAAGGTCCACTATGTGGGGCACCCGCTGCTGGATGCTGTCAGCAAGGATCTGCACGGCAGCGAAGATGTCGTGCAGTTCCGCAGCCGACATGGTTTGGATGACCGCGAGATAATCGCCCTGCTCCCGGGCAGCCGCAAGCAGGAAATCACGGCCATTCTGCCCCAGATGCTCAAGATGGTGCCGCTCTTCCCTCAATACCAGTTCGTGGTTTCAGTGGTTTCGTGGCAGCCCGCTTCCATCTATGACAAATATTTGAAAAACAGCAATGTGACGCGGATTGAAGGAAATGCTTACCCGATGCTGGCCAATGCCAAGGCCGCCGTGGTCGCCTCTGGCACCGCCACTCTGGAAACAGCCTTGATTGGCACCCCGCAGGTGGTCTGCTACGCCGGCAGTGAAATCTCCTACCTGATTGCCAAACAGCTTGTTTCCGGTATCCACTACATCTCGTTGGTCAACCTGATCCTGGACAGGAAAGTGGTGTCGGAATTGATACAGCATGACTATACTACACAACATTTGCGCGACGAACTGCGTTTAATCACCGATGACGCCGCCAACATCGCCCGCATCAAGGAGGATTACAAAGAGTTGGATGCACTGCTGGGTGACGGCTCCGCCTCTGCGAAGGCCGCCGATGTGGTGCTGGAACTAGCCAAAAGAACGTAACCGAAAATGAAAAGAGCAGCATTCATCTTGTTGATTATGTGGGGACTCTGTCCCTTGCTTTGGGCGCAGGATCAGGAAAAGGTCACTGCGGACTTGCACCATGCGAGGCCTGAATTGGACACCACATGCCATCTGCTGGACACGCTTCCCCCGATGGCTTCCGACTACAAGTGGGTCTCCTATCGCGGCAAGGCGCAAATCACGGACACGGGTGGTACACGTAATTGCAATTTCTTTGTGGTCAATCGTGTGGATAGTATCTTGTACCTGAATGTCAGTGCTTCTGGCATCGAAATCATGCGGGTGGTTTGTACCCCCGACAGTTTTATTTATGTCAACAAGCTCACATACCAGTATTATCGGGGCGCATACGGCCCGTTGCGGATTCTTTCACATCTTCCGATTGACTTCCAGATGGTGCAGGCCCTCTTTAACGGCGACGAGACAAAGCTGCCCCAACATCAGAAATTCTCCTTTGAATACAGCGACTATGCTGCGGTGGATTCAACGCGCTCATTCTTTAATGCAATGTCATTCAAGGACCTAAATCGCGTTATCACCATCAGTGCCACACTTAAAAATATCAAATTTGACGTGCCGGGTCCCACGGCGATCCGCATTCCGGAGAAATTTATGGAATTAAAGTTATAATTTATTTCAGTAAGGATACATTACTGTGTCTCTGCAAATGATGAGTCAATGGATTCCCGGTTGATCAAGGAAGTCGCTCTCCGCACAGGTTTCTCTGCCTGTGGCATCGCCCGTGCACACAGGCTCGGGGCGGCGCGCGCACGCTTCCAAGAGTCGCTGGACAGAGGGTTCCAGGCCGACATGCACTATTTGGAACGCGACATCGACAAACGGTTTGACCCGCAGGAGTTGCTGCCCGGCTGCCAAAGTGTCGTCGTGGTGACCTATAACTACTTGGTGGATGCTCTCCCGGCATCCGACCGCTATCGCACGGCACGTTACACATGGATTGAAGACTATCATGTTTTAGTGAAACGATTGTTGGAGGATGTTGTGGCGCAGATACAAAGGGTGGGGGAGTGCCGCTGTCGTATCACCGTTGACAGCTCTTGTATCTCCGAAAAAAACTGGGCCGTAGAGGCCGGTGTGGGGTGTTATGGCAAAAACGGACTTATCCACAATGACTCTGGATCCTATTTCGTTTTGGGTGCCATTTTGTCGGACGCGACCTTCGATTTTTACGATTCTCCCCTTGAATCCGACTGCGGAGAGTGCCGGTTGTGTATCGAAAAATGCCCTGCCAAAGCCCTTGAGACTCCCTTCCGGGTAGATGCCAGGAAGTGTTTTTCCTATCATTTGAGTGAGAATAAAAATCCTGATAATGAAGTACTTGAAAATGCACCTTGCATTTTTGGATGTGATGTTTGCCAAGAGGTTTGCCCCAAGAATAAAAAAATATTTTCAAACAAAGAAAACATATCGAAAATTTCTTTATTTTTGCAGCTCCAAAATCAGGGGTTTGAAAACCTCCAAAACGAGGAGTTCAAAACCTATTTTGGAAACACTGCGATAGCGCGCAGAAAGTACGAGCGATTGTATCGCGCTATACAAACAAAAATGTCCCATAGAAGTGACGAGTCAACGTGGACGTGAAGAAAGAAATACTGGATTATGCCAGTCAGGTGTTGAAGGAAGAGGCGGATGCCGTGAACGGCATCAGGCAGTATCTGAATGAGGATTTCGTCGAAAGTGTCGAAACGATTCTCCATTCAAAAGGCAGGTTGATAGTCACGGGAATCGGCAAGAGCGCCATCATCGGACAGAAGATTGTCGCCACGCTGAACTCCACTGGCACCCCGGCTGTGTTCATGCACGCCGCGGATGCCATCCACGGGGACCTTGGTATCATCCAGCCGGATGATGTTGTTCTTTGCTTATCGAAAAGTGGAAATACTCCTGAGATTGCACAGCTCACCCCTTTTCTCAAGACAAATGGCAATGTGCTGATTGCAATGGTCGGAAATTCGGAGTCCTTCCTCGCCCACGAGGCTAAGTTCGTCCTGAACTGCACCGTGGCCCGGGAGGCAAGTCCCAACAACCTGGCACCCACCTGCAGCTCCACGGCGCAGCTGGCCCTCGGAGACGCTCTCGCATCCACGCTTATCAAGTTGCGAGGCTTCACCCCGGAAGATTTCGCGAAGCTCCATCCCGGAGGCATCCTTGGCAAACGCCTGACCCTCAAGGTCAGCGACCTCTACAAGTTCAACGATGTCCCGATGGTTGCCCCGAACGCCCCCATGCAACAGGTTGTCCTTGAGATCTCCGGCAAGTGCCTCGGCGTGACCGCTGTGGTACAGGATCGGAAAGTCATCGGGGCCATTACTGACGGCGACCTTCGCCGGATGATTGAGCGCAACCCCGACTACAGCCAGTTGCTGGCTCAGGATGTTATGACAAAACAGCCCAAGACGGTCTCGCAAGATGCCCTCGCCGTCGATGCGTTGGAGCTGATGAAGTCGAAGAATATCACGAACTTGTTTGTGGTCGATGACGACGACAGGTACCTGGGAGTGATTCATATTCACGACATCATAAAGGAGGGTATCTACTAATGCCCGGATGGCGGAATTGGTAGACGCGCACGTTTCAGGTGCGTGTGCCGTAAGGCGTGCAGGTTCAAGTCCTGTTCCGGGCACCAAAGAGCCTCAACAATCGTTGGGGCTCTTTTTTTATGCCTCAGCCGCCGCTTTTTTCGTATTTTTGCCGTTTAAAAACCCCTGCTATGAAACTCTATGTGGTCCCGACCCCCATCGGCAATCTGGAAGACATCACCCTGCGCGCCCTCAAGGTGCTGCAGTCCGTGGACTTTATCCTCTGCGAGGATACCCGTACTACCAGAAACTTGTTGAAACACTTTGAGATAGATAAAAGATGCGTGGCCTATCATATCTTTAACGAACACGAACGGCTCGACGCGATTATCTCCCAAATCAGGGCCTCTGAAAGTGTGGCGCTGGTGAGCGACGCGGGCACCCCGGGCATCTCCGACCCCGGCTTCCTGCTGGTGCGCGCCTGCGTGGCCGAGGAGATTGAGGTGGAGTGCCTGCCGGGTCCCACAGCCCTCGTGCCCGCCCTCGTGCAGTCGGGCATCCCCTGCGACCGCTTCTACTTCTACGGCTTTCTTCCCCATAAAAAAGGGAAGGAGACCCTGCTCAAGCGGTTCGCCGAGATGGAGGAGACCGTGGCTTTCTATGAGTCACCCCACCGGCTTGTGAAGTCGTTGGAAAAGATGGTGGAGATTATCGGCCCCGACCGGCAGGTTGCCATCTCCAAGGAGATATCCAAGATCCACGCGTTCACCTTCCGCGGCACGCTGTCGGAAGCACTCGCTCATTTCAGCCAGGGCGAAGTCAAAGGCGAGTTTGTGGTGGTGCTGGCGCATTGTGGCCGCCATATAGGAGAGCCAAGCCCTCCAATAGTGAATGCCTTTTAGCGTGTGCCGGATTTTCTCAGAACGGATGCATTTGATGGGCACGGTGCTGCCCTCGTAATTGTCGGGATGGTCTTTGATGTCGCGTATGGTCCCTTCCACCTCGGTCACCCAGCCGTTCCAACGTTCCTCCACCATATTCATTGCAGAAAAACATTTTTCGCCGATTAGCCTTTATTTTCACCTTATGAAAGAAAAATCCCCGAACAATAAAAAACGCAGGAAACTCGCTGTCTTGATGGCAGTCACCCTCCTGTTGGCTCTCGGTGGCATCTGGGCGTGGTGGGTTTGCTCGTCAAGAACCAGCAACATTGGAAACGCTCGGTATATCGGAGAAATACCGGCGCCTTTCGGTTACCAAAGAATTGAACCACAGGATAAAAGCTACACCGCCTATCTTCGCTCATTACCCTTGAAACCCCAAGGGAATAAGGTACAGCTCTATACGGGCGGGGACGCCAATTACCAGTGGCTCTCGGCCGCAGTGGTGGATATGAAACTGCTTTCCAACTATGAGCAATGTGCCGACGTGATGATGAGAATCCGGGCCGAGTATTTGTACAAGATGGGCCGCTTTAAGGATATTTGCTTTACGGATGTCAATGGGCAAAAGATGCAGTATCAGGGAGGTAAGAATAGAAATGCCTTTGAGAGTTATCTGAAAGGAGTCTATGGGAGGTGCAATACGGCGTCTCTGTACCGGGAAACGACGCCTCGCCCCGTTCGGGATGTCCAGCCGGGCGATGTGTTGGTCTATCCGGCTCGCGATGGCCACCAGTACGGTCACGCTGTGCTGGTGGTGGACGTGGCCCGAAACAGGTCTGGCAAGGTGGCCGTCCTATGCGTGGAAGGGAACACTCCCGCTCGCGAAATGCACCTCCTGCGAAACGTGGCGCACCCCCGCCGCAATCCGTGGTTCATCCTGAATGATGACCGCAACACTCTCCATATCTCCGTCTTCCGCTTCGCCCCAGAAGAATTGCGGCACTACTGACCAACGACTGTTTTGTGCTCTTTTGCCGTTTGAAATATCATTGATATGAAAAATAAACATCCATTGAAAAGATGCCCGATCTGCAATTGTCTGACTTTGTCTGCAGAAGAGAAAAGTTATGATATTTGTCCTGTTTGTTATTGGGAAGATGACGGATCAGAGAATGAAATGCCGACAAGTGAATGCGCTGGTGGCCCGAATGATGTCAGTGTAGATCAAGCACGCAGCAACTACCAGAAGTTCGGAGCGTGCAGTAAGGCGTTCTTGTCTAAAGTGCGAAAACCAAAACCGTGGGAAAAATAATCTGCGCCGATCCTCGACTTCAGCGAGAAACCGTAGTGCGGACAATCCTCCGTGCTATTTTACAAAAAGTCGATTCCGATACGGAGGGCGGACGTTAGTTTCAATTACTATGTGATCTGCCTGTTGTATAGTGTCGTATCCAATTCTGTCGAGTTCTTTGAAAAATTCCTTTCGTGTTCTTCGCGACGAATTATCCCATCTTAATAGCCACGCGCCAAAAGAGCAAGTATCATTATACAATTCTTCCGACATACTTAGACAATATGGCTCGATCATTACATGGTGGGTATTTAAGCTATCAACGAAGGTGGCTCCCTTGCTGACAATGGCAATGTTCTTCCAAAGGATAGTGTCTATGGTGATGTAGCCCCAGTCGCGCAAATTGCCAAGGACCGCCTTGAAGTTAGCCGAATGGTCACTGCCCGGTTTGTGGATAAGTTCGAGAGTGAGTTCGTAGGACCCCATTGGAAGATAGCGTGTGGGTGGCATCCCAAAACCATCTGAGAGATATTCGATATCGCTGGCTACACCGCGCACATTGTCAATAAGATGCATAGTGTCGTCATGTGTCCTATAGAAAAAGTCGGCAGGGAAATCGTATGATTGCGAACCATTGGTAAGCCAGCGCCCAGAAATGCTGAGCTTGTAACTCTCTGTCTCAATGTGATGTTGAGTATCCCCAATTGTGGTTCGGCAAGCAGTCGATGTCAATACGGCCACGGATATGACAAAGCAGGATATAAGGAGTTTTTTTATCATCATAATCATAAAAAAAATAAGGTGACAAAAATACTGTTTTTTTGTTTGAACAAAAAACACTATCGCAGAAATGTCATACGCCTCCCCTTTTTGTCGTCCCGTATGTTGCGTTGTTAACGCAACTCAGTTCCGTATGTTGCGTTGCCAACGCAACTCAGTTCCGTATGTTGCGTTGTTAACGCAACTCTTTCCCTCACAAATCCTCCTCGCAATCTCATTCAGTTCAAGGCATTGCCCTCTTTCAATAGCAACCTTCTCGTTATGGTGCTCCCACGGAGCCAGAATAAGAAGCCGCCCTTCGGCACAAGCCTCCATACGGGATCCGCCGGGCTTGGCCAAGTTGCTGAAACCGTTTTCCTGCAAATATATCAATGGAAATCCCTCTTCGAATGCGGCTCTCATAATTGTTTTCTCTCCGGGCGAGATGGAAGGCGAAACCAGCACCGCTCCCTGCCGAGCAGCTGTCAAATATTTCGCCACTTCAGATTGAATCTCCATTTCCGTTAGACTACGAGAGCATTGCACCTGCACCTTCTCGGGTCGGCCGAGTAAGAAACGGTTTCCAATGGCCGAGAAAGAGAATCCTGCCGCCTCCACATTGCGCTGAACCCGAAACAAGTCGGGGTGCTCACGCTTCATCAGTAAACGGCGCGGATTGTCCTCAAGATAACGCATCCACGCCTTAAGTTGTCCCGCACGCAAAAGCAATTTGTCATTATAACCACGCTCAAAAAGAAGCCCTTGAGCACGATTCCCCCCTCGCTTATGTTTCGTATGTTGCGTTGTTAACGCAACTTGTTTCGTATGTTGCGTTGTTAACGCAACCTGTCCCGTATGTTGCGTTGCCAACGCAACCTGTCCTGTATGTTGCGTTGCCAACGCAACATCACCTCCAATTCCCAGCCCTCTGTAATGCTTATTGCAACTCTGCTTGAACCCTCTTAGTGCCATACCGAGTGGCTTCTCCATCTTCTCCTTGACGAAAAGGATGCCGTGCAAATGGTCTGGCATCATCTGAAGGGCGAGAACCTTTATCTCGGGATGGTGTTGCTCTGTTGCCCACCATTCGTCAACCACGCGCTGCCCTAACTCCGACAAAACCATCCTCGGCTCCTCCTCGCTGCCCTTTGGCGCATCGCTTTTGCCAACCACCTGCCCGAAAAGTGGCCGACGCCCTTCAGTCACCATAGTAATCATATAAATCTGACGGTCAGTGTAGTCGTGCCCCACACAACGACGAAGCATAGATGGCTTCTTCTTCCCTGCATAATCTTTCTGCTTTTCAAATGTCTTTTTTTTCATTGTTCATTTTTTGTCCGTTGTTCAGTATGTTGCGTTGTTAACGCAACTCTGTCCCGTATGTTGCGTTGCCAACGCAACTCTGTTCCGTATGTTGCGTTGTTAACGCAACTAACATTTCCGCCGCAAAAATACAATTTTTCTGCTAATCATTAATTAAAAATTAAATCTTCAACCAGTTTTGCACCTGCAAATAAATGTGAAAATCCGATCCTCCTGTGGCCCCTCCCCGCGACTACAAGCAGCTTGCCTGCCAAACTTGCATCGACGAGACACACTACTAAGACGCGGTAGTCACATCAAGGTGCTCCGGCCGGAATTATAATTTGTTTTCCACAAAACTCGCAGAATAACGCAGAAATAAGTCTGCGTTATTCAGCGTAATCTGCGGGAGTTTATTATTTTTGCCATAAGAAAAACGCATCTCAGCACTTTTGTGTACCTTTGCCGCCGAATACTTTTAACAATGGAATGAAAAGTCTATGAACGAAGAACTTGGAAGAACGATAAAACTGTTCCTGCTTTGGTGGCTTCTGTTTTTGGTGCCGACAATTGTAGGTTATGTCGTGAGTGGCCTTTTCGCGAATAGTTTGGGTCCTGGCATTATGGCCTGGTCAATGCTGGCAGGCAACGCGCTTATCGCCATTGTGTTTCTCGGCAAACGCTATGTCAAATTGTCATTTGGTCGCATCGAAAAGCGTTGGTTATGGCCTTCGGTCGGCCTCTCTGTCGTGATTGCCGTGGCCTTTCTGCTATCCGTTATTTCTTTTTATCAACTGATTGATTTTGACCATCTTTTCCAGAAAGAGACCGAACAGATGGCTGAACGTGCTCGTAATTTTTATTCGGGAATTGCCGCCATACTTTATGGATGCTTTTTCGGTCCGCTGGCGGAAGAGATTGGCTTTCGCGGCGTTCTTCTCTCGGGTCTGTTGAAGACGCGGTGCCGTCCCTGGTTGGCCATTCTCATCTCCGCTCTCTGCTTCGGACTGCTACACGGACTGATAGGTTTCCCGAGTGCTTTCCTGTTCGGTATCCTCGTCGGCTGGCTTTATTGGCGTACGGGCAGCATTGTCCCTGGCATCATTATCCATATCGTCAATAATTCCCTCTCTTTCATTGATTTGAGTGGTCAATCCCTTGCCGTTTGCCTGATCATCCTCTTTGGCTGTCTCATATTGCTGGCTTTGGGGCTTAGGTGGTTCGGGAAAAAGTGTAATTTTGCAAATAATTAAAACTAAATATCATACACAAAAAAATGGAACAACATTTTTGTCAGAGCTGCGGAATGCCGCTCATCAATGAAATCCTCGGCACCAACGCCGACGGCACCAAAAACGAAGAATACTGCATCTACTGCTACAAAGACGGTGCTTTCACCGACGACTTGACGATGGAAGGGATGGTGGAGTCCTGCGCCCAGTTCGTGGATGAGTACAACAAGAACACTGGCCAAAACCTCACCCAAGAGGAGTTGAAGTCGATGCTGCGCCAGTATTACCCCACCCTCAAACGCTGGCAACTCCCATAACCGCCGTTTCCCCAAAACCTCGCTAATGTTCAGTTTGTTGCGTTGTTAACGCAACTCAGTTCTGTATGTTGCGCTGCCAACGCAACATTCATCATTTTTCGTACTTTTGCGCCCCTCAACCCAATCCCCAAAATGAAACAAGAAACCGACCCAAAAGAAACCCCGCGAGCATTCGCCTTCGAAATGTGGATGACCGCCCCGATGCCGATGGTGACGCTGGTGAAGACGATGAACGTGAGCAAACTGCTGAAAACCAGCCGGAAGAGCGGCGTCAAGTTCAACACGCTGATGTGCTGGTGCATCGGGAAGACCGCCAGCCTGACCGAGGAACTGCACCTGCTGCCCGAGGACGGCAAGCTCTTCCGCTATGACCAGATTGCCGTCAACGTGGTGGTGCGCAACCGCAAGGGCGGCATCAACTCCTGCGACATCCCCTTCACCGCCGACCTGCAGCAGTTCAACCGCGACTACGTGGCACTGACCACGAAGGTGGCGGAGACGTGTGCGAGCAGCTTCCTCGACGGCTACATGATTGTCGGCACCTCCGCGATGATCCAGACAGAGCTCGACTGCATCGTCAACCAATACACCGACAAGTTCCTCAACCCGATGGTGATGTGGGGCAAATACCGCAAAGAATGGTTCAAGACCAAACTGCCGGTCTCGTTCCAGTTCCACCACGTGCAGATGGACGGCGGCGACGCGGCACGCTTTCTCGAGGCATTGCAGAAAACCATCGAAACACTGTGATGAAAGCTTCTTCCTATTGGTATCTTGCCAATTTCTGGATTAAAACAGCCCTGTTCAAGAAAAAAGGCCCCATCGTCGGGTCAATAATCATAACCGACAGGTGCAATTCTCTGAAAACTTACTCAAAGTACATATAAAACAGCAAACGAGATTGCTTTTCCCCATGAGTTTGATTACGACCTTTACCAGAACTTGGCTCACCCGATCTTTCAAGCCGTTTCTGTTTGAAAATGAGTATGACCGTCATCTTCCTTTTGGAGATTGTGACAAACTTGGACTGTATGTCCATATTCCCTTTTGCAAAAGCATTTGCACGTTTTGCCCATATTGCAAAACAATATACAACAAGGAGTTATGCGATAAATATATCGATGCGCTGATTCAGGAAATACGTATGGTGGGCAGTCAATATGACGGCAAGAAAGAGACGACCAGTTTGTATTTCGGGGGTGGGACACCGGCTTTGGTGGCGGACAGAATCGGCGAAATCATAGAGGTAATTAGCGAATATTTCATTGTTACAGAAGGTGTTGGCGTGGAACTGCATCCCGATAACGTGACGGTTGAGACACTATGGAAACTTAAGGCAGCGGGCGTTACGAAAATCAGTGTCGGAATCCAGGCTTTTTCAGAAAAATTCCAAACTGTCTTAGGACGAAAGCAGGTGGATCCTGCCAAATTGAAAGAAGCCTTGGACAAGGTTGCGTTTGAGACTGTTTCGATGGATTTTATATTTGCATTGCCCAACCAAACATGCGAAGATATCAAATCGGATGTGGATATCGCTTTCAGAAACGGAGCCAACCACGTCGCTATTTATCCGTTTATTGATTTCTCGTTCACCAAAAGTGAAGTGAAATCAATGCCGAAGAAACAAAAAAAGCAACTTTTGGATCAAATAACGGCCTATTTCAAGCAACAAGGATATTATCGTGACTCCATTTGGACGTTCTCAAACAAGAAAGAAGCCAAATATTCTTCTATGACACGGGACAACTTCCTTGGCTTTGGCTGTTCCGCCACCACCCTGTTAAAAAATCAATTCAAAATAAACACCTTTTCTGTTGATGAATATTGCAAACGGATAAACGGCGGCGAGTTGCCCACCTCCTTGACCATCAGGTTCTCTCTGAGACAACGAATGGTGTATTACCTCTTCTGGACGCTGTACAGTATGCAATTGGATGAGAGAAAGTTTGAACAGTTTTTCGGTGTGCCGCTGAAAAAAATGTATGGCTTTGAATTTTGGTTGGCGCAGAAATTGGGCTTCCTTACAAAAGAAAACAACATCTATTCGATGACAACGAAAGGGGCGTTTTACTATCATTACTACGAACAGTTCTACACCCTCTCCTATATCGACAAGATGTGGGGGATTATGCGTAACGAGGCATTTCCGAAGTATATAAAGATGTAGATTATGTTGTATTTAATTACTATTCAGCATATTACATAAAATTGTGTTTTTAACAAGAAAGTCGCTCATAAAAATGTGTTATATTTCAAGAAAGTCGCTCATTTTTTTGTATTTTTGCAGCTGGATAAAATCATCAGTATGTATAGAAATGTTATTAATGAGCTGATCAATTGGAAAATGTCACCATATAGGAAGCCCTTGCTTCTGTTGGGTGCACGACAGGTAGGCAAAACGTATATATTAAAGTACTTTGGCCAATCTTTCTATAAAAATGTAGCATATATCAACTGCGACCACAACGAGCGTGTAAAGGATTTGTTTACAGAGGATTATGCCATAGATCGAATTTTGCTCAGTATCAGCGCAATAACGGGAGAGACCATCATACCTGGAGAAACGTTGATTATCCTCGATGAAGTGCAGGAACTGCAGCGAGGTCTCTCTTCTCTCAAGTATTTCTGCGAAAATGCACCAGAACAGCATGTATGCGTTGCAGGTTCCTTGTTAGGGGTCACGATGCGACACGGGGAGTCATTTCCCGTCGGCAAAGTGAACATCATTAAAATGTATCCGATGACTTTTGATGAGTTTTTGAGAGCCAAAGGAAAAGATCTTTTAGTTGATCTCTTGCGAAAAAGGGATTGGGACACTCTCCGAGGAATACATACTGTATTGATTCAACTTTTGCGCGAATATTATTTTGTTGGGGGAATGCCTGGTGTGGTTTCCCTTTTCAGAGAAACAAACGATGCCAATATCGTTAGAAAGGCACAGGACGAAATACTATCCGCATACGCCAGCGATATGGCAAAACACACCACTCCCACTGAAATAAAGAGGATTTCGCAGGTTTGGCGATCCATGCCATCACAACTTTCCAAGGAAAACAAAAAATTCATCTATGGTGTCGTGCGTGAAGGAGGGCGCGCCAAGGATTTCGAGCTTGCCATACAATGGCTTGTTGATGCTGGGTTAGTCCTCCGTGTACCGCGTGTGTCCACCCCTGCGATGCCCTTGAACCTGTACGAGGATATTTCCACATTCAAATTATACCTTTTGGATGTTGGACTATTAGGCGCCTTGGCCGGCACTCCTGCCGAACTGCTTCTGATGCCCAACAATATGGGGGAAGGGAAAGGTATGTTTACGGAGAACTATGTATGTACTCAATTAGTGGCGGGAACAGGAAGGTTGCCTTTCTACTACAGTCGCGAAAATAGTCGTCTCGAGATTGATTTCGTTGTTCAATACGGCACGCAGATTGTGCCTGTTGAAGTGAAGGCTGAGGAAAATCTTCAATCGAAATCCTTGAAGACCATTTTGCAAAAACATAAAGATTTAACAGCCGTCCGTTTTTCGATGAGTCCTTACCGTGAACAGGAAAGGATGACCAACATGCCGCTATATGGTGCAAGCGTCTGCTTCACCGATTGAACCACAACTTTATGATTCTCAAACACTGTGAAACCGCTAAAACAATACTGTTTCGGCTTCGACCCGTGGGGCTTGCTCCTCTTCCTGCTGGTGATGCTCCCCAACTTCATCTGGTTCGCCGTTCCCGCACCGAACGACATCCTGCGCACGGATTCGGTCACGCCAATGGTGGACGCCATCGGCTCCGTGTTCCAAGTCCTGACCGTCGCGTGCCTCTGCTTCGTCATCCATAAGAGCAGAAGCAAACTTCGCTTTACTCCCCTGATTATCGCTACAATTATTTGTATTGCAATCTATTACATCGGATGGGTGCTCTATCACACGGCCAATGTGAGCCCCATCGTCATCCTCCTGCTGACCGTCCCACCATGCTTGGCATTCATCCTTTTCGCCGCCGACCGCAAGAATCTTCCGGCCGTGGTATTAGCCGCCGGCTTTACGGTGTGCCACCTGATTTTCGGGGTGGTGAATTATCTATAGAAAACAACTGCCGGAAAACATTTTTTCTCTTTTCCTATTGATATTATCCCCAAAAAATGTATTTTTGCAACTGCTAATATTTTAGTTGTTTCTATATGAATACAAATAATACAGATAATATATTATCAGTTCTTGAAAACTTTTTACACGACAATGCCGACACCATCAGCATGCAGATAGCGGCTGATTTCCGCCACCGCAGGGTGGAGAAGGGTTTGACACGCGAGCAAGTGGCCGAGCAAGCCAGTGTCGCTGTGAGCAACGTGGCACGGTTCGAACAAAAAGGTCTCATCTCACTGAAAAACCTGATCATGCTGGCAATGGCATTGGGCTACGCCGCTGAAATCAAAAGCGTTTTCGCCACCCCAAAATACTCAACTATGGAAGAACTGACGCAAATACGACATAATTCCGGCAAGACAAAAGCGTATAGGAAATGAAAATCGACAAATTAACCATCAAATATCACGATAATATCGTCGGGACGCTTTCCCTCACCCCCGACGACCGTCTCTGTGCCTTTGAGTATGACCGAACATGGCTGGCTGACGGGTTCAGCATTTCGCCCCTCGAACTCCCATTAAAAAAGGGCTTGTTTATTGCCAACCCCCAGCCTTTTCATGGTAATTTTGGCATCTTCGAAGACAGTCTTCCCGATGGCTACGGCCGCTACCTGCTTCACAAGGCCTTGCTGCGTGAAGGCATCAACGACACCGACCTTTCCGCCCTTGACCGATTGAGCATCGTGGGCAACAGTGGCATGGGTGCTTTAACCTACCATCCTGAAACAGTGGTTGTTAAAGAAAACAATATAACTGATTTTGACTTGCTTCAACAGAAAGCACTGGAGGTGTTGAAAGAACAACAAGACACCGATGCCGGATTGCTTCTTTACAAAAGTGGAAATAGCGGAGGGGCACGTCCCAAGGCCGTTTTCAGCGATAGTGAGGGACATTGGCTTATAAAGTTCCGTCACTATTACGACCCTGTCGATGTCGGGCGGCAGGAGTTCCACTATAACGAGGTGGCCAAACAATGCGGCATTGATGTTCCCGATTGCAAGCTAACCAACGGTCGCTATTTTACAACACGTCGCTTCGACATTGCACCCAACGGCGAGCGCATCCATACCGTCACGGCAGGCGGATTGCTGTGCCTATCGTTGAACACACCATTTCTCGACTACACCAACCTTCTTGCGCTGACAGGCTTCCTCACCCAAAATGCCAAAGAGGTGGAAGAGATGTTCCGTCGAATGGTTTTTAACTATCTGACTGACAACAAGGACGACCACTGCAAGAATTTCAGTTTCATGGTTTCGAAAGTCAGAAAAGGACAATATACTTGGCATCTTGCTCCCGCATACGACTTGACGCTCTGCACTGAGGGTTATAACGGCGAACACGCCACTTCCGTCAACGGCACAGGCCATCCTACCTTGAACGACATGGTGGAAGTGGGAACAAAAAACAGAATGAGCGCGCAACGATGCCGGGAGATTTTCGAAGAGGTTCGGTCGAACTGCAGCGACCTGCTTCTGTGCGAAGTCAAAGAGGCATAAGATTTTCAAAGATGTTCACTGAGATGAAATGACAATGCAAACCTCCCGAATCTGGCTCCGGCCGTGGTGGCAGCCGCCGGCTTTGCCGTGTGCCATCTGGTGTTTGCGGTCGCGAATTTTGTGTAGAAAAACGGAATAAGTGGTAATTTTTACGTTTTTAAAAATGGAATAAGTGACAAAATGCAATAATGATTTTATGGAATAAGTGATTTTTTTATTGTATTTCACAGAATTATAGTACCTTTGCAGTCGTGAAAATACGTTTCATACCGGCAGAATAACAAGATAAACATGCTCAAATATAAAGTATTCATAAGTAGCGTACAATCTGAGTTTTCACAAGAACGACAGCTTGTTTTTGACTTCATCCGTAACGACGAGTTGATGGGGCAATACTTTGAGCCGTTCATTTTTGAGCAGATTGCCGCACAGGATGCGAATCCTCGTCAATTATATTTAGATGAGGCTTCTTCGAGTCAGGTTTATCTCCTGTTGATGGGAAAGATGTATGGCAATGTTTTGCCGGACGGCATTTCTCCAACCGAGAAAGAATATCAAGCAGCAGGAGAGGGCAACGCATGGAGAGTAGCATTTATCAGTGACTTGGACGGACAACAACGTGAGGAAGCGGAAGAATGCTTCTTCCGAAAAGTGCAGAACGAGCTTTCATACCGTGTCTTTTCTAATCCGTCTGTTTTGGTTTCACTGGTCAAACAATCGCTGTATGCGTATCTTAAACACAAAGGCGTTATACAAACATTAAGTTTCGACGAACAGACCCGCGACGATGCCTCTATAGCCGATATTGACGCAACGAAAATCAAAGACTTTTTGCATCAGGCCCGTCAAAAACGAGGATTTCCTTTGGCCGAAGACTCCGACCCGATGATGGTGCTCAGGCATCTGAGATTGTTGCGACATGACAAGCCGAGCAATGGAGCATTACTATTGTTTTCCAACGACCCTCAATACTTTTTCCCCTCGGCGGTTGTCAAATGTGCGTGGTTTCTCGGTACAGAGACCGTAAAGCCTATCGAAGATTATAAAACCTTTGAAGGCGGAGTGGCAGATCAAATCAGCCAAGCCACCAGTTGGGTGATGTCGAAACTGTCGGTGCGTTTTGGCCAGCGAAACGTGGAGGCGCAAAACGAGGTTGAATTTGAGATACCGCGATCCGTCATCTTCGAGACCATTGTGAATGCCGTGGCCCATCGCGACTACAACAGCACGGGGAGCGTGCAGGTTTCCGTATTCCGTAACCGTATTGTGGTACGCAATCCGGGGACGTTGCCTGTTGAACTCACCAAGGCCGACCTGATGAAAGAACACGGCTCTTATCCACATAATCCGTACTTGGCGGAAGTCTTGTACCAGATGGGCTTTATCGAGAAATACGGCACAGGCATCACAGAAAATATCCGCAGGATGCAAGAGGCGCGTCTTCTTGCTCCGGAGATAGACTTGAGCACCGAGTTCATTACCACAATCTGGCGCGATAATGATGCAACTGAAAGTTCAAATGTTGGAACTAACCTTGGAACTAACCTTGGAACTAATATTGGAACTAATGATGCAACTAATAATGGTTCTAACAATTTGACAATCAATGCTGATAGCGCTACTAATATTGGAACTAATATTGGAACTTCCGGAAACAATGTTGCAACTGACCATTTGACGGAGAACAAGCTAATCGTGGATAGAATAGTAAAAAAGAAAGTCAAGCCAAGAATGACTAAAGAGCAGTTGCGGGAGTGCATCATCGAAGCATGTGTTGTAGATCATTCAATTGATGAATTGGCAACGCTTTTGAAAAAGAGTCCAGACTATCTGCAAAATTTCGTGATTCCTGATTTGGTCGCCGACGGAACACTCTTACGCACCAAACCGAGTCATAGTCCAGGGCAGACATACATGACGAATCCGAAACTTGACAAGTAGGATTGAAGGGTTGTCGGTGCGAAAATAGGTTTCGTGAATTAATCGTATTTTTGCAGCCGGAAAAATCAAAAGATCTGCAGATATGAAGCCAACCAGTAATCCCAAGAATATGCTAAGTCGTCTCACAGTGCTCATTGTTCTAATGTGCATTACTGCTAACACTCTAATTGCCCAAAACAAGATAGCTTTGTTGATAGGAATATCTAACTATCCCCAATACAAAGATGCAGAAGCCTCGTGGACTAAAATACATGGCACCAATGATGTGCAGTTGATCTCTCCATTGTTGGCAAAACAGGGGTTCAAAATTATAACATTGACAGACAATTTAGCCACTCATAAGGGCATAGAAAACGGCTTTAAAAAGCTGGAAAACAGTGTGCGTCCTGGAGACATCGTTTACATCCACTTGTCTGGTCACGGCCAAGCTGTTGAGGATGAGAATGGTGATGAAGCGGATGGTTGGGACGAGGCGTTTATTCCATACGACGCTCAACATCGCTACAAGAAGGGTGTGTATCAAGGAGAGA
>CAMVIT010000008.1:0-70097 GCA_947167635.1 uncultured Bacteroidales bacterium | reverse complement strand
GTTCACGAACATCGGAAAGTATGAAACGACTGGTTCTTTCGAATCTTGGATGAAGCGGGTAATGGTGAACGCAGCCTTGGACCACCGGCGCAAATATGACGCCAAGGTGGGATTCACCGACTTGGAGGAGGTGGCCGACAGTGCGGCCGCAGGATATGACATCAACGCCGCCATGGGACGCATGAGCGCGGACGAAGTGATGGCGTTGATACAGAAACTGCCCCCCACCACACGAACAGTCTTCAACCTCTTCGTGTTCGACGGCTTCTCGCACGCTGAGATCGCCCAACAGCTGAACATCAGCGAGGGCACTTCCGCGTGGCACGTCAACGCTGCCCGCACCCGCATCAAAACCCAGATTCAACAACTCAACAACGACTAAAGAAAGAAGCGTATGACTGAATTTGACGAACTACTCAAGCAAAAGGTCGAGCAGACCGACTACCCCTACCGCCACACGGCGTGGAGACACTTTCTCCGCCGCAGCGGGTTGCACACAGTCCTCACGGGGGGGCAAATCGCAGCCGTCTCCCTCGCCGGAGTGGCCGTGGCCGCCCTCGTCACCTGGGGTGTAGTCCGTCACAACGCGTCCTCCCCCACCCCTGCCGAACCGGCACCTGCGGAGGCCGCCGTCGTCATAACCGACTCCAATGCCGTCTCCGAAGACACCCTGCCGACAACAGTTGATGTCCCCGCATCTCCGCAACTGCAGCCTGCAGTTGCCCACACACCCCAAAACACCACTCCATCTGTCATGGAGGAGGCACCCCAACCTGCTGCCCGCACATCCACAAAGCCTCATACGGACAAGAAGCCCGAGCCCATCCACGGCCGCCCCGTCATCATCAATGTGGACACCATCACGGAATTGTTCCCCACCGACGAGCAAATCCGCAAAGGGCACAGCAATATCATCGTGGAGTAACCAAATGGAAAGATTTAGTTCCTGTCTATTTCTGATATGCACCCCTGGCAAGGGCTGCGCGGATCGCTATCGACAAGCATCCCATAGTGAAAGGGGGACAGTAAAGTGAAGGAAAATTGGTTGATTTTCTGATAAAAATTGTATTTTTGTACTTTCTTTTACAGTCCAAAACTACAGTCATAAAATGACAAAACGAATTTGAAAATTTCCAACATTCGAAAATCGGAAAATCAGCTCATTTAACCATCACTTTTATGCCAAAAACAGCTAAGCCCAATAAGAAACAAGCAAAATCCATTGAAGAAACCCTTTGGGAATCGGCGAACAAGCTGCGCGGTTCGATGGAGCCGTCGCAGTACAAGCACGTGGTGCTGAGCCTCATCTTCCTGAAATACGCATACGACCGCTTTACGGAGCGGCGCAACGAGTTGATTGCCGAAAGCAAGGAGGCGTTTGCAGACAATCCCGTGTTTTACAACGCCAAGAATGTCTTCTACTTGGAACCAGAAAGCCGCTGGGACTGGCTGATAGAAAATGCCAAGCAGAACGACATTGCAGTGAAAATTGACAAAGCATTGGCCAAGGTAGAAGACAGCAACCCGACCCTCAAGGGCGCTTTGCCGAGCAATTACTATGCGGATCTTTCGCTCGACCGGACCAAATTAGCTGCTTTGCTTGACGAAATCAACAAGATTGACACGCTGAAAGACCCTGAAAACGATCTGATTGGTCGTGTGTATGAGTATTTCCTGGGCAAGTTTGCCATCGCGGAAGGCAAGGGCAAGGGCGAATATTACACGCCCAAGAGCATCGTCAACCTGATTGCGGAGATGATTGAACCCTATCGCGGCAAGATTTACGACCCCTGCTGCGGTTC
This sequence comes from uncultured Bacteroidales bacterium, assembly GCA_947167635.1. Classification (GTDB taxonomy): domain Bacteria; phylum Bacteroidota; class Bacteroidia; order Bacteroidales; family WCHB1-69; genus F23-D06. The sequence continues at coordinate 68,295 of CAMVIT010000008.1, read as the reverse complement.
GGGCGGTATGTTTGTGCAGAGTATGAAGTTCATAGAGGCGCACCACGGCAACAAGAAGGATATTTCGGTTTATGGGCAGGAATACACCAACACCACCTATAAGTTGGCGAAGATGAACCTCGCCATCCGTGGCATCGCCTGCAACTTGGGCGAGATGTCCGCCGACACCTTCCACAACGACCAACACAAGGAACTGAAGGCCGACTTCATTATGGCCAACCCGCCTTTCAACCAGAAGTCGTGGCGGGCGGAGAACGAGCTGAAGGACGACCCGCGCTGGGTGGGTTACGAGGTGCCGCCAACCAGCAACGCCAACTACGGCTGGATTCTCAACATCGTCAGCAAACTCTCGGCGAATGGCATTGCCGGCTTTCTCTTGGCCAACGGCGCCCTGAGCGGCGACGGCACGGAGTTAGAAATACGCCGGCAGCTGCTGAAGAACAAGTTGGTGGAGGCCATCGTCATTCTGCCCCGTAATATGTTCTATTCCACCGACATCAGCGTGACGCTTTGGATCCTGAACCACAACAAAAAAGCCCGCGCCGTGGAGCAGAACGGCCAGCTCGTGAAGTATCGGGACCGAGAAGACGAAGTGCTCTTTATTGACCTGCGCCAGTGGGGCGAGCCGTTCGAGAAGAAATACATCCAGTTCTCGCAGGAGCAGATCCGGCAGATTGCCGACATTTTCCACAGTTGGCAACGCGTGGGGCACGAACAAAGTTACCACAACGAGCCCGAGTATTGCTACTCTGCCACCCTTGACGAAATAGAGCAGAAAGGATGGAGCCTCGTGCCCAGCAAGTATATCGAATTCCGCAACCGCGACGAGCAAATCGATTACGACGCGAAGATGCGGGAACTGCAAGGTGATTTGCGGGAGTTGTTGAAGCAGGAAGAGGAGAACAAGAAGGAACTGAAGGGGTTATTTGAAAAGTTGGGGTATAAATTATAACAACAAAAATATTCTTGCAAATTTTGCAAAAACTTGCAAGAATTGTCAAGTAATATTTCGGGGAAAATGCGACAAATATGATAGAACGAGAAAACATACATTCTAACCAGATACCACTTGGCATGCGTATCCAGTATGTCAGTGACCTCCATTTGGAGTTCCCTCAGAATCGGCAGTGGATCGCAAAACATCCCCTTGAAGTAACGGGAGACATTTTGCTTGTCGCTGGAGACTCAGCATATCTTGATTTGCCAGAATCGGGAAATGACACCTATTCGGCCTACAAGTTCTGGGATTGGGCGAGCGAGCATTACAAACAAGTCATCGTGTGTTTCGGCAACCATGACTTCTACGGGTATTATGACCTTGCCACTATGTCAAATGATTTTTGCAAGGAGATTCGGCACAATGTGCATGCCTACTACAACAGTGTGGTGCATTTTGACAGCATAGACATAATTGTTTCTACATTATGGTCGAAGATAAAGCCGTATGATGCATTCCTGACGGAAAAGAATGTCAGCGACTTCTATCGCATCAAGTATAATGGGCACCGGTTGACAGCAGATGATTTCAACCGCGAGCACGAGCGTTGTTTAGCATTCATAGAACAGGCCATTTCGGAGAGTGACGCTGAAAAGATCATCGTTGTCACACACCATGTTCCCACGCAATTATGCACCGCGGTAGAATTTAAGAACAGCACCATTAACGGGGCTTTCACTGTAGAGTTGGGTGAATTTATTGCCGACCATCGCATTGATTATTGGATATACGGCCACTCACACCGTAACATCAAAGCACAAATAGGCGAAACGCTCATCATGTCCAATCAATTAGGCTATGTGTCGGATAATGAACACTTGAAGAATGGGTTTAATCCATCGGCAATGATTGAGGTATTCAACAACAACCGCAAATAGGAGAGTGATGAAAGACTATAAACATTTAGGCGACTACATCCGCGAAGTGAACGTCCGCAACCGCGAGTTGAAGGTGACGAACTTGTTAGGGTTGAGCATTGAGAAGAAGTTTATTCCTTCCATTGCCAACACCATTGGCACGGATATGTCGGCATACAAGATTGTCCAGCCGTCCCAGTTCGCATACGTTCCAGTTACTTCTCGTAACGGTGAGAAAATTACAGTTGCTTTGTATGATGGAAAAGATGCCGCCATTATTTCCCAGGCATACACGATTTTTGAGATTGTTGACCAAGAGGTGCTTTTGCCCGAATACCTGATGATGTGGTTCCGTCGTCCCGAGTTTGACCGTTATGCTAGATTTCATTCGCATGGTAGCGCCCGCGAAGTGTTTGATTGGGATGAAATCTGCAACGTGATGCTTCCCATTCCCGACATTGCCCGTCAGCGCGAAATTGTGTCGGAATACGAAACGCTTACGCGTCGCATCCGCCTCAACGAGCAGATGGTTGCCAAATTGGAGGAGACCGCGCAGGCGCTTTACCGCAAGATGTTCGTGGACGGCGTGGACAAGGAGAATCTGCCGGAGGGGTGGAGAAGAGGGACACTTAAAGATGTAGCTGATTGCTTTGATTACAAACGTCGTCCATTGGCTGGTTACGATAGAGCTGATATGGAAAAGAAGTATCCGTATTATGGTGCGGCTGCTTTAATGGATTATGTGGATGATTATTTGTTTGATGGAACATACATCTTAATGGGGGAAGACGGGACCGTTATCAACGAAGATGATACTCCTGTTATTCAATATGTAACAGGAAAATTTTGGGTAAATAATCATGCTCATATTTTAAAAGGGACAAATGGATTCGATGAGAATCTATTGTATCTCATATTAAAGCAGACAAAGGTAAATGAATATATTACGGGAGGAGTACAAGCCAAAATCAATCAAGAGAATATGATGTCTATTCCTGTAATAATTCCATCGTCAGAGGTGGTTTTGGAGATAGCAGGTGAATTGCAGCCAATCTTTGAGATATTGCAAATTAAGAAACAAGAAAATTTGAAATTAACGGAATTACAGTCTTTGCTTTTGGCGAGGATGGGGAAATAAAAAAGGAGAAAATGCAACCAATTACATCAATATATGGTTTATCATACCATACAAACATAGAAGTACATCATTTTCACAATAAATACATTGTGTTGTATGATGATCACAGATGCATTCTCAATGCTTTATTTGAAGCAAAAAGACTGGGGCTGTTTGATACAACTCCAAACCTAATCTTTTTTGACCGTCATGATGATGCATGTGATCCGGACATTCGTAGGCAAGAATTATTTGAGCAATGGAATGTAGAAAAAATAGAAGATGTATCAAGTAAAGATTTTTGGTCTTTTGTTGAATTTGATTTAAATGTTTTGGATGATGACTGGTTGCTGGCAGGAATGGAACTTGGTCTAATAAACCACGCTGTTGTTATTGGGCAATACGATAATAGCAATATGCAATCAAAAGATCATAAGTTTAAATCGACCGACGGTATCGTTCATGAGATGTATGACATCCCACACTTAAATTGGTCAATAGGAAGTAGAGGATGTCTTGGAGACAATATAATAAAGGAACCTTACTATGAAAATGTACGAGAAATATTTGAATACAATCAACCACCGTATGGCCGTTATGACAAGTTTTCAAAAGATGTGACAAAACCGTTTATCCTTGATTTTGATTTGGATTGCTTCACAACAGAATGTGAAGATATGTGTTTTGCTTGGCCAGAAGCAATATTTAAAGAAAAGTATTTTGACAACAATGATGTTCAATGTTTTATGCGAAGGTTAATTGATCGTTCATCTTTTATTACAATTTGCCGCGAACCTGAATGTTGTGGGGGACTTGGGGAGTCTAATAAGATATTGGGATATTTGGATAAATATTTTTTTGAAGGATGGTTAAATACGAGTCCAATTCGATAAGAATTCATAAATAAATTCTTTTCTCTTGGCGAGGCTGGCCAAAGGCTGACATTTTGTCAGCTACGTCATCAAACTTGCAGATATTTTGTCATAATTTAAAATAAAAACAATCTTTTGTTTTGTTTATTTTGTGATTACGCTATTTTTATGTAATATTAAAAAATAAAACAGTTCAAGATTGGCACGGTTGTTGCTGTAGGAATAGTGCACCACGGTAGGTGCGTTAAAATTATTATTAACATAAACTTTTAGCCTATGGCAAATTTAGACACTCTTTTTCAAAAATTCAACAACGAACTGTCCATCACCAATTCGAAGAAAACTAAACTGATGGAATCGAAAAATCATTTAAGAGAAAAAATCAGAAGCTATTTCAAAAAGAATCACGATGGCTACACTCCAGATTTTTTCATTCAAGGTTCGTACAAACTTAAAACATTAATTCGCACGAAAGATGACACATGCGATTTGGATTACGGGGTATATTTTAAGAACAATCCTGACAATGTTAGTGGCACCACTTTGCAGAAATGGGTGAAAGATGCCGTTGATGGAACTACCGACGCCACCCCCACTCATAAAAAGAAATGCATTCGTGTGGACTATAAAGCTGGATACAACATTGATTTACCTGTTCTCGTGTTTGATGAAAACAAGGACGCACACCCCCTTCTTGCGGTAAAAAACAGCAATTTTCAGATTGATGACCCGAAAGAATTTGTGGATTACTTTCAGGAGAACAAATCAGATCAGATGGTTAGAATCATCAGGTATCTCAAAGCCTGGTGCGACCATAAACGTCAAGACATGCCTAGTGGTCTGGCAATGACAGTGTTGTCGTTAAAACATTTACAAGAGAATCAGAGAGATGATGTCTCTTTGAAATACACTTTAATCGAAATTGAAAAGGATTTGAAGCGTAATTTCAAATGCAAGATGCCCACAACGCCTAAAGACGACCTGTTTGAAGACTTTTCGGACGCTAAAAAAAAGAACTTCATGGATAATCTTTCTGCTTTTATTGCCGACGCAAAAAAAGCTATTGACGAACCCAATCAACTCAAAGCCAGCAGACTTTGGAGAAAGCATTTGGGCGAAAGATTTCCATTAGGAGAAGATAAAAGCGACGATAATTCGAAAAACTTCACCAAGACTATTGGCACTTCAAAACCATATTACAATGGTTGCCGTTAACGAGGAGTTTACCAAACAGATAGAAACCTTCAAAAAGGAATATCCAAATTTTCAAAAGAAAACTGTTTCCGGTTATTCGTATTTAAAGGGAATTTTGGATATTCCTGATGATGAAGGAAATATTGTGGGAGCATTTTCCATTGAGATACATCCTTCAAAGGATTTTCCGTATGCATTTCCTGTCTTGTACGAAGTTGGCGGTGAAATACCTTGTGAGGCAGATTGGCATAAATATTCCAACAACTCTTGTTGCCTGACAGTCCCTGCCAAAGAAAGGCTGCTGTGCAAGAATGGAATAACACTTATCTGGTTTGTCAAAAGCATAGCCATTCCATATTTCGCCAATCAATTGCACAAAAAACAGATGGGAAAGTACCTGCAGGAATATTCTCACGGCAGTAAGGGAATATGGGATTTCTACACTGAACTTTTCCATTCACGAGATTATGAGATTTGGGAAAATTGTTTGGAGAGTACTTTTGGTGGAAAAAAGTTCGAAAGAAATGGACAATGCTACTGCAATAGTGGTCAAAAATATAAAAAATGCCATCTGCCGATTGAAGACGATGTGAGGAAGATTGGCATAAAGCAAATATTAAATGATTTTAAAACAATGAGATTGATATGAGAGCACGTATATTTATTGGTTCATCAACTGAAGGGTTGGATATTGCACAGAAGGTCAAAGACTTTTTTTCGACTGATTTTGACTGCTATCTGTGGAATGATGGCATGTTCAAGTATAATGAGAATTATTTAGAAACGCTTCTTAAAGAAGCTAATCTGTTTGATTACGGCATCTTGGTTTTCACAAAAGACGATTTTACAAAATCAAGAGAGCAACAATTTGACTCCCCTCGCGACAATGTTGTATTTGAATTTGGTTTGTTTCTGGGCCGATTGGGAAGAGACAACGCATTCATTTTACAAGAAGAGAATGTAAAATTGCCATCTGATTTATTTGGCATTACTCATGCCACTTTTAAATACAAAAAAACAAGGAATTCTTTTTTCAAAACAATAGTATCGCTTGATGAGGACTCTCTAAATCGAAGTCTGAATAAGTTGAAAACACAAATTGATGAAAAAGTACATTTGGGTGTTTTGGGAATGCTACCTTCTACCGTCTTGGCAATCGGATATTTTGAAAACTTTGTAAAGCCCATATGTGAATCGTTGTCTATAAATGACCATATTTTAAAGGAAAATCATTGTTCATCCTATAAATTTAGAGTAGTTTTACCCAAAGATTTGGACTCTGACATAAAGAAGAAAGCCAATCTGTTTTATAAAGAAAAATTATTCAACCCCATAGCGATTGATTCTGCTTCGAGGTCTTATCCTTTATATGTTGCTATAGACAAAACAGAAAATAAGGCAATTCTTAGTGATATGCCAACAACTCTGAATGGCTTGGACAAAGCCATTGAAATGTATTTACGAAAAGGCCATATAGGAAAAACTAACGAACAAAAATTATTGGAAGAAAGGGAGCTACGTAATTTCGAAAAGGTTTTTCGGGCTTTGATAAGCGAAGATGCTGACTGTCGTCAGTATGTTGATGTTGAAACAGAGGATTGATTCATGCTTGATTTCTATTTTGAAAATTTACACAAAACCGTCTGTTTCCAAAAATAGAATCAGGCGGTTTTATTTTTTTTGTATTTTTGCACTTCAAAACAAAGAGGTATGATACAAGAACTTAAAGTGAAAAATTTCTTGTCGTTCAAGGATGAAGTGACCTTCAGCTTTGAAGCGACAAGAGACACATTCGCCGAAGATTACCAAGTGGTTGAAGTTGCGCCAGGCGTACGGTTGCTTCGCTTCGCCATGGTGTATGGAGCAAATGCGTCGGGAAAATCAAACCTCCTTTCTGTCTTCAAATTTCTTGGTACTTTCTGGCGGCTTCTGCCACATTCTGTAGAGGAAGGGACAGGAACGGTTCCGTTTCTTCTGGATACGGAGACTCCGAACCAACCTTCTGAACTTGAACTTGTTTTTTATGTGGATGCCACCAAGTATTGGTACCAGCTTATGATTGACAGGAACGCCGTCCTTTCAGAAAAGTTGTTCATATACAAAAGTGTGCAACCTACACTTCTTTTTGATAGGTATTTGGAAAATGGACAGTCTGTTATCCATTACGGTGCCCCCGTTAAAGTCAGTGCCGTTGAAAAAGAAAAAATCGCGGTTGAATGTCTGAAAAACATGTCCTTTTTTGCGGCACGCAACAAGGTGAATGTTTCTTTTCCAGAAATTGATGCAGCAAAGCAATGGATGCTCCACCAGATTATGCCCGTTGTGGTTCCAGAAACATCCTTGTTTGAATATGCGGAACGACATATTGCATCGGATGATCGCTTGAAATCCCATTTGCTGGAATTTTTGAGACAAGCGGACTTTAACATCTCAGATGTCAAAACGGACATTGTCAACGAGATAATTCCTGAGCAATACTTGAACCTTTTTCTGAATGATGACAGTATCCCGGCCACAGAGAAAGACAGACTGAGAAAAGAGAGAACTATTTCGCGTTACAACACTGCCTTTGAGCATACAGTGACCATCCAAGACCGACAATCTAAGTTCTTTCTTCCGAAAGAATTTGAATCTTTGGGTACACTTCGCACATTCGGAATAGAGACGGCCATCTACTATGCCCAACAAAACAGTGCAATACTCTCAATTGACGAGGTGGAGAATTCATTGCACCCGCAACTGCTACGTTTCATTCTTTTGGATTTTCTTCGAAAAAAATCACGTTCCCAACTTATCATAACTACTCATTACGATCCGTTACTAAACGACATTTCCAAATTAGAAGACCAGCGCCTCTTCCGCAAAGATAGTGTCTGGTTCACCGAGAAAAAGGAAAACGGGCACACAGATATCTATTCTTTAGCTGAATTCAGGGGCCTGAATAGACTTTCTTCTATCCAAAAAGCATACAACCAAGGAAATTTTGGTGCTGTTCCTCAAATTGATCTGTAATTATGGCAAGGAGCGTTGAAAACAGAAAACAGCAGAAACGTTCTGTCACCATTCTGGGAGAAGGTTTGACAGAACAGTACTATTTCACCCATATTCGTACTTTGTTCGGTTATCATTATACCATTAAGCCGTACTTTTTTTCTGTTACATCACTTGCTGAGATGGATAAGAAGATATCTGAGGCCATTTCCGATGGGGGATTTGCCATTGCTGTATTTGATGCAGATGTCTCAAGCAGGAACGAAGTGGAAAAGAAGAAATTGGAATCTATCCGGAAAAAGTATGCCAAGAAAAAGAATGTGATTCTATGCGATAGCATGACCTCTATTGAATACTGGTTTTTACTTCACTTTGAAAACACCAATCGTCACTTTAAGGACTCTGCTGCTACTGAACAAGAATTGAAAAAGCACATCTCCGATTACGAAAAGAAGGTGAAGTTTTTGCAGAATGCCAAATGGGTTGCGGACTTATGTGCAGATGAGAAACTGGAAACAGCCATAAACCGCGCCAAAACATTTGACCATTCTGGTGAATCATATTCTGATGTGTTTAAGGCATTTGAATTATTCGAAAGGTTAAAATAAATGGAACAAAATAAATGTTCCACCACATCCCAAACTTTGACGAGTATATGCTCCAATGGGTACCAATCAAGGAAGAAAAAGCGGGTTACTGGCAAATATACAGGCGGCGAACAGGCTACAAGACAATCACCGAAAAAATCATAGAAGGGACACCAAACAAGTAGAATTGTGAATAAGTGATTTTTTGATATTATTTTGGTCGAAAAATGTGATAATTTAAAGATAAGACAATGAAGGATGGATATATAAATTTTGACGAGTATTTATATTACCCTGCTGAAATAATAAGAGAACAAAAAACGTTATTGAGATATGAGTAAGAACGATAAAATAACGAATAAAAACACGGAAGCATCGGCATCAGATACTATGCAGATAGACGATTCAGAATATGTGCAGCTTGTCTCACTTATTTCCGATGTTTGGGAAAAAGCAAGAGGAAATGCAGCCATCGCTGTTAATACAGAATTGCTTGAGGCTAACTGGCAGACCGGCAGATATATTGTTGAATTTGAGCAGGGAGGGGAAACAAAGGCTCGATATGGAGAAAGGTTGATTGCAAACCTCGCCAGAGACTTAACTCACATAAGAGGGAGAGGGTTCAGCAGGTCTAACCTCATTTATATGCGCAAGTTATATCTAACTTTCCCAAAAAGTGAGACACTGTCTCACCAATTGACTTGGAGCCACTATTTTGAATTGCTCAAATGTGATGACCCACTGGAGATACAGTTCTATATGAAGGAATGTATCAAAGAAGGATGGAAAGTGAGGGAGCTAAAGCGTCAGATTAACTCTTCGCTTTTTCAGCGTCTTGCCCTTAGCACTGACAAGAAAGGGGTGTTGGCACTTGCCAATGAAGGCCACCAAGTGATGACCGCTTCAGACATTATACGCGACCCATACGTGTTGGAGTTCGCCGGACTACCTCAGCAGAAACGGTACAAGGAGTCGGATTTGGAGAAGGCGTTGAAAAGCCATATGGAGCAGTTCTTGCTTGAACTTGGCAGGGGGTTCGCCTTCATCGGTCGCCAGTACATCATACCCATCGGCTCTCGACGATTCAAGGTTGATTTAGTGTTCTATCACACTATCCTAAAATGTTATGTCTTAATCGACCTGAAACGTGCCGAAATAAAACACGGAGACATCGGCCAAATGAATCTCTATCTCAATTATTTCAAAAATGAGATATGCCAGCCGGACGATAATCCTCCTGTTGGCATAGTGTTGGGTGCCAAAAAGGATGAGCTATTGATGGAGTATGCCCTACAGGGTATCGACAATCAACTATTTGCAGCCCGCTACCAACTTTATCTACCCAATCGTGAAGAGCTGCAATCGCAATTAACCCTTTTGCTCGATAATACGCAAGGTTGAACAAATGGTGGCAAGAAGAAAGGAATAGCCAATGAAGGATGGATATTTAGATTTTGACGAGTATATACGCCAAGGGGAGCCGGCACAACGTGAAAGAGCGGAGGCTTGGAGCGTTGCCATCGGCTTGCAGGCCGTCGATGGATTAAAGACATCGGAATATTTGCAGGATACTGCCCGTAGAAACATCGAAGGTGAAATTACCATCGACGAGGCCCGCGAATTGGTTAAACAATACTACATCACGAAGACCTCCCACGACGACGATGATGCAGACAACGAAGAGGCCGACAAAGTGTCCAGTAATATTTCAAAGTTGCTTCAAACTGATGCCTTCACATACAGTGTGGCCGGCTTGGCAGCCATTCACAGGGCCATATTTGAAGGAGTGTTCAAACACGCTGGTAATTTCCGCGACTACGACATCTCCAAGAAAGAATGGGTGTTGGAAGGCGATAGCATAATTTATGCCCGTTGGCAAGAACTGCGAATGACACTGGAATACGACCTGGAACAGGAAAAACAATTTGTGTATTCTGGTTTGGAGAAAGGACAACTGGCGGAACACGTGGCACAATTTGTGTCAGGATTATGGCAGATACATCCTTTTCGTGAAGGCAACACACGAGCCACAGCCATTTTTGTCGTCAAGTATTTGCGTTCGTTGGGTTTCTCAGTGAATAACATTATGTTTGCACACCATTCGTGGTACTTCCGCAACGCACTGGTGCGGGCCAATTACAAAAATGCAGTGAAAGGCATTGACTATTCTCCCGTCTATCTGGAACGCTTCTTCCGCAATCTTTTGCTTGGAGAGCAATGGGATTTGCGTAACCGATATCTTCATATCCATCCGACACCGGAATGGAGCGTACAACCTAATCTGGCCACCCCCACAAGTACAGGACAAGTACCCGAACAAGTACCCGAACAAGTACCCGAACAAGTACCCGAACAAGAACAAGATATGTTCCATACTGACAATCCTTTAATTGTTGAATTGATAAAAATAATAGGTCTTAAAGCATATTCAATATCTCAACTTATGGAAATATTGGCATTAAAGCATAGACCCAATTTCTTGGAATACCATCTTAACCCTGCTATATCAGATGGTTATATCCGAATGTTGTATCCACAATCCCCTCGTCATCCCCGCCAGAAATACCTGTTGACAGTAAAGGGTGTGGCCCTATATAACGAATTAATGAAAGGAGAATAGCATTATGCCATACTTCAACGAAAGCCAATTAGAACATTAAAAAAAACATGACCAACGAAATCCAATTCATATTATACCAGCTGCCCGAGGAGGAGGGCAAGGTGCAGGTGGTCATCAAGGATGAGACCATCTGGGCGACGCAGAAAGCGATGGCATAATATTGGCAAAATCGCTAGCACATATAGAGCACTAACATAATAACTGAAAAACATTATGACAGAAACCAATCGCATTGAATTCAAGCGGGAGCTGACAAAAGAACTTGATATTGAAAAAGAGGTGGTGGCCTTTCTCAATTACCGAGAGGGTGGAATCATCTATATCGGCATTGATGACAATGGGAAACCTGTTGGTGTGAAAGACATTGATGATGTTATGCTCAGGATAAAAGACCGCATCAGGACCGGCATCTCTCCTTCTCCGATGGGATTGTTCGATGTTACAATAGAGTATGTTGAAGGTGTGCCTGTCATCAAAATATTTGTCTCGTCTGGCAGCGAGAAACCTTACTGCAAATCCAAGTATGGGCTGTCCGAAAGAGGATGTTTCATTCGTGTCGGCACAGCAGCCGAGCCTATGCCGACAGCTATGATCGATGATCTTTACGCCCATCGTGTGCGCAATTCTCTCCGAAACATCCGTTCTCCACGCAAAAATCTAACATTCCGTCAGTTACGTATCTATTACGAGAGCAAGGGGTTGACGCTTAATGAGCATTTTATGGAAAACCTTGATTTGCTTACCGATGCCGACGAACCGAACTATGTGGCCTACTTGCTTGCCGACGAAAACAGCACCTCGATTAAGGTCGCAAAATATGCAGGCACCGATAGAGACATTCTGATTGCCAACAACGAACTCGGTTATTGCTCTTTGCTCAAAGCTACCGATCAAGTACTTGACAAACTTAAAGTGGAAAACAACGTCAGTAGCAGGATAACCTACAAACATCGTATAGACTCTCCGCTATGGGATGAACGAGCTATGCGCGAAATTGTCATCAATGCCATTGTGCATAACGACTATTATACCAATGAGGTGCCGCCAAAATTTGAGATATTCTCCGATCGCATTGAGATAACCTCTGCCGGTCGTTTGCCAATAGATATGACACAAGAAGAGTTCTTCAGCGGAGTAAGTTCGCCCCGAAACAAAGAACTTATGCGTGTTTTTCGTGATGTTGACCTTGTGGAATCTCTTGGTTCGGGAATGAGACGAATCGGGAAAGTATATTCTCTCAAGAGTATTTTTTCTTTTTCTACTAATTTCATTCGCACCTCAATACCGTTTCACTCGCAGAAAACGGTCAACAAACCTGACGATGAAACAATATTTGGCAATGAAAATAATAATTTTGGCAGTGTAAATGGCAGTGCAAATCAAACGGAACCCACTAAAAGACAGTTGAATATACTAAATTTGATTAAAGATGCTGTCAACACTTATGGCAGGGTAAATGGCAGGGTAAAAAAAGGACTTACCACCAAAGAAATCATTTCGAAACTCAACTTGTCCGAACGGACTATCTATCGGGAATTGGCGGCACTCAAACAGTTAGGGCTAATCCAACGTATAGGTTCTGACAAAACTGGCCATTGGGAAGTGGTACGTTCCTCAAATGGTAGTGTAAATATTACAGATTAAAACGAAATCCAATGAACGAAATACAATTCATATTATACCAGCTGCCCGAGGAGGAGGGCAAGGTGCAGGTGGTCATCAAAGACGAGACCATTTGGGCTACGCAGAAAGCTATGGCTCAGTTGTTTGGCGTGGGCGTGCCCGCCATCAGCAAGCATCTAACACATATTTTTGATGAAAAAGAATTAGACCGAGACACGACTGTTTCCAAAATGGAAATAGTCGTAAACAGAGGCTTCCGTGGTGAAATCATGGAGCAGGTGGAATTCTATTCCCTTGATGCGGTCATTGCCGTGGGCTACCGTGTGTCATCGGCACGGGCGACCAAATTCCGCATCTGGGCCACCAAGATTCTCAACGAGTATATCCGGAAGGGCTTCGTTCTGGACGACAACCGGATGAAGCAGGGCGAGCAGATTTTCGGGAAAGACTATTTCCGCGAACTGTTGGAGCGTGTGCGTTCCATCCGTGCCAGTGAGCGGCGTATCTGGCAACAGATTACCGACATCTATGCGGAATGCAGCATCGACTACGACCGAAACGCCCCCACCACCCGCGATTTTTACGCCATGATCCAAAACCGCTTCCACTATGCCATCACAGGGCAAACGGCTGCGGAAATCATTTACACTAATGCCGACCACCAGAAAGCCAATATGGGGCTTACCACATGGAAAAATGCGCCTGACGGCAGGATTCTGAAATCGGATGTGACCGTCGCCAAAAACTATCTGTCGGAGAACGACATCAAACGATTGGAGCGTGCCGTTTCGGGCTTCTTCGACTATATCGAGGATTTGATCGAGAACGAAAACACGTTCAATATGTCGCAGTTTTCGGAGAGTGTGAACGCATTTCTGTCATTCCGCAAATTCCAAATCCTTCCCGACAAAGGCAGGATTTCAAAGGAACAGGCCGATGCAAAAGCCGAAAACGAGTACGAGATTTTCAATAAGACACAACCCATCATTTCCGATTTCGACAAGGAAATCAAACGACTGAAAGGAGAATAACAGATGTTGCTTTTCAACGAACACAGCCTCGAAATGGCCATAATGGAACTGTTTGAACGACAGGGCTATGTATATCAGGATGGCGAGACAGTGCATAAGGAACTGTCGGAGGTGCTGCTGTTGGATGACCTGAGACTGTATCTGAACAACCGTTACCGCGAGGATGGCATCACCCCCTTGGAAGTAGAGCGGGTGATTGCCAAGCTGACCGCCGACAACGGTGCGCCGCTCTATGAACAGAATGCCTTGACTTATAGGCTGATGACCGAGGGCTTCACCATCAAGCGCGAGGATGCCTCTCTGCCGGACCTGTTTGTCGAGGTAATCGACTTCTCTCCGTTAGAGACGTCACAATGTGGTGTCTCTACGGGTTGCAATATCTACAAGGTCGTCAACCAACTGGAAATCAAAGGCTCGGAAAAACGCATTCCCGATGCTATCGTTTATGTGAACGGTCTGCCTGTAGTGGTGCTGGAGTTCAAGAGCGCCGTGAAAGAGGATGCCACCATAATGAATGCCTTCACCCAACTGACCGTACGCTATCATCGCGATATTCCTAATCTGTTCCGATACAACGCCTTTGTGGTGATCAGTGATGGGGTGAACAACAAGTACGGTTCGCTCTTCGCCGACTATGACTTTTTCTACGCCTGGCGCAAAGTGGAACGCACCGACAAGGCCGGCGATGGCATCAGCTCGCTGCATACGATGATGCAGGGACTGTTCCGTAAAGACCGGCTGTTGGGTGTGATGAAAAACTTCGTCTTCTTCCCCGACCATTCCAAGAGCGAGAGGAAGATTGTGTGCCGTTATCCACAATTTTTCGCCACCCACCGGCTCTACGACAACATCCTGGAACATTCGCATATCAACCTGTTAGGCGACGGCAAGGGTGGCACCTACTTCGGCGCCACCGGCTGTGGCAAGAGTCTGACAATGCTCTTCCTCACCCGCGTGCTGATGCGCAGCCGCCATTTGGCATCCCCCACCATCGTGCTGATCACCGACCGCACAGACCTCGATGACCAACTGTCAAGTCTCTTCCTCAATGCCAAGCAGTTTATCGGTGACGAGACGGTTGTCAATGTGGAAACCCGCAAGGAGCTGGGCGAAAGGCTTAGAGGCAGGAAGAGCGGCGGTGTATTTCTTACCACGATTCAGAAGTTCAGCGAAGACACGGATATGCTATCCGATCGTGCCAACATTATCTGCATCTCGGATGAAGCCCATCGCTCGCAGGCCAACGTGGACCAGCAGGTGAAGATTACGAACCAGGGCGTGAGACGCAGCTTCGGTTTTGCCAAGTATCTGCACGACTCGCTGCCCAACGCCACTTACGTGGGCTTTACCGGCACTCCGATTGACAGCACCATCGATGTCTTCGGCGAGGTGGTCGATTCATACTCTATGACAGAATCTGTGGCCGACGGCATCACCCGACGTATTGTTTATGAGGGACGCGCAGCCAAGGTGTTCGCCGACAACCAACAGTTGCAGGAGATTGAGAACTACTATAACAAATGTGCCGAAGAAGGTGCCAACGAATACCAAATCGAGGAAAGCAAAAAGGCGGTCGCGCAGATGAACAAAATTTTGGGTGATCCCCATCGCTTGGCCGCTGTTGCGAAAGATTTTGTAGCCCATTACGAGAAACGTATCAAGGAAGGCAGTACCGTGTGCGGCAAAGCAATGTTTGTCTGCTCTAACCGTCTCATTGCCTACGACCTTTACAAACAAATCATCGCCCTGCGTCCCGAATGGGAGTCTGAGCGCATCAAGATGGTAATGACCCGCACGAAAGACGACGAGCCGAAACTGTACGAACTGCTCGGCTCGGACGATGACCGGAAAATGCTGGATGTGAAGTTCAAGGATCCGGAATCGGAATTCAAGATTGCCATCGTGGTGGATATGTGGATTACCGGATTCGATGTGCCCTGTCTCGACACAATGTACATTGACAAGCCGCTCCAGAAACATACGCTCATCCAGACCATCTCGCGCGTGAACCGCGTGTATGAGGGCAAGGACAAGGGGTTGGTAGTGGACTATCTGGGCATCAAGCGCAATTTGAACAACGCGCTGAAACAATATGCCGGCGGCGGTGATTTGGGCGAGAATGTGGAAACCATTGACAAGTCGCTGACCTTAGTGAAGGACGAATTGGACATACTGCGTCGGATGTTCGCACCGTTTGACTACTCGAAATTCACCACAGGAACCCCATTAGAGCAGTTGGGTTGTCTGAACAGGGCGGCTGAATTTGTCCAAACCACCGAAAAGACCCAGAACCTCTTTATGGGGCATGTAAAGAAGCTGAAGTCGGCCTTCAACATCTGTTCGAACCACGACGACATCACGGAGAAAGACCGCGAAGACGTCCACTTTTTCACGGCCGTGCGCTCCATCATCTACAAGCTGACCAAAGGCAACGCGCCCGATGTAACCCAGATGAACCGTAAGGTAAGCGAAATGCTGCAACAGGCGTTGCAATCGGAAGGTGTGGAGGAGGTGGCCCAAGTGAACGCCAACACTAAAGACCTCGATCTGCTGAGTGTGGAGTATATGGCACGACTGGAGAAGTTGGAACTGCCCAACACGAAAGTGAAGCTGATGGAGAAGCTGCTGCGCACCGTCATTAACGATTTCAAAAAGGTAAACAAAATCAAAGGCGTTGATTTTACCAAACGGCTAAACGCCTTGGTAACGCGATATAACGACAGGAGCGACAACGCAATCTTCGCACAGGAAGTGTTGGATGAAGTGGCCAAGCAGATGGCGGAATTACTGAAAGAGGTCAACAAGGAAAAGAAATCGTTCAAGGAGTTGGGAATAACTTACGAAGAGAAAGCCTTTTACGACATCCTGAAAGAGATCGCCCACAAGTTCGGCTTTGAATATCCCGAAGACAAACTCCTGACACTGTCAGCAGACGTGAAGAAGATGGTCGATGACAAGTCAAAATACACCGACTGGGCCAACCGTTCCGACATCAAGGCGGAGCTGCAGATGGATTTGATTCTCATCTTGGCAAAACACGGATACCCACCAGTGCCCCAAGACGATGTGTTCAAGGAGATTTTCGAGCAGGCCGAGAACTTCAAGAAATACAATTCCGTCGATGACGAGGAGGATTCCACGCTGGAACAGCACGTTTATAAGTTTTATCCTCAACAGGATGAGGAACAGATGTTGGGAATGGCGGCGGAAGAAAGTGTGGAATATGGGAAAAAGAAGTAGGTTGAGCGGATTTCGGAAAAAATTTGTACTTTTGCATCCGCTTTTGAAACCAAAAGCCAACAACCAATCGCCAGCAACTAAATAAATTAACCCACAATAATCATGTACACCAATTTCCAACAACATCTTCAGAAAGAATTAGCCGACATCAAGGAAGCCGGCCTGTACAAAAACGAACGCATCATCGTCTCCCCGCAAAGCGGCGAAATCGTGCTGCAAGACGGCAGCCATGTGCTGAACTTCTGCGCCAACAACTATCTCGGTTTGGCCAACAACCCCAAGCTGATCGCTGCCGCCAAGGAAGCTCTTGACACCCACGGCTACGGCATGGCCTCCGTGCGTTTCATCTGCGGCTGTTCCGACCTGCACAAGGCCTTGGAGAAGAAGATCGCCGACTTTTTCGGCACAGAGGACACCATCCTCTACGCCGCCTGCTTCGATGCCAACGGAGGTGTCTTCGAGCCTCTGCTCACCGATCAAGACGCCATCATTTCCGATGCCCTCAACCACGCCTCCATCATCGACGGCGTGCGTCTCTGCAAGGCCGTGCGTTATCGTTACAAGAATGCTGACATGGCAGACCTTGAGGAACAGCTCAAAGCAGCTCAGGCACAGCGTTTCCGCATCATCGTCACCGACGGCGTATTCTCCATGGACGGCAATGTCTGCCCGCTTGACAAGATCTATGAATTGGCTCAGAAATACGACGCCATGGTCATGGTTGACGAAAGCCACTCCGCAGGCGTGGTCGGCCAGACCGGCCGCGGCGTGACCGAGCGCTACAACCTCCGTGGCAAAATCGAAATCCTCACCGGCACCCTCGGCAAAGCTTTCGGCGGCGCCATCGGCGGTTTCACCACCGGCAAGAAGGAAATCATCGACATGCTGCGTCAACGCTCCCGCCCGTACCTCTTCTCCAACTCCATTCCTCCCATGGTGGCCGCTGCCGGCTGCAAGATGGTCGATATTATGTCGGAGACCAACGAGCTGCAAGACAAGCTGCACAGCAACACCGACTATTTCGTGGCCAAGATGAAAGCCGCCGGCTTCGACATCAAGCCCACAGAGTCCGCCATCTGCGCCGTCATGCTCTATGACGCAAAACTCTCCCAAGTGATGGCCGCCAAGCTGCAGGAGGAAGGCATCTATGTGACCGGATTCTACTACCCTGTGGTTCCGAAAGACCAGGCCCGTATCCGCGTCCAAATCTCCGCCGCCCACGAGCCCGAGCATCTTGACAAGTGCATCGCAGCCTTCACCAAGATCGGAAAGGAACTCGGCGTGATAAAATAACAAGACAACGATACTATTTTACATTGCAATCGTTTATACCACACCACATTATTATTAACTAAACCCAACTAAAAATGAAAAAGATCGCTTTATTTGCAATTGTTTGTTGCACCATGATTTTCACCAGCTGTAACAGAGACCAACACTCCTACTACACGACCACCAACTTCGAGTTCGCCAACAATGACGATGTCATTGCCGCAAAGGCTGTTTTGGGCACCATCAACCTGTACTGGAACGGTGAGTACACCTTCACCGGCAACGATGAAGGTTATACCGATGTGAAGGCCGAGACCAAATATGTCGAGTCCAAGCTCGCCATCCTGGCCCACGGCGACGAAATCAAAGCTCACATGGGCGCCAACGACTATTTCTACTACTGCCTGTACAGGAAAGACAACTCTCTGCTGGAAAAGACGAAATTCTACATCGATGAAGATGGAGACTTCGCTTCCACCGATGAGGTTGACAACGTGACAGAATAATCTGTGAGTCATCTTGAAAATAAATGCAAAAAGCAGCGGATTGCCGCTGCTTTTTTTGTATGTTTGCCGTCCAAAATTCCATGCTATGAAAGAGACCATCTGCGCCATTTCCACGCCTCCCGGCATCGGGGCCATTGCCATTGTCCGCACTTCGGGCACGGATTCTTTTCCCATCGCGGCACAGTTATTCCCCCAATTGGACTTGCTCGCCTTGCCGCCTCAAAACGCCCGTTTCGCACAGCTCTTTGACAACGGGCAGCTGCTCGACCAAGTGGTGGTCACCAAATTTGCCGCGCCCAAATCATACACGGGCGAAGACATGGTGGAGATCTCCTGCCACGGCTCTATCTTCATTCAAAAACACATCGTTGAATTACTTGTAGAAAAAGGTTGTCGTTTAGCCGAACCGGGGGAATTCACCCAGCGCGCTTTTCTCAACGGCAAACTCGACCTCCCGCAGGCGGAGGCTGTCGCCGACCTGATCGAATCGCAATCGGAGACCACCCACAGACTGGCCATCCATCAACTGCGAGGCGAATTTTCCAACCGCATGCGCCAGCTCCGGGAGCGTTTCGTGCATATTGCCTCGTTGTTGGAACTGGAACTCGATTTCAGCGAAGAGGACCTGGAATTTGCCGACCGCAGTGAACTGAAGGCGCTCCTGGACGAAATCAGCGAGGAAGTGTCGCGTCTGATACGATCCTTCAAATTAGGGAACGTGCTCAAAAGAGGCATCCCGGTCGCCATCGTGGGACGGCCCAACGTAGGGAAATCAACACTGCTCAACGCCATCTTGCAACAGGACAGAGCCATCGTCTCCCCCATCCCCGGCACCACCCGCGACACTGTGGAGGAGACCTTCACCATCGACGGCACACTGTTCCGTTTCATCGACACCGCCGGCCTTCGGCAATCCGAGGACACCATCGAAAACATCGGCATCGAGCGCACGCGCCGAGCTGTCGAGCAAGCCACCGTCGTGCTTTATCTCGTGGATGCCTCCAACACCACCCTTGACGCCGCACGCGCCGAAATGCGGGAATTCAGCGAAAATGCAAGTCTCCAGGACAAAGAGCTTGTCATTGTCGCCAACAAGATCGACGAGCTCGAAGCGCTGCCCACCGACTACAAAGAGTGGCACGATATGGGCACACTCTTCGTCTCTGCCAAGCGGCGTGTAAACCTCGGAGACATCGAGGAACGACTCGCCGACTATGTAAAGAGACACCACATACAAGACTTGTCACTGCTGACCAACGAACGCCACTATGCCCTTCTGTGCGACATCGAGACCGCTATCGGGCGCATCCAAGAGGGGTTGGAAACGCAGCTCCCCACGGACCTTGTGGCCGAGGAGGTGCGCGCCGCCCTGCACGACATAGGGCTGCTTACTGGCGCCATCTCCTCCGACGACCTGCTCGACCATGTCTTTTCAAAATTCTGCATCGGCAAATAAGTCGTTCGAAAAGCCGGAATCAATCGTTATTTTTTGTACTTTTGCTTTCCCAAAAAAAACAGATAATGACACACAAAATATTGATAGCCACGGGCGGTGGCGACTGCCCCGGACTGAACGCCGTGATTCGCGGCCTTGTCAAACGCGCACACCTCGATGACGAAGATTGGAAAATCTATGGTTGCATCGAGTCCTTCAACGGCATTCTGAAAGACGACATTGAGATTGTGGAGCTCACCGAAGAGATGGTTTCCGGCCTGCACGTCAAGGGCGGCACCATCATCAAGACCACCAACAAGGGCGGTCCCTTCCACTTTCCTGTGCACCAACCCGACGGCTCGTGGGTGATAGAAGACCGCTCCCGGCTGATGAAGGAGCGCTTGGAACAATTAGGCATCGAGGCCATCGTCAACATCGGCGGCGACGGTTCGCAACGCATTTCCCTGCAATTGGCAGAGATGGGGCTCAACGTCGTGGGCGTGCCCAAGACCATTGACAACGACTTGTCGAGCACCGACTTCACCTTTGGCTTCCAGACGGCCGTGCAGATCGCCACGGAGGCCTTCGACAAGCTGGTGACCACCGCTGAGAGCCACAACCGCGTCTTCATCATGGAAGTCATGGGACGCGATGCGGGATGGATTGCCTTGCACACCGCCCTGGCCGGCGGCGCCGAGGTCTGCATCATCCCCGAAATCCCCTACGACCCCAGAATCATCGCCCAGAAAATAGAGACCCGCTACAAGAACGGGATGGGCTTCTGCAACATCGTCATCGCCGAAGGCGCCAAGAAAGCCGACGGCAAGGTAACCGGCAGTGCCCCCACCGCGGCCGGCGACCCGCACATCAAGCTTGGCGGCGTGGGTGACGTGCTTCGGCATGAGCTCCTTGACTGCGGCGTGGAACACGACATCCGTGTCACAGTGCTCGGCCACCTGCAGCGCGGCGGCACCCCTGTGGCCTACGACCGCATCCTGGCCACCCAGTTCGGCGTCAAGGCCTTCGAGCTCGTCAAGGAGCACCTATACGGCAACCTCGTGGTCTATCGCAACAACGACATCTCCTATGTGCCCATCGAGGAGGCCGTGCGCAGCCCGCACTTGGTGCAGCCCGACAAGGACTTCCTCGTACACGCGGCCAAAGGCGTGGGGATTTGCTTTGGAGACGAAGAGAGTTGAGAATTACCTTTAGCAGCCCCGTAGGGGCAAGAGCTTGGTGGCCCCACACAAGGCGCAACCGCCGTGGGGAGATTAACGGAGAATAGATTTTAAAAAAAACAATATGAAAAAGAAACTTGTCGTCCTTTCAGGTGCCGGCATCAGCGCCGAGAGTGGCATCAGCACCTTCCGTGACAGCGACGGACTTTGGGAGAACTATAATGTCGAGGACGTGGCCAGCATCGACGGCTGGTACCGCAACCCCGACCTGATGACGAAATTCTACAACGAGCGACGCGCCCAGCTGGAGAAGGCGCAGCCCAACGAGGCCCACAAGCTCGTGGCCGAACTGGAAAAGCACTACGATGTAACCGTGGTGACCCAGAACATCGACGACCTGCACGAGCGGGGAGGCTCCCACCACATCATCCACCTGCACGGCGAGGCCACCAAGGTGTGCAGCGAGAACGGCAAGCGCTTTGTACAGGATATCGGCTACCGCGCCGTGGGCAACGACGAGCGCACCCCCGATGGGGCCCGGATGCGCCCCTTCATAGTCTGGTTCGGCGAGGCCGTCCCCATGATGGACAAGGCCGTCAAGGCTGTTGAACAAGCCGACATCCTCATCATCATCGGCACCTCGCTCAACGTCTATCCCGCCGCCGGGCTGCTCTACTACGCCCCATCCAACACGCCCATCTACGTCATTGACCCCAAAGACGTGCAGCCCATCAGCCGACACGTCCACTTCATCAAGGACGTGGCCACCGCCGGTATGAGGAAATTGTTCAAAACCCTCACTGAATAAGATTCATCTTATTCCATCTCCTGTTTCACCCACGATTGTAAAACCGCATTTTCAACCAATCTTATAATCCGCAAAGATGTCGCACAAATTCATCGTCATCCTCCTTTGGAGCTTCACCTCCTTATTGGCCTCCTCGTGTTACAACGAGCCCGAATATCGCATTGTCAAGCCATGGCAGATCACACACACCTACCTGAATGGCGAAGAGATCACAGAAACGGATTACTATGCCAACCGTCCCGGCACCTTCTACTACATCTATGCCGACTGCGTGCTATGCGTGATGACCTCCTACAACGGACAAATCCGCGAATCCACAAGTGGGTACTGGATTTTACGCAACAGGAACAAGTCCATAGAAATGAACTTCACGCTTTTAGGTTACCATTACACCTATTTGGCAAACCTTCAGAAATTGACAAAGCGAGAGCTCATCTATGACTACACCGATCCTGAAGGCAACCATTGGGAGATTCACATGAATTCGAGAGCATCCTATTAAAAATGACGCGTACATACGGCCGTCAAGCACCCAATCATTTCCAATCTGGGACATGATTTATCCTGTAAAAATCACAACAAATTCATTCACAACAAGAAAAAGCTATGAACACAGACATTTCCATACGATTGATGACTGCGGAAGATTATCCACAAGTGTATAATCTTTGGACTATCACAGACGGCATGGCCTTGCGGGGATACGACGACTCTGCTGAGGGCATCACCCGTTTTCTCAAAAAAAATCCGACCTCAAACTTTGTGGCCATGCGCGGTGACGAGCTGGTCGGGGTGATCTTGTGCGGCATGGACGGCCGACGCGCCTACATTTACCACACCGTGGTCCGCACCGACCTGCGCAACCAAGGCATCGGCAAGGCCCTGCTGCATGCCGTTTATGAAGCGGTTGAAAAAGAGGGCATCAAGAAGAGCGGCCTGTTGGTCATGAAAAGAAACGACATCGGGAACAACTTCTGGCGTTCGCAAGGTTGGACAGAGCGTGACGACCTCAACTATTACAGTTTCAAAAACGCGGAGCAGAGGGAGTATTAGAAGGCACTTTTGCAACATATAACATAAAAACGGGACCGCCAGAAGACGGTCCCGTTTTGTGTAGAATAGGATAACCGAAGATTATTCGGCTTTCTTGGTGCAGCTGAAGCATTTCCACACGAGGGCGGACAAAGCGGCACCCACGAGCGGAGCGCAGATGAACACCCAAAGGTCGCACAGAGCCTGGCCGCCAGCGAACAGAGCCGGTCCGATGGAACGAGCCGGGTTGACGGAGGTGCCGGTCAAGTTGATGCAGACGAGGTGGACGAGAATCAGCGTCAAGCCGATGGCGAGACCCGCGAGGTTGCCGGCACCCACCTTTTCGTCGGTCGTTCCGAGCACCACCAGAACGAAGATGAATGTGGCAATCACCTCAACGAGGAAAGCACCGCCAGCGCCACCTGCGTTGGCCACGCCATTGGTGCCGAGACCTTGCATGTTTTCAGCAATGTCAACGCCGAACATGCATCCACCTGCACCAGGTGTAACCACATTGACAAGCAGCAACAGCACAGCACCGGCAAGGATGCCACCGAGGACTTGTCCAATCCAGTAACCGCAAGCATCCTTCCAGCTCATGCGCTTGGAGAGTGCCACGGCAAAGGTAATTGCAGGGTTTATGTGGCAACCGGAAATGCCGCCAATCGTGTAAGCCATCGCCACAACGGTGAGACCGAATGCAATGGCCGTGCCCACGACTCCGGCAGGAGTAGCGCAACCGATGAACATGGCTGTTCCGCAGCCAAGGAGCGTCAGAACAAAAGTTCCAACCAATTCAGCAAAATACTTTTTCATAAGCGTTGTTTTTAGTTAATAAATAGGGTTGTTTTATTGTAATCATCCGTTAGTTCTCAGGAAAAACAGCTCTTAAATTTCTTAGTTTTATAGCTTTATAGTTTTATAACTTAACGATTCAACACCTCACCAGTCCCTTTCCTCCCGCTCACGGCCAACAGGCAAGCGAAGACGAGCAGTCCGTTGACGATGAGCAGTTCATAGCCGAATTTGTAGCCCCCCAGCCATTGCTGCGAATGCGACGAGAGGATATAGCAGAATGCGGGGACCAGCAGGGCGATCACAGGAATCAGCCAACGCCGGTTGACTGGCACCTCGCGTTTGGTGAAGATACCGAACATGAAGAGTCCAAGCAGCGGTCCGTATGTATAAGAGGCCACCATGAAGATGATACGGATGAGCGCATCGTTGTGGTGGCTGGAGACAATGATGATGACCATCAGGAAGAGCAGCGAAATGAGCACATGGACAATACGACGCACGCGGGTCTGCTGCGCCTCCGTGGGGAAACGTCCTTCAATGCGGAGGATGTCGTAGCACACGGTTGTCGTGAGTGCCGTGAAGGTGCCGTCGGCAGAAGAAAAGCCGGCTGAGATGAGGCCGAACACGAAGACCATAGCACCCGCTTTGCCAAGGTAGTTGAAGGCAATTTCCGGATAAATGCGGTCGGTGGGCATGTTGGAAATATCGATGCCGTTGCGCTGTGCAAAGACCAGCAACATGCCGCCCAGCGTCAAAAAGAGAATGTTCACCACCACCAATATGGAAGTAAAGGAGAGCATATTGCGCTGCGCATCGCGCAACGACTTGCAAGACAAGTTTTTCTGCATCATATCCTGATCCAATCCCGTCATCGCAATGGTAATGAACATGCCACCGATGATCTGTTTCAGGAAATAGCTGTTGTTGCGCCAGTCAAGGTTGAACACAGTCCGGCAGTCGGTGCCGTCCTTGCCTGCGGTGGCCATGCCATCCCAAAGGTCGGAGAAGGAACCGCCGGTGTTGCGCATGATCACGATAATCGTGATGACCAGCGCACCAATGAGGAAAGTAGTCTGCAAAAGATCGGTCCACACCACCGTCTTGATGCCGCCCCGCATTGTGTAGAGCAGGATGATGGCAATCATCACAATGGCAGTGAGCCAGATGGGAATGTGCCAGCCGTCGAAGACGAAGACTTGCAGCACAAAGATGACTAAATACATCCGCAATGCCGAGCCCAAAAGGCGGGAGACAAAAAAGAGCACCGATCCAGTCTTGTGCGCTTCTTTGCCGAAGCGCATGCCGAGGTACTCATAGACAGAGGTGACATTTATTTTGTAGTAAAGCGGCAACAGCAGGCAGCCGATGACGATATATCCCAGAATATAGCCCAGCACAACCCCGAAATAGGTGAATTGTGTGGTGTAAACGTCACCGGGCACAGACATAAAGGTCACGCCCGACAGGGAGCTGCCAATCATGCCATACGCCACCACGAACCACGGGGATTTCCGGTTGCCGGTGAAATAGGTTTGGTTGTCGGCCTTGCGAGAGGTGATGCCTGTAATCAGAAACAGCATCGCCACATAGAACACAAAAAACGCAAATATGAAGCCGGACATGGAGAAGGTTTAGAAGCCGGGCTTGCCGAGTAGTTTGAACATATTACGCTTGTAGGCCTCCACGCCGGGCTGGTCGAAGGGGTTGACATCGAGCATATAGCCGCTGATGGCGCAACTCATCTCAAAGAAGTAAATCAATTCGCCAAGGTGGAACTCGTTGATTTCAGGGATGGAAACCTGAAGATTGGGCACACAGCCATCCACATGTGCCATGCAGGTACCCTGCTGGGCGATGTGGTTGATCTCGTTGATGGAGCGGTGCTGCAGATAGTTGAGTCCGTCGGTGTTTTTCTCATCGGCGGGAATGGCCACCTTGTGATGGGCATTCTCCACGGTGAGCACAGTCTCAAAGATCTGGCGCGTGCCCTCTTGGATGTATTGGCCAAGGGAGTGCAGGTCGGTGGAGAAGATAGCCCCGGCGGGGAATATGCCTTTGTGCTCCTTGCCTTCGCTTTCGCCGAAAAGTTGCTTGAACCACTCGACAAAATAGAAAAGTTTGGGTTCAAAGGAGGTCATCAACTCCAGTTTAAGACCTTGATTGTAGAGCATATAGCGCAACAAGGCGTACTGCATGGCGGGATTGGCGTCGAATTTCACAGCTTCCAGCAGTTGAGCACGCATGGACTTGGCGCCTTCCACGAGCTTGCGCACGGAGAATCCAGCTGCGGCAATCGGAAGAAGTCCCACGGGTGTCAGCACGGAGTAGCGTCCGCCCACGTCATCGGGAATCACAAAGGTGGGATAACCCTCTTCGGTGGCAAGGGTCTTGAGGGCGCCGCGCGCGCGGTCGGTGACGGCCACAATACGCTTGCGGGCGTTGTCAAGACCATACTTCCGCTCGCAATGCTGCTTGAGGATTCGGAACGCCAAGGCGGGTTCCGTCGTCGTGCCCGACTTGGAAATGACCACCAAAGAGTAGTCTTTCTTGTCCAACACATCAAGCAGATCGTGCAGATAATCCTCGCTCATGCTGTTTCCGGCATAGAGGATAGTCGGTTTCTGTTCGGGCAGCATCGGACGGAAGCTGTGCTGCAGGGCCTCGATGACGGCGCGAGCACCGAGGTAGGAGCCTCCGATGCCAATAACCACCACCACGTCAGACTGGGCAGCCATGTCGGAAGCACAGGCCTCTATAACATTGAAATCATCGTCCGAAATCTCGGCGGGAAGGTCTATCCATCCCAAAAAATCATTACCGCGTCCGTTCTTCTGGACGGCAGTTTGATACGCAGCCTCAGCCAAAGATGCATGACCTTGGAGTTCATCCATGGAGACCGCAAACAGAGCGTCATTGAATTTAAATTCCATATAATCAATATTTTAATTTATAATCCAATTTCATTGCGACAAAAATTTACGCAATTAACGGTGCAAAAGTAAATAATTCTTGGAACATATCAAAATTTTTTTGATCATAAAAACGCCCTTTTCGCAATCTTTTTTTGAACGACATTGCAACGAGATCCCCCACTCAATCTTTGAAAACCATCATCACCAAAATATTGTATAAAATAAAACAAGAAAAGTGACGTTAAAAACTCCTGCATTTCAAGGATTTTTTGATGAGAAGAAAAACTCTACTCTTGCTGTTGATCATCGTGCCCCTTCTTTGCAACGTCCAAGCAATATGGGCGCAGGGGCAGCGTGTAACCCTGTCGGGCACCATACGCGATGCGTCTGACGGCGAATCCTTGATGGGGGCGTATGTCATACTCACCGACACCGCCAACCCCAACGCGACGCAGGGGTGTGTCAGCAACCAGGCGGGATTCTACTCCATCTCCGTGCCGAGAGGCACTTACAAGCTGTCTGTCAGCTACTTGTCGTACAAAACCATCGAAGAGACCTTGGTGTTGGACAAGACAGTCAGCCGGGCGTTCGACCTGGAGCCCACGGCCATTGCGGGCGATGAGGTGGTGATTCAGGGCGAGCGTACCGACCGCAACATCGCCTCAGCGGATGTGGGCCGTATGGAGATGAAGATCGAGGCCATCAAGGCGATGCCCGCGCTGATGGGCGAGGCCGACATCATCAAGTCGATACAGCTGCTGCCGGGCGTGATGTCGGGGGGCGAGGGCAACAGCGGCTACTACGTGCGCGGCGGCGGCACCGACCAGAACTTAGTGCTGCTTGACGAGGCCACCGTCTATAACACCAGCCACCTCTTCGGATTCTTCTCCATCTTCAACGCCGATGCCGTGAAGGACATCGATATGGTCAAGTCGGGAATGCCCGCCTACTACGGAGGGCGCGCCGCCTCCATATTGAATGTTTACCAAAAAGAGGGCAACCTGAAGCGATTCGGGGTGGACGGAGGTATCGGGCTCATCTTCTCGCACCTCACCGTGCAGGGACCTTTAAAGAAGAACAAGGCCTCCTTCATCATCTCGGGGCGGCGCACCTACGCCGACGCGCTCATCCAGCCCTTCCTCAAGCCCAAATCGCCCCTCAAGGGTATGGATTTCTACTTTTACGATCTCAACGCAAAGTTCAATGTCATCGTCAACGACAAGCACAGGCTCTATTTCGGTGCCTATTACGGCGGCGATGTGTATGGGTTCAAGTCGTCGTCGGGGATGACGCATGCCACCTTCAAGTGGTACAACGCGACGGCCTCGGCCCGCTGGAACTACATCATCAGTCCGAAGCTCTTCCTCAACACGTCCGCCACCTTCAGCTATTATGATTTCAACACGGAGATGGGAATGGACGTCTTCCAATTCAAGCTCGGGTCGGGCATTCGCGACTACGGGCTGAAGAGCGAGCTGACGTGGATGCCGACGCCGAAGCACAACCTGCGTTTCGGCGTGCACGAGTTGCTGCACCAGTGCATCCCCGGACAATATGCGGTGCAAGCTGGTGAAGGGATGGATTTCGCCCTGCCCAAGGTGCAGCCCTATTTTGCCAACGAGTTGAGCATCTACGCCAACGACGAGTACGACATCTCGCGGCGCTGGAAACTCAATATGGGCCTGCGGTACACCAACTTCTGCCATATCGGCGCTTTCACCCGCTATGTGACGGACGATTTCGGCAACGTCGTCGATTCCATCCTGTACAAGCCCGGCGAAATCGTCAGCCAGTACAACAAGGTGGAGCCTCGGCTCTCGGTGCGTTTCCTCATCGACTCGATGACCTCCCTGAAGGCCTCTGCCACCCTGAACTACCAGTTCCTGCACCAGATCTCCATCGCCTCCATATCGCTGCCCACCGACGTGTGGATGCCCTGCACCGACCTGATGAAGCCGCAGACGGTGATGCAGGTCTCATTAGGGGTGTTCCGCAACTTCTACCACCACATGTTCGAGAGCTATGTGGACTTGTATTATAAAAAGATGTACAATCTGGCCGAGTACCGCGACGGGCTGGATTTCGGCGCCTTCGTGCTCAATCCCGACCAACTGTACGTGTACGGCCAAGGCTGGTCGGCCGGTGCGGAGTTCTTCTTCAAGAAGACGCGGGGCAAGATCACCGGCTTCATCGGCTACACATTGGGTTACACCCGCAGGCAGTTTGACGAACTCAACAACGGCAATCCTTACTGGGCCAAGTACGACCGCCGTCACGACGTCTCCATCAGCCTCAGCTACGAGATTCTGCGCAACAAGCTGAGTGTCTCCGCCCTGTGGGTCTATCAAACGGGCAACACGATGACCATCCCTGTGGGGTACTACTTCTATATGGGCTCCTACATCACCGAGTTCAGCGAGCGCAACGGCTACCGGATGCCGCCCTACCACCGCCTCGACCTCGCCGTGAACTGGACCATCAAGAAGACCAGCAAGTTCGAGACGGGGCTCAACTTCTCCGTCTATAACGTCTATAACCGCAAGAACCCCTTCTTCATCTATCTGGAAACCCACGCCGACATAGAGCCGGGAGAGACCAATTTCACCATAGACAACAAGGCTTACCAGATGAGCCTGTTCCCGATTATTCCGTCGGTGACGTGGAACTTCAAGTTTTAACATATTAAATTATTAAATCATTAAAATATTAAATTATTTAAGAGGTTAAGAAATTAAGAAACTAAGAAATTGATATTATGATTGATATTGGGGTTTTGTTTGAGGTTTGGTGGAGGCGAATCCGGGTGGGGTTGCCGGTGTTGGTTACGGTGTTTGTCACGGCGCTGTTTTTCGGGGCGTGCGAGACCGAGATTGAGGTGGATTTGCCGGATTACGAGCCGAAGCTGGTCATCGAGGGCACCATCGAGAACGGACAGCCCGCCATCGTGACGTTGACACGCAGCATCCCCTACTTCGCCGATATGGATATGCAGTACATCATGAACAACCTGTTCATCGGCAATGCATCGGTGATTGTCACCTCCTCCGACGGAGAGCGCGACTCGCTAACCTTGCAGTTCTGCCCCGACTCGCCCCTGATGATTGCCTACGTCAGTCCGACCTTGCGGGGGCGCGAGAACACCTCCTACACGCTCACGGTCAACTATGACGGCCAAGAGTACAATGCCGTGACAACCATCCCCCATACCTTCGACCTTGACTCTGTCTGGTTCAGCTATCTTACTGAAATTCTCAACAAGGACACCATGCGCACCGTGCGTGTGCTGATGAGCGACAACGGCGCTGAGGCCAACTACTACCGCTTCCAGATCAAAGTCAGCTGTCCTAAGTTCACCGACCGGCTATGGGTCAGCACCGTGCCGGTGGCCTTCGACGACAAGACCTTCAACGGGATCACGTTCAACTACGAGCTGGAGCGCTATGGCATCACGATGCTGCACACCTTCGGGATGAGCGAAGCGCAGAGCCAAGCTTGCAGGCGCCTCACCTTCCGGCCCGGCGACACCGTATATGTAAAACACAGTCTGATGGACTACAACACCTACCGCTTCATGGTGACAGGCGGCACAGAGGCCATTCTTGGCTCGAACCCCTTCACCAACCCCGCGCCCGTGATTTCCAACATTGAGGGTGAAAACGTCCTGGGCGCCTGGTGCGGCTTCGCCTCCAAAATCGACAAGATATTCTGGGAGGACACGGTGGGATTCTATTGATAGTTAATAGTTTTCCTTGAGCGCCCCGGCAGGGGCGAAAGCTCGGTAGAATCAATCGTATTCGTTCTCCTCATACCAAATGTCATAATCCAGGTCGTCCCAGTATTGATCCATACGGTTCATATCGGTTTCCGGGTCGTTTTTGGAAGTGATTATGGAATAGTCGGAGGCATTGTAGAGCCAATGTTCCATCGCCTCGCAAGAGGAGAACGACAAACCGCCTCCCGTCAGCAAGACAACGAAAAACACAAATCTCGAATTATTTCTTTTTCTTGGGGAGTTTTTCCTGTCCGACAATATAGTGCAGTTTTTCGCCATTGTATTCAATTTCCAGTTTGGTGAGCAAATAGGGAGTTTTATTTTTCAAGCGTGGCAATACCAGTTTGTACGAAGTCGTTGTGTCTTGCAAAATCTCCATCTCAGCCAAGTCAATGGTTCTTTTTATGGTTTGTTTTTCAATGACAATGATTTTGGAAAAAGATGGAGGGCCAAGGGTGACGCCCTGTACGGAGAGACGATTGAAATCAAAAGGTTTTCCGTCTTTTGTTTCCACATGGAAGAAGAGAGTGTCGTTTTGCGTGTCAAAGGCATCGAACTCTATGCTGTACGATCTCGGCTGGGGCTGGAGAAGGTAGTTGTATGCCTTCAGGAAGTCGGGAATGCCGTAGCCGAGTGCCGTGTCGGGATGCAACGCTTGGGAGCCACTGATACGCACGGCCTCCATAATTTCGTAGTTGGACTTACTGGGGAATGCTTGCCAAAGACAGGCGACCATTCCGGCCATCAGGGGGGACGAGAATGAAGTGCCTGCGGAGGGATTCACAGTACCGTTGATACCGCCCACATAGCAACCCAGTCCCATGGCTGCCACATCGGGCTTGATACGTCCGTCGGCGGTGGGGCCAACTGAGCTGAACATGGCTTTTTGGCCTCGCGTGTTCACAGCTCCGACAGAGAGGATACCCTCGGCATCGGCGGGACAGCCGATGTAATTCCACTTCCCTCCGCCCTCATTGCCGGCGCTGTTGCAGACGAGCATCCCTTTGGAGGCGGCGATGGTGGCGGCGCGGGAGGCGCGGCTCACCTGGCCGGTGAGCGAATCGCGCGTGCGCACTTGTGTCGTATCGTCAAACTTGGTGTATCCCAACGACGAGTTCAGCACCTGGCAGCCCAAGCTGTCGGCCCACTCAAGACCCGCCACCCAGTTATCCTCCTCAACCTTATGCTCCGTACGCCCGTCCTCTGTCTGGCAGAGGTAGAACATCGCCATGGGAGCGGTGCCCACTAACTCGCCCTCCGACCAGGCGGCGATGCAAGACAGCACATTGGTGCCATGAGAGCCAGTCGTGAACGGCGACTTGCCCGGCTGCACGAAATTACGCGCGCCCAGCAGACGATGGTCGTTGCGCAAGGCAGAAAAAAAATGCAAGGTGTCTGCATGCAGGAACCCGGCATCCATCACCATCATCTGTACACCCTCACCCCGAAGGCCGAGACGGTGTAGCCAATGGATATTGTTCATGCGGACTTGCAAATCGCCCTTCCCATAGTCGTAGTCATCTCTCTGCACCCGAAGCGGAGGGTTGGACACCGCAGACGGCCTGGCGGCATCCATGAACAAAAAAACAGTATCAAGACATGTCTCGGCCGACTGCATGGCAATGGTGCGCTCGGCGAATGCCACGAAAGGAAGTGCCGATATTCGAGGCAGAATGTCCTCACGTTCTGAATAGACGGTGATGCCGTTCAGCCACTTCGAGCGGGTGAGCAGGCGCATACTGTCGTCGAGGGCCAGCACCTGATGGATATAGGATTCATTGACGGGGATGTCGAGTTCATCAACGGGGATTTGATAGCGTTGCCGCAGCTCCAGAGCCCTCGGGGAGAGCAGTTCCGCCGGGCGGGTCACGGAATAGGGCGAGCCGGCCTTGTCTTTGAACTGCACCCAATACTTGGCGGGGTGCTGGGCCATGGTGCCCCCCGCAAGCAGAAGCATCAGAAGAAGAGAAATAATCCTGCGTTTCATAAAATCCTGGTTTGATGCTTTTACTTATTCAATTTTTGTCAGCGGTCTGGAGGGAATCAACCCTTTGCAGTGGAGTTTGCCACCACCTCCGCAATATCCATCACCTGAACGGAGGTGCCGCCGTGCTGGAAGGCTCGTTTGCACATGGGGCAGGCCGTCACCACAACATCGGGATCCGGCGCCATGAGGTTGTCAAGGGCCTTGTCGCGAATGATTGTCTGCTGCTCCAGCGTAATGACCGTATTGCCGAGATTCATGCCGCAACAGAGGCTGTTCTCCCGGTCGTTTTCCGTCCCCATCAGGACAGCCACAGCTTGGAGCACATTACGAGGCTCGTCGTAGATGCCGCATCCGCGTCCCAACTCACAAGGGTCATGGTAGGTAACCTTGAGGTCGCTCTTGTTGACCTTCAACTTGCCCGTCTGAAGGAGGTGGTTGAGGTATTCCGTATGGTGATAGACGGGTATGGAGAGCTGGTACTCGTTTTTAAAGGCATTGTAACAGATCGGGCATGAGGTGATGAGTGCGGTGGCACCGGAACTGTGGATGAGTTCCGTGTTCTTGCGACGAAGTTCCGCAGCCTGCTTGTTGAAGCCTTGTTGCGCTAACGGACGACCGCAACAGATACTTCTATCCCGATCCATGTACCAATACTTCTGCCCCACGGCTTGGAAAATACGTTCCATGGAACTGCCGATGGCAGGCGTAAGCTGCGACATGCAACCGCCGAAGTAGGCCACGCGCCCGATGGCGTTGAAGGCCTTCACTTTGTGTAGATATTGGTAGTTCCCATCGGTGTCGAGCTCGCCTTTGTCACGCGAAATACGACGGATGGACATCAGGTCGATATCCACAGGACAATCCTCTGCACATTGGTTGCACATCAGGCAGTTCTTGCCTGCTTCCACAATGTCCTTGTGGTGCTCCAGGTTCCGCAAGTTGCGCAACAGATAGACAGACTGCACCTCCATGATGCCGAGATCCTTGTACAGGGGGCATCTGTCGATACACATGCCACAACGCGAGCAGGCGCTGAGTTCAATCTTGGTATAGCCCGTCATCTTGACGCGATCCTTGACCCCAAGCTTGCGGAAATAGATAAGGAATATCTCCGTGAAGATGTGCATATAGCGGGAGAACGGCATCAGCAGGAAGAAGAGGCACAAGGCAATGGAATAGAGCGTCCAGAAGGGAAGTTCCAAGACTTGTGCCACAGACGGGCTGAAGAGGTCGCCAATGGTTTGCGTAAGGAAGCCTCCGTTGTGGTAAAGGCAGGCCGACACCGACTCGCTCAGCAGACGCAAGGGGAAAATGCACCACAGGGAGATCCTGATGGTGTTGTCCATAAGCGTATGTTTGGTGGCGCGGTGCATGCCGAGGAAACGGGAATGGATTTTCTTGACCCACGCCAAGGTAACGCCAGAGAGCACATACAGCAGCAGTGCGTCCATGATGTGGGTGAAAATCAGGGCTGTCTGCGTCTCCGGAGGTGTTTGATGGAAATAGCGATAGAAGATGGCGACCCAGAAATGGAAGTTCTTGGGGGTGCCTATGCGGCTCTCGATGGCACCGACCACAATGAGCAGAAACCATCCGAAAGCGATGCTGCGGTGCATATAGCCCAAACGCCAGTTCTTTTTGGTGATGCGCAGATGGAGCAGGCACTCCTTGAACATCTCCCAAACAGCGGGCAGAAACTTCCTGGTAAAGATATTTTTCCGGATGACGGCACGTTGGAATCGGTCAAATTGGCGTATCCAGCGCACGAATTTATAAATACATACCGCAAAAAGGACGTAGGCACCCAGCACAAACGGCAACACGAAAGGATGAAAGTTCTCCATTATGCTAAGATTTCAGTGGTGTTTGACAAAATCTGGCGCATGTTGATAATCAAGGATCGGAGATTGACACCCCGGGGACAGACGAGCGTACACTTGCCGCAAAGCATGCATTTCTGAAGTTCTTCTTCCAAACGGTCATACTGGCCGCGTTTGAAATACAGATGCGTTTTGCGGATATTGAAATCGGTGAACTGACGAGCCGAGCAGGAGGCCGTGCAGCCGCCGCAGCTTATGCAGTGCTTGTAGGACGGCACGGCTTCGAGAAGCTGTTCCGCCTTCCGCATATCCGCCTGCGAAAGGTTTATGGTTCGTGCTTTTTTGAGGAAAAATCCAAAATCTGCCATTTGAATAGTTCTTGAACGTTGGAGGCTAATGGCTCCGAATATTTTTGTTTTAAAATGGTACTATGAAAATATCACTCTTTGCCGAGTACTTGTTCGCGCAGTTCCATACCGCTGGTGACCTCAAAGATCTTGCGCACCTCGGCCATGTCTTCGTGGGGGATGTCGCGCAGGGCGCCGGCTCCCTTGCCGTGGTAATTGGCACCGAACTTGGGGGCTACCTCCTTGATGTTCTTGATATACCACTCCCAAACGGGCCCTTGCTCCACATGCTTGGAGGGTATGACCTTGTCGGGGTGGACACAATAACCTATTTCAAGGATATTGCCCTCAATCTCGCGCATCAGCTGGATTTGCTGGCGTCCCATTTCGCTGTCTTTGAAATAGCCAAACTGTTGGGAAAGTTTGCGCAGCACGTTAATGATTTCGCCGGGGGCGTTGCCTCGCGGGCAACGAGGCTTGCACGACATACATTGGCCGCAATACCAAATGGTGTCGGTACGGAGCAATTTCTCGACTGCGGCTTCATCGCCGCGCTGCACGGTGTCGCAAATGCGGCGCGGATCATAGTCATAGAACTCCGCCGCCGGACAAACCGCCGTACACATGCCGCAATTCATGCAGGCCTTCAAAGCCTCCTGATAGCGGACATCCTGTTTAATCAGATTTACAAGATTACCCATGGCTATTTGAATTTGACCTTGTTGAATTTCATCATCCGGAAAAGCATCTTAGGCAACTGCTTGGTACGGTCGCGCTTCATCATGTCGATGCCGATGTTGAGAGAATCGATGATGGGGATCTTGTGCGACTCCACCAGCTCAATCAGCGTCCCGTCCGGGTCTTCGATATAGGTGAAATGGCCGGCGGCCTTGCCCATGTCAAATTTCGACTGGTTGGCGCAACTGTCCACTGTGAAGGGGAATCCCTTCTCGACACAATGTTTCTCCAATTCGCGCATGTTGACCACATCGAAACAAATTTGGATAAAGCCCGGGTCGCCCCAATAGCGGCCCTCGTAGATTCTACGAGGAACACGGTCCAAAGCTTGCACCAGCTCGATGGTGCCATTACCATACAACCCTGAAAACGGTCCCGTATGGGGTGTGGAGCGGCCAAGGAGCACACGACGGTAACGGCTCTCACCGCCCCTGAGAGTACGCCAGTCACTGAAAACACCATTTTTGTCATACAGCACCGTATCGTAGCCCAGGATATCCTGATAGACGGCCAACGAACGGTCGATGTCTGTGACACCGATCATGGCACCCACTACGCCGCCCGAAAGACGATTCTCGTCGATGAAGATATAGTTGTCCTCCACCACCTGGAAGCAATTGCCCGCCGGGTCACGGACATAAAAGGTCGGCAAGCCTCTCGGATCGGTGAAAATCGGAGTGATGTCCCGATATTTTGCCGTCAGTTCCTCGTGATAAGCCGCGATGTTATGGCTCTTGATTTTCGCGATGAAAATGCCGAGATCGCCGATTTGGATATCGAAAGCGACAGGTTGAGGCTTGCGCTCCGAGTATTGCCAGATTTCAAAACCGCCGCCGCCTTGCAGATTGGCGGCAATGCAGGCATGGCGACGTTGCGGCTGGTTTCCCGTGTAGGGAAGCATCAACTCCGCGATGGTATCATCCTCCAGGATGCGGACGTTCATCTGGAACATCTCGGCATACCATTTCCAAGATTCCACCATATTCTCAGTACCCACACCCACCTGTTGTATTCCTACAATATTATAATTATACATTGTACTATTTTTTGAGCTGCAAAAATAATAAATTTGTATCTTTGCCGCCCAAAAAAAATCAACAATAAATATGAAATACATTAGAAACTTTGCTATTCTGTTCTGTGTTATGATGATAGGCGGGCAATCGTTCGCCCAGACAACTCAACCGGCCACATCTACCGTGCAGGTCAGATTGCTGAACAACGATTTTTCACACGTCGATCTCGTCAACTCCTACGGAAACGAAAGGAAAGTTTATGCATCCGCCGACATAGCAAACGACCAATTTGCGATGAGTCTCAACCTTGCAAACGACATCTATCGTTTTGACTTTGGCAACGACAATTTCTTCCTCTATGTTGTCAAGCCCGGCGAGAACGTCCAACTCACCATTGATGCCGAAAATCTGCAAAGCGTCCCTTCCGTGACCGGCTCGCCTTCCATGGCGTTCGTGAAAGAGGCCACCGGACTCACCTCCCGCAAAAAAGTGGTGCTCGACAGCCTCAACACCGCCTTGCAGTCCGACCCGAATCAGAAATATTGGAGCAACATCACGCAAAACGTGAACCTTTACACGCAGACCAACGACGATGTGGACAAATACATCATCTCCGCTTTCCAATCCGCGGATTCCCTGACGATGCTCTGCAAACAGATGGCCCCATCCAATAAGGTCAAGGGTTCCGAGATGGACCTTTTCCTCTCCTCTGCCACCAAGTTGCTCAAGAGCGTGGACAACAACTATCGTCCTTTCGCCTCCTATCTTGAGAACGTGGGCAACTACTACGACTTCTCAACCGGACG
Organism: uncultured Bacteroidales bacterium; assembly: GCA_947167635.1. GTDB lineage: Bacteria > Bacteroidota > Bacteroidia > Bacteroidales > WCHB1-69 > F23-D06. The sequence continues at coordinate 30,739 of CAMVIT010000008.1, read as the reverse complement.
CCTGGCGGGCAACGCCGGTTTCTATGCCAAACTTGACCACTATATCAAAAATGTAAATGGCCGCCACCAAATGGCGATCTCCTCGATCGGCTCCTACATGGACATCGTGCGCAAACTTATCGCCGACCGTGACAGTTTGGTGTTCAACAATCTTATGGAGCAAAAGAAGGTTGCCAACGGATGGGCAGAGCGAGTAATCGCGCTTGTCAACGGGCACATTGTCCCCATGTCGGCCAAAGCCAACGACTACAAGCAACTGGTGGCTGCCGACAAGGGTTCCGGCAGCGGCCTGGTTTCCGACGCACAGCAGATTCTGCGCGAAGTGGTGAACACCTATCAGACCAAATACAACGAGACGGACAGCTACTTGAACGGAAAGCTCATAGAGCTCATCAAAAGCCACAAGGACGACGTGGCCGTGTTGATGTTCGTGGACATGTTCCCGCGCGAGCAGAACGCCGCCTTGCACGAAGAAGTCATCCAGGCCCAGCATGTCACCAACCCCGACCATCCTATTGTGAAGGAGCGTTGGAACATACTGAACTCCCCTGCCCACAAAACCTCCATTGGAGCAATGGCTCCCGATCTGGCCTTCCCCGACCCCGATGGCAAGATTCGCAAGCTCTCAGACTTGCGCGGCAAGGTAGTGCTGCTCGACTTCTGGGCCTCCTGGTGCGGCCCCTGCCGTCGCGAAAGCCCCAACGTGCGCAACGTCTATGCCAAATATCACGATCAGGGCTTCGAAGTGTTCAGCGTCTCCCTCGACCGCGACGCCAACAACTGGAAGAAAGCCATCGCCGATGACAAGCTGGTATGGCCCAACCACGTCAGCGACCTGAAATATTGGTCCTCCGAGGCCGCCGCCATCTACGGCGTGCGTTCCATCCCCAGCATGTTCCTCATTGACCGCGAAGGCCGCATTGTGGCCAAGGACCTGCGCGGTGCCGCCTTGGAAAATGCCGTGCGAGAGCTCATCAACAAGTAAGAGGGGTAAGACGTGTAAACAGTGATCGATGAGGAGTGATCAGTGAAGAGTGATCAGTGATCACTCCTCACTTAGCATGTAATAGTATATTATGAACCCCATAAGTTTTTGTCCAACTTATGGGGTTTAAAACAAAAGGCAGTTTTTTTGTTTGCGTAAAAGAACTGAACTACTTCTTGAGGCCAAGAATCACACGTGCCTCGTCGGAAGTGGCCACCTCGCGGCCTAACAATTTGGCCATACGGACGACCTTGTCCACGAGTTCTCCGTTGGATTTCGCCAAGACGCCTTTTTCAAGATAGAGGTTGTCCTCGAAGCCCACACGCACATTTCCGCCCATCACGATGGTGGGAGCGGCGAGGGTGAAGGCGTGGCGGCCGATGCCCGTGCTGGTCCATGTGGAACCGGCGGGGATGTTCTTCACAAGCCAGCAGAGATTATCGACCGTGGCAGGGGTGCAGCCGGGCACACCCAGCACGAAGTTGAACTGCATGGGGGCGCCGGGAACCTGTCCCTTGCGGGCCATCGTCAAGATGGTGTCCAGATGTCCCATCTCAAAGCACTCATACTCGGGTTTGATGCCACGTTCCAACATACGTTTGCCGAAAGCACGCATGGTCGGCATGGTGTTGTCGAAAATCTCGTCGCCGAAATTGCAAGTGCCGCAGTCAAGGGTGGCCATCTCCGGGATGGGAGTGGTGTCTGTGGACTGCAGTCTCTCTTCGGGACTCATGCCGACGGCTCCGCCCGTGGAGGGGATCAGGATGACGTTGGGGCACACTTTGTAGATGGCATCCTCGCACTCCTGGAAACGTGCGCGGCTCTGCGTGGGCGTGCCGTCGTCCTCGCGGACATGCAGGTGTACGATGGCGGCTCCGGCATCCACGGCCGACTTGGCCTCCCTTACGATCTCCTCAACGGTGTAGGGCACTGCGGGGTTCTGTTCCTTTGTGACTTCCGCGCCACAAATGGCGGCGGTAATGATCAATTTTTCCATATTTATACTGTAAAATTATGAAACTATTGGATAATGAAGTTATAAAACCACGAGGGTGCAAGGAACAACCTCTGATAATTAAATAACTTAATATCTTAATGACTTAATAAATTAATTGTTTTTCCGTTGGCACTTTTTGGGAGTAACGCAGGTGCCGGAAGCGCGGCACACCACGATGGGCTCTTCCAACACATCGGCAGCGGAAGCACTGATGTCAGGACGGGGAACGATGATCTTGCGGGCCTCAAAGACCATTTTGCGGGAGGTGTTGCCCACATGGGTGATTTCACCGACGGCCTCGATATAGTCCCCTGCATAAACAGGAGCCAAGAATTCAACATTGTCGTATGCGCAGAACAGACCCTCATCGCCATCTTGCATGATGAGCAGTTCCGTGGCCACATCACCGAACAAGGCGAGCATGTGTGCGCCATCCACCAAATTACCACCATAATGAGCGTCTTGAGAGCTCATTCTCAGTCTAATCATTGAAGTTTTCTTTTCCATTTTTGTAATTATAAATTGTTATTGTACAAACATTTTCTTGGGTGCAAAAGTACAAAAAAAACGCTTCTGTTATCCATCGTTCCTTTTCGCACAGCGAGGGCACAAGCCCTTTATCGTATAATTGGCCGAATGCTGCATATATCCTTCTGGCAATGCCACTTCCGGCACCGGAATCTGGTCAAGGCAAAACGTGCGGCCACACCGCTGGCAATGGAAATGGAGGTGCAGGTCGTCATCCATGTCCTCGTGATGGCTTCGACACAGCTCGTAACGGACACCACTGCCATCCTCGATGGCATGGACGAGATGCCGCTCATGGAAGAGTGTCACGGTTCGGAAAATGCCGGACTTGTCAATCGTGCTGATCACCTCTTCCAACTCGGAGAGTGCAAGAGGACACCCCGCATCCGCCAACGCCTTAGTCACCAAAATGCGATTCGCAGTCGGTCTGATGCCGTGCCTTTTCATCAAATCGAGGCATTCGTCGTTTGTCAAAGTCTTGATCTTCTGTTTTAATCAAACGGGGACGCACCTCCGTACGTCCCCGCATTGAGTAATTATTTTTTCACCACCTTCTGCACCGCAACACCGTTGGCTGTCGATATATACAGGAAATAGGTGCCCGGACGCAATTGAGACAAGTCAATGTCTTGAGTCAGGTCATTCACGTTGAAAGTGCGGACTTGTTGTCCGAAGATATCGTAAACGGCCACTTTGTCCATGGTATAGCGTTCGCTGCTGAGGGTCACCTTGTCGGTGGCAGGGTTCGGATAGACCGAAATCGTGCCAGCCAGCTCGCGGTCGCAAATGCCGCTATTGGTGGCGATGACCACATTACTGTTGTTCATGCCCTCCTTCATGGCGATGGCCTTGATGGTGAAAACACCCTCCTGGGAAAGGACATCCGTATAAACGGGAGAGTTCTCGTCGGGGTCGGTGCCATCGAAAGTGTAGTGAATGGTTGCCCCATCCGTGGCACACGTGATGGTAATGGCAGACATGTTGTTGGTGAGCGGTTGGATATCAATGACCGGGTCGGCAACCGTCTCCATGGACTGCAAGGTGATGTCGTTGTTGTCGCGCGGGGCGATTTGATAGGTACCGTTGTATTGAAGCACAAAACCAGTCACATCGGCGACACTGCCGGCAGGAATGGTCATGTCAAGGGTCTTATGGGTGTTGCGCACCTGCATGGTCTCGCCGTTCTGCTCGATGTCGAGGTTCGTGGCGCTGGCCGTGGTGAACTGGCCGCCGGTGGGGAACGTCACGCCTGCAAGGGTGACCAACTTGGACTCATACTGATAGTAGAAGGCTGCGATGTCTTCAACGCTGGCGGTCACCGGGGAAACTGTGCCGGTGTTCTGTGTGGAAACGGCCCAGTCATGGGTGGGAACCATTTCCACCAAGCCGTTGTAAAGCGTGTGGCTGCCGAAGATGCCGCCGCTGATGACGTCACCCTCCACATAGCTGCCCGTAATGATGCCCTGGTTGTCGTACACCAACAATCCAGCAGTATTGTCCTGCACATAGATGTTGCTGCCATTCTTGAAAACGAAGGTCACATCACCGTCAATCTTGTAAACGGTGCTGTTGGTGGCGGTGTTGGCAGCCTTGAAGGCGGCGATGTTGGCCACAGTGACAGGGAACTCGTAAGTAGCGGTGGCCACCATGCTGGGCACATCGCCCGCCTTGAAGGCCTTGGCCTTGATAGTGACATTGCTATCGATGGTGAAAGGTTCAGTGTAGAGCGTGGAGTTTTGTGTCGGAATGCTGCCGTCCGTGGTGTAGTAGATGCTTGCACCAGCCGTGGCGCAGGTGATAGTCACCGTTTGAGATGCGGCATACACAAATCCGCTGGCAGGGGTGATTTCCGGCGTGGCCACATTGTTGTGAACAATGCCGGGGATGCCAAAGACAGTCAGGCTGTCAAGATAGACTCTGGATGTGCTCGTGGGAGCGGGAGTGGGCAGGGAGACAGCGAAGCGCAGGCGCACGAAGGCGGCATTCTCGCCGGAGTCGCTGACCGCGTATGAGTAGGTCTGCGCAGCTGTGGTCAATGTGATAATCTGCTCGTTGATAAATGTGTTGCCACCATCGTTGGAATAGGAAACGGCCACATTGAGACCGTTTGTGCTCTTGGCGGAGAAGGTGACACGGGTGACATCGTTGAGGTCGAAATTGGTGTAAGTGTAACCAATATGGCCGCCGTGTGAGGCATTGGTGTAATAACGCATCTGCATCGACTGGTCGCCGCTGATGGCGCTGACAGTGCTCGGGTTGCCGTGGATGGTACCCCACTGCTGGCCAATCGGACCGGAGAAGGCCACGACATCGTTGTCGTAAACGCTTCCAGCGACAAACTGCTGCGTGGAATCGAAACTGGTGTAATAGATGACAGTGTCGTTATAGACCGGGGCGGGCGGTTCCGGCACGGTGATGGTATAGGTGGCGGTGGCCACATCACTGTTGTCCCAACCGTTCAGGATGGCAATGGCCTTGACTGTGTGGGAACCTGGCGTGTTCAGCACAACAGGAGCCGTGTACAGAGTGGCAGCGGCCGTGGGTGCAGTGCCGTCAGTGGTGTAATAGATGCCGGCGTTGCTGTTGGTACAATTCATCGTGACAACAATCATCGTGTCAGAAGTGCCTGATGCGGGAGTGATGACCGGCATGGGTAATGTGGCCGTGGCGGTCAAGGAGACCTGTGCGGTCAGGGTGTCGCTGCTGAAGGTAACGATGCCCGTGGCGGGTTCGGTGCCGTCAAACGTCACCGTAACCTGTGCGGACGTGCTGCTTGCCGGAATGGAGGCCGTGGAGAGCGTGAAATGCGTGTTGTTGCACGTCACCGCGACGGGACTGGTGAGGAAGGCGGAGGTGACATCAATCACACCCGTCAAGGTTGTGCTGTTAAAGTTCAACGCACCCGGCGTGACAGCCAATGCCGGCTCGTGGGCAATGGTGTAGGTGGCTATGACCGTCTCACTGGTCGTCCAGTTCGCCTTGAAAGCCTTGGCTTTGAGCGTCGTGTTGGCGGTCAATGTGATTGGAGCCGTATAAAGCGTGCCAGCAGCCGTCGGTTCCGTGCCATCCGTAGTGTAGCGGATCTGGGCGCCCGTGGTGGCGCAGGCCATCGTCACGACAACACTGTCGGCGTAAATACCCGTGCCCGGCGTGAGGGTGGGCGTGGCGACCACCGGGATGGCGATGGTGATGCTCTGCTCGGCCACGGCGCTGTTGGCGTAGTTCGTCTTCAGGGCGATGGCCTTGACGGCAGAGGTCGTGGTCACATTGAAGGGCGCCGTGTAGAGCGTGGACGTTGCTGTCGGAGTGGTGCCATCCGTAGTGTAACGGATTTCAGCACCGGGTTCGGACACAGCCAAGGTCACGTTTGCCGTGAAATAGTATGTGTCCGGGCCGGCAACATCACCGGTGACAGTGATGGTCGGGGTGGGCAGCACGGGAGCCGTGACGGTAAAGTCGGTGGTAGCGCTGACATCAGGTGTCAAAGGAAGTGAGTCCAGCCCCACCAAGGAGACCGTGGCGCTGAACGAGCCCGCCGGCAGCGGACTCAGCACCTGATTCTGGAAGGCGGCCCAGGTGATGGCGTTGAAATAGAACGGACTCGGCATGTTGAGGGCGGACAGAATGCTGGATTCAACCTTGAGCAAACCGTCGGTGCCGAGCGTGAAGTTCTCTATGTTCAGCACCACATGCATCGTGTCCAAAGTGGAGTAGTTGCTGCCGTCGGCAGGGCTCACAATGGTGAGGGTGGGCTGCGGCACGGGAGGCGTGGCTGTTGCCAAATCAGAGTTGTAGCGCGGATAAATTTGGATGGTGCTGTTGTAAATGGCAGCGAAGCCCGTCACGTCGGTCACAGTACCGGCAGGCAAAATAGTGTCCAAAGCAAAACGGTTATAAATGTCACAGGTGTTGCCGCCTTGTGTAATGGCAGTGGTGCTGCCAGAAAATCCATTGGGCAATGTCACGCCTTGCAGGGTGATGAGCTGTGCGTCATATTGGCTGTAGTTGGCCAAGAGGTCAGCCATCGTCACCACAACGGGCGCAACCGCACCCGTATTGGAGGTTGCCACGGGGGTGTTCACCGTCGGGGTCAGCTCGATTTGGCCGTTATAGACAGAGCGTGTGCCCATGAGACCGCTGATTTGGTCGCCCTCTTGATAGGATGTCGTGATTTGGCCGGCATAAAGGAGCAATCCTCCGGTGGCGTCTTTCACATAGGTGTAGGCACCTTGCTTGAAGACGTAGGTGACATCATTACTGAAATAGTAGGGAGGGTTGTTGTCCGTCTGAGCCTTGAAAGCAGCGATGTTGGCCACAGTGGCCGGGAAGGTGTAGGTCGCGGAGGCCTGGAAGCTGGTGTCGCTGCCTGCCACAGCAATAGCCTTGACTGTGGTGGTGCTGGAAATCGTCAGAGGAGAGCTGTACACCTGGCCGTTGACAGCCGGGTTGCTGTTATCGGTGGTGTAGAGAATCGTGGCCCCGGCTGTGGCGCAGCTGATGCCCACCGTTTGCGGGGTGGTGTACATCCCGGCAGGGACGGAGAAGGTGGGCGTGGCTACGGTCATAGCCCCTAATTCCACATATTTATAAATGGCGACAAGGTTGGAAACGGAACTGCCGCTGGTGTAGCAACTGAAGATCTTCGGGTTGTTGCTCTCGTTGAAACGCATGTGCGTCCTGTCCGTCTCCGTGGTCTGTGCCACCACGGTGGTCTCACCGTTGGCGCCGATGGTGATGAGAAACGAACCGCGGCTGTCCAAAGTGGCCTTGGTGCGGAGATAGTTGCCGCTGGTTGTGCCGGCTGCGTAGAGGTATCCCGTGCCGGTCTGGAAGGCGAAGGTGCCCGCGGAGACACCAGCCTCCAGGGTCAGGATCTGCACGTCACTGGTGATGACGGCGATGTCGCCGCTCTTGGTGATGGCCGTGGCCGCACGATTGTTGGATTGCTGGGTCGTGCTGAGCGCGTAGTCGTAGTCAGCAGCGACGATGATGACACTGTCGCCTGCACTCAGGGAACTGGTGCTGGTGACTAATTGCCATCCCTTTTCAGCCTGGACTGTGCCCAGGGTGCAGAGCAATAAACAAAGAACGGCTAATAAGCCCTTGAATTTTTCGATGTTGGGTAATCTTTTCATTGTCATATTTGTGTTTATTTATGAATTATCGAATTAAACATCTCTTTTTCAAAAAGATGCATAGCAAAACAGATTACTTATGCAACTTTTGATAAAGAGTGCAAAAGTAACCTTTTTTTTGAAACACACAGTTTTTTTCTAACCTCCCCCATACTTTGCCAGATGCGCTTATATCCTGTTTTCCGGCCCCTTCTGTCATTTTCTATTTTTTAGACAGTTATATACATGATGGCACCGGGCCGGGATAAACAATACACTTTTCCAACGCCTCCCTTTCGCGGTGAGCAAGTTTTATGCTTCTTGGATGCCGCGAAAAGGAGACACGAGGCCATGGATGCGGTGGAGATAAATCATGGAGACGAATTGCAATAACAGGCCGTCTCCCCGTCTTCGGTTGCCTCCACCATTCCGCGGTGAGAAGCATATCTCCGTCTGCGCATCTGTGTCCCGCACCGCGGGTGGGCTGCATACGCCCCCGTTTCTACCGAGCTTTTGTCCCTACCGGGACAACGTTAATAGTTTAGAGTTAAGAGATAATAGTTTATAGTTTTCCTTGAGCAGCCCCGTAAGGGGCAAGAGCTTGGTAGCCAGGGGTTAAAGCGTGAGGAACGAGCGCTGCAACCCCTGGGAGGGATGCGTGCGCGGGAAAATCGCGGCGCGGGAGAAGTTTGAGACGAGGTTGTGCGTTGCTCGCCGCGAAACGGGTGTGGGGTTCGACGAGCCTGCGTGAGGGATTGAAGCGGGAATGATTTTGGCGGGAATGCGTTCCCTGGCGAGATGGAGGTGCCGCTTGACGCTTCGCGTCTCACGGAATGGTGGTGGCTTCTAAGCCAAAATCATTAGAGCGGAAAGCCCGACGGCGCGGCGGCATTGGATTGCGTATGAAGATGTGACGTAATTTCCGCCGCCGCGCCGGCACGCCCAAATAAAAAAAAGATGAAGAAAATCTGATTTGTGCCATCAAGTATATAATTCCCTTTTTTTATTTTTGCATCCTTGAATTTTTTCAGGAAATCATTTTATTATTTAAAGTAAAATTTTGAAAAACAATAACATACTAAAGCAGATTACTTATAACACACCACACGAAAATGACAAAACATAAAGATACCGGCCGCAAAACCCCGCCGCAATCCCAGGCCATCCTCATCGGACGGGGAGGTGTCACCCCGACGGGATTCAATGCCGATGCCGCCTGCAAAGCCATGAGCGAATGGGCCCAGGCTCGTCAGGACAACAAGCTTGCGGGCGTTGATTTCGACCACCTCGTCAAGGTGGACGACACCCATCTTCGCAACTCCTTCGAGGCGCTGACCGAGTTCGGGAGCGATGGCTACACCCGCACCGAGATGGCGCTCATCGTGGCCGCCAACCAAGCCATCGAGGAGGCCAACATCGCCCCCTTCCGCGACAATGCCGTCTTCATCATATCCCACGACACCCCCCATCTGGACGAGGTGGCACAAACGGTCGTCGAGTTCTTCGACAACTCCAACACCCCCATCCTGATAAGCGACACCAACATCCATGGCCATTCCGCAAACGCCGAAGCCGAGCGATTGCTCAAGGATGGCAAATACAAATACATCATTGTGGTTTACAGTAATATAAACTCAGAATCTAAAGTAAACATTCAAGACAACAAACAGGCTGAACGCATCGAAACAGACCAAGCCCATCCGTTGCAACTTGCCGAAGTTGCCACTGCTGCCGTCTTGACTCTCGAGCATTCCGATGAGGGCACTCTACCCGAACCCGTCTTTTAATTCCCGCACTCCATGACTCAAGACAAAACACTCAAGGGCTATATTGCCATCTCTTTTTCCATGCTCTTTTGGGGATTCAGCTTTGTATGGAGCAAACAGCTGCTCAACGCCGGCTTCCCCGTCTTCACCATCGTTTTTTTCCGACTCTTCCTCGCCTCCGTCATTTTTGTCACCCTTTTCAAAATACAAGGTAAACTGGAGAAGGTGCGCAAAGGCGACTGGAAGAAATTTCTGTGGTTGGCCTTTTTCGAGCCCTTCCTCTATTTTATCGGTGAGGATTTCGGTTTGCAACAGGTTTCTCCCTCCTTTGCATCGGTCATCATCGCGCTCATCCCCATTGTCGTGTCTGTCACGATGTATTTCGCCGAAAACGAACCGTTATCCTGGAGACTGTTGTTGGGTGCCGTCATATCCATTTTCGGCATTGCCGTCATGACTTTCGGGCCGGACAGCAACATCATATTCAACGTCAAGGGATTGCTCTGGCTTTTATTGGCGCTGTTGGCAGCATGCGGTTACAGTGTGCTGCTTGCACGCTTGGTCAAAGAATACAGTCCTATCACCATCACCACCTACCAGAACCTTCTGGCCATTCCTTTCTATTTGCCGTTTGTGTGCATCTTCGACCTCCGTCAATGGGGCGAAATCATCTGGAGTGCCAACGCGATCTTCTGCCTGGTCTGTTTGGCCGTGCTCTGTTCCGCCGGAGCCTACATGCTTTATTCCTACGCCGCGAAGCAGATTTCCATCACCAAACTGACGGTGTTCACCAACGCCATCCCCATCGTCACCATCTGCGGGGCCGCCATGTTGGGACAGGAGGCGCTGACCTCCCGGAAGATCCTCGGTATTTTCATTGTAATTGCCGGTGTGGTGCTCAGCCAATTGCGGAAAACGACTACCGCACCTTGATGCGCTGGCCCAACGAAAGGATGCTCGTCTCCTTGATATGGTTGATTTTGCACAACTTTGCCACAGTCGTGTGGTATTTGCGGGCGATAGCCGAAAGTGTGTCGCCCTTCTTGACAACATGAACGGTCGGCTTCTTGGCCGGAGCAGGAGCGGGCTTGGCCTTGGGCGCGGGCTGCACCACCTCGTTCGCAATCTTCGCCAATGAGTCCTGGGCGGTCACGGTCTCCCCCCTACCCTCCATCGGATCGGGCACATTGCGGCCATTGTCGCGCACAATGATTTTGTTGGAATTTCTGTCAATGTCCTGATAGGCCTTGCTCAGCGTTTCCGTCGTGATTTTCACATCCTTGTTGACTTTCTTCACCTTACGGTTGTGACTCAGCAGCCATTCGTAAGTTTCCGACACATAGAACACTTTGGCCAATTGAGAATGATTGTACCCGTTGAGTTTGTCAAAACGAAGCAGATGCGTGGAGCCGCACTTTTTCATGGCATCCACGACAATCTGCGACTGGCTGAGGGGCACGGCGTTGTCGGCAGTGCCATGTAAAATCCAGAACGGCAATGTATTGAGTCCACACACATCGCCTCTTGACTTTCCGCCGCAGAGGGCCATGGCAGCCGCGAACGGCTCGGGATAGGCCGACACGAGGTCGAAGGTGCCATAACCGCCCTGGCTCATGCCGATGACATAGACGCGGTCGGTGTCCATCTCGAAACGAGCCTTCACCCAATTCAGCACATTCATCAGCTTGTCAGGGTTCCATGGGCCGCCGGGGTTCTGCGGGGCGATGATCAAGGCGTCGATGTCGCGCCCCATCGAGATGGCATCCAAGCAGCCGTACTTGCGCACACGGTTCAGGTCGGTACCGCAGAGGCTGTGCCCGTGAAGGAACAGTATAACGGGCATCTCACTCTTTTTCACCGCATAATCATCCGGTGTGGAGATCCAGAAATCATAGCCGTTGTTCACCACATTGCGATAGGTCGTGAACGTATATTCTGTCTGTGCAAAGACAGACATGGACAATACTATTGCCCCGAAAAGTGCAACAATCTTCTTCATAAAACAGTTTTTTCGGCATCACGCCGATGATTGGTTATTCTTTTGGTTTCTCAGTGTTAAAAAGGGCTTTGACCATCTTGGCCTCATCGCCCTCGGAGTAGATATCTTCGCCCGGCGAGGGTTTTAGCTTGATGATGATGGCATCATTGGCGGCGCCCTCCACCTCCTTGTAGCCCACAATGGCATCGGTGGCAGCAATCACGCTGGGCGCAATGCGAGTGAAAACCATGAAGTCGGCCCAGATGGCGATCTCCTCCAACGACTCGCTCATCGGCAACCGTTTGCCATCGCGCAGGACCGCCACCGCCTTCTCCCCCGACTTGAGAAAATAGGCGATAATGTCTTGGTTTATTTTCTGGCCATATCCATTGTTGTACAAATAAACGTATGTCTTGGACGTGCCGTTTTCTGCATACTCCATCGTGGATCTGTGTTTGCCGCTCGCATCGTAAAATTCCCAACTTCCAATGCGCTTACCCTTCAGATAATCTCCTGTGACAGAAATCTTCCCCTTGGGGAAATAGGCGGTGGAACGTCCATTGCGCTTGCCTTCCAGATAGTTCTCCTCCAGGCTCACCGTCCCGTCCGTGTAAAAAGTTTTATAGACACCATTGAGCCGGTCGTTCAAATAGTGCGTCTCTTCCAACAAATTGCCGGTCTCCTTGGAAAAGACCTGCCATGTGCCAGAGCGCTTGCCCTGCACATACTCCTCCACTGTGATCAGCTGGTCATTGTTGGCATAATAACGCCAAACACCGTCTTTCTTTTGGTCTATGAAAACGCCTTCGGATGCCTTATGGCCGTTTTCATGATAGATGACCGTCTTCACTTTGTGAACGCCTTGCACAAACTCAGTGGTGCTCTTGAGCTTGCCGTTGGCATGGTAATACTGGAAGGTGCCGTAGGGCACATTGTCCTTGAACTGGCCTTCATAGACCAGTTTGCCCTTCTCATATTTTTTCCATACGCCCTGTTTTCTGCCCTGGGCATCGGTCTTGTTAATGTTCGCGGTGTCCTGGCCATACAATGAGATGGCGAAGAGACAGCCTATCAAGATGAGTATTCGTTTCATTTTCGTCGTTTATTTACTATCCAGATTTTTCAGGACGATGGCGCTGCGGCTGGGCAGGTAGAGCTTCACTCGCGGGAGGCCTGCTCGTGTAGTGGCGCAGTACTCGGTCGTCTCGTCGATGTTACCAAAACCGTTGTACTTGGGCGAATCGCTGTCCAAGCAAATGGTATAACGGCCTTTTTTGCAAGTTATTTCATAATCGGTGAAAGATTTCGCGGGATTGAAGTTGAAGACAAACAAACAAGGCCCGCGATGATAGGCCAAGATCAGGTCTCCGTTGTTGTCGCAGCACTTCTCGGGTTGGTAGTCGAGGAGATTCTCGCGCTTCACGAGGTGTATCATGTCGGCATCGAAGCGGTTGAGTCCTGCATACTTGAGCAACTCATCGTCGGCGAGGTTCCATTGGCGGCGGGCGTAGTGGCACGACCAGCCGTTGCCCTCGCGGGGGAAGTCAATCCACTCGGGGTGTCCGAACTCGTTGCCCATGAAATTGAGATAGCCGCCTGATGCCAGGGTCAGCGTCACCAATCGGATCATCTTGTGCAGGGCAATGCCGCGGTCCACCGTCATGTCTGGTGTAAGAACCGACATGGCCGTGTACATTTTGCTGTCGATCATGCGGAAGATGAGCGTCTTGTCGCCCACCAACGCCTGGTCGTGGCACTCCACATAGCTTATGGTTTGCTCTTCACGACGTTTGTCGGTCATCCGGAAATAGATGTCACCCATCCCCCACTGTTCGTCGGAGAGTGTCTTGACCGTCTTGGTCCAATAGTCGGCGATGCCCATCGACATGCGGAAGTCGAAGCCTATGCCGCCCTGTTCCGTTGGGAAGGCCATACCCGGCATGCCGCTCACATCCTCGGCAATGGTCACCGCCTGCGGGGCGAGACCGTGTACCAAGTTGTTGGCCATTGTCAGATAGGCAACCGCGTCCTCATCGACATTGTCATCAAAATACTGCGCATACTCCAAGAAGTCCACTCCCAAGCCGTGGTTCATGTAGCACATGCTGGTGACACCATCGAAGCGGAAGCCGTCAAAATGGAACTCCTGCAGCCAATACTTGAGGTTTGCGAAGAGGAACAGCAGCGTTTCCTGCTTCCCGTAGTCGAAACAGCGGGAGTTCCACACGCGATGGTGCCCGCGCTCGCCGGAGTGGAAATAGAGGTTGTCGCTGCCGTCGAAGAGGGAAAGCCCCTCTTTTTCATTGGAAACGGAGTGCGAATGGACAATGTCGAGGATCACGGCGATGCCTTCACGGTGCGCCGTGTCGATGAGCTCCTTCAGCTCTTCGGGCGTGCCGAAGCGCGACGAGGGCGCGAAAAAGTTGGAGACCTGATAGCCGAAAGAGCCGTAATAGGGATGCTCTTGGATGGCCATCAGCTGTATCATATTGTAACCCAGTTTTTTGATTCTCGGGATAACATTCTCCTTGAATTCCCAGTAGGAGGCGACCTTGTCTTCTTGCGAAGACATGCCCACATGGGCCTCGTATATGAGCGGGTGCGTGACCTTCGCGGGCGCGTCGTGTTGCCATGGGTAGGGTGTTTCCGGCTCCCACACCTGGGCGCAGAAGACTTTGGTGGTGTCGTCCTGCACGACTCGGGTGGCGTATGCGGGCAGGCGCTCGTCGGCACCGGAGCGCCAAACCATCCAGAGCTTGTAGAGCATCCCGTGCTTCAACGCAAAGTCCGGCAACTCAATCTCCCAGTCGCCGTTGCCGAGGGCGTGGAGCGCGAATTCAGGCTTCACCTGCCAGCGGGAAAAGTCGCCATACAGGTAGAGCTGCACAGCATTGGGGGCCTTTTCCCTGAACACCCACCCCTTCTCGGTGCGGTGCAGGCCGTAATAGAGGTAACCATTGGCCATGTCGGACAACGGGCGCTTGCCGTCGGTGAACTCCAGTTCACGAAGCACCGCACGCTGACGCCGTTTCTGCAGCGCCGCCGCGTATGGCTTGAGATATGGGTCTATCTTTACAAGTTCAGGGCTCTTTATCATTTTGGAACAATGCTTTATGCAAACAATCAATATTGGATGACAAAGGGATGGGGTGTTTCCCATCGCGTCATCATATCGCGGAATTTCTTGTAATCCTTCAGGGAAATCACGCTCTCCGTAAGCCTCAACTGGCGGGACACCGTCAACTTGTTGCCCGACACCGAGACCTTGATCGTGACGGAGCCAAACGGATACGATTTGCTGTACTCATACGGGCTCACTATCCATTTTGCATCGGCGGGAAGAGAGACCTCATAGAGGTAACGTTCCTCTGTCGGGACAACAGCCACGGGATGCTTGCGCTGACGCGGCAGGTTGACAGACCGCACCGCCGTGCCATAGTCGCCATCGTGTAACAAAAGCTGGCAATAGCGACCGGTCAAAGGATCCACTTCTGCAATCAAGCCACTACCCTTCTGCTGAAGCGTACGCTCCATTGGTGAAACAATCTCTGCATTCCTGACCATCACATCGGGAACCAGCTTATCCTCCGATTTCGTAAGATTCACTTCCACTTCCCTTTCCACTTTAAGGTTCTCCGGCTGGAAATTGAACACATTTCCATTTTTATCGATAAAGCTGTCATTGGCACGACTCACATCCAGGGAGAGCCGGCTTTTCGACGCAGCGGAGATGTAAAAGAGCTTGCCGTCCATATCCAAGCGCAGAAGCGATTCCGGATTGTCCATCAGATGGCTATATAGAAGACCAAAACGCGCATTGAAGCCTGCCGTGCGCAGCATCGACTCCAGAAGCAAGTTCTTCTCCACCGGTGTACCGCAGTTGGTTGTCCACACCATGTAGGGCGATGCCACGACGTATGCCATGTATCGGATCGGAAGCGCATTGGTATGGATATTGTCATGCACATAATCGCGAATCGCGATGACCTTCTCCATAGGGGATACGTCTTTGTCCATAATAGGCTTCAGAACAGCATCGTACAAATTGGCGGGAGCCGGCATGAAGGCGTTTTGCATAGTGAAATCCGACATGAAGCTGGTGGGACTATCGAATGTGGTGAACATCAGATAGGGAAGCTCGTTGTGGGGCAAGTAATTCTCGGCCGTCTTCTGTTCCAAATTATCAAATTTCCACTGCAACTTGCGGACATTGCCCTCCGTGGACTCCACCGCATCTGCAACCGCGTGTGTCCGGGACATGTACTTCTGCCAGTTTAGATTATGATATAAATTCAGGTCCTTCGGCACGGTGACAGCTATCTCATAGTGGTCCACAGGAGCATCTTCATACAGATCGACACGTTCCATCAGCGACGGCAAGAAGGGTTGTTGCGTATGGATGGTGTAGTCGAGCACGACTGTTGCGTCATACTCCAAGGCCGTGTGGGTCACCACCATCTCTCGCAAAGGATTGAAGCGTTCACAATCCGTGCAAGAGTAGGGCAAACTGGGATTGAAAGCGTTTTCAGGCGTTTTCACAACACTGCCGTCCTTGCGCACCGTATAGGCTTCGTTAATTGTCAGAGTCTGATATTCTGGATTATAGACAATAAATGTCTCACCGTATTTATCGAAGGAGGCGGTCGTAAAAAGCTGAAGCTCCTTGCGATAACGATAATCCATGCTGCCATCCTCGTTGAGGGTGTAAGATCTCGAAATCAGATGATAAGTCGCCTCATACTCTTGTGCCGTCGCAGAGACGATGAAAAAAATCACGGATAACAATATACAAAATGAATGTCTGTTCATCACAATCAAGTTTTGAAGGTTAGCGACTCAGCACGACAGGCGTGTCCATATAAAAATGTTGGTTAATGACGGCCTGGCGGTACGATGGCCAGTCCCCGGCCTCATAGACTCGCTTGCTAAAGCGGATGTTTTCGTGAAAGCGGAGCATCGAGTTTTCCAACTGATATCCGCCATCAAAGGTAACGACCCCGTTGTTGTTAGTACGTGCCTTGGGAATTTGCGCGGAGGTATAGCCAGAAGGCAGCGTCATCGTCTCGGAGAGCTGCACCAGTCGGGAGCAACGGTCGTTGAAAGGCAAGGTGCGCGTTTCCAACGAAGTGTCGTAATAGAGGTGCGGCATGGCGAACTTATAGAAGCCCTTGGCCAAGAACGGTGTGACGACCATCACATTGTCGGTAACCGTAGCGTAGTCGGGGATGACAAACTTGTAGGTTATGGAGACGGGCTGCTCGAGGTAGCGGTCCTCGTCAGTATATTTGACACTCTTGATGACGGCGTTGGGATAGAGGGAGAGCAGCTGGCGCTCCACGTTTTCGCGCCACTCGGTGCGGCGACCGCGGAAGACGGCGCGCACAGTTCGGTCGGATTGTCCCTCGGCGGTGACCGTCACCGTGCCGGAAAGTGCGCCTTTCCTATTCAACTTAGTGGTGGCAGTCATCCTGAGATAATGGTTCTCCGCCCTGGAGACAGGCGTAAGGCCGAGGTTGGCGCCTTGCGGCAGGCCCATCAGATAGTTCTGTTGCTGTTCGGCGCTGGACCACAGCTCGCGCACGCCGGGCACCCAAGTGGGGTCAAGCAGCTGGTAGTTGCCATTACGGCGTTGGACCACCGTGACACAGTGGTTGAACTGGTCGGCCGGGATGTCATCAATGCGTTCTCCGGCCATGGTCATGGCGGCATACGCCTTGAAGCCGGCAGCACGCAACATCGCAATCAGCATGCCGGCCTTGTCCTTGCAGACGCCGCAGCGGTCGGTGAAGTTCATCTCGCACTTGTGGAGGGTGAACCCCTCGCCTTCACCCATCGAGATGCCTGAGTAGCGTATATTGTCGGCCACCCAGTGCGTCAGGATGGAGATGCTGTCGTTCTCGCTTTTAGCAGGACAGAGCAGTTCCGCCACCTTCCGCTTCACCTCCTCGGTGGGCACGAAGCTGCCGTAGTCCTCGTTCACGCCATAAAACCAAGTGGACTTGGCCTGCCAATTCTCGGCGGTGGAGAGCAGCAGTTTGGTTTGCACATCGTTGTCAGCCAGTGTATGAGCAGGCTTTTCAAGAGGCATTATATCTTTTTTTGCGAAGGTGTATATGACACGTCCGCCAAGTTCCTTGCAGTCGGCCTGCAACGTGCCGTGGTAAATGGCATACTGAACCTTCTTGGCAGGCAGCACGCTAAGGGAATAGACCTTCTCGCGCACAGGCTGGTGACTCCAGAAAGGGACGATGTCGTAGAAGTGGCCGCGCATCGGCGGGATGTATTTGGCATCGGGGTCCTCGCCCTGCAACAAGGCGTAGGTGAAGCCCTTCTTGTAAGTCACATATTCCACGGCATCGCCGGGTTCCAGGCGACCGATGGCCACCATCTTCTGACAGGCGCCCCAATAGATCATGCGGGCTGGCGCAGGATAGTCAAGCACCGGGTTGTCGATCTTCTCCATCAGACCACTCTTGCGGTACACCTTCACCTCGCGAATCTCCACGTATGCGGAAAGCGGGTCGTAGTCCATTTTCACGCAGTTGAAGTCGCGCCCGCCGGCGGGGGTGAGCACCTTGTAGAGGACATGGCCATAGACGTGGCTCAGTCCGCTCTCTTCCATCACCACACGGGTGCTGTCGAAGAGAGTGACGATGTCATGTCCTGAATATTCGGCATCCGGCACCGAGGCCAGCAGCTGCTGCACGGACTGCGCGTGCAAGCCTGTCATCACGATCAAGAGGAACGCCAGGGCTATAAAACATTTTCTCATACCTTTTGATTTTGCGGGGTTATATACACTGAGCCGCAAAAATACAAAAAATTAGCGGACAATTTTTTCAAAGTCGCTCGCCGGGTGCTTGCAAATCGGGCAGATGAAATCCTCCGGTAGCTCCTCTCCCTCATATTCGTAACCGCAGATAACACAGCGCCACACCGTCTTACCCTCCGACGTGACGCCCACAGGCTCCGGCTTCGGCTTGATATATTCCTGATAATAGGTGTATGTGGCCGACGGCACATCCGTCAGCGGCTCCATTTCCACCACCCTGCCGACGAAGATGGTGTGCGTGCCCAAATCCACCATCTGCTCAACCTCTGCCGAGATGAATGCGTTGGTGCCCTTGGTAACCGCCAGTGTGCCGTTCTTCACACGCCGGCAGTCCGCAAAGTCCGCGAACTTATCGACCTCGCGTCCCGACTGGAATCCGAAGTGCTTGAACAGCTCAAATCCCGCCTTCTCGCTGATGATGGAGGCGGTGAATCTCCCTGATTCCTTAATCATATCGTGTGTGTAATTCATCTTGTTGACGGTGACGGAAATCCTGTTGGGTTCCTGGGTCACCTGCGCCACCGTGTTGGTGATGCAGCCGTTGTCGCGGCCATTATGGCAGGCCGTCACGACAAACAATCCGTATTGGATGCAAAACATAGGGTTCGTACTCATTGTATTTTTTTAAAGTGCAAACATACAAAAAAAACTGTATGGCCAGCATCCTTTTCAGGCACCAATGTGCAGGGACATCAAAAAAAGCCCTTCCCTGCAAGTTCACGCCTGAAAAAAATATATCTTTGCCGCCCTTAAAAAAACGACTATGAGTGAAACCATATTTTTCATCAGCTTTATCATCCTCATCGCCTTTTTGCTCGCCCTTGACTTAGGCGTGCTCCACAAGAAAGACAAAGAGGTCACCTTTAAGGAATCAGCAATCCAAACGGGAATTTGGGTCACTTTAGCCATCGCATTCTTCTTCTTTATCCGATTTGGGGGGCACCTCATCCACAATGTGCACGACAATGACAAGATCGTGGAACTGCATCAAAAGTACCATGACGACCTGAACATCGACCCCTCTGCGCCCTTTGAAGAAAATCTCAAACTCTACAACAAGAACCTATCCTTGGAATACATCACGGGTTATGCCATGGAGGAGACACTCTCCATCGACAACATCTTTGTCATGATCATGATTCTCATGTCGTTCGGTGTGGAGAAAAAATACTACCATCGTGTGCTCTTCTACGGAATCCTCGGAGCCATCGTGCTGCGTTTCATCTTCATTTTCGCGGCGGCAGCCCTCATTCAGAAATTCCGGTGGGTCCTCTTCATCTTCGGCGGCGTGCTAATCTATTCGGGTGTCAAAATGTTCCTGGAGCGGAACAAGGACGAGCACATTGATGTGGAGCATCATCCCGTCGTCAAGTTCTTCACCAAACGCCACTGGAGCACGCCTAATTTCGACGGCCACAACTTCTTCTCCAAAGTCGATGGAAAATGGCTCTGCACCCCACTCTTCATCGTCCTGCTCATCATCGAATTCTCTGACATCATCTTTGCCTTCGACTCCGTGCCCGCCGTTTTCTCCGTGACCAACGACCCCTATATCGTCTTCTTTTCCAACATCTTCGCCATCATGGGGCTCCGTTCCCTCTTCTTCATGTTAGAGAGCGTGCTCGACAGGTTCTGGTTCCTGAAAATCGGCCTTTCCGCCCTGTTGACCTTCATTGGTGTCAAGATGTTGCTGCCGTTGGTACATCTCCACATCGGCACCATGGCTTCCCTGTTTGTCATCATAGGCATTCTGACGCTGAGCATCATCGTTTCGATAGTGTTCCCCAAGAGGAGAACCGGAACAATATAGAAGGTTCAGCTGATATTTCGCGGATTCAAGTAAAAACGGTACATTCTTTTTGCATCCTCGCCGGCGTAGTCCACGCCGATGCGCGGGGTGATTTCCACTTTGTCATCGGGAACCGACAAGCCCCTGTCTTCCAACCAAATCGTATCACCATCCAAAGAGACGCCATTATCGGCCACCGTCAGTCCGAGAGCTTTGCAAAGTTTGCCCGGGCCATCGGCGAGGGGGGCTCCCCCGCACAGCTTTCCCGTGCGTTGCAGCATCAGTTCCTCGCCATGGGTGGGCAAAAGCCCCCGCACCAAAATGGCATCGGGAACATCTTCCGCGTTGGTAACGAAGTTGAGCATCGAGTGCATTCCATAACAAAGGAACATATAGACCACCCCGCCCTCGTGGTACATCATTTCATTGCGGTGCGTGCGACGGCCTCCGTATGCATGCGAGGCCCGGTCGCCAATCCCCTTGTAGGCCTCCACCTCGGTGAGGATACCACCGGCCAACTGTCCGTCCTTCCGAGTGAAAAGATACTTGCCCAAAAGATTGCGCGCCATTGACTCCACGTCGTTTCCCAAAAAATACGATTTTTGCAACCGATTCATAAAAGAAGAATTTTCCGGCAAAATAACAAAAAAAATTTGCACAAGTTGCAACATTTTCATCTGGAATTCGTCTTATGACATGTTTGCGAGCGTATGGTAACAAAAGAAGAACAAAAACTGATTGACGGATGCATACAAGGCAAAAGCGTCTGCCAGAAGCAGTTATATCTGGATTACGGCCCGATTGTCAAGGGCGTGTGCCATCGTTATGCCGCAAACGAAGAAGAGGCCGAAGACCTGTTTCACGACACTTTTGTCTTCATCCTGACACATTTCAAGGAGTACGACCACATCACCTCTTTGGGCGGATGGCTTTACAGAATAGCGGTCAACAAGGCTGTGGACTACTATCGGAAACGCTCTCGCCACAACATGCAAGAGCTGAATGACGATCTCTTCGCCTCCTCCATCAACCCCTCGCCGATGGCGGAAGTGCTCTCGTTGGAACAGCTTGTCTCCTTCATCAACGAGTTGCCCGATCGCCAACGCATAGTCTTCAACATGTTCGTCATCGACGGCTATTCACAAGAGGAGATTGGGAAAGCCATCGGCGAGAGCCACAACAATGTGCGCACCTTGATGTTTCGGGCCAAGGCCAATTTGCGCAAAAGCATCCGAAAATATCTCAATCACGAAGAATTTGACATATAAAATCAGGACTTTACAAACATATACGATAAAAACAACCCTTACGATATGAAGCTGCAAGAAAAACTCAAAAACTATACCCATCCCGTGGACGAAGCCGGTTGGGAGGCCATCTCCTCCGACCCCGCATTGGTGCGATACAATCGTGGGCGGCTGGTACGCCGTGTATGCGCATACGGTATTCCCGCCTTGGTGGCCACCGCCGCCTTGGTCACCGTGCTTACGCTAAGCACACGCCACACAGAGTCCACGACAACCCCGCAGGTCCCGGAGACCGCCATGCCCGCCCCGCAACCCACGCCCGCGCCTGCACCCGTCACAGTTCCCGGACCGACAACGGAAGCCATCACAAGCCCTGCTTCCGCCCTTCCTGGCAATAGTCCCGCGACTGCCGAGCATTCTGTCACGCCAGAGCCCCTCCGCACAACCGCCCCCGTGGAACTTCAACATCCAGAATCCAACACTCAACATGTATCGACTCCGCATTTGGAGACGGCGACACCGACGTTGGTGCTCACCAAGCCCGTCCCCACCCCCAAAAAAACAGAAACAGTTGACAACCAACTCCACAACCCGACCATCGAAACGCTTCAGGATGAAACGAAGAATCAGGTCGAAGAGATTGACGAGCCCACTGCCGAGTCGCACTACAACTTTTTCGTGCCCAACGCCTTCACCCCGAACAATGACGGACTCAATGATGAATTGTACGTCAAGGCGAACTTCAAGCCGAGCACCTTCGAGATAGCCATTTACAACCGGCGCGGCGAACTGGTGTATCATTCTCGCGACATGGAACGTGGTTGGGACGGCAACTGGAAAGGTGACGAGCTGCCCGGCGAAATCTACACCTACGTCATCAAATACACCGATCCCGATGGCAAACTGCTTTCTCGCAAAGGACAAGTGATTCTCATCCGATAACAAGCGCCCATGACACTCAACAGAAGCATTGCACCGCCACAGCACCCTGTCTCCGGCATCTCCCTCACACCGCCACGCCGCCATGTACTTTCCAACGGCATCCCTGTCTTCATCATCGACAACCCCACACTCGACCTCATCCACCTGAACATCGAGTTAGCCGTGGGGTCTCTGCACGAGAGTATCAAGCACACGCTCCGATTCGCCTATTTCCTGCTCAAGGAGAGCTCGCCCAGGCACACCGCCACCGAGATGGACGGATTGCTTGATTTCCATGGCGCCTCTTTCCATGTTTCCGTGACCCTTGACCGAACCCGGTTCAAAGTCGCCATTCCCAAGAAGAACGTCCCGCTTATTCTGCCCTTTATCTATGAGTTTCTCTCCGCCCCACACTATCGCGAAGAGAATCTTTCCATATATAAAGAACGAAAAATCAAAGATTTAGAATACAGTTCAAAGAAAACAGATGTTCGATGTTCGCAATTGGCGTTGCATGCCCTTTTCGGGGAGCGTCTGGCTGCCGGACAGTTTTCCACCCGCGAGAACCTGCAGGCGGTGACTATTTCCCAAATGGAGGCATGCCACCGCACAACCTTTTGTGCCGAGAACCTGTGCATTTACGCCACGGGCAACTTCGACGCCGATTTAGAGCAGTGCATTGACGGACTTTTCAGCCAGGTGCCGCACGGCACAGCCGCATCACGCATCCACGACCTGGCCCTCTTTGCCGAGAGTGCCCCGCTCGTGCAGGAAGAGATGGCTGGCAGCGTACAGTCCTCCATCATGCTCTGCCGCCCCTCCATCGGCTATGGAGACCCTGAGCGCCGCGACTTGTCCATCCTCACCACGTTGACAGGCGGCTATTTCGGTTCCCGCTTGATGCAGCGCCTGCGCGAGAGGGAGGGCTACACCTACGGTGTCTATGCAGACCTCACCTATTTCGGCAACCAATCGCTCTTCTCCATTGGCAGCGAAGTGAACGCCAAGGACACCCGCGCAGCCATCAGCGCCTGTTTTGAAGAGATGGACCGACTCTGCCAAGAGCCTGTCAGCGAGGAGGAACTGGAACTGCTACGGCGGCAAATCGAAGGCGGCTTGCTGCGCGACGTGGAAAACTCCGTCTCCTACATGACAAAATTCGCCTACTGGCACGCACGCGGCCTTGACGAGCACGAATTCAAGACCATGTTGCAACGCGCAAACGAAATCTCACCAGAACAACTTTTAACATTGGCAAAAAAATTTTTCGCGCACAATAATTTCACACAAATCATCGTTGGAACTATTTATTAATAAGTTTGCAATAGAGTAAGAACAGGTATGCGGAAAGCGATTGCTACAATTTGGTTGTTGGTATTGATGGCACAGGTCGTCTTTGGCTACGATCCACCCACATTGGTATGCCTGCGCCTCACCAGTGCCACGCAACTTCATGTGGAATGGAGCAACACCACCGACTGCGGAAATTTCAACGCATACGACATCTATGTCAACGGTACTTTCATCGAGAGCTACACAGCCTCTTCCCCCTATACACTTTGCAATTACAGCGGACGAGACATCACGGTCACGCCGGCATCCTCCTACTCCTGCCACATCATCGCACGCGACACCAACGGCGGCTCCTGGCAGTCGAACACTCTTCAGATGCCCAATCTGACAGTGACGGTCAGTCCTGACAGCTCGCGCATTTTCCTCTCCTGGGATTCTCCCTCCTCGAGCGCATTGGACTCCACCTGGGGAAGCTCCTTTTTCATTTTCAAACGCCACTATTACGAAAACGCTTTCCCGATACAGCCCTTCGCCACCGTTCCAAACACCGTCCTCACCTATACCGACACAGCCGATGTCTGCTACAACGAAGTCTCCTACCGCGTCGATATCACCAATCGATACCCGATGGGGAACTCGCTTATCGGCACATGTCCCTTCTCCACCTCTATCGGATCCGCCATAGTGGTTGACAGAAGCAAGCCCAATCCCCCCGTTCTTGACAGCGTCTCGGTAAACGAGCAGAACCAACCTGTCTTGGGCTTTCATGCGACGGATTCAGCCATGATGGGCTACATCATCTACAGCAACGACTACGGTCCATGGGAGCCTCTCGACACCGTTTACAACTCCACCTCCTGGACCGACAACAACGATGCCGAACGGTGTTACCGCATCGCCGTGATGGATTCTTGCTCGAACGTCTCTGACATGATCGGTCAAAACATTTATCAATGCACCCTCAACATGTTCGTCAACAACTTGAATGCCTGCCAACGGTCGGCGGCTATCAGTTGGCAAACATATCCCAACCTCTGGGGCGGCATTGGCGAATACGAGATTTTTATCAGCACAGACAACGGCACCACCTACCAGAGCGTAGCCACCACGACAGACAACAACTACACACTTGCGGATTTGACACCAGGAACGAGCTACCGGGTTTTTGTCCGCGTTCACAACACAGATCACACCATTTCCGCCTCCAGCAACCGCCGCGACTTCATTCTGGAATCAACAGGCGCCCTCGACATGACCCACATCCTGTCAGTATCGGTCATCGACAACGACCATATCGGCATCCATGTGCTGACCAGCGGCGACACACTCGACTTTCACGAGATTCGCCTGGAGCGCAGCGACAACGGCACGGATTTCACCACCATTGCGACTTTGCCGTATCATGCTGCCGCCGACTATAATTTCACCGATGCCTCGGCGGAGTTCGAAAAGCGCATCTATCACTACCGCACCCATGTGCTGGACCATTGCAACTCCGAAAGCGGATTTTCCAACGTGGAGCACAACATCCTGCTGCAAGGCGAGGCTACCACCGCCCAGGAGAATGTGCTGCGATGGATCAGCTATGGCGACAGTCCGTCCGATGTGGACCACTACAGTGTCCTGCGCAAGTTGGAAGTGGAGCCTGCCTTCAACGAACTGCCTGACATCATAGCCCCCGCCTCGCTCAATGTCTTTCACGACGATGTGGCTGCCCTCTTCGGGGGCGGCTCCAAGTTCACCTATTATGTAACAGCAAAACTCGCCCTTGATGAATTCGGCTTTGAAGAAACCAGCATCTCCAACCAGGTCATGGTGCAGCAGCTGCCCAACACATACATTCCCAATGCGTTCACGCCATCGGAATCCATCAACAACATCTTCTTGCCCTCCAACACTTTCGTCTCCGGGGAACATTACAGCCTGCGCATCTATGCCCGCACCGGCGAACTCATTTTCCTGACACACGACCCGAACAGGGGTTGGGACGGAACCTCCAAAGGGAAGCCCTGTCCTATAGACACCTACGTTTACAAACTCGAATATGTGCGTCCCGACGGCACACTGTTCGAGAGGACAGGCACCGTGACGCTGATCCGATAGACCTTCTCCATTGAGGGTATCAATTTGGCGAACACAACATTCTGTTTTTTTCCTACCTTTGCCGCCCAAAAAATTTCCCATCCGACCACTAACCATCAAGCTTGTGCAATCACTTCACAAAGAAAGCAATAGAACACTTTTCGGCACCATTTGCGGTATTGGGGCCGCCGTATGTTATGGCACCAACCCCATAGGTGCCCGGTTATATGAGGAAGGCATGACGCCGAGCAATGTCCTTTTCTGGCGGTTTGGCCTGGCGTGGGTCATCATTGCGGCAGTGATGCTGCTCCGCAAAGAACAACTCAAGGTCTGCAGATCTGAATTTGCCACCTTGAGCATATTAGGCCTGCTGTTTCTGGCCTCATCCTTCACACTCTATGCCAGTTTCCAACTGATGGATGTCGGGGTGGCCTCCACCCTGCTCTTCGTCTATCCGGTGCTCACCGCAGCCATCATGGCCGTTTTCTTC
Source organism: uncultured Bacteroidales bacterium (assembly GCA_947167635.1). Classification (GTDB taxonomy): domain Bacteria; phylum Bacteroidota; class Bacteroidia; order Bacteroidales; family WCHB1-69; genus F23-D06. The sequence continues at coordinate 4,717 of CAMVIT010000008.1, read as the reverse complement.
AAGGAAAAACTGACTTGGGCCACGACTCTCTCCATCATCCTGTCTTTCATTGGAGTCATGCTGTTGTATTGGACACCGGACGGTGGCCGGCTTTCGGCTGCCGGTGTGGTGTTGGTGCTGATTTCGGCGCTCACATACGCCTTGTACATCATCGTCATGAATCGCTCCCAACTGGCGATGTCGTCCTTCAAAATCAATTTTTATGTACTCATATACTGCGCTTTGGGCAATCTAATCCTATCGTTTTGCACCGGACATGGCGTACAGATGCCTGCCCATGCCACCAGTTGGTTCTATGTGGGGTGGCTGGCTGTCGTCCCCGCCATTCTGGCCTTGGTGATGATGGTCTATGCGGCAAAATATATCGGCTCCACCCCAACCGCCATCATCGGGGCACTCGAACCGCTTACGGCCGTGCTCATCGGAATATTCATGTTTGGCGAGGTCTTCACCGTCCGTCTTGCATTCGGAATCCTTCTGATATCCAGCGCCGTCTTCATCATTGCCCTTTACAGCAACCGAAAAGCAGCCTGACATATCATCCCCTGACAAACGAAAAGACAATGCGTAAAAAAGGAGTCACGAAGCATCAGCCTCGTGACTCCTTAAAATTATAATCGCCAGATGATTAGTATCCGAAAATCTCTTCCAATGTGAGTTTTGTGACCTTTCCGTATTTCTCAAGTCCTTTCAGATCCACTTCTTTCTCATTGCCGAGCACCACAACCACTCTCTTCTGTCCTTTGATATAATTGGCATTGAAATTCTTCACATCGTTGATAGTCATCTTTTGGATGGCATTATAGTCCGCTTTGTCCGTGGGAGCTTTCAAACCCTTTTCCTCGCAAGCCAGATAATAATTGATAATGCTCATCTTGCGGGTACGGTTGGTTCTGTATTGCGAAATCAGTGATGTTTTGGCCAGGTCGAAGTTCAGTTCAGACACGGGCATGTTGTCCAACAGGTCGGTGAAGGCCTCCATGGCGTCAATCAGTTTGTCGTTCTGCGTGCCGATGTGGGTCATGTTATAGTTGGACATGCCCTTTTCACCGGGTTCCACATAGTAGGCGGCGGCGGAGTAGGCCAAGGAGCGTTTCTCCCGGATCTCCTGGAACACGATGGAGTTCATGCTGCCACCGAAGTACTCATTGTACATCTCTATGGAGGGGCTAAGCGTCCAGTTGGCAGGAATGGAGGTCGTAAGCTGGCGGCACAGCGACTGTTTGGCGTCATAATGGGCAAAATAGACCTTGTTGTCCTTCGTGGGGAGACGATCATAGTCAGGTCCCATCTTGACGGGTTTCTTGGCCGGATGCACACTGTGCTTGTCGGTGATGAGCGCTTGCAGGTCGTTGAGACTCAAGTCGCCGTAATAGAGAATGCGTTGCGGCTGGGAGGTCATCGTCTTGATCTGGTTGACGACATCCTGTGCCGTGATTTTCTGCACCTCCTCGTTGCTGACGAAATACTTGCGGATGTTGTCCTTGCCGTAGGAGACATAGCGCAGCATATTCTGGAATATGCTGTTCTGTCGGGACTTGGCATCGTTACGGCTCTTCAGCACGTCGCTGATGGAGTTTTGGACAGACTCATCAGAAATTTTCGGGTGGTTGAGAATATCCTCCACAATGGCCATCGCTTTCTCCATATTCTCGCTCAGACCTGAGATATGGACGGTCGCGTACTTATCGCCGAATCCGATGGAGTAAGAGCAGGCGAGGTCGTACATCTCGCGGTTGATCTGACTGAGGGTGCGGTTCTCGCTCTCAAGCTGGTCGAGGAAGGAATTGGTGATGCCGGCCTTCTTGTCGTAAAATCTGCCATAGTTGTAGCGGTAAGCCAACTGAAAGCGACCATTATCGGTGTTTTCCACAAAGAGGACTTCGTTGCCGTTGGCCTTGCCCTTCTTCATATCCTTGTTGAAATCGACGAAGACGGGTTCGATGGGGGCGACCTTCATGTTCTTGACCTCCGTCAGGAAGGAGCTCTCCACATCACGGTTCATGACCACAGGAGTGATTTCGGGCTTGTCAACTTTCTGCACGTCACGTTGTTCGCCTTGGCGTTTATAGACCACCACATAATTGTTTTTCTTGAAAATGCGGTTTGCAAAATCCACCACATCCTCTTTGGTCACATAGCTCATGTTTTCAGTCTCGTTGACCACATCTTGCCAGCTCTGGTGCGCAAGGTAAGCGAAAGCCATCTTCATGGCGCGGTTCACATTGCTCTCGAGGGAGGTCATATCACTGAGCTTTCGGTTGTTGATAGCGGCAGTGAGCAGGTCGGCATCCCAGTTGCCGGATTTCAGAATCTCGATCTGTTCCAGCAGGAGATCCTTCAGTTGTTCCAACGTCTGGCCCTGCTTGGGCATGCCGAAGAGACGGAAATAGGCATAATCGTTCATGTCGCTCACACCGGAGGCGGCATACTGGGCGAGCTGCTTCTGGTTGATGTTCTCGTCCATGATACCGCAGGAACCGTTCATCAGCACGGCATCCACCATTTCGGCGAGGAGAACGTCGCGGGAACCGGTGCCGGCATCAATACGGAAGCCGATTTGCACATTCTCGGCCTCCAGACCGTACACGTCCACCACCTTTACCTCGCGAATGGGTTTCTCCTTTACATAGGTAAAGTCTGGAATATAGCGCGGCTGAATATTTCCGAAATATTTGTCTATCAAACGGATGGCCTCTTCAGGATTAAAATCGCCCGACATGGCGATGCAGTAGTTGTTCGGCACATAATAAGTGTAGAAATGCTTGTTGATGTTCGTCAGCGACGGGTTCTTAAGGTGCTCGATAGTACCGATGGTGGTCTGCGTGCCGTAAGGATGGTGCGGAAACAGCGCTTCGTTCAGCTTCTCGTAAGCCGTGCGGCTGTCGTTGGCCATGTTCATGTTCTTCTCCTCATAGACAGCCTCCAACTCGGTGTGGAAAAGTCGGAAAACGGGATTCGCGAAACGTTCGCCTTCAATCTTGAGCCAGCGTTCCAGTTCATTGCTTGGGATATCCTCCTGATAGACAGTCATGTCGTTGGAGGTAAAGGCGTTGGTACCCTGCGCCCCGATCATCGACATCATCTTGTCATACTCGTTCGGGATGGCGTATTTGGATGCCTCGTACGACACAGAGTCGATCTGATGGTAGATGGCCTTGCGCTGGGCGGGGTCTGTGGTATGGTTATAGACCTCGTACAGAGCCTCGATTCTCTTAAGTTGTTCCTGCTCCTTCGGCCAGTCAAGGGTGCCAAAGTGGTTGGTGCCCTTGAACATCAGATGTTCGAGATAGTGGGAAAGGCCCGTGGATTCAGACGGGTCGTTCTTGCTGCCCACACGCACCGCGATGTAGGTCTGGATACGCGGTTCGTCCTTGTTCACGGACATGAAAACCTGAAGCCCGTTGTCCAACGTGTAGTGAATCACGTTCATCGGGTCGTTCTGATAGGTCTCCTTGTGGTAGTTTTGAGCATTGGCGCTGATAGCCAGGAGACAGAAGGCTGCCAGCAGAAATCCTGTAATACGTTTTCTATACATAATATTGTAAATTAAAGTGATTCAACAACAAGTAAGCATTGCCTGCGAGCTTCGCAAATCGCCGAGCAAATCCATGCATTTTTTAGGCTGCAAAGATAATGAATTTACGACATGAGAGCACCATCTGAAAAAAATTCCCATTTTCCTGCTCCAGACATCCATTCTTTTGCTACTTTTGCAGTCCAAATTCATTGCAGAATCCAACCTATGCACGCCACCGATTCCATTCGTTCCATCATAGACAAAGTACGCGACAGTCAGGACATTGACTTGGAACAGCTCACCGTCTTGCTCGACACCGACAATCACGAGGCCATAGATCATTTGCGCACCCAAGCCCGCGAGGTGGCGCAAAGCATTTATGGCAATGCCGTCTTCATGCGCGGTCTCATTGAATTCAGCAATGTGTGCCGCAACAACTGCCGTTACTGCGGCATACGTCGCGACAACACCCTGACGGAGCGCTACCGGCTTGATGACGACACCATCCTCGATTGTTGTCGCATGGGCTACGAATGCGGGCTGCGAACTTTCGTGCTGCAGGCGGGCGAGGACGGCCATTATGACGATCCGCACATCGTGCCGTTAGTGCAGCGCATCCGCACGGAGTTCCCTGACTGTGCCATCACGCTCTCTTTAGGTGAGCGCAGCCGCGAGAGTTACCAAAAGCTCTTCGATGCTGGCGCGAACCGCTATCTGCTGCGCCACGAGACCGCCGATGCCGACCACTATGCGTACCTTCATCCTGCCGAGATGAGCTTTGAGCACCGCATGCAGTGTCTCCGTGACCTGCGCGACATCGGATATCAGGTGGGTGCCGGATTTATGGTCGGCTCGCCAGGACAAACCCATAGGACTCTGCTCAAAGACCTGCAGTTCATCCGCAGTTTCAAGCCCGAGATGTGCGGTATCGGCCCCTTCATTGCGGCGCAGAACACACCCTTCGCCCACGAGCCGAACGGCAGCGTAGAGCAGACCCTGCGCCTGCTTTCCATCATCCGGCTGCTGCATCCGCATGTGCTGCTGCCCGCCACCACAGCTCTCGGCACACTCAACGCCTTCGGACGTGAATTAGGCATACAGGCCGGCGCCAACGTGGTGATGCCCAACCTCTCCCCTACCGAAAACCGCCCCAAGTACAGCATCTACGACGGCAAAATCTGCCTCGGCGACGATATC
>CAMVIT010000007.1:0-71356 GCA_947167635.1 uncultured Bacteroidales bacterium | reverse complement strand
AGTGGCGCAACATCGATCTCATCAAGAAGCTGATTGAGATCATGGACCGCAAGTTGGGCCGTCCCGAAGGTGCCTCGCTGTCGCTCATCACCTACGTTGCCGACCGTGCGGGCCACGACCTTCGCTACGCCATCGACCCGACCAAGATCAAAAACGAGCTGGGCTGGAGCCCGAAGGTGAAATTTGACGAGGGTTTCGAAAAAACCGTGGATTGGTATCTCTCGCATGAGGAGTGGCTGGAACATGTCACCTCTGGCGCATACGTGGAGTACTACAGGAAGATGTACGAAAACCGGTAACCTGTTTTTCGGAAAATCCTGACAGTGAGGTGTAAAATATCCAATATAAGAATCCCAGTCTGCGCCAATCCCAATGTGAAAGGTGCAGTGTGTGGCCAGTATCGTATCAATGGCAGGGACATTGAAGAGTTCCGTATCCTGCGCCAGGCCATTGATGCCCGGAAGAAAAACCGCGTCATCTTCGATTACCAGGTGGGATTGACGCTCCCAGACGGGTATAGGCATTTGCTGTCGGATGCCAATGTGACGGAGTGGCCTGAAGAGCCTGTGATGGAGTACCCTGCGTGGCAGGTCGGAAACCGTCCCGTTGTGGTGGGCTTCGGTCCGGCTGGCATGTTCGCAGCCCTCTACTTGGCACGTTGCCAGGCGCGGCCCATCGTCATTGAGCGGGGCGCGCGCATCGAGGAACGCAAGCGGGCTGTGGAGACCTTTCTCCATGACAAGAAGCTGGACCCGAACTGCAACGTGCAGTTTGGCGAGGGCGGTGCCGGCACCTTCTCCGATGGCAAACTCAATACCAATGTCCATGGCGAGTACAACCGCTTTGTGCTGGAGGAGTTCTACAAACACGGGGCCGACGAGGATGTGCTCTATATGCAAAATCCGCATGTGGGCACCGACTATCTGGAACGTGTGGTCCGCAATATCCGGCTTGAAATCGAATCTTTGGGCGGTGAGTTCCATTTTAACACCACGTTCACCGATTTCCAGCAAAGCAACGGCGTGTTGCAGGTCATTTGCAACACGGGGGAACAATTCACCACCCGGCATTTGCTCTTGGGTTTGGGCCATTCCGCCCGTGACACTATCCGGCATCTCTATGGCAGGGGATTGGACATGGAGGCCAAGGCCTTTTCCATGGGCGTGCGCATCGAGCACCAACAACGACGTGTCAACCGCATGCAGTATGGGGATGCGGCCCGTATTTTGCCACCTGCCTCCTACAAGGGGGTTGTTCACCTTGGCGACCGCGGGGTCTATACCTTCTGCATGTGTCCCGGCGGCACGGTGATGGCCTCCGCCAGCGAGGAGGGCACCATTGTCACCAACGGCATGAGTGAGCGTAGCCGCGACAAGGCCAATGCCAACAGTGCCCTGCTTGTCAGTGTGCATCCTGATGACTATCTCAAGGGAAGCCCCCTTGATGGGTTGGACTACCAAGAGCGGTACGAGCGTGCCGCTTTCGGGATTGCGGGCGACTACCGCGCCCCGGGCAACCTCGTGGGCGAATTTTTGGCCGGCAAGATTGCCGACCGCTATCGCAGTGTCAAGCCCTCCTATCCGCATGGGGTTTTCTTCTGCGATCTTGGCCGCTGCCTCCCCGACTATGTGGTTGATGCTTTGCGCCAAGCCATCCCGCAGCTGGACAGGAAGCTCAAAGGTTTCGCTGATCCCGACGCTGTGCTCACTGGCGTGGAGACTCGCTCGTCTTCTCCTGTGCGCATCCTGCGTGGCGAAAACAGGCAGTGCGGCATTCCCGGCATATATCCCATGGGCGAGGGTGCAGGCTACGCGGGTGGCATTGTCAGCGCCGCCATCGACGGCCTGAAAACCGCAGTGTCGATTGTGTCGATGTCTGAAATACATTGATCCTTTTTCCTTGTCCCTTTTTTTACTATCTTTGCTGCCGTTTTTGGAAAGCGGCAAAGGTTTATGACTGAGTTTGTTAGAGGTTTAAAAAAGGGATTTCCGATCTGTTTGGGTTACATTCCCGTCTCTTTCACCTTCGGGTTGATAGCTGTGAAAATGGGCTTTAATCCGTTGGAAGCCACCATTATATCGATGACCAACATGGCTTCGGCGGGACAGTTCGCTGGCATACGGCTCATTGAGGGGGGCGCGCCCTATATAGAGCTGGTCATCACCACTTTTGTCATCAACTTGCGCTACATGCTGATGTCGCTGTCGCTGTCGCAGAAGGTGGCCTCCGATATGCCCTTCTACAAGCGCGCCATCATGGCTTTTTGCATTACCGATGAGGTTTTTGCCTTGGCGGCCATGGAAAAGGACGACGTGAGTTTCCCGTTTTTCGGGGGCTTGATGACCACACCGATTGCCGGTTGGACATTGGGCACATTGCTGGGTGCCGTGGCGTCGAGTTTGCTCAGCCCGATGTTGCAAGGCTGTTTCGGCATTGCGCTATACTGTATGTTTATCGCCATCATTATCCCGCCGGCGCGCAAGGGTCGCAAGGTGGCCATCGCCGTGATTGTGTCGGCGCTGCTCTCCTGTCTCTTCAAGTATGTGCCCGGTCTCAATGTGCTTTCCAAGAGCGGTGGCGGCGGCTGGGCCATCATCGTGGCTGCCATCTTGGGTGCCGCCATCTGTGCCTCTATCAAGGAAATCAAGCGGTTCCGTCGCCGCATGTTGAAAGGAGGTGCCCATGTGTAGTCTCCAGAACGTCGCCATCGCCATGCTCATCATGGCTCTCACCACCTACCTTATCCGTGTCATCCCGATTGGTTTTGTGCGCCGGAAAATGGACAACGAGTGGATACAGGACTTCCTCTATTACATTCCCTTCTGTGTGCTGTCGGCCATGACGTTCCCCGATGTGTTGTATTCGACCACGCCTGCCGGCGCGACGTCACCGCATTTCGTCTCCGCCGCCGTCGCCACCATGGTCGCCATTGTCCTGGCCTGGAAAGACCGCGGACTGGTGCGTGTCGCCCTCGTGGCGGTGCTCACCGCCCTCATTGTGGAACTGCTGCTGCCGATAGTGTTCTGATGGTGAAGCTGCTCGATGGTGAGCCTGTTTTGTCAACGGAAGCACATTGCCGGATGGTTTGTCTGCCCAGAATAAAATCAACAATACTTCGTTCATAAAAAAGTGATTGTCATTTTACTACTCCAAGTAAATAGACTATTTTTGCAAGTTAAAACGGTATAATATGAAATTTTCCCAGAAAAATATATGGAAAACAGCTCTCATGGTGTTTCTGCTGTGGGGTGTGCTTGCCATTCCTTCCGTTGATGCGCAGAAAACCAGCTCGCAATTGAAGAAGGACAAGCAGAAAATCGAGAAAGAGATCGCCAATACGCAGAGTCTGATTAAGAAGAACGAGAAGAACCAAAAAGCCTCGTTGCAGCAGATTGCCGTGCTGCGTCAGCAAATTTCCAATCGCGAGAAATTGATTACAACACTTAATCAAGAGATCATCAGGATGGAGGAAGAGCAGGAACAGAACCAGCAGGAGATCCTCAATCTGCAAAAGAAGCTGGATTACATGAAGGCGGATTATGCGCAGGTGGTCTATATGGCTTACCGCAACCGCAAGTTGATGGACAAGGTGACGTTTATTCTGGCGGCGGATGATTTTTCCCAGATGTTCCGCCGGCTGCGTTTTTACACCATCTTTTCGGAAAATGTCCGTACACAAGCCGACAAGATTGCGCAAACCCAGGCCGAGTTGAAGGAGAAGAATGAGCAGATCATTGCCATGAAGCAAGAAAAACTCAATTTGCTTTCCGGGAAGGAGAGTGAGATCAAGAAGTTGGAAAGCGACCGTCGTGCGAAGACGAAAAGTTCCGAGCAGCTCAAGAAACAATCAACCCAGCTCAAGGCTCAATTGGAGGAGAAGCAGCGGCAGCGTAAGAATATAGACGTGGCCATCAAGAAGGCCATTCAGGCGGAGATAGCTGCAGCCAACGCCAAGCGTGCCGCTGAAGCCAAGAACAAGGCGGCAAGCACAAGCAGCAACACGTCAAAACCCGCCGCTTCCAGTTCTACGTCAACCGTCGCAAACCCGCGGGCAACGGCCACCATTGCCCTCACCCCGGAGGAGAGGACGTTGAACAACTCCTTTGTCAGCAACAAGGGCAGCCTGCCCTGGCCTGTGGCCAAGGGCGCCAAAGTGGGCGATTTCGGCAACTATGCCCATCCCGACGTCCCCTCTGTGATGATTGAGAACCGTGGCATTGACATCATGACCGATGCCGGTGCCCCCGTCCGGGCTGTTTATCAAGGCGAGGTTACTGCCGTCATGGATGTCATGGGCACCAAGGTCGTCATCATCCGCCACGGCGAGTATATCAGCGTCTATCAGAACTTGGCGACTGTCAGTGTGAAAAAAGGAGCCAAGGTTTCCACCAAACAGACCATAGGCACTGTGGCCAAGAGTGCCACTTCCAACACTTACGAGCTCCATTTCGAGATCTGGAAGAACGATTCATATCTCAATCCGAACTCCTGGCTGGCCAGACGATAGCTATGATTATCAAAAATGCAATTTTTATGCAAAGTGTGGTGGACTGGCGTAAATGTCCACCTCCGACGATGCCGGAATATGCCTTCATCGGACGTTCCAATGTCGGGAAATCCTCCCTTATCAATATGTTGGTCAACAATAAAAAATTGGCCAAAACCTCTTCCAAACCCGGTAAAACGCAAACCATCAATCATTTCCTTATCAACAGGGAGTGGTATTTGGTGGATTTGCCGGGCTATGGCTATGCCTCCATCTCCAAAGCCATGCGCGACAAGTGGAAAAAGATGATTGACGACTATCTGGTGTCGCGCGAAAACCTGCAAGTGGTCTTTGTCCTCATCGACTCCCGGCTTGAGCCTCAGAAAATAGACTTGGAATTCATTGCGGGCTTGGGTGAAAAAGGAGTCCCGTTCTCCATTATCTTTACTAAAACGGACAAGGTTTCGCAGGGGAAAGTGCAGAGCAATGTCCAGAAGTTCTACAACAAGTTGGCGGAGGAGTGGGAGGAGATGCCTTACCGGATGTTATCGTCGGCCGAGACTGGCAAGGGCAAGGAGGAAATTCTCAGTTATATAGAAAATATTAACCTTCAGTTTCACAATAATCCTGAATCATGACAAAGAAATTACTCATTTTGGCCTTCGCGGCCAGTCTCGTCCTTGTCTTCTTTGGTTGCAAAACCACCAAGAAGGCCGCCCAAGGCAAAACCAGTTCCTTGGTTGACACTCAGTGGCAATTGGAAGCCTTGTATGGCAAACCCATTGATCCTGGCACCGCCATGGCGCAACCGTACATCATTTTCCAGGAAGACGGCAACACCAATGGATATTTGGGCTGCAACATCTTCTTCGGCACCTACTATCAAAAGAAACAGAAACTGCAAATGGAGCTCACCAGCGCCTCGAAGAAACTCTGTCCGCAGATGGACATGGAGCGTCTTTTCATAAAGGGAATGAGGGAGAACATCACTTCATTCAGCATCAAAGACAGCACATTGATCATCTATGCTGACAAGGCGGAGATTTTCCGATTCAAAGACAGCGGCAAGGTTCTTGATGAATAAAGAACAGGTGCTCCTAACAACAATAAACCCCAAAAGTCAGCGACTTTTGGGGTTTATTGTATAATATATTGTAATACTATCTTCCTTGGGTCTGGGAACCCACGCGTGCCATTGCGCAGCGGAAACCAATATAGTCGGTGGCCTCATCTTCGTCGAGGTAACGTCTGGAGGCGGGGGCGGACCAATAGGGGATATCGCGCCAGGAGCCGCCTTTATAGACGCGGGCATGGTCGCTAACCAATGAGTATGCGTAGGGGGTGTTGATTTCCTTGCGGTACATCACGTCGGTGGATTCGGTGTTGGTGACGGCCTTTTTCCAGTCATCCATGTTTTGGAGAGACTGCCAGTCGCCATCGGCGTAGTTGCGGTTGTCGGCGGCGCGGTAGTTGCGGCGTCTGTCGTTTTTGAAGTCGGAAACGGGAACCATAGGGATTTTACCCACGCTGTCACGTTCTGCAACGGTACCGTCTTCCAGGAGTTTTTTGGTTTCGAAATAGTTGCCACGGAAGGGGTTGAATTCGGTCACGTCGTCGTGGGAAGCTTGACGATAGACATCCATGACCCATTCGGAGACATTACCGGCCATTTGATACAAGCCGTAGTCGTTGGGCCAATCGGAGCGCACCTCTTTGGTTTTGAATCCGGCGTCGTTGAGGTTGCTGGCCACACCCATGAGGTCGCCGCGGCCACGGCGGACGTTGGTGACGATATCACCGTAGTATTTTCTCTCTTCGGTACGGATCTGTTGGCCGTTCCATGGATAGACTTTACGTTCGAGGATACGTTCGTTGAGGGTGTTGCCCACCAAGCCATAGGCGGCGTATTCCCATTCGGCCTCGGTCGGGAGGCGATACTTGGGCAGGAGGATGCCGTCTTCCATCTTGACGTTACGGTATTCACCGGAGGAGATGTATTTGAGACGTTTCTCGCCCTCTGCCTCGTAGGTCTCGTATGTCAGATAAGCGTCGGTGTTGAAGTATCCTTCAGCGGTCGGGGTCTCGGCGAATTCCACATAGCCGCGGTCCACGAGAATCTGCTCGTTCACACGGTCGGTACGCCAGGCTGCGTAGTTGGTGGCCTGCAGCCAATTGACACCCACAACGGGATAGTGTCTGTAGGCGGGGTGGCGGAAGTAGTATTCCACATCGGGTTCGTTGTAGCCGAGACGGTCGCGCCACACATTCTCATCGGGAAGGGCGTTGTCATAGACCACTTTCAGGTCTTGGGGCACAAAGACTCTCTCCAGCCAGAAGAGATATTCGAGGTAATCGACGTTGGCGACCTCGCACTCATCCATATAGAAGGAGGCGACAGACACGCGGCGGGGCGTGTTGTTCCAATCTTTCATCACGTCCTCTTCCATGTTGCCCATGACGAAAGTACCGCCTTCGATGAACACCAGGCCGGGGCCTGTGGCTTGTTCCTCGAACGGGGCGACCTCGAAGCCGCCATTCTTTGCGTCATTGTATTTCCACCCCGTAGTCGGAGAGGTCTCTTTCTTGCAGGAGGAGACCAATGTCATAAGGGCGATGACGATTAACAGTCCAGTTGTGTTGGTGATTTTATTCATTTTATTGTATTGTTTAATATTCAAATTGATCAATTTCGAAGCTGACTCTTAGAAGGATGGGCACTTGAGATCCTTGATGGCCTTGCGCTTCTTGGGACACGGCAGGGATATTTGCACAGACACCTCATGGCTGCCGCCGGTGGTGGCGCTTGCCAATCGGCTGATGGTCAAATCGTAGGAATAAGCCACCTTGAACATGTTGTATTCGAGGCCGAACATGAAAATGACGGCGTCTGAATTGAAAATCTTGCCGGTACTTGGAATGGTGTCAATGCCTGTGCCATCGGGACGCGGAACATATTGGTCGTAATTGTACTTGTAGGTGAGACCGTGACGGCACCAGACACCCACGGTGAAGGGATAGAACTTGGCATAGAGACCTTCGTTGAAATAGTTGAATCCCAATTGGTGTTCGTAGATGAAATTCGGGCTGATGGAGATGTCTCCGAAAGAGGTCTCCTTTTTGCTCTTGCGCTTAAGGTCGAAGTTGGCACCGATGTGGGCGGTGTATTTGATATTGTCGTAGAATTTCCCGTCGGCGTCGGGGTTGATGAAGCTATAGCCCGTGGTTTTGCCGAAATTAAGGGTGGCGATATGCTTGATGGCCACGCCGAAGTAGAGATAGGGGGTATAGCCGAGGAATCCGAAGGAGAAGTCAAGGGAGTTGATCTGGTCGATGTCGCCTAATTGTTCGTTGGTCTGATAGACGAAGCCGTATCGCGGATCGATCATGTCCCCGAAGGTGAGGTTGGCTTTGTTCAGGGATTTGTTGCGGTAGGCGGCTTCCAGGGCGAATCGCATGTTGAATTTCTTGGAGACCTTGACCTTGAAGGAGTACATGGCACTCACGTTGTAGGTGTTGAGGATGCCGCCTTCACCGGCTCGGTCACCCCAGAACTGGACACCGATGCCGCCGTAGATCTTGTCGAAATGTTCATCGTAAGAGGCCGCGTAGGTCAGGAATGTGCCCGGCATGGATGGCCATTGGTCACGGAAATTGAACGCGAGACGAGGGCAAATGTTGGTGCCGGCCATGGCCGGATTCAAATATAGCGGATTCGCATAAAACTGCGAGAACATGGGATCTTGCGCCTGAACCCGCATCATGGACAGCCCGAGAACTGCGACCAGCAATATGATGATTCTTTTCTGCATAGCATACTATTTTTAGGCGGGCAAAAATACAAAATAATTTATTACAATAATAACCTCCAAAATATTGTTACCAACATTGCAATAATAATAACGAGGCTCCGTTAACTAAATTGCATTTGTGCTTTATTTTTTTAAACAACGATTAATGGAAAAGAAATCTTGGGTGCTTATCGCATTTTTTTTGTGTATCGTACTGCAACTATCTTATAGTCAAGAACAAAAAATTGTAAGAACACTTACTATAAATTGGACGGACAATATCACGCATCATCAAGGCGAGGATCTTTCTGTGGAATTTCTGCATTTTGACGGAGCTTCTTATTCGCGGGAATTTCCCACCCTCCCGTCTTATTACGAGGCCATTGAGATCCCCTCTTATTATGATTCCTATGCCGTGGCTGTTTCGAATGTGCAATTCGAACCCATGAGTGCGCATGATGTTTCGCTGATTCCTTCGGATTTCCGTCAAAAAGAGCTGATGGTCGGCGCTGTCTCTGCATTTGAAAGGAACAAGCCGTATCTGATGCTCTCCTTTGTGCCCATTGTCGAGGTCGGGGTGGAGGAGTACCGCAAAATCACTGCTGTCACGATCACCTTGGAAGGCCAAGGCAATGGTACCCGCAAGCCGGGCAGGACGTATGCGGACCAGTCGGTGTTGCATTCCGGCCAATGGTATCGCTTCACTGTCTCGGAAACAGGTGTCTATAAGGTTGCATACGAGGATCTTACGGCCATGGGTATGGCCGTACCGATCTCCTCCGCCTCGCTTGCCTTGTTTGGCAACGGTGGTGAAATGCTGCCCGAGGCCAATGCCGCACCCCGTATCGATGACCTGCAAGAACTGCCTGTCTGCATTGTGGACGGCGGCGACGGCGTCATGAATCCAGGCGACTATTTCCTCTTCTACGGACACTCCCCGCACTCTTGGATCTACGACACCACCTTGCACCGTTTTTGTCACAAAACGAACATATATTCGGACGCGACATCCTATTTCATCACCAACACGCCGGGCGTGGGCGCAAAAAAACGCATTCCCACGGCCGACAACGGTTCCCTTTCTGCCAACCGGACGGTGAATGAATATGTTCACTATGACTTTTTTGAAAAAGATCAATTCAACTTCGGCGAGACGGGCAAGGATTGGTTTGGCGACCTTTTCGACATCACCACACGCAGAACATACACCTTCTCCGTGCCGGGATTTTTGCAACAACCATCCCGCGTGTCGGTTTCGGGCGCAAGTAGCTCGACTTCTTTTTCTTATTTCTCGATCAGCGCCAACAACACGACGCTGGGAAACCTCTCGTTTCCTTCTATCAACGGAGCAATCAGTGCCACGCTCAATAGCAGCGATTTCACCTTCACGCCCTCATCCGCCACGCTGAATATAGAGTTGGAATACAGTAAACCCGCCACCTCGTCCGCGGCCTATCTGAATTGGATTGAAATAGAGGTGCCATGCCGCTTGTCGATGCATTCTTCGCAATTCCCGTTCTGCAATCCTGCGACTGTAGGGGCGGGTAATGTGACGCGTTTCAACATTACCGGTGCAAGTGCGGGAACAATCGTCTGGGATGTGACCGACCCTGCCAACACCACGCGCATGGCCCTGTCACCGGATGGCGGTGTATATGGATTCAGCATCCCCACTGACATCCTGCGCCAATTCTTCGTGTTTGACGGTTCCATGTATCTCAGCGTCACTCCGGGAGGCCCGGTGGCCAATCAGAATCTGCATGGCACGGGCAACGCGGACCTTCTTATCGTCACGCATCCCAAGTTCTTGTCCCAAGCCAATGACTTGGCAAAGTTCAGGCAGGAAAACGACGGACTCTCCGTGCAGGTGGTCACTACGGAGCAAGTCTATAACGAATTTTCGGGCGGTTCGTTGGATCCCATGGCTATCCGTGACTACGCGAAGATGATCTATGACAGAAGCAACAAGCAATATCCCAAATACTTGCTTCTTTTTGGCAGGCCGAGCTATGACTTCCGTGGACGGGTGAGTGGCACAGAGCTTTACGTTCCAAACTACCAATATCCGACCACCACCGATCTCATTTCCGAAATCGGCTTTGCCGCCAATGACGACACTTTTGGACTGTTGGATGACAACGAGGGCGAAAATGCCTCCGGCCTCTACGACATCTCCGTGGGACGATTTCCGTGCAGCACAATAGCGCAAGCCAAGACGGCAGTGGAGAAAAGCACGCTGTACACCACAAATCGCAATCTGCTGGCTGAAAACTCCACACAAATATCCAATTTTGGAGATTGGCGTAACATGATGGCCTTCGTGGCGGATGATGAGGAGTATAACGACTTCGTGTCCAATGCCGACAGATTCACCGACATCGTGTCCGGTCTGAACCGGAACATCAATTTTGACAAAATATATTTGGATGCGTTTCCGCAGGTCTCCAATGCCGGCGGACAAAGATACCCAGAGGCTACCACGGCCATCAACAACCGCATGAACCGCGGTTCCCTGTTTTTCACCTATATCGGCCACAGCGGCAAGGACGGTTGGACGGCAGAGCGTGTGCTGGAGAACTCGGATATCAACAAATGGACCAACAAGTACAACATGCCCGCTATGTTGACGCTCTCCTGCACGTTTGGATTCTATGACCGTCCGGCCATTTCGCCCGCCGAGTTGGCGCTGTTCAACAGCAAAGGAGGGGTTTGTGCCATCATCACGGCCACACGCGAGGCTTGGTCTTCGCCGAACAATGCCTACGGACGGTATATTTTCAACACGATGTTCAATACCTTTGACGGTCAACGGCCCACCATCGGGGATATTGAGCGCCGAGCCAAGAACGCCTATGGCGGAAGCTCCTCCTCGTTGGCCATGTTCGTGCTCATGGGCGACCCCTCCATGCCATTGGCCATTCCCACTTTCAATATCGTAACCGACTCCATCAACCATCGGCCTGTCGGGATGCAGGAGGATACCGTGAGCGCCCTCACCCAGATGTGTGTCAGCGGCCGTGTGGTTGATGAAAACGGACAGACTCTCACGGGATTCAATGGGTCCGTGTTCCCGTCCGTATATGACAAGGCTGTCACTGTCACCACCCTTTCCAATGACCCCAGCAGCCCGCCGTTCGACTTTCTCCAGCAGAAAAGCATTCTCTTCAAAGGGAACTGCTCGGTTAAGGAGGGGCATTTCAACTTCTCGTTCTATGTGCCGAAAGACATCGACTATAACTATGGTAATGGCAAAATCAGCTACTATGCCCGCAGTCAGGAGCAAGACGCTGCGGGAAGTTTCTCCAGTTTCGTCATCGGCGGCACCGACACCAATGGCATCTCCGATGAAGTGGGACCCGATATTGAACTCTACTTGAATGACGAGCAGTTTGTCAATGGCGGCATCGTGGATGCCAACCCTGTGCTTGTCGCGAAAATCCGCGACAATTACGGCATCAACACCACGGGCAATGGCATCGGTCACGATTTGACCGCTATCCTCGACAACGCCACGGAATCCCAGATTGTACTGAACGACTACTATCAGACCGACAAGGACAGTTTCAATTCGGGCACCGTGCGTTACAATCTTGAGAATCTCTCCACGGGAAAGCATACGTTGCTGGTGCGGGCGTGGGATATCAATAACAACCACTCGGAGAGTGAGTTGTCCTTTGAGGTGGTTTCCAGCGAAAAGTTTGCCCTCAGTCATGTGCTTAACTACCCCAACCCTTTCACAACGCACACGGAGTTCTTTTTCGAGCACAATCGCAGCGGCGGTGACTTCGATATCTTGGTGCAAATCTATACTGTCTCCGGAAAATTGGTGAAAACCATCCAGACGCATCAGACCTTGCAGGGAAACCGTAGCCTTGCCATTCCGTGGGATGGTCGCGATGACTATGGTGACAAGATCGGAAAAGGCACCTATATGTACAAACTGCGTGTCCGCAACAACATGGAGGAAACGGCGGAAACCATTGAGAAATTGGTGATCCTGTAGGGTCAACACAGGTGTTGGCTACTCAAGGAAAAAAAGTTCTGGCCACTCAGGACAATCTTTTTTTTCGAAAACAAAAAAAAATTGTCCCTAAAAAAATAAAGTGGAGAAAGTAGCGTTATGCTCTTTCGCGTATGATTGTTTGAAAACGCATTAGAGAAAAAAGAAAAACGTTCATATCATATAGAAAAAAGAAAGACCCGATGAAAAAGAAAGCGACCTTCCTCGTGCTGACGACACTTTTCACCCTTACAGTTGCCCACGCCCAGACTATCAATCCTAACCAACTTAACGGCAAAGAATTAAACACCATTACCACGGCAGTTCCGTTTTTGAACATAGCACCCGATTCCCGTGCGGGAGGCATGGGAGACATGGGTTGTGCCACCTCTCCAGACGTGAATTCCCAGTCCTACAACCCTGCAAAGTATGTGTTCAACAAGAACACTTTCGGAATCAGCGTGTCCTACAGTCCGTGGCTCCGAAAATTGGTCAATGACATCAATTTGGCCTATCTCAGCGGTTATTATCGTATGACGGAGATGGATGCCATCGGTTTCTCAATCCGCTATTTTTCTTTGGGTGACATCCAGTTTACGGATGACTACGGCGAGTTGCTTTCTGTACAGAATCCCAACGAGTTCGCTATAGATTTCACCTATTCCCGCAAATTGATCAACCAGTTGTCGATTGCGCTTACACCGAGGTTTATCTACTCCAATCTCACGGCCGGTCAATATGTGAGCGGTGAGGAGACCAGTGCGGGTTTGGCAGGTGCCGCTGACCTTTCCTTTTTCTATGAACAGGATTTTGATGTCAAAGGTTTGGAAAACAGCACGCTGCGTGCTGGACTTTGCATCTCCAACATGGGAAACAAGATGTCGTACTCCTCTGGAACGTTGCGTCGTGACTTCCTGCCCACGAACCTGCGTCTCGGTCTTGGTTATGAAATGAGCTTTGACACCTACAACAAGCTTGCCATCACAGCGGAAGCCAACAAGTTGTTGGTGCCCACCAACCCGGTTTATGCTACGGACTCTAACAATCGTATTTTGTACGATGAATACAATAATCCGATTATTTTGTCAGGCCGCAATCCCGACGTTTCCGTGCCGCAAGGCATGATCCAGTCTTTTTACGATGCACCGGGTATTGGACATAATGGTCAGAATGCCAGTGTGTTCAGAGAGGAGATGGCTGAGATTGCATGGGCCATTGGCGCGGAATACAGTTATCGTGACCTTTTCTTTGTCAGGGCCGGGTATTTTCACGAGAACAAATACAAGGGCAACCGTCAGTTCCTCACGGTGGGTGCAGGCATAAGATACAATATTTTCACCATTGACGTGGCCTATCTGTTCACCACGAACGGCCAGAACCACCCGCTTGCCAACACGTTGCGCTTCACCCTCTCTTTCGATTTCGCCTCTTTCAACAAGGAAGAAATCAAGCAACAAGGTCGTCTTCGTTAGCATGGGCAAGGATTTCCGTGTTGGCATTGGATACGACTCCCATCGGTTCGTGGCGGGCCGTCCGCTCGTCATCGGTGGGGTCCACATCCCATACGAGCTGGGGTTAGCCGCCCACTCCGACGGTGACGTGCTCATTCACGCGCTTTGCGACGCCCTGCTTGGGGCAGCCGCCCTCAAGGACATCGGCACCCACTTCCCAGACAACGACAGCCAGTTCTCCAATATCGACAGCACTTGCCTGCTCTCCAAGGTGGTGGAGTTGCTGTATCAGCAGGGGTGGATGGTCCACAATGTGGACTGCACGCTTGTGTTGGAGAATCCCAAGATGAAACCTTATACCGATGAGATGACGGCCACGTTGTCAAAGCTTCTCCATCTGGACCCCGCCAACTTCTCCATCAAGGCGAAGACCAACGAGGGCATGGGTTTCACCGGACGGGGCGAAGGCATTGCCGCCGTTGTGGTCGCCACCATCGAACAATAATTTCCCATAATGACAACACAGAATACCATCCTTTCCAATCCCATCCTGCAGGCATGGGACACCCCGCACCAAACCCCTCCTTTCGATCTTATACGTCCGGAGCACTATGTGCCGGCCTTCACCGCCGTGATAGAGATGGCAAAGCAGGAGGTGGAACAGATCAAGAACAATCCGGCACCCGCCACCTTTGAAAACACCATCGCGGCCCTCGACCGGGCCGGTGAAGCGTTGGGGCGCGCCACCGGGCTCTTTTTCAACATCCTCGAGTGCGACGCCACTCCGGAGATGCAGGAGATGGCCAACACCATCCAGCCGATGGTCACCCGGCATTACAACGAACTCTATCTGGACGACACGCTTTTCGGGCGGGTACGCGAGGTTTACGACCGTGAACTTGCCACGTTGACAGGCGAGGAACGTATGTTGCTGAAGCTTACATACGATGCTTTTGAGAGCAACGGCGCCACCCTCCCCGCTGACCAAAAGCCGCTCTTCCAGGAACTTTCCGTCAAGCTTTCCAACCTCACGCTGCAATTCGGACAAAACGCCTTGGCTGCCACCAACGCCTGGCAATTGCACGTCGAGGATACGACACGTCTGCAGGGTATCCCTGAAGGCGACCTGGACATTGCCGCCCAGAAGGCTCGTGACAAAGGACAGGAAGGCTACCTGTTCGACCTCTCCTTCCCCAGTCGCCGCGCCGTGCTCACATACGCCGACGACCGCGCCTTGCGCAAGGAGATGTACGACCACTCCTGCTGTATTGCCCACGGCGGTCCTTACGACAACTGCGACAACATCCGCCAAATTCTCGCTTGTCGGCGGCAGATTGCCCATCTGCTTGGTTACGAAAACTATGCGCAATATGTGCTGCACAACCGCATGGCCCAAAATGCAGAAGAGGTCTATAAATTGCTCGACGAGTTGAAAAAGTACTCCGTTCCCGCCGCCCATCGGGAGGTGGCCGCCCTGAACGACTATGCCCACGCTTTGGGCTTCGAGGGTGAATTGCAACCGTGGGATTTCCAATATTATTCAGAGAAACAGAAAGATGCACTTTTCAACCTCAGTGCAGAAACCCTCAAGCCCTATTTCAAGTTGGAGAATGTGATCGAGGGGGTCTTCTCTTTGGCCACCCATCTGTACAATTTGCACTTCGTTGCGGTCACCGACATCAGCGTCTATCATAAGGATGTGAAGGTCTATGAAGTGTATCACGGCGAGCGTTTCATGTCGGTGCTCTATTTGGATTTCCACCCGCGTGCCACCAAACGCAGCGGGGCGTGGATGACCACTTTCCGTGAGCAGTGGGTCGATGTGGCGGGACACGATGTGCGCCCGTTGGTGAGCTTGGTGATGAATTTCACCCCCTCCACAACAAAGAGGCCCTCGTTGCTCTCCTTCGATGAGGTAACCACTTTCCTGCACGAGTTCGGGCATGCACTCAACGGCATGCTTTCCGATGTGCGCTACGCTTCGCTCTCCTGCACCAATTCACAGCATGACTTTGTCGAGCTGCCCTCGCAGTTGAACGAGAATTGGGCTGTGGAGCATGAGTTTCTTGAAACATTTGCTCGCCACCATCAGACGGGCGAGCTGATTCCCATGCCGTATATAGAGCAGCTTAAAAAGATGCGCCAGTACATGGCGGGTTATGCCTCGGCGCGGCAGCTCTGCTTCGGCTATCTTGACATGAACTGGCACACTGCGGAATTTGGCGCAGACATGGATGTGCGTGCCGAGGAGCAGCGCGTCTTTGCACCGCTCGCCTCATTGCCCATTCACCCCGAAGCCTGCATGTGTACGGCCTTCAACCATATCTTCTCTGGCGGGTACGCCGCTGGATACTATGGCTACAAATGGGCCGAGATGCTGGAGGCGGATGCCTTTTCGCTTTTTAAGGAGAAGGGCGTGATGAACCGCGAAGTGGCCGACCGCTATTTGGAAACCATCCTCTCAAAAGGCGGTTCCAAACCGGCCATGGAGATGTTCACCGACTTCCGCGGCCGCGCACCCAAGCTTGACGCACTGTTGGAAAGGGACGGCTTGACGGAATCCGGAAAACAGTAGTTTTCCCTCTGAAATTGTGGGGACGTTGCACGCGGCGTCCCCACAATTTCATTTGTCCGTGTGTATTCATAATTTATGTACTTTTGCGCCCTAATTATAGAGACGATGTTAATTTTGTATATCAAGGAGATAAAGTCCTTTCTGAGTTCAATCATAGGGTATGTGTTTGTAGGGGTGTTCCTCATCATCACGGGTCTGTTCCTGTGGGTGTTTCCCAACGTGGACAACGTGATGGAGGCCGGATTGGCCGACCTGCACGGGCTTTTCAACCTGTCGCAGTTCCTTTTCCTCTTTTTGGTGCCCGCCATTACCATGCGCTCCTTCGCTGAAGAACGTCGTACTGGCACCATGGATTTGTTGCTGACAAAACCCTTGACGGACATGCAAATCATCTGGGCCAAGTTCCTTTCCTGCCTCACCTTGCTTGCTATCGCCCTGTTGCCCACGTTGGTCTATGTGGTTTCTGTGGTCTTGTTGGGCAACCCTGTGGGCAACATGGATATGGGAAGCACCTGGGGGTCCTACTTGGGACTGCTTCTGCTCGGCGCAACCTATATCTCCGTCGGCATCTTCTCCTCGGCATTGACCAACAACCAGATCATCGCTTTCATTATTGCCGCCCCGCTCTGCTTCATCCTCTCCTTCGGATTTGCCTTCATCTATTCGTTCGAGTCGCTTGGGGCTGTTGGCTACTATATCAAGTCGCTCGGTATCGAACACCACTACGCTTCCATCAGCAAGGGTGTCATCGACAGCCGCGACATCGTCTATTTCTGCAGTGTCATTTTCGTTTTTCTCTTCGGCACACGCATTGTTCTACTTAAACGTAAATGGTAAAAAGAAAGGAGCGAAGTTATGAAAAAGAACACAGGCAGCAAAAGCAGCAAGCAATTCAAGAAAAACACCCTGATCGGGCTTCTTGTGGCGGTGGCAGTTCTTGTCGTCGTCAATATTCTCTCCTCCTTCCTGTTCTTTCGCATCGACTTGACGAAAGACAAACGGCACTCCTTGTCACCTTCGACGATTGAGATGCTGAAAAATCTGGAGGACAGGGTCTATTTCCGCGTTTATCTCAAGGGTAAAGATCAGCCGGCCGACTATCAGCTGTTCGCCAAACAAGTGGAGCAGATGCTTCAGGACTTCCGCAGCTATTCCAAGAACGTCTATTTTGAGTTCATTGACCCGTTGGAGGGCAAGACTGGCGAGGAGGTCAAAAACATCCTGGCGGAGTTCGTCAAGAAAGGGCTGGAGCCCATCCCCATCAGCCGCGAGGATGCATCGGGGTACTCCACCCACATGGTGATTCCCGGCGCCATTGTCTCCTACCGGGGCCACGAGTACCCCGCGCAGGTGGTGGTGGCCGACCCGTCAGGCTCCGACTGGCTGCAATATTCCATCCAGGAGCTGGAGTACAACCTTGTATCTCCCATCCGGCGTTTGATGAAGACGGAGAAGCCTCGGGTGGCATACGTGGAAGGCCACGGTGAGTTGGACTTTTACAACACTTGCTGGACCGCCATGCAGCTGCAACGTTTCTACAACGTGACGCGCATCATCTTGGATGGCAAGATCAATGCCCTGCGCAACATCAGTGTGGAGGATTCCGTCAAACAGACGCTCAAGCTGGGTGACAACAAGTACGATGTCCTTATCATTGCGCAACCCACAGAGCCCTTCCGGGAGTTTGACAAATACATCCTCGATCAGTTCGTGATGCGCGGCGGCAAAATCCTCTGGCTTGTGGACAACACCACGGCATCGCTCGACAGTTTGCAAAGCGCGGCCGAGTTTTTTGCCACACCCCGCTCGCTGTATATTAACGACCTCTTCTTCACTTACGGCGTGCGCCTCAACCCCAACCTCATCCAAGACCTCAGCTGCCTGCCCATACCGCAGCAGGTCGGTATGCTCGGCGACAAGCCTCAGTACAAGTTCATGGCTTTCCCCTACAGCTTGGACATCGTCAACTTCAGCGACCATCCTATCGTGCGCAATATAAAGGAGGTGAAGTCCGACTTTGCCGGATCCATCGACATGGTGGGCAAGTCGGAGAATCTTGTCAAGACACCGTTGATGTTCAGCTCCGAGCGCTCCAAGTTGGTGCCGGCGCCCTCCATTGTCTCGTTGCATGCTGCCCTCACAAAGCCTAACATGCAGGAGTTTGCCTTCCACAACTTGCCGATTGCAGTCCTCGTGGAGGGCACCTTCGAGTCTGCCTTCAAAGGCATCCTGCCCATTGAGTTCGACACCATCAAGCAGCTCGACTACCGAGACCATAGCGTGCCCACGCGGCAGATTTTCGTCGCGGACGGCGATATTATCCGCAATCCTTTCGACCGCAAACGTAACCAGCCCTATCCTGCCGGTTACGACATCTATACCCGTACCATTTTTGACAACACCCAATTCATCGTCAACTGCGTCAACTACCTCTGCGACGACGATGACTTGTTGCAACTGCGTGCCAAGAATTTCAAGATCGGCTCCCTCAATCAGGAGAAGATCCGTGGCAAGAAGGTCAAGCTTGCCATCCTCAACATCGGCATACCGTTGCTGATCATCACCTTGCTGGGTATTGTGCTTATCGTGCTGCGCAAAATCCGTTTTTCCAAGAAAAAACAATCATAAAGATATAATCATCAATCATCAAAACCCTTTTTATGAAAAAAATTATCTTATTATTCAGCCTTGTCCTTACCGCGGCGTTTGTCTTCGGACAGGATGTGAACCTGAACGAAGTGATGAAAAACGATCCTCGTGTCCGCATCGGTAAATTAAGTAACGGGATGACCTATTACATCCGTCAGAATGCCCAACCCAAGAAGGTAGTGGAATTCCGCTTGGCCGTGAACGCCGGCTCCAATCAAGAGAACGACAACCAGCGCGGCTTGGCACACTTCACTGAGCACATGGCCTTCAACGGTATCGAGGGGATGCCCGGCAATACGATGATCGACAAGCTGCAGAGCATCGGTGTGGTGTTCGGTGCCGACCTCAACGCCTATACCTCCTTTGACGAGACGGTCTATATGATTCCCATGCCGCTCGATGATCCCAAGAATCTTGACCTCGGCCTGCAAATCCTGCGCGGCTGGGCCCATGGATTGCTCTATGACCATAAGGAGATTGATGCCGAAAGAGGCGTCATTACCGAAGAGTACCGTCTCGGACTTGGCGCGGACGACCGTATGCGCAAGGAGTACTGGCCTGTGCTGATGAAAGATTCCCGTTATGCCGACCGTATGCCCATCGGACTGCTTGACATCATCCAGAACTTCGACTACCAGGTCATCAAAGACTTTTACAATGATTGGTACCGCCCTGATTTGCAGGCTGTCATCGTGGTTGGTGATATTGACGTGGATCAGGTGGAAGCCAAAATCAAGAACCTGTTCAGCGACATTCCGGCCGTGCAGAACCCGCGTGTGAAGGAGCAGTATGCCATTGGCAAGAACAAAGAGCCCCTCGTTGCCGTTTGCACCGACAAAGAGGCCGCCGGCAACACCATTATGCTCGTCCGCAAGTTCCCCCACTTCGCCGTCAAGACCGTGGGTGATTACCGCAAACAACTGCTTATCGACCTCTTTAATGAGATGTATGACGCCCGTTTGGAAGAAATGGCGCAAAATCCCCAATGCCCCTTCATTCAGGCCTCTACGGGATATTCCGACTTCATCGGCCTTACCGACATGTACGGTTCCCAGGCTGCCAGCAAGGAGAACAAAATCCTCGAATCTATTGAAGTGTTGATGAAAGAGGACTACCGCGTGCTCAAATACGGTTTCCTCAAGACTGAGCTCGACCGTGCCAAGGTTGCCCTGTTGGAGCGCATGGAGCGTGCCGCCAACGAGACCGACAAAACGGAATCTTCCCGCTATGCTTCTGAATATGTGAGCAACTTCCTGCATGGTGATCCCATCCCGGGCGCCAAGCGTGAATATAACCTTGCTAAGAAACTCATTGATGGCATATACGTGAATGAAATCAATGATTTGGCCAAAGACTGGATTACACCTGAGAATTTCGTGGCTATCGTGATGGCTCCCGAAAAAGAAGGTGTGAATGTGCCTGCCAAAGACGAGGTCCTCAGAGTTATCACCAATGAGAAGCTGAAGGATGTCACGCCATACGTGGACACTTACAAGGAACAGGAAATTGTGGAGAGAGGCACCTTGAAACCTGGTTCCATCGTCAAACGCGAGGAAATTCCTGCCATCAAGGGCAAAAAGGTCACTCTTTCCAACGGCATTGAGGTTATCCTCAAGAAAACCGACTACAAGAACGATGAAATCCTCTTCACGGCCATCAGCAAGGGAGGCTTGAGTCTTTACAAAGTGGAGGATCTTCCTTCCGCCAACTTCGCCGCCGACATCATTGACCGCAGCGGTATCGCCGAGATTGACTACAACTCCCTGGTGAAAAAACTCAAGAGCAAACAGGCCGGTGTCACACCCGACATCGGTGCCATGACCGAGAGCTTGGGCGGCTCCTCCACCCCGAAAGACCTCGAATTCTTCTTCCAGTACCTGAATGCCTTCTTCACCAACCCGCGTGCGGATGAAACCGCTTGCGAACTGGTGCTGAACGAAACGGAAGAGGGACTCAAGATGCTCAAGGCCAATATTATGTACCGTTTCATCGCTGCCCTCCTTGACAAGGCCACCCAGCAAGACCCCTATCTGGTGAACCAACTCACGATGACCCCCGAATATCTCAAGAAAGTTGATTTTGAGAAAGCCGTCCGGATTTACAAGGAACGCTTTGCCAACCCCGCCGACTTCACCTTCGTTTTTGTGGGCAACTTCGACGAGAAGGTGATGGACGAACTCCTCTGTGTCTATTTGGGCTCCATGAAGACCTCTGACAAAAGAGAGAACTTTGACGGCAGCGTTTTCAAACCCAATTTCACAGGTATCCAAAAAGATATTGAGTACTACGGTCAGGAGGAACAAGGCTGGATGGGTCTCTGTTTTGAACAGCCGTTTGACTATAACGCCAAGAACAATGTCACGGTGAGCGTGCTGGGTGATGTGCTGGAACAATATCTGCTGGAGATTGTCCGCGAGAAGATGGGTGATGTCTATTCCCCGATGCTCCAGATGGTTACCTCGAAATTCCCCACCCCCACCTACACGTTGATGATTATGCTGGGCTGCAGCCCCCAAAAGACCGACAAACTGGCGGATGTTTGCCTTGACATCCTCAAAACTGTGGGCAAAAAGGGCACCGACAAGAAGACTCTCGCCAAGGTGAAAAAGCAGTTGATTTCCACCCGCGAAAAGAACATCCAAACCAACACTTTCTGGCGCAGCTATATCCAAAACAAAGTGTTGTATGGCGAAGACATGAATGCCGTGAACGAGTACGCCGATATGGTGAATGCCGTTACCAACAAAGACCTCGTCAACTTCATGAAGAAGTACTTCAATTACGATAACTACACCCGTGTCGATTTGAAGCCAGAAAAATAGAAAATCTTATCCATTTTGCTAAACGAAATTTTATACAGAAATGACTGATTACGAATTGAAAAACAAAGTGGCCGACATGTCGTTGGCCGACTGGGGCCGCAAGGACATTGAGGTTTCCCAGAAGGAGATGCCCGGCTTGTTGGCCTTACGGGAAAAATATGGGGATTCGAAGCCGTTGAACGGTGTCCGCATCATGGGATCCCTGCACATGACCATCCAGACCGCCGTGCTGATTGAGACATTGGTGCATTTGGGCGCTGAGGTAAGATGGTGCAGTTGCAACATCTTCTCCACACAGGACCATGCCGCCGCGGCCATCGCCGCCACGGGCGTCTCCGTGTTCGCCTGGAAGGGCGAAAGCTTGGAGGACTACTGGTGGTGTACCAACCAGGCCCTCTCGTTTCCGGGCGGCAAAGGCCCGCAACTGATTGTGGACGACGGCGGTGACGCCACCCTGCTCATCCACCTCGGTTACAAGGCTGAGGAGGACCCCTCCATTCTCGACAAGACCCCCGAGAACCACGAGCAGGCGGTCATCTTCCACACTCTCAAGGAAATCTTGAAAGAAGACCCGCACAAGTGGCACAACATGGTCAAAGAGATCAAGGGTGTTTCAGAGGAGACCACCACGGGTGTGCATCGTCTCTACCAGATGATGGAGCGCGGTGAGCTGCTCTTCCCCGCCATCAATGTGAACGACTCCGTCACGAAGTCGAAGTTCGACAACAAGTACGGTTGCCGCGAGTCATTGGCCGACGGCATTAAACGTGCCACCGACATCATGTTGGCCGGCAAAGTGGTGTGTGTGTGCGGTTACGGCGATGTGGGCAAAGGCTGTGCCCAGTCGATGAAATCCTACGGCGCGCGCGTCATCGTCACCGAAGTCGATCCTATCTGCGCCTTGCAGGCCGCCATGGAGGGCTTTGAGGTCAAGACCGTGGAGGACGCCCTCCCCGAAGCCAACCTCTACGTCACTACCACTGGCAACTGCGATGTCATCACAGTGGAACACCTCAACAAGATGAAGGACCAGGCTATTGTCTGCAACATCGGGCACTTCGACAACGAAATCCAAGTCAGCGCCTTCGAAGCACAGCCGAACATCACCAAGCGTAACATCAAACCTCAGGTCGATGAGTACATCTTCCCCGATGGACACTCCATCTTTATCCTGGCGGAGGGCCGCTTAGTGAACCTCGGATGCGCCACCGGACATCCCTCCTTCGTGATGAGCAACTCGTTCACCAATCAGACCATGGCGCAGCTCGATCTCTGGCAGCATGACCACAAGGTCGGGGTCTATAACCTGCCCAAGGAACTGGACGAAGAGGTTGCGCGGCTGCATCTCAGCAAGATCGGGGCCAAGCTCACCAAGCTCACACAGAAGCAGGCCGACTACATAGGAGTCCCTGTTGAGGGACCGTTCAAGTCGGACTTCTATCGATACTAACAGATAATCCCGCGGAAACGCGGGATTTTTTTTGCCTTTCCCCAATGCTCTGGTTTTGTCTTGAAACGAGTTGTACTGTGTTGATGATTAGGTTGTTATAATACATGAGAAAAAAAAGAAAAAAATAGTCACGACAAGGTGCAACCTTTTGGCTTTTTCGTATCCTGTTTAATGGATATTGTTTTAATAATGCGGCGTTGTTTGCCTGTCCTGGTGTTTAAAGGGATTCGCACAAGGTTGGTGACAATGTTAAGAGAAATGATAAACAGGAGTCCCTTGTTGTTTTTTTTATTATTTTTGCTCCCTCAAAAAATTAAAATCCTTTTGTCATGAAAAAGTTATTATTCTTAGCTTGCACAATCTTCTTTGCCACGACGGCATTTGCCCAGAAAATCACGGTGCTGGGTCCCGATGTGGCGGGCGAAGGCCTCGCTTATTTGTTAAACACGCATAGGTGCGAGAAGGCCGATGGCACACGTTACCTCTATTCTGCTTCTATTGAAAAAGGAAAAAAGAAGACAGAAATCGACAAGATCTTCACCATAGAGGATGGCAGGGTCACGGCTACCACGCTGACGCATCCCGAATCTGTCAACTTCCTCAAATGCTATGACAACGAAGACGGTCTGGCCGCTTTTTACATCGACCGCAACAACAAGGAGAAGGTCTATACCCTGTATGGCAACAAGGTTTCCCCGACAGGTGGTGCGGCCCCCTGGAATCCGGAAGAGATTCTCTCGTTCACTTTTGAGAAGCAGGACAACCTCATGATCGCCACGGCCATTTCGCCCGACAAGAGCAAGAACCTGGTGGCTTTCGTACAGTTGCAGCGCAAAGGTTCCTACAAGGGCAATGTAGTGTGTGTGTTCGACAACAGTGGCGACCTGCTTTGGCAGAACACGCTGGATTTCGACTTCAAGTCGGATTATTTCAACATCATTGACATGGCCGTCAACAACGAAGGTGTGGCATTTGCGGGCGTGTATGCCTTCGATGCCCCCAACAATCATACGCGCACCAATGAGGTGTTGTACATGTATGAGATTACGGAGAGCAACTCTTCCAGCGTCTCCGAACCCTTGGATTTCCACATCAGCAATGGCAAGATGATGACCGGCAAGAGTGGCAACATTATCATGGGCGGTTATTATAAGAAAGATCTGAAGAAAAACGAAAACGGGTCGTATATTGTCGTTTATGATCCCAAAAGCTCCAATTTCAAGTCCATCAGTCACAAGGATTTTCCGGGCAATTATCATGAAAAAGCGACGGGAGGCATTCCTGCAGGCTACTGTCCCAACCAAGACCACTATATTACGGCGGAAGGTCTTTACGAGTGCTCCGATGGTTCCGTGATCCTGCTTGGCGAACAAAAAACCATGCGCTCTGTCACTACCAAAGCCGGCAACATGCAGATCACCACCTACTACTATTTTGCAAGAGGTGTTGTCTATGACAAGACCGATTCCAATGGTGAAATCACACAATCCAAGATTTTTGAAAAACGGCAAATGGCAGCCGCCGGGGCCTCCGGTTTCTCCTACAAGAGAATGGGTGTCTCCTATTATCCTTTCTTTGAAAATGACAAACTTTACATTCTTTACGCCGATAATTCCGCCAACTATGCCGGCAAGTCCAATATGGTGTACAAGAACACTGTGGCCGGTAAGAAGATGTATTGTTGCACCATGCTTACCATTGACGAGAATGGTAAAGGAGAAACCACGAAGCTTATGGACTTGAAAACGGCCAAACGCATGATCACCACCCCTCTCTTCAAGACAGATGACGGCTTTATCGTGGTCGAGAATATGAAAAAGACGGTCAATATCTCCCACCTTTCTGCAAATTTCTAAAAAAATGAAAAAAATCGCAAATCTTTTTCTGCTGGCGGTTTTTCTCCTTTTGTCCGTCCTCGCCTTCGGGCAGGATGCGGTGGTCAACTATAAGCCGCTGGAATCACAAGGCCCCATGCCTGCCGACTTTGCCAAAATCACCACCTCGGACAAGGATCTTGCCGACTATAATGTGATGCTGAAGCGGTTGGTGATGGAGGGTGACATCTTGTACGGCAGCAAGTTGAACGACTATGTCAACACTATTGCCGACAATTTGTTGAAAGACGATCCTGTGCTGCGTTCAAAAATCCATTTGTACATTATAAAGAGCACGGAAGTGAACGCCTTTGCCACTGCCAACGGCCTGCTGTTCGTCAATATGGGTCTTTTGGCACAAGTGTCCAATGAGAGCGAACTCGCCTTTGTGCTGGGGCATGAAATCGCGCATTATGCCGAGAAACACATAGAGTCCTTCAACACCTATCAGGATTCGCTCAAGGACAAGGACCCGATCAACTATTATTTGAAGTACCACAACCGTTCGCGCACGCACGAAATGGAGGCTGACCGCATTTCATTGGAGCGTTACATGAAGCAGTCGCAGTACAGTTACACGGTGCTTGACGGCATTTTCGATGTGCTGCAATACTCGGATCTGCCTTTTGATGAGGTGCCCTTCAACAAGACGTTGGTGGAAACGAGCTTTTACCATTTCCCGGACAACTACTTCTTAACCAACATCACACCTATCAGCAGTCGTGCCGACATGGTGGACACCTTGTTCACGCACCCCAACATTGAGCGTCGTCGCACGGCGGCCCGTTCCATTGTGGCCGGCATGTCCGAAACGGGCCGTTCTGTCTTTGTGCAACCGGAGTCCCTTTTCAACGAAGTGCGCGAGCTGGCACGCTTCGAGTGCGTTCGCATCCTCCTTTCCCGTCACAGTTACGACCATGCCTTCTACAATACCTACGTGCTTCAGCGCGCCCATCCGAACAACGCTTACCTTGAAGAGGCCATGGTGAGTGCCCTCTACGGACTCTCCAAACACAAAAACTACGGTCAGGTGAGTGCTACTATCGAGTCCTACAAGGATGTAGAGGGCGAACTGCAGCAGACCAGCCACTTCTTCGCCAAGATAGGCAAGCAGGAGGCCTCTTTGTTAGCTTTGCGTGCCGCATGGAAGGCCCGTCAGAATCATCCCGATAACATTTATTACAAAGAGGTGATTGACGATCTCATGAAGGATATTTTCGTCAAGAACAAGATGAAATATACCGACTTCTCCGATTACCCCATGGACACCGACCCCGCCACCATCCAGACAGAAGACAACACCCCGCAGGATTCGACCATCAACAAATACGAGCGCATCCGCCAGCAGGGCAAGCCCACGAAGGTGTTGCCGACCCCAAAGTTCAAGACAATGAACTACATGCTGGTGGACATCCACCAGGAGCCCGCCTTTTACGACTTGATGAGCAACACTCTCCATCAGGCGGAAGACGAGGAGGTTCTGAAGGTGGTGGATCGGAACAAGCCGGCTACTGTGAAATCCGTCATCCTCGCAGACCCGCAGTATGTTCTCTCCACGAATGGCTCGAAAAAAGTTGCGCAAAAAGAGGCCAACAAGCGTGCCGAACGTCTGCTGAAGACCTTGAGGACATCTCTCAAAAAGCTGAAATTGGATCCCGTCACCTATAGTGTGAAGGATGTGAAAGGTCTTTCCACAGAGGATTACAACAAGTATGCCAAGCTCCAGCAGTGGTTGAACGAGTATTTCCAAAGCGATGGCATTGCCATGGTCTCACCGCTCACCAAGGACATGAACGATGTGTATGAGCTCACAGGCACCTCCACCGTATGTGTCGCGGCCGTGCGGCGCGGGAATGCCGGTTTTGCCGGCTACAACAAAATCCAGAACATCCTCCTTGGAGTGCTCTGCCCCTACTATTTTGTGCCTGCCGCCATTGAGTTCGGCTTCCCCCGCTATGATACCGATATGTACTTGATGCTCCTGGATTTGGAAAAAGGGAAGACACTTCTCGCCGGCCACGACAGCCAAATTTCCGCCATGAGCGACGCTTACGTCAATGCGTTCATGTATGACAAACTGTATGAATTTGTGAAAGGAAAGAAGAAATGAAAAAGATTCTATTGCTGACTTTGGCCACCATGCTTGGGATGGCCTCCTTTGCCCAAGGCCCGGGCTATATGGGCAGGCATTTCCTTATTAACGCAGAATGCAGCCTGTCTCCCTCATGGCTTAATCCAAACCCGCTGACCGAAGCCCTGAAGGCTCGTTTCCCCGATAACACACATGCCCAGCGCTACTTAGGACTGAATTATTTCGTCAATCCGAGCATCGAGATGATCATCACCCGGAACAGTACGGTGGGGTTAGGGTATAATTTTTACAAGTCACCGTTCGAGGGCAGGGTGTGGCGCGATTGGGAGGAAACAAATGGATATGACTATCATTGGGGTAGTTGGGACTATAATTTTACCGGCACCGTGACCGCTCATGGCTTCAGTGCCTTCTACAAGATCTATCCGTTTGATTCCTATGCTCCGTTGGGCTACTACCTGAAATTCACGTTTGACGGCTTCTTCTACCATTTCGACCTTGACCAGAGGATGCCCCAGGGCTTGGCGGACCATTATCCTGAAATGACTAAGGACCACGGGGTTTTGTTCGGGGCGCGGTTTGAGATGGGCCGTGACTACCTCCTTTTCAACTACCTTCGCTTGTCCATGGGACTCTCGGTAGGCACCACTTTCGGCGGCTTCGGTATCGGGCCTCCTTTCGACAAATATGACAAGGCGGGTGAGTGTACGCCGGACAGTTATGTCCGAAACAGAATCCTCAATGCCTATTGGTTCGGTCTGAAGGTTGGCGTAGGCGTACTGGCGTTTTAGTTGGGGAAATAGCAGCCAAGCTCGTAACTGTAAATTATTAAGTAACAATATGGCAGTCGGCCTGATGGCTGACTGCTTTTTTTTTGCTTTCAAAGAATTGTTGTCCCAGTTGTCGTCAAAAAACGACCAATCGTCTTCCTAACCCGAAAATAATTGTATCTTTGCAGTGGGAATAACATCGTTATGAAATACCCCATCGGCATACAGACATTTGCGAAAATTCGAGAAGAGAATTACCTCTACATTGATAAAACAGAAATTGTTCATCGATTGGTAAAGGATGGTGGTTATTACTTCCTCAGCCGTCCCCGAAGGTTTGGCAAGAGTCTGCTCATCACCACATTGGAGGTGTATTTCCAAGGACAGAAAGAATTGTTCGAGGGGTTGGCCATCAGCGAGTTGGAGACCGCTGATTACATCTATATTTTCGAGTTCATGTTAGACAAATCCGCCGACGAGCCCTTGGCACAAATCGAGGAGAAGCAGTACGCCTTGCCATTCGCCCAAGATTCGCGCAAGCTCTACAAAATCGGGGTGAACTTCTCTTCAGAAACCCGCCGGATCGAGAGTTGGGAAGTGGTGGAGCGATAAAGTACAGTGACTTTCGCACCAGAATTTCCGTCGCTTTGTGCTCGTTCCGAGCTTTTCGTTTGGGTATGGATTGGTTTTTGAGCCAATATACACTATAGATACACCACACACCCGATTATTCCGCAGATCAGGATGATCAAGATGGGGCTGGCTTTGAATTTGTAGGAGGCGATGAAGACGGCGACGAAGAGGATGCTGCTGACGATGAATTGCAGCATATTCGTGCCTGGGGTGCCGAAGTTCTCAGGGGTGAGCAACAGCAATGCGGCGGCGGCGATGAGCCCCACGATGGCGAGCCGCAGGACGGACAGGGTGTCGGTCACCAAAGGGTGGTCCTTGTGCTTGAGCAGCAGCCGGCTGACGATGAGAGTCATGATGAAGGGGAGCAGAATCACGGCGAAGGAGGCGAGAAAGGCGCCCGCGATGCCGAGTGAGGAACTGTAGCCCGCATTGACCACGGCGGTGTAGCCCGTGTAGGTGGCTGTGTTTATGCCGACGGGACCTGGCGTGAGCTGCGACGTGGCCACGATGTCCGTGAACTCTTGTGCCGTCATCCAGCCGTTTTTCTCCACCACTTCGTTCTGGATAAGGGCGATCATGGCATATCCGCCGCCGAATGTAAAAATGCCTATTTTCAGGAAAGTATAGAAGAGCTTCCACAAAATCATGATTGGGCCTCCTTTCTCTGCCGGAAGCGTCCGTACAGAAATCCACCTGCGATGGCGGCGAGCACGATCCAGGTGGGGGAGACGCCGAGCAGGTAGATGAGCAGGGTTGCCGTTATGGGGATCCAGCAGTTGCGCCAGTTGATACTGGCGGTTTTGGCCATGTTGAACACGGGAGCGGCGATGAGGGCCACCACGGCGGGGCGCACCCCTTTGAAGACGGCCTCCACCACGGCATTGCCGCGCATCTGGCGGAAAAAGATGGCGAGTGCCAGGATGAGGAGTATCGGCACCAGGATGTTGCCCGTCACGGCTGCCA
The DNA here is from genome assembly GCA_947167635.1 of uncultured Bacteroidales bacterium. Taxonomy (GTDB): domain Bacteria; phylum Bacteroidota; class Bacteroidia; order Bacteroidales; family WCHB1-69; genus F23-D06. The sequence continues at coordinate 41,803 of CAMVIT010000007.1, read as the reverse complement.
CGGAACCGATGATGCCGCGCCGCCGATAGCCCACTTGCGTGGCCATGTTCACGGCAAAAACGCCCGGCAATGCCTGTGCTACTGCCATCACGTCAAGGAACGACTCGTGGTCAAGCCACCCCCGGCGGTCCACAATCTCCCTCTCCATCAAGGGAATCATCGCATACCCCCCACCAATGGTGAAGGCCCCGATTTTGAAGAATGAAACAAACAATTCCAATAGCGTTTTCACGTCATTTTTTTTAGCCTGCAAAAATAGAAAAAATTGTATATTGCGCCGCTTTTCAAAATTATGGAGAAGTCTCCTTTTTGAAATCATAACAAATTGATATTGTATGAAATATAATAAATTTGGCTTTATAGTTGCAACTCTTGTAATTGCGTTCGCTTTGCTGTTTTCACCCCGCTTGGCATGCGCCGCCGAGGAGGAGGGTGAGTTCGATGCCGGCCCTTTCATCATTGAACATGTTACAGACAGCTATGGCTGGCACATCTGCGGCGATGGTGACAAAAGCGTGACCATCCCGCTGCCCATCATCCTTATTGACAATGGCCTGCAGGTGTTCAGTTCCGCCAAATTGCACCATGGAGAGGCCGCCTACAAGGGCTATGCCATGGGGTGGGGTGACAACAAAGGCAGCATCGTCAAGCTGCAGGGCGACTATACCGGCCATCTTGAAGAAGGGGAGGAATACGCCGTGGATCATGTTTGCAAGTTCAACATCTCCATTACCAAAAACGTGTGCGCCCTCTTCATCTCGCTCATCTTGATTGCTTGGATATTCCTGTCGGTGGCCAAACAGTACAAACGCCACCCCGACGAAGCCCCGCGCGGACTGCAAGGTCTTGTAGAGCCGGTTGTGATTTTCCTGCAAGACGAGGTCATCAACCCTTCGTTGGGTTCCCGCGCTCCCAAATACACACCGTATCTGCTTACGCTCTTTTTCTTCATCCTGCTCAATAATCTGATGGGTATCATCCCCATCTTTCCGGGTGGTGCGAACCTCACTGGCAATATTGCTGTGACCGGTGTCCTGGCCCTCATCACGTTCTTTGTCACCCAATTTTCCGGCGACAAGGAGTATTGGAAGGATATCTTCAACACACCGGGTGTGCCTTGGTGGCTCAAGTTCCCCCTGCCTATCATGCCCCTCGTGGAAACCATCGGCATCTTTACCAAGCCCTTCGTGCTTATGGTGCGACTGTTCGCCAACATCACTGCCGGTCACATCATCATCTTGGGATTCATCTCCTTGATTTTCATCTTCGGACAGATGGCCCCGGCCCTGGGCTACGGTGTTTCGCTTGTTTCCATACTCTTTTACATCTTCATGGGCTGCCTTGAACTGTTGGTGGCTTTCATCCAGGCCTTCGTCTTCACCCTGCTCAGCGCCATCTATATTGGCATGGCTTGCGGTCACGAGGAGGCTCCCGAAATTGCAAAATAACCCTTTTTTAATAACTTAAATTCATTTATCATGTCACTCTTAAACATTTTGATGCAAGCAAACAGCATTGCCATCGGTTGGCTCGGTGCTGCCATCGGCGCAGGCCTTTCCGCCATCGGCGCAGGTCTCGGCATCGGTAACATTGGCCGTGACGCCATGTCCGCCATCGCCCGTCAGCCAGAGGCTGCCGGTGATGTCCGTACCAACATGATCCTGGCCGCCGCCTTGATCGAAGGTGTCGCCCTGTTCGCCATCGTGGTATGCTTGTTGATCGCCATTAAAAAAGCTTAATGACAACCGGCAAAGACATCTCCGCGGTTGGCGGGGATGTCTTGCCTTTTTTTGAATTTGAATTAGAAAATTATCATATATGGAACTTATAAAACCCTCATTTGGACTAATTTTCTGGATGCTCATCGGTTTTGGCATCCTGTTGTTTATTTTGGCGAAGTTCGCCTGGCCTGTCATCACCAACGGCATCGCCAGCCGTAACAAAAAAATCCAGGATCAACTGGACGAAGCCGCCAAGGTGCATGCCGAGATGGAAAATCTCCACCTCCGTCATGCGGAGATGCTCGCGCAAGCCAAGGCCGACCGCGACGAGATTCTCGCCGAAGCCCGCAAGATCAGCATTGAGATACAGGACAATGCCAAGGCCAAGGCCGACAGCGAGGCTCAGGCCATCATTGAAGAGGCCAAAAAAGCTATTCACTACGAGAAGATGAAGGCCATGACCGATGTCAAGAACGAAATCGCCAATCTCTCCATCGACATTGCCGAGAAGGTCATGACACAGGAACTCTCCGACAAGGCCAAACAAGAAAAACTCATTGCCAAGTGGGTTGACGAAAATCATTTGAACTGAAATTGGTACAATTAACCTATTACTAATTAAATAATTTCAAGATGAAAAAAGTATTTTTCTCCTTAATGATTATCTTCGCGATGGTCACTGCCGTTGTGGCTCAACCTCGTGCCATTGGCGCCCGTTTGGGTGGCAACCTTGAATTCTCTTATCAGCACTCTATCGCACAAGACAACATGATGGTTGACCTTACCGCTGGTGTTACCAATGTCTGGAACAACTGGGCTTACGCAGGTGTGACCGCCATGTTTGACTGGGTTTGGGCTATCGGTGCCAGCAACTGGAACTGGTATGTGGGACCCGGTGTCGGTGTGGGCTTCAATTATGGTCGTTACTGGAAAGAGTATGATTATCTCCCTGTAACCGTGGCCGTCGGAGCCCAGATTGGTGTTGAATACCAATTCGGCATCCCATTGAACCTCAGCTTTGACTGGCGTCCTATGTTTAACGTGCTGGGCTTTTTCAGAGGTCATGAGTATCCGTTTTATAACAACTTCTACGGCGTTGCCGTGGGCCTTCGCTACAGATTCTAAGAGATTGTCACTCTATAAAAAACGTCACGGCAGATCGTCGTGACGTTTTTTTGTGCATACTGTTGGGCTTTTTTTGTACTTTTGCCGACTTGAAACTGAAGGATGGACTTTTTTTTCTCCGATGTCATAGAATCCGTGGACCGCAAAATGTTGCTGTTTGTCAATGGGCATAATGCCCCCTGGCTGGACAGTGTCATGTGGTCCATCACGCACACATACGCTTGGACGCCTCTCTTTCTGCTGCTTATCGCTCTGATGTTTCATTTCTACGGTCGCCATGCCTGGCGTGCCGTGTTGGTCGTGTTCCTTGCCGTGGCCTGCGCCGACATCATCTCTTCCGGCATTCTCAAGCCTCTTCTTCATCGCCTGCGTCCCACCCATGATCCCGACCTTGTCGGGCAGTTGCGCATTTTCCGGAAGCCCGGCGGTGGCTACTACTATGGTGGAAACTACGGATTTCCCTCTTCCCATGCCGCCAACAGTACTACGCTCGCCCTCACCTCCTTCCTGTTGCTCAAACCCTTCCTCCGGAGAAAATGGCCCTTGGCGTTCCTGTTGACGTTGTATGTGATAACTGTTTGCTATACACGTCCCTATTTCGGCGTGCATTACCCGACTGACATCCTTGTGGGCTGTCTGCTCGCCATCGCCATCAGTTTTCCTGTTTCAGCCTGGATGCGACGAAGTTTTTTCCCTGAAATTTTCTGTGACTCAATTGGCGCGATGAATCGCGTCGCTATAAATGCCCAAAAATATTATTCATAAACAATTTAAACAACACATCATTATGCTTAGTAAAAAAATCGAAGAAGCAATCAACAACCAAATCAATGCCGAAATGTGGTCGGCTTACCTCTATCTCTCCATGGCTTCCTACTGCCACGAACTCGGATATTCGGGCATGGCCAACTGGTATGAAATCCAGTTCAAGGAAGAACAGGATCATGCCAAGATTTTCTACAACTATATTGTCGCTCGTGGCGGCCGCGTTGTCCTGAAGGCCATTGACGCTGTGCCCACGGAGTGGAAGAACCCCCTCGATATGGTGGAGGAGACCCTCAAACACGAGCAAAAGGTGACCGCTCTCATCAACGACCTCTTCGCCCTTGCCACCAAGGAGAAGGATTTTGCCACCCAAAGCATGCTCAAGTGGTTCATTGACGAGCAGGTTGAGGAAGAGGAGAACGCCCGCGGCATGATTGACAGCCTCAAGATGATCAAGGACAACGGCTACGGCCTCTATATGTTCGACAAGGAGCTTGCAGCCCGCACCTATACTCAGGCATCTCCGCTTTCCAAGGAGGAATAAAAGCGAAAAGACATGAGAAAACTTTTTATTGCACTCCTGCTGATGGTTTGCTCTGCCCCGCTTTGGGCGCAAAACAAGACCATCGACTTGAACGCCTATTTTGAAGGCAAGTACCGGGTTGACCGTGTGACTGGCCTGAGCTGGCGCCCGGGTGCCGACACCTATGCCTATATTGATGACGATTTCAATATCAAGCTGGTTAACGCGGCCAACGGCAAGGAAACAACCTGGCTCTCTTCCGATGCACTTGCCGCACAAGATGTTAAGAACCTCCGCAGTTTTGGTTGGCTCGACGCCAACACGATCTATGTGCCCCGCACTCACACCATCCTCACATCGGTGAAAGGGAAAACCACCACGGAAACCCTTGACAAGGTTGATTGGGACAATGTCATCGACCAATCGTTGAAAAACCGCCTCTTTGTCATCAAAAACGATGAGGGGGTCTTCGTGCAGACAAAACTCAACGATTACAAACCCATCTTTCTTTGTCCCGACACGGGCCGCAACATTGTTTTCGGCGAGTCGGTGCACCGCAGCGAGTGGGGCATCGACGAGGGACAGTACCTCTCCCCGAAGGGCAACTTCATCGCCTTCTATCGCATGGACGAAAGCATGGTGGAGGACTATCCCTTGGTGAATACCGCCACGCCCATCGCGACGGTGGAGAACATCAAGTACCCGATGGCCGGCCGCAATTCCCACGTGGTCACCCTCGGCATCTTCGACGTGGCCCAGTCTGCCAAGGCGGGCAAGCCTGTTTACCACTACGTCAAAACCGACAAGGCTGACGGCGAGTTCCTTACCAATGTTACCTTCTCTCCTGATGAGCAATACATCTACATCACGCACCTCAACCGCGAGCAGAACCACTCCAAGCTCATCCGCTATGACCTCCTGACCGGACAAAAACTGAGGGTCCTCATTGAGGAGAGCGACAGTCGCTACGTGGAGCCGACTCAACGCATGATTTTTATGAAAAACGGCGATTTCCTCTGGTTCAGTGACCGCGACGGCTGGAAGCATTTGTATCTGTATATGCACGACTGCAGGTCCTTCAAGAAAGTCGTGGACGGTCGTTTCGACATTGTGGAGTATTGCGGGAAGGACGAGAAGGAGCAATACGTCTATTTTACCATCGCCCCGCAGGAGAAACCTGTTAACCAGTATGTTTGCAAGGTCTCCCTGAAAGACGGGAAAATCACCCGTTTGGCGGATGCTGACGGCACACACTATCCCGTTTTTAACGAAAAATGCACCTACTTCATGGATTATTTCACCAACGTGACCACCCCGCGGATTATCTCGGTCGTGAGCAGTCAGGGCAAGACCACCAAGACCATCCTCACCTCCAAGAACCCCTACAAGGATTGTGCGATGGGCACCACCTCCATATTCCCCATCCGCAACCGCGTGGGCGATTCGCTTTGGTGCCGCCTGATCACGCCGCCCAATATGGACATGAACAAACAGTATCCCTGTCTGATTTACGTTTACGGTGGTCCTCATTCACAGTTGGTTACCAACAGTTTTGTCTCCGGCGGTGTTTTTCTTGAATACATGGCGCAGCAGGGCTATGTGGTCTTCACGCTCGACAACCGTGGCACGCAGAACCGCGGTGCCGAATTTGAGAAGTGCATTCACCGTAACTTGGGCGTCAAGGAGGTGGAAGACCAGATGTGTGGTGTTGAGTACCTGAAAAAGCTTCCATACGTGGATGCCGATCGCATCGGCCTGGATGGCTGGAGCTACGGCGGCTTCATGACATTGTCGCTCATCACGGAGCATCCCGACGAGTTCCGTGCGGCCTCGTGCGGAGGCCCCGTGGTCAACTGGGAATGGTATGAGGTGATGTACGGAGAGCGTTACATGGACACGCCCCAGGAGAACCCCGAAGGCTATGCTCACGCCAACCTCATCCCCAAGATCAAGAATGTGAAATGCCCGTTGCTGGTGATGCACGGCTGCCAGGACCATACGGTGGTGTGGCAGCACACCTTGGAGCTGATGCGCCAGGCCGTGACCGACGGCATTGAGATCGAATATTTCCCCTACACGGCGTACGACCACAACGTGGTAGGACCGGAGCGTGTGCACCTTTGGCACAAACTGCTCCGTTTCCATAACCAAAATCTGAAGGGCGAGTGATGAAACGATTGTTCATTGCCACCCCCGTCGTTTTCAACGACCGTTATAATGCTATCGTGGCGCAGCTCAGGCATGAGTTGCGCCACGATGATATTGTGTGGGTGCAGGATGGAATCCGTCATCTCACGTTGCGTTTCATCGGGGCCACGCCGCCCGACCGTGTGGGCGCCATTTGTGAGGCTTTGCGGCAGACTTGTGCCGAGAGCGTGCCGTTTTCGCTGGAACTAAACAAGTTGGGTGCTTTTGGGAGCCATTACAAGCCGGAGGTGCTCTGGTTCGGCTTTCAGGAGTTCCAGCCTTTCCGCCAGCTTTTCGACCGGTTGGAACCGCGCCTGATCGCACTCGGCGTGGAACCCAACTACGGCAATTTCGTGCCACACGTCACACTGGGGCGCGTGAAAGGCGTCGTTGACAAATCCCGCTTTTGGAAACATGTGGAGGCCGCAACCCCCGGCTTCTCACAACCTGTCCCTGTCCATGAGCTGACATTGTATCAGAGTTTTCTGCACAAGGACGGTCCGGAGTACAAGCCCTTGCTGACCTGCAAATTGGGAGAGTAAAGGGTCGGCATACAGTAGAAACTGACAAAATTTTCGTACCTTTGCCGCCTCTTTTGTAGAAGAGGTTAAAAATTGTTAACTATATGGAGGACAATGTTTTCGCTGAAGATGCGTTGGTTGTGACCGGGGCGCGGGAGAATAACCTTAAGGATGTTTCTCTCACCATACCCCAGCATCAGCTTGTGGTCGTCACCGGACTGAGCGGCAGCGGCAAGTCTTCCTTGGCTTTCGACACCATCTACGCGGAGGGACAGCGCCGTTACATGGACACCTTCTCCGCCTACGCGCGCCACTTCATCGGCAACCTCGAGCACCCCGATGTGGACCGCATCACCGGCCTCAACCCTGTCATCTCCATTGAGCAAAAGACAGTCAACAAGAACCCCCGCTCCACAGTGGGCACCATCACAGAAGTCTATGATTTCTTGCGACTGCTCTACGCCCGCGTGGCCGATGCCTACTCTTACAACACCGGCGAGAAGATGGTCCACTACACCGAAAAGGAGCTTATCGACCTTATCCTCCAGCGTTACGACGGATGCTATATCTCCATTCTCGCGCCCGTGGTGAAACGCCGAAAGGGTCATTATAAGGAGTTGTTCGAAAATATCCGTAAACAGGGATTCACCCGTGTGCGTGTGGATGGTGTGATGCGCAAGCTCCTGCTCAACATGCAGGTCGATCGTTACAAGATCCACGATATAGAGCTGGCCATAGACACGCTCAATGTGACCGAATTTTCCAAGGTGCGTCTCGCCAACAGTGTCCACATCGCCATGAAATACGGCAAGGGTGCCATCATGGTTGTGGACAATGACAAGGACGAGGTCAAGAACTACAGCAAGTTCCTGATGTGCCCCTCCACGGGACTTTCCTATCCTGAGCCGGAACCCAATACCTTCTCGTTCAATTCCCCATACGGGGCTTGCGAGCACTGTAACGGTCTCGGTGTGGTCTCCGAAATCGACTTGGATAAGATCATCCCCGACCCCTCGAAATCCATTAAGAAGGGTGGTATCGTGGCTATCGGCGAGTATAAGAACACACTGCTGTTCCGAGAGTTGGACGCGCTGGCCGCCAAGTACCATTTCTCGCTCTCGGATCCTATCAAGGACTTGTCGGAGCAGAACCTCAACATGGTGCTCTACGGCTCTCCGGAGCTGCTGTATGTGCAACGCGAATATTCCGGCCTTGCTCCGCTGAAAAAGAGCTTCGAGGGTGTCATCAGCTACATACAGAATCTCAACGCTGACACCATGCCGGCCTCCATGCGCAAATGGGTCAATCAGTTTATCAATACCGTGCCCTGCCCCCATTGTGGCGGCACTCGACTGAAGAAGGAGTCGCTTCACTTCCGGCTTCACGACAAGAACATCGCCGAACTTTCCCACATGGACATCTCCGAGTTGGCCGTGTGGATTCATGAATTGCCCAGGCATCTCACCGCTGCCCAAAACCGGATCGCCACCGAGATTCTGCGGGAAATTTCCTTCCGTCTGCAGTTCCTCTGCAATGTCGGCATCCAATATCTGTCGCTCGACCGTTCCGCCGCGTCGCTCTCCGGCGGCGAGGCCCAGCGCATACGATTAGCCACACAGATCAGCTCACAGCTCGTCAACGTGATGTACATTCTCGATGAGCCGAGCATCGGTCTGCACCAACGCGACAACCAGATGCTCATCCGCTCTCTCAAGGAGCTGCGCGACCTCGGCAACAGTGTCATCGTGGTTGAACACGACCGCGACATGATGCAAGCTGCCGACTTTATCGTGGATATCGGCCCCGAGGCGGGCGAAAACGGTGGAAAGATCATGGCTGCCGGCACATACGACCAGGTCCTCAAGGCCGACTCCCTCACCGCTGATTATCTTACGGGGCGCAAGAAAATTGCCGTGCCCAAAAAACGTCGCACTGGCACGGGCGAGACACTCACGCTCATCGGTGCCACCGGCAACAACCTCAAGGAGGTGACTGTCGATTTCCCGTTAGGCACCATGATTTGCATCACGGGCGTTTCCGGCAGTGGAAAATCAACGCTCATCAATGACACGCTGTTCCCTATCCTTAACCAGTATGTCTATCATTCTGAGAAGAAACCCCAGCCGTACAGCGAAATAGTGGGGCTTGAATATATCGACAAGGTCATTGAAATCAACCAGCAACCCATCGGGCGCACGCCGCGCTCCAATCCCGTGACATACGTGGGCGTGTTCGATGACATTCGCAAGCTCTTCTCCGAGTTGCCCGAATCCAAGATCCGCGGTTACAAGCCCGGACGCTTCTCATTCAATGTCTCCGGCGGTCGTTGCGAGGAGTGCAAGGGTGCGGGAGTGCAGACCATCGAGATGAACTTCCTCCCCGATGTCTATGTGACTTGCGAGAAATGCGGCGGCAAGCGCTACAACGACCAGACTCTCGAAGTCCGATACAAGGGCAAGTCCATCAACGATGTGTTGGAGATGGACATTGAACACGCCATTGAGTTCTTCGAGAATGTGCCCAATATTGTGGGGCCGCTTCGCACCATGGCGGAGGTCGGCCTCGGATACCTGCGGCTCGGACAGTCCTCCACCACACTTTCGGGCGGTGAGGCGCAGCGCGTCAAACTCGCCACCGAGCTCTCCCGAAAGGAGACAGGAAAGACGGTTTATATTCTTGACGAGCCGACCACAGGTTTGCATTTCCATGACATTGCCATCCTTCTCGATGTGCTTAACCGCCTTGTGGACCGTGGCAACACCGTGATTGTCATCGAGCACAACATGGATGTCATCAAAATGGCCGACTGGATTATCGACATGGGTCCTGAAGGCGGTCGCGCCGGCGGTGAGGTCATAGCCACGGGCACTCCTGAACAAATCGTCAAGCAGAAGGCCGGCTACACGGCTAAATTCCTATCCAAAGAGTTGAAATCATGATAAAACACATGGACCATTTTCTTGACATGGATGACGAGTTCCTGCAGCTGGAACAGGCCCGCCATGTCCTCCTGAGCGTGCCCTACGATGGCACCAGCACCTTCGTCAAGGGAGCCGACAAGGGGCCGCAGGCCATTCTTGATGCTTCCGACAGCCTTGAACTCTTCGATGTGCAGTACGGCACCGAGACCTATCGCGATGGCATTTATACCGACCATTACGAGTACGATCTGTCCACGCCGGAGGCGATGGTGCAGTCTGTCTATGAACGGGTACGCCACTTTCTGGAAATGGGTAAGCAGGTTGCCCTTCTGGGCGGCGAACACTCCGTTTCCACGGGGGCTATTCGTGCCATGAGCGAGTGCTTCCCCGATCTGACAGTGCTGCAATTCGATGCGCACGCGGATTTGCGCGATGCGTATCATGGCTCGCCCTACAACCATGCCTGTGTGATGCGTCGCGCCCAAGAGTATGCGCGTGTGGTGCAGGTCGGAATCCGTAATGTCTGCGAAGAGGAACAGTGCCACGTTGTGCCCGAGAATGTCTTCTACGCCCACGACATTGTGGGACGAACGGACTGGGTGGAAAAGCTGCTTGACCGCCTCACCGACAATGTCTATATCTCATTCGATCTTGACGGCTTCGACCCCTCGATTCTGCCTGCCACTGGCACACCGCTGCCTGGCGGACTGCAGTGGTATCCCACACTGGCCGTTCTTGAGCGGGTGTTCCGTGTTAAACGTGTGGTTGGCTTCGACGTGGTGGAGTTGTGCCCCATTGCGGGTAATGTTGCCAGTGATGTGCTCGCCGCCTCGTTGGTGTACAAGATGATGGGAATGATGGCCAGAACCTGATTGATATGGGGTGTTTGAAACAATGGCGATATTTTTATGATTCATCAGAACAGGGACCTTGTTCAGCACCTTTTTTACTATTTTTGCACCTCTATAAACAATTGCGATATATGAAGAAGATTCTTGTCACCGGCGGCGCCGGATTCTTGGGGTCTCACCTCTGCGAGCGGCTGCTCAAAGACGGACACGAAGTGATTTGCCTTGACAACTATTTCACGGGCAACAAAGACAATATCATCCATTTGATGAGAAACCCTTATTTTGAAGTCATTCGGCACGATGTGACTTTCCCCTTCTTTGTGGAGGTGGATGAGATCTACAATCTCGCCTGCCCTGCCTCGCCTATACATTACCAATACAATCCCATCAAGACGGTGAAAACTTCCGTGATGGGGGCCATAAACATGTTGGGTTTAGCCAAGCGTTTGAAAGTTAAGATTTTACAGGCTTCTACCAGCGAGGTCTATGGCGATCCTTTTGTGCATCCGCAGCCTGAGGAGTATTGGGGCAATGTGAATCCTATCGGTGTGCGCTCGTGCTATGACGAGGGCAAGCGTTGTGCGGAGACGCTCTTTTTCGACTATCACCGGCAGAATGACGTGCGCATCAAGGTGGTGCGCATCTTCAATACCTACGGTCCCCGCATGTATGTGAATGACGGGCGAGTGGTCTCCAACTTCATCGTGCAGGCTCTGCGCGGCGAGGACATCACCATTTACGGCACGGGCGAGCAAACCCGCAGTTTCTGTTACTGCGACGACCTTGTCAATGGTCTTGTCGCCATGATGGATACTGATGACGACATCATCGGACCTATTAACTTGGGAAATCCCAAAGAGTTTACCATCAAACAGTTGGCGGAGCTGGTTGTTGAATTGTGCGGCAGCAAATCCAAGATTGTCTATAAACCCGCCGCATCCGACGACCCGCAGCAACGCCAGCCCGTCATCGACAGGGCCAAGGCTGTCCTGAATTGGGAACCTACCGTGGAATTGCAGGAGGGGCTGATGAAGACGATAGAGTATTTCAAGGGGATACTGTAGGAGGTCTGTCCGGGCACGCCCCCGCAAGCCCATTGTCGCATCGCAAACTTCACCGGCCGTCCCTGCCGGACAGATGTTTTCCGTCTGGATTGTTTTTTGGCGGACAACACTGTAACACTGTTTTTTTCTTTATTTTTGCACCCTTAATTGATAAAGGTTGAAAAACATCAAAACTTTCATATTGTCAAGTTGGCTGCTTGTCGCACTCTCCACCTTATGGGCGAGTCCGGTTGACAGTACTACAGCCAAACAGGTGGCAACACGTTTTTACCACTGGAAAACGCAATCGGACGTGGCTGGTCTCTTTCCTGAAAAGATATATACTTACAACATGCCAGTTGCGGGTTCCTCCAGCACGCTGCCGGTTTTCTTTGTCTATAATATGGGTGGCGGTTATGTGATAGTTTCAGCCGACAGTCGTGTTACGCCCGTCATTGCCTATTCTACCGAAGGATCTTTCGATTTGGAACGGGTGCATCCGGCTATGGCGGATTTTTTGGATGATTATGCTGCCGAGATTGCAGACTATCTGCAAAACACGTCTGACATTTCTGGCGAAGCACACCCCTTGTGGCGGCAGATTATAGAACAGCACCCTCAGACGGTTCGCAACGAAGTTGTGGTGCCCCCACTGCTGTCAACTCGCTGGGATCAGAATGGTTATTACAACGACCTTTGCCCATCGGATTCGGATGGTCCCAACGGTCATGCATACGCTGGTTGTGTGGCCACGGCTATGGCGCAGGTAATCCGTTATTGGGAGTATCCGTCACAAGGCATAGGAAGCCATAGCTATGTTAGTGACTACGGTACCGAGTCGGCCGTTTTTGGCGCCACCACCTACAACTACGCACAGATGCCCGACAAGCTGACCTCCTCCACACCCTCTTCCCAGGTGCAGCAGGTGGCACAACTCATCTATCATTGCGGCGTGTCTGTGGAGATGGACTATGGTAACGATGGCAGCAGTGCCTCTGTCAGCCATAGTCCAAGCGCCCTTGCCACCTATTTCGGATACACTTCCAATCCTTCTTACAAGTCTAAAAGCAACTATTCCACTGCCAATTGGAAGAACTTGATCAAAGGGCAGCTGAACAATCTGCGTCCGGTTTTGTATCGGGGCCAAGGCGATGCGGGTGCCCATGCCTTCGTCTGCGACGGCTACGACAGCGATGACTATTTTCACTTCAACTGGGGCTGGAGCGGCTCCAACAACGGCTTTTTCCTGCTGTCGGACTTGACCCCGGGCTCACATGAATACAACACCTCTCAGGGGGCGGTTATCAACATCTATACTGACCGGCCGTTGATGAGAGTGACATCCCGGCAGCTCACCCTATACAGTCTGAACGGCCGCGCGGACACGGCCACGGTTCGCGTTCTTAGCAAAAACGGGGGACAGCATGTGCTGGCTGTGGCATCCGGGAACTTTTCCATCAGCGACGGGACAAGCCCCTTTGCGGATACAGTGCTCATGGCTTCCGGCAACCAAGTGCTGTATGTGCGTTATCAGTCGGCTGATACGATGCTTGCAAGCCATCACGGAACATTGACGCTCACCTACGACACCCTGACGACCGTCATCCCCCTGACAGGAGAGTCGATACCTCTTGAACACGGAGCTCCGCAGAACCTTGGTGCGACCTATGGGGAGCCTGTCGTGCACTTGACCTGGAGTCCGCCTGACCAAAACCTGCAGACCTTCGCACACGGCGAGACCAGCCATGCCACCAATTATGGGTATGGCAGCAACTATGCCCGCACCATCCTGTACCGGATGTCTGACACCGACCAGGTGGCCTACTATCCGGCCTGCCTGACACACATCAGCTTCTATCTCCGGTCTGCCGTGACTGCCTGCAAACTGGTGGTTTATCAGGGAGGAAGTTATGACGGCCAGACTATCCAACCGGGCACTCTGGTGGTGGAACAGCCGCTGAATCTGAGCCAGCTGAATGCAGGAGCGTGGAATTCGGTGCCGTTACAGACTCCCGTGCCCATAGTGCTTGGCGAGGAACTGTGGTACGGAATTTATCTGGAAGCCCCGGGGGGATCCTATGCCATCCCCATGGGCAACACGGCCGGTTATATGCCGGAGAAGGGGGATGTGGCGTGTCGGCATTATGCTTCCGGCAGCACCTCCTGGAGCTTTTACAATGTGGGCAGGAATTTCTCCTTGCAGGCCCAATTCCATTCGGTTCCACCAACGTTGGACCATTACCGAATCAGCAGGGACAGCATCCTGTTAGACACCACCTCCAACAACTACTATGACGATATTGTGACGCAGTCGGGTTCCTACACCTACCGCATTGCCGCTGTCTATGCCGATGGTGCTGCCGCTGAAGTGACAACTGATGTTGTGGTGCAAGTGGTGGCTCATGTGGACACCATCACTGCTCAAATCTGCAGCGGGGATACGTTCCACTTTCACGGACAGCATGTCTCGGACCCTGGCAGCTATTTCTATTATGCCAACGACACGCTCACCGTCCTGCAGCTTTCGGTCATTCCAGCTTCCGAGTTTGAATTTACTGCTGAGACCTGCGATTCATACACTTGGAACGGCCTCGAATATAGCGCTTCTGGCGACTATCCACTGACTTTTGCCAGCAGTCTGGGCTGCGACAGTGTGGTGACGCTGCATTTGATCGTGCATCCTCATCCGGAGCTCCTGTTGACGGCCTCAAGTACCAATTTGCATTATCCCGACAGCGCAACACTGACGGCTTCCGGAGCGGACCACTTCCAATGGAGCACGGGAGAGACGGCAGCTCAGATTGTGGTTTGTCCAACGGTGCCGACCACCTATACGGTTACGGCTACCATGGACAATTCCCCCTGCCAAAGTTCTGACTCAATATGGATTTATACCCAAGGTTATGGCGTTGAGACATACGGTCTTGCTGCTGTCTCATGTTATCCCAACCCCGCCACGGATGTTCTTTATGTGACTGGCATCTCTTGTGATCAGCTGCAACTCTATAACATGGAGGGGCGTTTGTGTTGTACTTGGAAGGGCAGGAGGGACGAGTGGCGACTTTCACTGCGCCAGTTGGAAGAAGGCGCCTATGTGCTGGTGGGCGAGAAAGACGGTGTGCCGGTGTTTGCCCGCCGCGTGGTGGTGAAACGGTAATAACAGATCTGAATATTTTTGGGAATAATATACCTGATGGGACAAATCAGGGGTTCTGCATCACTTTTTTTATTTGGGCGTGCCGGCGCGGCGGCAGGAGTCACGTTACATTCGCACACGCCATCAAATGCCGCCGCGCCGTCGGGCTTTCCGTTCCAATGATTTTGGCTTAGAACCCACCATCATTCCGCGAGACGCGAAGCGTCAAGCGGAACCTCGGTCTCGCCAGGGAGCGCATTCTCACCAAAATCATTTCCACTGCAATCCCTCACGCAGGCTCGTCGAACACTACTCCCGTTTCGCGGCGAGCAACGCACACCCTCGTCTCAACATTCTCCCGCGCCGCGATTTCCCCGCGCACGCACCCCATTTCTACCGAGCTTTTGTCCCTACCGGGACATCGTTTTCATACGACCCGACCAAAGACTAACCATAAAATTTTTTTCAATACCACCTTTTCTATTCAAATAAAAATGTTATTTTTGCCACCGAATCGGTGGTAATGTTACCACCGATTTTAGTGGTATATTATTATGAAAAACAAAAGATTGCAAACAGCATTAGAGAATTGGCGAACAATTCAGCCATTGTCAGAAAATGACCAAAAAAGGTTGAGCCGTCGGTTCACAGTTGATTTCAACTATAATTCCAACCATATTGAAGGCAACACTTTAACATACGGCCAGACAGAATTGCTGCTCTTGTTTGGCAAAGTGGCAGGTGCGGCTGACTTTCACGACTATGAGGAAATGAAGGCAAGTAATGTTGGACTGAAGATGATGATTGCTGAGGCTACGGAAAACAAACATCCTTTGACACAGAGTTTTATAAGAACACTTCATCAAACATTACTTCGTGAGGATTATACGGTTTACCGCAATTTGCCTGGCGGAGTGCAGACCAGCTATATCATTCATGCAGGGCAATACAAGACTCGTCCCAACAGTGTAATCACTCGCTATGGCGACCGTTTTGAATATGCTTCTCCCGAAGAGACGCCCTCTTTAATGACCGACCTTGTGGATTGGTACAATCAAGCCGAGTCTGAGGGAAAACTCTCGCCTGTGGAGTTGGCCACCCTGTTCCATTACCGATACATTCGCATTCACCCCTTTGAGGACGGCAATGGCCGTATTGCACGATTGATGTTTAACTTTATTCTTTCCCGTCATGACTATCCTATGATTGTCGTGCGAAGCAGATTGAAGAAAGATTATTTGGAAGCCTTACATCAAGCTGACCTGATTGTAGGTGCAGTTCCGTATGACGGGGCACATGCATCCCTGAAAGACATACGGCCCTTCCATAAGCACATGGAGAATTTAACTGCCCAAGAGCTGGAAAATGATGTGCTGTTTATCACGGAGAAGGATGAAAATATCTGGTGGTATGATGGGGAGCGCGTAGTGTTCAGGACGTCGAGCTATGCTAAAATTCTCCGCGAACTGCAAGTTGAACCTAAAGCAACATTTGCCTACCTACAAGAAGAAGTGGGTATAAATCGCTCTGCAATTCAAAAGATGCTGCAAAAAATGCAAGAAAGAAACTATATCGAGAAAGATGCCGATGGCTCCTGGCGGGTGTTTATCACACCGTCGGTCTGAACAGTGTAATACATAGTTCTCTACTGATTATCAAAATTATAAAAACAATGAATATGAAAAAAATCCACACCATCCTGCTGTCGTGCTTCGCTTTCCTTTGCACGATGCTGTTGCTGGCCTCTTGCAGCAACAAAAAGTCTGAAACCAAATTCGTGGAAAACCCCGACATGGAGTACCGCACTCTCGGCAGCACCGGCCTGCGCGTGGGTGTCATAGGTCTTGGTTGCGGTGGTTTTGAGGAAATTGACTCCGCTGCTTCCCGTGAGCTGGTCACCGCTGCCCTCGACCGCGGCATGAACTACATGGACATCTATGATGCCAATCCCAAGGTGCGCAGCAACATCGGCTACGGTCTTGGCGACCGCCGCAACGAGATGATCATCCAAGGCCACATCGGCTGCTGGTGGAACGGCGAGAGCTATGAGCGCACCCGTGAAGTGGACAAGTGCAAAAAGGGCTTCGAGGACCTGTTGAAACGCCTCAATACTGACTATATCGACATAGGCATGATGCACATCTTCGACAAGATGGAAGATTGGGAGGCTGTGCAAGGCAGTGATTATCTGCGATATGTGCAGGATCTGAAAAAGCAGGGCAAGATCAAGCATATTGGCGTGAGCAGTCATAATGCCGAGGTGGCCCTTGCCATCGCCAAGAGCGGACTGGTGGAGGTCATCATGTTCAGTCTCAACCCCGCCTTCGACCGTGTGCAGTCTGGAAACAGTCCGTGGGATCCCAAAACCTTTGACAATATGCTGCCCGGCATTGACCCGGTGCGTGTGGAACTGTATGACTACTGCACCCAGCACAACATTGCCATCACGGTGATGAAGGCTTATGGTGGTGGCGACCGCCTGTTGGATGCGGAGAAGTCACCGCTGAAGAAGGCGCTCACCCGCGACCAGTGCGTGGCCTACGCCTTGTCGAAACCGTGTGTCGCAGTCAGCCTTTGCAGTGCCGATAACGCCGGCAAATTGGATGAGTACCTGCACTATCTGAAGGCCACCGATGCGGAGAAGGACTACAATGCCGCATTGAATGCCACGACTGCGCAAGCTTGTGAGAATGCGGGGAAGGGCGAGTGCACCTACTGCAAGCACTGTGCTCCCTGTCCTGTGGGCATCGACATCGCAAAGGTTAACAAACTGCTCGCCGATGCGCAGCAGGCCGGCAAGGTGACGGATGAACTGGCTGACGCGTACAAGAAACTGGAGCATCACGCGGGCGAGTGCATCGGATGTGGCGCCTGCGAGACCCGCTGCCCGTTTGACGTGCCCGTGCGAGAGAAGATGAAAGAGGCGGAGAAGGTGTTCGGGTATTAAATCAGCTCAGACAAGACACTGGTAAAGGTTGACCAGGCGTACTTCTTCTTCTCTTCTACAATATTGTGTTCAAATTCCTCCTGTTTCTGTTCACGGAAGAAACGAGACAGGGCATCGGCTATCTGTTTGCTGTCGGGCTCCACTACATAGCCGATTTTGCCGTCGGGGACAATCTCCGGCAAACCGCCCACACGGGTCACCAGCATCGGCTTTTCAAAATTGAAGGCGATTTGTGTGACGCCGCTCTGGGTAGCTGTTTTGTAGGGTTGTGCCACAATGTCGGCGGCACTGAAGAAGCGGTTGACTTCGTGGTCGGGAATGTAATCGTTGAACAAGACTACCTTGTCGTTGATCTGCAAGTCTTGGATTTTCTGCAGATAAGGTGACGAATCCCCATAGAATTCTCCTGCTACCAGCAACTTGATATCGGATTGTTTCAGTCGTTCATCCGCAAAAGCATCGATTAGCAGATCCAATCCTTTGTAGTCTCGGATAAAACCGAAAAACAGCACATAACGGAAGTCCGGATCCAGATTCAGCAAAGAGAGAGCTTGCTCACGAGGCAACCGGTCGCCGTAATGATCATAGATAGGGTGTGGAGAGAAGCGTTTGGGGCGGTTACGTTTGTCAAAATGTTCAATATCGTGCACCACTGATTCAGAGAGGGCCATGAACCCGTCCATGGATTTCACGAAATAGGGTGGAAGGAACTTGTCGAGAATGTTGGGCTCGTGCGGTATCATATTGTGGACCAAAGCCAGCACTTTTGTATGACCGTTGCGATGTATTTGCCGGGCGATAGTGCCCATACAGGGAGCCATAAAGGACATCCAATAGGCAAAAACCACTGCGTCGGCATTCTTTTTGGCGATCTCCTTGCCCACACTAAGCCAATTGAACGGATTGCAGGAATTAACTTTACGATATATGGTCAAATTTTCAGGTGCGGGATCCGGGCTGTATTGGGTTTTGCCGGGAAACAGGAAATTCGGATATTGCAAAGTGAAAGTATATGTTTCCACTTCGTGTCCTTGCTTTTGGAACTCGCCGGCCAGCCGTTCGTTGAAGGCTGCCAGTCCGCCACGATAGGGGTATGCTGTTCCGAGAATGATGATTTTCATGACGACGAAATTTAAGTGCAAAGATAGATATTTTTTGAATTAACAAATAGTGTAAATATTCATAAACAACCATCATGTGCTTATATGAAAAACCATATAATTTCGATGGTAAAATGATTTTTATATGTTATTGCATATAATATTCAAAAAAAAGTGTATTTTTGCTGACGATATCATATAATTTTATGAAGACACGATTATCTTTATGCGTAAAGGAGTTACGCAAAAAATACGGCCTCACACAAGAGGACTTGGCCTATCGCTCTGGTGTCAGTCTGTTTTTTGTCCGCGAATTGGAACAGGGCAAAACTTCACAACGGATAGATATGGTGAATAAAGTTCTCAACCTTTTTGATTATGAATTAACACCACAAAAGAGAGAACATGCGTAGAGCCAACATCTTTTATAAAAGCCAATTGGCTGGTGTTTTAACCGAAACCGACACAGGATACCGCTTTGAGTATCTACCTGAGTATTTGTCGTCTGGCTGCCCACAACCTGTCAGCCTGACAATGCCACTATCGAACCTTGCATACGGAAGTCCCGTACTTTTTCCGGCATTCGATGGTCTGATTCCCGAAGGGTGGCTGTTGGATGTAGCGCTACGGAACGCAGACATCAGCAGATTGGACAGGATGTCGCTGTTGCTGCTTTGTTGCAAAGACTGTATCGGTGCATTAAGTGTTGTTGAAATTCCAGAAGAAGATGAGTAAGTGTCTGTATTGCAATAAAGAACTGGGGGCTGGCGAACAGGATTTCCACGATTCCTGCGCTCGGAAGTTTTTTGGTGTTTCCCCTGCCCCGACCTTTGACTACACGCGAGCGGATATGGATGCGTTGGCAGCGGAAATCATAAAGAGCCAGACAACGCTGACAGGAGTCCAGCCCAAAATCTCGCTACATCTTAACGAAAAGAAAGGAAATAGCCACCTGACCATCGTAGGACTTTGGGGCGGGTTCATTCTTAAACCTCAAACCGATAGGTTTCCATATTTGCCCGAAGTGGAGCAGCTTACAATGTGTCTTGCTGAACAGTTCGGCATTTCGGTGGTTCCTCATTCCCTCATCCGGATGAGAGATGGCGAATTATGCTACATCACCCGCCGCATCGACCGGCTTCCTTCAGGCGAAAAAATCGCTATGGAAGACTTTTGCCAACTATCGAAACGCACGACGGAGTACAAATACAAAAGCTCATACGAGCAGGTGGCGAAAGTGATTCGTGAGTACTCCTCCCTCCCTGAAATGGACCTGACGCGCTATTACGAGCTGCTGATTTTCTGCTGGCTGACGGGAAACAACGATATGCACCTCAAAAACTTCGCGCTATATAACCCCACAGACGAAGGGTTTCGACTGACACCTGCTTACGATTTTCTGAATGCGGCATTGGTCAATCCAAATGACAAGGAGGAACTGGCGCTTACCCTTAACGGGCGGAAAAAGAAAATCAAACCAGCTGATTTCGATCAGGCTATGCAACGAGCTGGCATTTCCGATAGGGTCATTTCGAACATCTTCCGCAAATTCCAAAAGAAATATCTGGGGTGGGAGCAGGCCATCCGTGATTCTTTCCTCCCAAAGGATTATCAAGAGGCTTATTGGCAGATGATATGCGAACGTTTGTCCCGTTTGAGAGAGAATACTATATAGAGAAACTCGTCGTATGATCTGTTTTTTATCATTCGCGACAACCGTTATTTTTTCGTACTTTTGCAACTTCAAAAATTGAAATAAAAAAAGCAAGAGAAATATGAAACCAATCCTTAAGAAAACCCTAATCCATTGCGGCATCATCTTTTTCTTCTTCCTGCTGGCCGCCATTTACATGTCCCCTGTCTTCGACGGAAAAGTAATCCAGCAAGGGGATACGATGAAGTGGCAGGCCATGGCCAAAGAACAGCACGATTTCCAGGAAAATACAGGGGAATATACGCTTTGGACCAGTTCCATGTTCAGCGGTATGCCGTCATACCAAGTGACCACACCACCCTCCAAATCTGTCTTTAGTAAAATAGAGAATGTCTTGAATTTGAAATATGTGGGGTACGGAGGAAACATCGGCATCATTTTTCTCTATCTTATTGGTTTTTATGTGGCTCTGATAGCCATCGGGGCATCTCCATGGCTGAGTTTGTTAGGGGCATTGGCCTTTGGGCTGGGCAGCTACAACATTATCATTATAGAGGCTGGGCACATCACCAAAGCATACGCCATGGCTATGATGGCTCCCATTTTGGGTGGTATGCTTCTGATACTGCAGCGTAAAAAATACCTTTGGGGCGGCCTCCTGTTTGCCTTGGCATTGGGCATCCAAATCGCCTGCAACCACATACAGATCACCTATTACACCATGTTGATCGGACTTATCCTCGGTCTTGTATATCTGGTTTATGCTATCAAAGACAAGGAGTTTAAATCATTGCTTTTGGGCGTGGGAGTGATGTTGATCGGTATTGGATTTGCCATTGGCGCAAATGCCCGACTTCTCTTCATCAACCAGGAGTATGTGAAATATACCATGCGTGGCGGTTCAGAAATTACCGTAACCCCGGAAGACCTCTACAAGGACGGTGAAGCCAAGTCCATCGCGGCATCCGACGGTCTGGACATTGACTACGCCTACAGCTGGAGCTACGGCAAGGGCGAAACCTATACGCTGCTTGTGCCTGGTTCATACGGCGGCGGCTCTGGCGAGACCGTTGGCACGGATTCCCAATTCTACAAGAACTTTCGCCAAAAACAGGCACCGCTCTACTGGGGCGACCAACCTTTCACTTCCGGTCCGGTCTATTTCGGCGCTATCATCATCTTCCTGTTTGTCCTTGGCCTCTTTGTGGTGAAAGGCCCTGAACGCTGGTGGATCCTTTTGGCCACAATCCTTGCCATCCTGATGTCGTGGGGCAAGAACCTGATGGGCTTCAATAGCTTCCTGTTCGAGCATCTTCCCCTCTACAACAAGTTCCGTACTCCGTCCATGAGTCTCGTGATGGCTAATGTGACGATGGTCTTGATGGCAGTTCTTGCCTTGAAATCCATCTTTGACAAGGAGAATCCTGTCGATAAGAAGAAGCTGAATCTCGGACTATATATCTCTACGGGTATCACAGCAGGCTTTATTCTGCTGATGATGGCCTTTTCCGGTGGTTTCTCTTTCTCCGGTGCCAGCGATGTGCAGATGGCTGCGCAATATGGTGCCCAATGGGATGCCATCCAGGATATCCTCGTACAAGACCGCAAGGCCCTTTTTATGTCCGACTCCTGGCGCTCACTGATACTCATCCTGATCTCCGCTGTGGCCCTGTGGCTCTATATCAATGAGAAAATCAAGCAGTCGGGCATCATCATAGGCGTTCTGGCCTGCCTCGTGCTGTTCGACCTTTGGGGTGTTGATCGCCGTTACCTCAACGACTCGAAATTCATCACCGAGAAGCGCGCTAAACTCAGACCGTCGCAGACCGACCAGATGCTGGATCAGTACGCTGCCCAGTTCAATGATGAGGACTATCGCGTGTTCGACCTCTCGGTAAATACCTTCAACGATTCCTATCCTTCCGCTTATCATCATCAGATTGGTGGTTACAGCGCAGCTAAATTACGTCGTTACCAAGATATTATTGATTTCTACCTCTCACGTCATATTAATCCGAATGTCCTGAACATGTTGAACGCCCGCTATGTGGTGATGCCGGGACAGAATAACCAGCCTCAAGTGCAGCGCAATCCCGATGCTTTAGGAAACGCGTGGTTTGTGGATCAGTATCAGCTGGTGGATGACGCCAGTGCAGAGATCCTGGCCCTTAACGAACTGAATCCTGCCGATACGGCCGTCATAGACAAGCGTTTCGCCGAGATGGTGAAAGGCAAGAATCTGGAACGCGACAGCAACTCCGTCATCGCGATGGAGCACCAGAAACCGTACAATCCGGACTACGTGGTCTATAAGACGAAGACCAGCAAAGATCAGCTGGCGGTCTTTTCAGAGGTCTATTACGCCCCCGACTGGCGCGCCTACATCGACGGCAAACCGGCCGACTACTTCCGCGCGGATTACATCCTACGCGCCATGGTGATTCCCGCCGGCGAGCATAAAATCGAGTTCAAAAACGAGGCGCCGCTGATGCACAAACTGGACAAGGTCTCCGTGATTTGTTCCATCCTGTTCGTGCTGGCAGTGGCAGGTTCGTTGGTGTTGTATTACCGTAAGTCGAAAAAGGAAGCCACGAACAACTAATCACAATCCATAGACTATGCTCTCCGTCATCCTCTGCACCTATAACCGCGACAAGTATATCTACAATGTTCTGAAAAGCCTTGTAGAGAACACGTTGTCGTCCGAAAAGTATGAGATTGTCTTAGTTGAAAACAACTGCACAGACAACACACAAAGCGAATGCGATCGTTTCGTACACGATTTTCCCGAGGTGACGTTCCGCTATTTCGTCGAGACCCACCAAGGGCTCTCCCACGCGCGCAACCGCGGCATAAAGGAAAGTAATGGCGACATTTTGGTATATGTGGATGACGATGCTCTTGTCAACAAAGAATATCTGCAGACGTACGCCGACTTTTTCGAACAACATCCTGACATCGAGGCGGCCGGCGGACCTATCATCCCGAAATACGAAACAGAAGAGCCTGCTTGGATGTCACATTTTACAAAAGCGCTGATTACAGGATACAAGTATTTGGGTGACAAAGAGAAAGAGTTTCCCAAGAACGATTATCCCGGAGGCGGCAATGCTGCTTACAGGGCTTCTGTTTTCGAGAGAGTGGGGTTGTTCAATGTGGAGCTGGGCCGCAAAGGCGACAGCCTGGTTGGCGCAGAAGAAAAGGACATTTTCGACAAGATGACCACGCTCGGAATGCGTTTTTACTATCTGCCGACAGCCATTCTTTATCACCTTATCCCCGAGAAGAAGCTCAGCAAGGACTATTTTGATCGACTGACCTACTCCATTGGCAAGAGCGAGCGCATGCGCACGCTGAATATCGGGAAGGGGAAATATGTGAAGCGGCTCGTGTCAGAGGCAATCAAGTGGGCGGCCTCCATGGTGCTCTGCATCGGCCACACGCTCACAGGTGCGCCGAGGCGCGGCTGGAAGCTGATCCAGTTCCGGTGGAATGTGACGAGGGGGTTGTTGGGAAAATAACCACTTAACCGCTTTAGCCTAATGCAAAAGTTAATTTTTTATATAGAAAAATCTTTTTTATATAAAATTAAAATTATACTTTTGCACCATGAAAGAGAATCGAACAAATGAAACAAAAGTCGTTGTGATACACGACAATCAGCCTGTATTGCTTGCAGAGATACAAGCCAGAATCTACACTGTAAGAAATATGCAGGTGATGATTGACCGCGATTTGGCGTTGCTTTACGGCGTGGAAAACCGTGCATTGAAGCAAGCCGTACGTCGAAATCCGGCCAAATTTCCCGAAGATTTTATGCTTCGATTATCTAAGGATGAGTCTAATCAGTTGATTTCCAGTGGGGTGTCACAAACTGTGATACCCCCTGACTACAATACTGGCGGCACTGATATGTTTGCCTTCACAGAGCAGGGCGTTGCCATGCTGGCCACCGTGCTCAAGAGCCAAAGAGCTGCCGACGTGAGTATCTCCATCATGCGTGCCTTTGTGGCGATGCGCCGTTTTATCACCTCCAACGCCGGACTATTTCAACGCGTAGGCGCATTGGAACGGAAGCAGATAGAAACGGACAAGAAACTTGACGTGGTGTTAGACAAGATTGAGGAACTTTCGCCCGCAATAATAACCGAAGAATTGTTTGGCACAGGCTGCGTTTGGGATGCCTACTCTTTCTTAAGCAGCCTGGTGAGACGTGCAAAGCACCGAATTATCCTTATTGACAACTTTGTTGATGAGCGCACCCTGTTCTTGCTCGACAAGCGAGCCGCTGGCGTTGAATGTACTGTCCATACCCGCTTCAGCAAGCAGACGGACTTGGACTTTGAGAAACATAACGAGCAGAATGCAGAGATCAAGAAAATCCAGCTTTCACTACACATCCACGACCGCTACCTGATTATTGACAATGAAGTATGGCTGCTCGGAGCCTCCGCCAAAGACATGGGCCACGGTCTCTGTACTGTCATTAAAGTTGATTTCACCCCCGAGATGGTGTTGTCGTTTTTGAAGTAATCGCCAAATCAATTATTGACGGCAATAGCGGGCTGAGGCTCGCGAGGGTGGACGCGCCAAACGGAACCTTGCACACCCAAGTGCGGCTGGAAGCTGATCCAGTTCCGGTGGAATGTGACGAAAGGATTGGTGGGGAGGTGATAGATTGTCACCTGTTTGGGTCTTTGCTATTGTATTGGTTCTTTTTTATGCTGAAAAAGAGGTGCAATCAATCTCCATAAGAGAAGTCGTATTTTGTCAATCAAAATAGAGACTATAAACACCAATAATATAAATAGAATGGCATGGGCGAAAAAACCGAAACCTCTATGAGTGGCAAATAAGTGCTGGATAACACCATCATAGTGGCGGGCGAGCCATATATTACTATGAACTAAATATATAGCAAAGCAAGAAGCAGCAACCCAATTGATGACTTTATTGTATGATAATTTGATTTTGGAGAAGAACAAAAGAAAATAGACTGAAGGTACGATGACCAACGGTGAGGTGTAAGCATATATACGGCCAATTATCTTTGGATTTTGTCCAGCCGCCAACACAGCAACACTTAAAAGTGTCATCACAACCACAAAGCTGAAATACACAACCATGTCCCATCTCTTATTTAAAGAAGTGAAACGGTTGGGGTAAAGGCGAATATAACGGGCCAAAAGATATAGCCCCATAAACGAAAGTCCTGAATAGCCCAGCTTGAACCATTCGGCACCACCAACAAATCCGTAAACGGTTTGAAAAGCATAGAAGCACAGAAGAAAAATGCGGAATTGTCTTTCAGAACAATGTTCCACAAAAGAGTTCATGACTGGCGCGAAGAGATACATCAACAGATAACACTTGACAAACCAGTAATCCTTATCGCCAAGCAACAAGAAACTCGCTACCCCACGCAGAGAAACAACCTCGTTCGGAGCCGTGAGTGTGGCTATTCCGATGCCTAAGATGGAAAAAAAGCAAACTTGGAAAAGGAATTCGAACATTCTTTCAAAACGAAATCGAATACCAAACCAGCCTGAAAGAAGCACGAAGGTATTTACGCAGATGATGGAGAGCGACTCAATGAAAAGACGCATCACGGTACGATAGGTATCATCATAGAAATCGGTCACTGACGGAATCTGCAATGCGCGAAAGTCGGCGTGGACAATCATAACTAAGAGCATTGCCACGATTCGAAGCAATTCCATGTTGGAATCGCGTCTTGATTGAGCAGTTGTAGATGATAGTAATGAGTTTGTCAAAATATGCATGTGCCTCAATATCTGTTTTAAGATGAAATGCAACTCAATCTTCAAAGTCTGAAGTGTCGCCATTTATGACATTCTTAATGACTTTCAGGATTTTTTGCGATGGTAATATGCCGTCTTTAGGCATTAAGTATTCATCAAAAAAATGCTCACGTTGAACTTTCATCGGGTCGATGTCAGAGATAACTACTTCTTGCAAAAAATGATCAATGTCTTCTGTGCTTTGACCTTGGTAATGGCAAATGAAGGCCTTTATACCGAATTCATTGAACTTTTCTGACATGTTCTCATTTCTGCATAAATACATTACAGGCTTTTTGGTAAATAAATATTCAGTTGTAAAAGATCCACAATCGTGAATCATAGCATCTGAAGTGATGAACAGGTCCTCATAACCATCGCTGACAAGTTGAGTGTTCTCCATTGTTGCCCATTTGTCGTAGTAAGCCTCTGTCTTCTCTTTGCCCCAAATCTGTTGTAACTTGAATTTTAGCAATTGGTGCGGTTTAAATGCAAACTGGATGGTCTCCTTGTACTTCTCGGCGAGACGAATCATATCTTCACTTATCATCATGAATGTAGATACAAAATCTTGATAATCAACGGAGTGATGAGGAGCCCAAATAACTTTTTTACGAGGTCCATTGAGTTCTTTCCAACATTTTTTTGGACTATAGTCTTTTCTAAGATAAATTTCAGTTGCAGGATATCCAGTGACAACGGCATTTATAGCCTTGTTTCTTGAATGCTTCCCCGCCATTTCTTTATGTATAGTGCTTTCTAAAAAGTGAATACCGACAAGGCTGTGGAAGGCACGATTATAATTTGAGTCGTAATTCTTTAATGAACAAAAAGAATATTGAACGTAGCAAGTTAATACATTGCGAAAATTGTAAATAAAATATTGAGGGAGAGAATCCTTGTATGGAGTGCAAAAAAATACAATGTCAGGATGATACTCCTTGTTGACATCAAGCCATTTGTTCGTCGGCTTGTCGTAGGGAACTACATATTCGTATCCATTGTCCTTGACAAATTGTTCTGTCCGTATCAGCGTTTTTTCAACCTCTTGATTGTCAAATTCTTTATGGGTGGAGTAGGGGAAGACTACAATGTAAGGGTGAAAATTAGGCAGAAGTGCCATCTGCCGATATACGCTGTCCAATTTCCACATTCCAGGAATGGGAAGAAGGAAAGCGACGTTGATACACTCTTTATCTTTTATCTTACGAGCAGCATCGAGTTGTGCTTGACGAAATGATTTTGAGTAGAGTTTGAAAGCAGGTGGAAAATGATTCCTGAGAACATCTTTGTAAGACCAGATTAGTCGTAACTTGTATAAAAGCGATCCATCAAAGTTCTTCATGTCAGTTTTTAACTACTTGCCAAACATATTCAAAAACGTTTCCGCACACCACAACTGCCACTTCTGGTTCCCTGTCAGAGAGTTCATATCAATATCATCTCTGAATTCGGGACGCATCGGACCTGACCAGTCCTTAAATACTGTGTCAACAGGGCGCGGCATCGGGATCTTGAACGGTATTTCCAACTCGGGATACTTGATGGCATACAACCCACGAACCAAATACTTGGGCTCACCATTTCGAACCCTGTTCATGTCCAAAGGGTCTGCCATAATCAGTTTTGCATACGGATCATAATAGGGCATCCAGGCAGCTCCGAAAGCGTTTAGATAAGAGCTGCTGCTCTCTATGGAGAACACTTCGTCCATGAATTTAAGCACATCTATTCCGTTTTCCCCTTCACGGTATTTCTCGAACAGCTCAGATTGGTCCACGGGATTTGTCAAAACCGATTTGGGATCTAAAAACGTGTATCGCTTCATGAACGCATCGTAAGTCCAGACGGGACTGATGAGTTTGTCCATGCCTCCAAATATCAAGTCCGCGCTCTCTCCTACTATCATCAATTGTACGCCATCCTTTTTTGCTATTTCGGCTGCTTTATATATCTGTGGCTCAATGGAATGTAAAGGGGTAAACTTGTGACGCATCACTATGGGGGTGAAC
Organism: uncultured Bacteroidales bacterium; assembly: GCA_947167635.1. Taxonomy (GTDB): domain Bacteria; phylum Bacteroidota; class Bacteroidia; order Bacteroidales; family WCHB1-69; genus F23-D06. The sequence continues at coordinate 13,496 of CAMVIT010000007.1, read as the reverse complement.
TTTTGGTAGTCATCCATCGTAATATCAATCAAATGATGCTTCAGCTGGAACTTCTTGCAGTACTTTTTAGCACGTTCCACATCAGCATCAAACACTCCGGATGTAGAGTTGAATGTGTAGGCGTGACTTCCAGGTTTAAGATAGGCTGCCAAGTTAGCACTGTCCATGCCCCCACTGAGTAGAATGCCGATGTTTCTGTATTTGGCATATAAAGCATCGAACTGTTTCTGAATCTCCCGGTCGATATCTTCCGATGTCCTTACAGGAATGCGATCTTCTTCGGCGACGGGTCGGAAGTTCTTATGCTGGAAACCTTCAACAAAATCAACGCCATCCTTCCAAATATAGCGGAAGGCCATGTATGAACTCAAGCAAAAATCTTTATTTACCATATTGCTGTTTTCTTATTTCTCGTAGATGTTCAAAAATCTTTCCAGACAGTAGAGAAGCCATTTCTGGTTTCCGCTGTAGTCGTTGATGTTAATATCTGTTTTGAATTCCTTGCGTTTTGGTCCCTCCCAGTTCGCAAAATACGCATCAACAGGACGGGGCATCGGCTGCTTGAGGGGAACAGTGGTCTCCGGGTACTTCATTCTGAAAAGATCCCGTATCAGATATTTTGTGTCACCGTTCCTGATTCGGCCCAAATCGAGAGGTTTGGCCATTTTAAGCAGTTCGTACGGATCTATGAAATCCATTTCTGCCGTTTCAAACGCATTCTCGTAAGATGCATAACTTTCATCGGTTACTATTTCATCATAGAAACGCAGGTAATCAATGCTGTTCTTCCCGATCCGATAGCGCTCAAAGAGATAATTCATATCGTACGGTTCGTTAAGGACATCGGCTGGATTCACGTATATGGTTCTCTTCACATATTGATCATAACTCCAGTTTTGGGACAGCAGTCCGTCCATGCCGCCAAATACATAATCAGCAGCATCACCGATAACAAGCATGGTTACACCGTCCTGCTTGGCTTGTATGGCAGCAGCATAAAGCTGAGGCTCTATGGAATGAACCGGCGCGCCCTTGTGCCGCATTATCTTGTCCACATTCTGTTCCACCGTATTCCAATCAATGTCCACATAATGCAGATTCAGGTGATAATACTGAGCATAATATTCTGCACGTTCCAACTCATCACTTTGGTATTTGCCTCCAAGGAATCGGAATGTGTATGCATCGGCTCCTTCCGGCATATAAGAGGCGAGGATTGAACTGTCCATGCCTCCTGACAACAGCATGCCCAGCTTTTCATGAGATATTCTTCTGAAAACATTACGCAACGCTATGTCCACGTCATGGGCATCAGAAACGAAAACCTTTCTATCCAAAGGTTGCTGCTTATATACTTGATGGCGTAAACCTTCGCAAAACTGCTTGTTATCATCTTCCACATATCGTAGTGAAAGATATGAACTCATACAATAACTTTTATCAACCATTTTTAGATGTTTAGATGATTGTCCTCAGAACTTGATGACGGATCGTTTGTCGTCCAACCTCTTGTCGCCTTCAAGGCTTCAGTTATCTTGGTTGAAGAAATGCCTTTCGTATAGGGGAAATACACTATCTTGATTCCCTCCTTGGCAAAATCCTCTTCGTATTTCTTCCATTTGTCTGTGCCATACCAGTCATCACCCACGAAGAGAATGCTGGCGCCCAATTTCTTGCAAGCGGTGAGTTTGTCCATGTCATACTGGGGAACCACCGCATCCACATATTTTACACTACGCACGATTTCCGCTCTGTCAGAATATGGGATCATCGCATGTTTTCCTTTATAAAGCACCAATTCGTCAACCGTAACGCCTACAATGAGTTTGTCACACATTCCTTTGGCATTCTTCAACAGATTGAGATGGCCGATGTGGAATAGGTCATATACACCTGTGGTATATCCAATTACCAACTTATCCGAAGATTTAACATCAGTATCCATAGTTTAGAAAATATACTCGTTTATATTCTATCCATTATCAGTTGATTCACTTGTCTTATACGTTTAGCAGACTTAAACGCGGCAAAGATACAAATATTTCCCGCTCATTCCACCCACTTAAACCCGAACAATCCACAAATCAAGGCTATCATGCTGCGCCGATTTGCCCAGTCGTTTTTCCCTTGCTTAAGAATAAAACATGATTCAGGATATGGGGAATGTAAGCTCATCACCTTCAATTTACCAAGAACATCGTCTAACATTGGCTTTCTTGGTATCATCGCTAAATTGAAGTCCCCCGAACTATATGAAGCTATCATAATCGTCATTATATTCTTTACCGAATAGATGTGTTTATGAATCAATGAAAGGGATAACAACCGTAACACGTCATGGCCACGACATATATCATAAGAGTTTTCTTGATATAAACGTTTTGTCTTAATAAAAGCATTCACATCGTCACATGTGCATCTATCCTCCACAAGAGAGACAAACATATCGATACACTGCTTTTCCCAATCCTCAATGAGAGCGTGATTTTTGTAATCCCAGAAAGGGTTCGTCGTTAACAGGTCATGAAATCTGACTTTAAGGTTAGATGTTTCGTTATATATCCGTAGATATCCAAACAAGCGACAAATAGGGAAGCAGCTGTCTAAAACATCTTCAAATTCTGGAATCCATGCCTCCAGTGCTCGTTTAACCGATTCTGCTTCCAGCAATGATTGTGGGTAAATATGATCTATATAGATACAAATAATTCCCATTCACCGCACCACCGTCACACTGGTGTTTGCATGCTGCCGCTTCTTGCCTGAAGTGGCGCAGTAGTAGTCGATGGCGCAGTAATACACCCCGTCGGAGACGCCTTCGGCATCCCAGCGGAGCGAGTCGCTGTTCTCCTGCTGGTAAACCCGCTTGCCCCAGCGGTTGTAAATCTCCATCTTCAGGCTGAGAAAATCGCCCTCTAACTGTGGAATGAAGGCATCGTTAATGCCGTCGCCATTGGGTGTGATGACGTTCGGCAGGGTGATGGTGCATGGTCGGCCGTCGAAACGGAAGTGGTTATCGGTGGTGTCGCACTCGGCCTGCAAGCCGCCATACTGCGCCGTGCCCTGCCCGTTGTCGTTCACAATTAAGTTCAGAGGATAGGGATTGTCAAAGTTCTTGAGCCTGTTCAGGTCGTATGCCAGCTGAAGGGTTGTGCATTCGCCCGGTTGAAGGCTTTGGAAAAACTCGTCCGTTTGGACACATTCGCCCAAGTGGGTATAGAGCGAGATGTACAAAGGCGCGGCAAAGGCGACCGCACCTGTGTTGCATACAGTGAGATCAAAGGTCATCACATCGCCTTCAACAGTCATCTGGGGTTGGCCGTCGATTGTTACGTTGGCCAATGATATGAACGGCCTCCCGTACTCGTCCAGCGTGGTGGCCTGCTGGAGGAAGTTGTTGAAGGGCCGGCGCACCACACCCTGCGGGTCGGTGAAGGTGGTGGCGGGATTGAAGTTGTATGCCGGTATGGTGAGGTCGTTGTTGACGTTGACCACATTGTATGCGTGCTGGCTCCAGACCTGCCGGGCCGGTGCCCATCTGACATTTGCCGGGCTTTTGAAGACCACCAGCTTGGCGTGCATGTCGTGGTTGTTGTCGTAAGTGCAGGATGAGGCGATGATTTCTGCTTGTCCGTCTTTGTCCAAATCCACGATGGCGGGATAGTCGGTGGCGGTGGGGGCAATGCAGGCGAAGGAGGATTTGTTGTTGCCGGTGATGCCGTCGATGATGCGCATGTCAGACGCGTCGCGATAGACAATCTCCACAGCGCCGTCTTGGTTGAAGTCGAAGGCGGTCATGGTGGTGGCGCCGGAGACGTCGCTGGTGTTTTTCAGCCACATCTGCTGCAGGGTTTGTGTTGTCGGGATGTATTTGTAGGCGGTGATTTTTGTGGCGTATGTGAAAAGGATCTCCGGATAGCCGTCGTTGTCCACATCGGTGAGCAAAGCACGGGAGCCAGCCGTGCCGGAACTGTAGGGACAACTGGCGATTGATTCGGGGTTGCTGCCCGGGCCGCTGTAAGGTTTCCAAACATACATGCGGTTGTTTTGCACTACTACAATGTCCAGAAATCCGTCCAGGTCAATATCCGCGACAGAGGTGAGCCCGTCGGCGACGCCGTTGGAAGTAATGTTTTTCCATAAGGAGGCACTGTTTCCCGAAGTTCCATTGGTGTTTGTGATGGTCAGCTTATAGACTTTGTTGCCGCCGGCCAGTTCCAGAACGCCGTCGTTGTCAAAGTCGGCGAACACGGGCATGGAAGCCTGGCCTGGATTGCCCAGATAGAGAGAGGAGCATCCGATGATTTCAGGCAGAGACACCAACAATTCGCCTGACACAGCATTGTAAATCTTGTCTAACGACCAGATTTCCGGGATGCTGTCCCCGTTCACATCCGCAATGATCAGACTGGGTGCTCTTTCCGTCGTTGAGGTTGCGTTCGAGGTCCAAATCAGCGTTCCGTTGTGATGGTAGGCACGGAGGTGGCCGTCAGTGTTGTGGACGAATATTTCGGAAAGGCCGTCTCTGTCCACATCGGCAATGGCGACAGGGTATCCTCCGTAAACGTACATCTGCGGGGTGTTGAAACTGTATTTGAGTTGTAAGTTGGATCCATAAATTACTATGGAAGAGGCTTGACTGGGCGAATTGTAGTATCCTACCGTGACAATCTCGGACAGACCGTCGTTGTCAATGTCACCGATGTAGGGTTGGGCGTACATGTGCGACAGCGGTTGGCTGCTGGCTCCTTGGACGATTCCCCAGTCCATGGCTTCTGCCTCTGTCGAGCAGTCCGTCTCCACCATGTTGTCGGGAAGAACATTTTGAGCCATGACTGGTTGAAAACCAATCCAAAGCAGGAATAATATGGCCGGGATTGCACGAGTCATGGAGGTTAGCGCACTTATAATACGGTTAAACTTCCTTTGTATTGCAGTTGACACCCCATTAAATCTTTGCAGCGTATCATGTATTGATACACTGTGTTTTTATAAATCTTTCCGCGATAACTGCCGTCCCATCGGAAACCCTTGTCCTGTGAGAAGAAGACCACCTCGCCCCATCGGTTGTATATGAGGATCTCGAATTTGGACATTTGTGACTGCAGTTTCTCGGGTATGAAAAACTCGTCGTTCAAGCCGTCGCCATTTGGCGTGATGGCATTGGGCAGATAGAGCGCAAACATCGGTGAGGATAAATGTATGCTGATATGGAGCACGCTGTCGCACCCGTATATGCTCTGCATGAACAGCGTCGTGTCAAACTGTCCGAGCCCGGTCAATGACTCTGTTCCGATGTGAATCCCATGCCTGTCGTAGTCCATGTCTTCCGGCATTGTCTCCGAAAGTTGCAGGTTGTATGCAGGATGCACACGCAAATGTAATACAATCACACTGTCGCATTCTCCCACTGTATATGTCCGGGTGAAATACTGCTCACCGGCGAGAGCGGTCTCTGTCGCTGCAATGTCGAAGTTTGCGTCGGAATAGGGTTCGTGTATGCACACGTCGGCAGCAACAGTGTCTCGTGGTATGAGGCACGGTGATGCCGGGAAGATGAATATGTTGTCTGTGGTGTCGCACTCGGTTTGTTGTCCTCCATTCTGTGCAATACCAGTCCCATGGTCGTTCAGGGAGACCACAATCTGCTGCAGGTCACCAAAACCTTGCAAGGTTTCGTCGGTTAAGTGCAGGGTCCATGTCAGGCAACTGTCAGGTGACAGGGAGGAGGTGATGGTTTCCGTCGTCAGCAGTGGTCCCATATAGGAATTGGCATAACAAGCGATAGGGTAGGGTGCGGTCAGTATTTGACTCCCTGTATTGCAAAACCGGAACGTAAAGATGTAAGTGCCGTTTGCGTGCATGACAGAGGTGTCAGTGGTTGCGGAAACATTGGCTAAGGGCATGAACGGCCTCCCGTACTCGTCCAGCGTGGTGGCCTGCTGGAGGAAGTTGTTGAAGGGCCGGCGCACCACACCCTGCGGGTCGGTGAAGGTGGTGGCGGGATTGAAGTTGTATGCCGGTATGGTGAGGTCGTTGTTGACGTTGGTGACGTTGTACATGTACTGGTTCCACACGGGCCTGGCGGGTGCCCAGGGAGAGCCAGAGGACTTGAAGAAGTTGAGTTGGAAGTTGCCTACGGAAACAATCTCCGCGGCACCGTCACCGTTTACGTCTGCCACCACGGGGTACTCTTTCCATGTGCCGGCAGACATGCTCTTAGTGTAAAGGTTGTAGAAGGAAACGGTGTCGTTTCCCGTTACATGACTTGTCCCGCTACCGTTGATGATGCGTAAGTTTGACTCGTCACGATAGACAATCTCCATGATGTTATCCTGGTTGAAGTCGAATAGTGTCATGGAGGTCTGTCCCGAGCCATCGGTGTGGGTGGCCTGCCACTTGGTCTGTAGTCCCGTTTGCGGGAGGAACTTCATTGCCGTGATGCGGGAATTGCTCACCGGCGTTTTATAGTCAATATAGACAAACTCTAAATATCCGTCCCCATCAATATCGCCCACCAAAGGGTATCCGATGGTTTTGGCGTAATGTCCGTGGACGAACAGTATGTTTTCAGAGACTGGGTCGAAGGCATAAATGTAGGCGGAGTCCATGGTTTCGGAAGAGGTTCCGTCGATGATGACCATGATGTCCAACTGTCCGTCGAGGTTGAAGTCAGCAACGGCAATATTTCCGTCCTGAGGGATGCGGGAGGGTATGGCTATTGTTTTGAGTGCGGTAATACTGTTGAGGGAGACATTGGTGCGACTGACAATGTTTACATTGTATATTGTGTTGCCGCAGATTAGTTCAGGGATGGAGTCCCCTAACACATTCGCTGCGAAGGACATGGCGCTGCGGCCATGCTCACTGCTCGAGTTCCGCCAACTCCGTCCCATGTTGCCATTGGACGGACCGGCGCAGAGTCTGGTGAGCGTGGCAGCGTCATAGACGGCGTTGCCAATGTAGAGATCCGGCCAGCCGTCGCTGTTGAAGTCGGCCACGGAGACGACGCCCTCGCATGGAGTGTTTACATCGGAGGTGGCCAGCAGCTGCCCGTGGATGTCGTAAGAGCGGAGCTTGTTGTCATAACAGTGCAGGACAATGGCACCCTGCACTCCGCCGTTTCCGTTTGGATAACGCACAATAGCCATAGGGCCTGAAAAACCTGCATAGATTTTCTGTGACACATTGATAGTGCCGATCTGCTGTAAGTCGGTACCCCGATAGATGCTCACTTGAGTGGTATAATGGTCGTTGGTGACAGCTTTCGCCGCTACAATCTCCACGATACCGTCGTGGTTGATGTCGCCTACGATGGGAACAAAATAGAAATGAATGCCCTCGGCTGCATGCAAGACTTGAGCATCCCAAGGTTGCTGCGTCACTTCCGTGGCGCAGTTGGCCACCACCATGTTGTCGGGGAGGGTGACTTGCGCCAGTGTGACTGTCGTGATGCCGAGGCAGAGCAAACATGTCCAAAACCATCTTGCCATATAAGTCTTATTCTCTTTTCATATTTGAAATTGTGCCGAATCAGGCTGTCTTTCCGTAACGACGTGGGGATATTAAAGCGAGATTGTTGCCGTTTGTCATCAGATTCGTGATTTCTGTTGTCTCTTTAGTCCGGTCGCAGAAATACTCAGAACTAATATAACCATTGGTAACAAAGGGATTTTTCATAAGAAGATTATTAGTGGAGCCGCAAAGATACAAATTTTATCATAAGACGATTGTCATAAAACGGCAAAACCATAATACGATAATGGACCCTTCCGTGGCGAATTTTTATCCGAATTGATTTGAGTGGCAAATCACATAGAGATATATAGTATTACGATAGGTTTCCCCATTCACTTTTTAAGTTCTATGCGTATCCTGCTCACTCCTTGCTTGTGGGTATTAAAACCAATCCGATTCATCAGTAATGGTTATGAATTGAGAAATTCGAAAAGTCTATTTTTGCCGCCGAAAAGAATGAATTATTAATCATTAAATACTAAATCTCTATGAAGTTAAGAAATTTAAATCTGATTGTTGTTGCCATCGCCATGGTGGCTGTATGTTGTGTATCCTGTCACAGGATGAAGCCCGCTGAGGAGGTCGCGGGAACCTATAAAGGCTATTCTCTCGCCAGCTGTGCTTTTTTCCAGGACCAGTTCACTGCCGAAGAGTCCCTCGTTCTCTCTCAAACCTCTGACAATACCGTCTCTTTGTCTTACACCTCGTCCACATGGGGAAACCTTATCATGAAAGATGTTTTGGTAACCAAGGAGGGTGGTACTTATAGTCTTGTTGGTGACGGCGAGTTCACCATGACCTCCCATAGCGGAGAGCCGAACACCTTCTCCTGTTCTATGACCGCTACGCTTAGCGGTAGTAAAGTGATGACTATGACCATTACCATTCCCGATCTGATGAACGGCACCACCATCGTTTTCAAGACTGGTCAAGCAGCTCTCTCTCTTTACGTTGCAGGTTCCTATCCAGGCAAAGTCACCATGACAGTAGGTGCTAATGCTTATGATCCCGTTGAGGCTACGATAAAGGTCACTGTTGATGATGACGATGATGTCAAAATCACTCTACCGGCTATGGGTGAGGGCCAAATGTCTATTCCAGAAATCCTTGTTGAGGATGTTTCTGTTAAGAGTACGGATTATAAAACTTTCACCATCCCGGCCAAGGAGATTGAACAGACAGTTGGTGGAGTCAATTTCACCGGCACGCTGTCTGGCACATTGGCCGATGGCAAGCTGACTCTGAACTATTCGCTTCAGCCGGGTTCTATGCCGATGAGCATTACCTTTGCCTTTAATCAGGACTGAGGCTTAATTGTTGATAAATTCTTTTGAATGAGAAGTAGTGTATCATTCCTTTTCGGGCTGATTGCCCTTGCTCTGCTCTCCTTTTCCTGCAACGGAATTTTCTCTTTCATCTACGATGATCCACCGGTAATCCCTACCAACGAGTATGGGTTTATGGATGTGGATGAGGCCAGCCATAGTGGTACTATCTATGTCCATACTGCACCCTATGACCGATGGACCTACATTGACCTGCGGAACCGTACCATTGACACTTCCAACATCCTGATGGGTGAGAATGAACCTGAAAACTGGGATTTTGCCCTCCACCGCTATGATGTGAAAACCCATAATGGGGCTGCATGTGAAACCAACTATGTCTCCCTGGACAAAGCTTCTGAGGGAGGTATAGTTGTAGATGCATATATCCCAGATGAGGATGATTCTGTAATGGTGGACTTGTCCGGCATGATGGATGGTAATATCGTCTATTCCCCTTCACCTGTCAATAAGATTCTCTCCCGATGGCTCAATGTTGATTTGAGTTCTATGCCACCGATTTATACAATGTCTAATCTTGTCTACGTGCTTAAATTGCAGGATGATACTCAAGCATTGCTGTTCTTTGCCAATTATATGAATCCCACAGGGACCAAAGGCTATGTCACTATCCACTACATCTACCCTTATTAATGATTCTTAAAATACCGTTCACCTATCCCATAAGGTTGCTGATTCTCTCCCTGTTCCTGTGTGCTGCTGTCAGTTTGCAGGCGCAGCGGAGTGTCTTTGGCACGGTATATGACGAGTTGGGTACTCCCGTCATTGGGGCGATTGTTGCAGTGCAGGAGCATCCCTCGGTAGCAGCCGTCACGGACTCTATGGGCCAGTACCGGCTGCAGCTGCCGAGTAGCAAATCCTGCACGCTGGAGGCTTTTATGTATGGTTATGACCGTCAGAGTCGCAAGGTGACCGAAGAATCGTCTGGCAGGGTGGATTTCCAACTGACTTGCCAGTATCAAGCCCTTGACATGGTGGTGATCACGGGCACGCGCACACCAAAACTGCTGAAAGATGCCCCTATCATCACTCGTGTCATCACCAGTGAGGAGATTCAGCAGCTTGATGCCAGCAATATGCAAGACCTTCTGCAGACAGAGTTGCCGGGCATCGAGTTTACCTATTCGATGAATCAGCAAGTATCCCTTAACATGCAAGGATTCGGTGGTACATCCGTCCTCTTCCTCATTGATGGGGAAAGATTGGCTGGCGAGACCCTTGACAATATAGACTACAGTCGTCTGACTCTCGACAATATCGCCCGCATCGAGATTGTCAAGGGCAGTGCCTCGTCACTATACGGTTCCAATGCCGTGGGCGGAGTGGTGAATATTATCACCAAACGAAACAAGAAGCCTTGGTCACTCAACTTAAATGGCCATTATGGCTCCCATAACCAACAGCGCTATGGCGGTTCTGTTGGATTCAATGCAGGGAGCTTCAATAATATGCTGACAGCACAATATGCCTCTTGTGCGCCCATCACTCTGAAAAATGAAGGCGACTTTGGCTCCATTTACGGATACCACTCTTTGGATGTCAAAGACTGTCTGACCTATAGCTATAAAAACAAACTGAAGCTTACGGCGCGTGCGGGCTACTTCATCCGCGAGCGCGCCACCCAGGAAATGGCCCATGAACGCTATCGGGACTTCAGCGGCGGACTCAAAGGCGACTGGCACCTCACTGCCAGAGACGATGTCGCTCTCTCCTATACATTCGACCAATACGACAAAAGTGACTTTATTTTGATGGACCGTTTGGATGTGCGCGACTATAGCAATGTTCAGCACTCCCTTCGTACAGTTTATAACCATATTTTCCGAAAGAAACATACGCTCACTGTCGGTGGCGACTATATGCGCGACTATCTGATGAGCTACCAGTTTGAAAATCATGGTGCCCACTATCAGCATACTGCCGACGTCTTCACACAGTTCGACTGGAATCCTTACAAGCGATTCAACATCGTGGCTGCCCTGCGCTATGACTATTTCTCAGAATCCGGTCTTCATCACATCTCTCCGAAGTTGAACTTGATGTACAAGTTCAAACACTTTTCATTGCGTGCCTCCTACGCTAATGGTTTCCGCGCTCCGACACTCAAAGAGATGTACATGAATTTTGATATGGCCAATATCTTTATGATTTATGGAAACAAGGATCTTCGTCCCGAGGTCAGCCATAATGTCAATTTGGCTGCCGAGTTCGCTCATGGCGACTATAATGTGACCGCACAAGGTTTCTACAACCGGGTGCGTGATCGTATCACCACTGTCTGGAACCAAGACCTTAATGGCATGGTATATACCAATATGTCGCCGCTGCATGTAACAGGTGTTGACGTTAGCGCTTCCACAATGTGGAAGTTTGGTTTGGCGGTGCGGCTCTCCTATGTGTTTACAAAGGAAATTATTCAACGCGGTGAACCAGAAATCTCGACTACGCGTCCTCACATGGGTATTGTTCGACTCTGCTACGCCAAACAGTGGAAGAAATACGGCTTCTCGGTCGTGCTTTCAGGTCGTGTTCTCTCCGGCGTCACCTGCGAGGAATATACATCCTTGACATCCTTTGAAGAGACCGAGCGTGTGACTTATCCAGCCTATACGATATGGAAGTTCGCTTTCAATCAACATATTATGAAAGGTCTGCATATAAACCTCGGCATAGACAATCTGTTCAATTATATTCCTGAATATTATTTCAGCAACTCTCCAGCAACCACCGGTATCACTTTTTCCGCTGGTATATCTGTTGATGTGGAGAGTTTTTTCAACAAATAATCAAATATTCCCAAACTGAAAGAAAGGATATCCAATATGTTTTCCAATGCGAAGAGAAGCTCATTGTTATTTCTAACAGCTCTTTTATTGTTGCTCGTCTTGTTTTGTGTATGGCGCAAAATTGTAGCTCCGACGCGTATCGCCTTCGTCAACTATCAGATTACTACTCTTGGTGAGATATCCAAGAGCAATGACAGCCGTTTTATCAAACTTGAGGAGGTTGGCCTTGACGAGCTGAAGAAACTCAGAAAGTACGATATGGTGATGGTTAACGGTATGGGTCTTCGACTGACAGAGGAGCAGCGTGCTGTGGTGGAGGAAGCCTCTTCTCATACGGATTTGCTGACGACTGCCGCCACCGATCCCGACAACTACATCATTTCTGTAGATTCAGTGACCGCCGACACTTTGGCACGCTATCTGAGCAATCGTTCTAGAAAGAACTATCACAGTATGCTCAACTACATCCGACGATATGTGGACGGGAAGCGTCTCTTTGTTTCTGCCCCCGAGCCCGTTGCTCCTGCTGCAGATGAGCAGTTTTATCATCCGAATCCGAAAGATCCCGAATCCGAACCGATGGGCTTCAATTGCTTGCAAGACTATGAAACGTTTCTCAAAAAGCACAATCTCTATCATGAGGGTTCGCCGCATATTGTTGTTACAGGTATGATGGGAGACCCGCTGGATTTGATTCTCGCTCTTGAGAAGACGGGTAATGTGGTTTACCCCATCCGAAATGTCAACGCATTCATTCTCACCCGACAGGCCGACTCGGTGCAGCCGTCCGCTATCATCAACCTGGCCCATGGACGTATGGGTGATCTTCTCACCCGGTATTTGCGTGAGCGTAATATTCCTCTATTTACGACTGTCTATGTGCCGCAGTTGACAGGGGAGTGGGAAAAGGATAAGATGGGTATGAGCGGAGGTTTCTTCTCCCAGAGTGTTGTCACACCCGAGATTGATGGCGCAATCCGTCCCTATGCCCTCTTTTCTCATCGTATTAACAAAGATGGATTGCAGGAGATATACGCTGAACCGGGTAGATTGAACGATTTCGTGGAGGCAGTAAACAACTATATCTCTTTGCGGCAGAAGAGAAATGCAGACAAGCGTCTTGTAATCTGGTATTTCAAGGGCCCAGGTCAGCAGTCATTGACAGCTTCTGGCATGGAGGTTGTACCTTCCCTCTTCGCCGTTCTTCAACGTTTGAAAGCCGAAGGCTATACTGTGACAGGACTTCCTTCATCGGCTGAACAGTTGAGCGAGATGCTGCAACGCCAAGGTTCAGTATTGGGCACATACGCGCAAGGTGTTTTTGATGACTTCATGAAAAATGGTGACCCGTTGATGGTTACCAAGAAACAATACGACTCTTGGTCGCGGGAAGCACTTCATCCTGAGATGATTGCGGAGGTGGAGAAGTTGATGGGACCCTTCCCGGGTTCCTATATGTCCACTTCCGATGGTCGTCTGGCTGTGGCCCGTATTCAGTTTGGCAATGTGGTGCTGATGCCTCAGCCGATGGCAGGTCTGGGTGACAACGAGTTCCAGATAGTCCATGGTACCGAGGCCGCCCCGCCCTATACCTATGTGGCTGCATACCTTTGGGCCCGTTTTGGCTTTCAAGCAGATGTTTTCATCCATTTTGGCACGCACGGAAGTTTGGAATATACTCCACGCAAGCAGGTGGCTTTGTGCAGTAAAGACTGGCCTGACCGTCTGATAGGCACAGTGCCGCACTTCTACCTCTATACTATCGGCAATGTTGGGGAGAGTCTCATCGCCAAACGTCGTTCATACGCCACAATCCAGTCCTATTTGACACCTCCCTTTATGGAGA